>CAYLPH010000028.1:0-99894 GCA_964385495.1 uncultured Candidatus Solibacter sp.
CCCTTGTGGAAAGATAAGTTCAACAACTACTATATTTTATGACCCAGTAGTACTACCGGGAGGCTGTTTGGCCCGCGCCCTTTGATAGAACAATACATCGTCTCCACCTTGGGGACGCGCGCGATCTCTCATGGATCCCAGATCAATCCGTCCACCTCGTCGTAACCTCACCGCCTTATTGGACCCTCAAACAATATGCGCCCGGCAACTCCCAACAGATGGGGCACTTCGACGACTATGAACATTTCCTGAGCCAACTTGATCGGGTTTGGCGGGAATGCGTGCGCGTTCTAGTCGGCGGCGGCCGCCTCTGCTGTGTGGTCGGCGATGTCTGTATTCCGCGCAAACGGGGCGGCCGCCATTACCTGGTCCCCCTCCACGCCGACATTCAGGTCCGCGCGCGTAGGCTTGGTCTCGACTGCCTGCAGCCGATCCTCTGGCACAAAATTGCCAACGGGGTCACCGAAGCCGAAGGCAACGGGGCAGGCTTCTACGGCAAACCCTATCAGCCTGGCGGCATCATCAAGAACGACATCGAGTATATCCTCTTTCTCCGCAAGGGCGGCGAGTATAGGACTACCACTCCTCTCCAAAAGGCTCTTTCGATGCTGAGCAAGGACGAAATGAAGAATTGGCAGCGGTCTATATGGACCGATCTTCGCGGCGCGTCCACGCGTGACGGCCATCCCGCGCCCTTCCCCGTCGAGTTGGCGGAGCGTCTGATCAAGCTCTTCTCCTTTGCTGGCGATAATGTGTTGGATCCGTTCGCAGGTACCGGGTCCACGTCTCAAGCTGCTATCATCACGGGCAGAAACTCAATCGCCAACGAAATCGAGCCCGCCTATGTCGAAATCGCCCGGCATCGGATAGGGAAACAAGCGCGGCAACCTCGATATGTTGGCGCAGTGGAGGCCGAGGTAACGCTTGTCGGAAACGCCAACACCACTCCCATACCGGCTGCCAGCGGAATTCCGGCGACTTTTTGAGGGAAAAGTCTACAAGCATCGCGACTCCAGTCAGGGTGATTTCGTTGCGATGCACCTCTATGAGGACCTGGTTACCGTAAACCGGTCACCGAAGTACGTCGAGGCCGTCCTGAGCCGTAAGGATCGGGTCGTCAACTTCCAGAACAAGCGCCGTGGTGTCGCTGCCCGGCGTGGTGACGGAACGTTCGGTGAGATCATTCCGGGCGAAACGCCGGTCACCGGCAAGGGGTATCTGGTTTCAAGAGGACCAATTGCGACGGTCGAGATTGGTGTGGAAGTGAAGATCCTGGCCAAGGCGATGATCAAACAGATCGACCGCGTGATTAACGACCTTCGCAATCAGGTCGTCCAGTTCCGGCGCGGTGGCGGCAATCCGATTTGCGTTGCCGTTGTCGGCATCAATCAGGCTGACGGCACGGTAGGCTATGAAGGTGATCGGCCGTTTTACGACCGGCAAACAAGGCTTCCTTCATCCGTTTCAGGAAGCGCCGGACGCCGAACAACGGCTGTTGGCCCACGCTGCGCCGAGCTTCGACGAATTCGTTGTACTCCGCTTCAAGGCAACCAACGCCTCGCCGTATCCGTTTGAATGGGTGAATTACGACGAGACACGGCTAGATTATGCAGCGGCTCTTTCGCGGATTAGCGCTCGCTACCAGCAGCGGTTCTAAACGGCCCCATCGTAGAAGTCCGAAACACCGCTCCCTCGCGGGCGGCTCATTAGAATGAACACGTTACGGAGCCGCGACCGCGAGGGAGCGGGTTGGCGAGCAACCAAAGGCGCACGATACCCTGCCTCTTCCAGCTTCTTCGTAAAAACGGCACAACCCCAACCCGTTCACTTATCCGGCAAATAAAAAGTTCTCCCACGCTATCAACAACCTACACCCAAAACCCCACTTTCCCCCAACCCGCCTCTCCCACCCTCTCCTGCTATTCTGAATCCGCGATACACCGCCGTCTGCATCGCGCCTCCGGCCGGGCCCTTCCGCCGCTATTCCAAAACCCAGGAGCATTTCCATGAAAAAGCGCAATCGCAACCGCAATCACATCCCGGCGCCCGCGCAGTCCCCCCTAACCAAAGCAGACATCGCCCGCAGCAACGGAGCCAAGTCCCACGGACCCACCTCCGAAGCCGGCAAAGCCCGCTCTTCCCAGAACGCCATCAAACACGGCCTCTGCGCCAAGAACTTCCTCGGTACCCCCAGCGAGCAGGCCGAGTTCAACCAGCACCTCGACGCCGCCATCGCTCACTGGGCTCCGCAATCGGACTACGAGCTCTACCTCGTCACCAAGTCGCTCGCGCCGACTTCCAGCATGATCGCGCCGAGGATCTCCTGGTCACTCTCATCAATCTCGAAACCGATATCGTCGGCCCAGAGATCCAGCGCGTGTTCCCGGTCATGAACGACGAAGGCGCGCTTGCCCTGGGATACAAGTCGCTCAACGACCACTCGTCGGCCCATCGCAACCTCGACCGCCATGTCGCCCGCCTCGCCCGCGAGCGCATCCAAGCCCGCAAGGCCCTGCTCGAGGCCATCGACTATCGCCAGAAGCTCGAAGCCGAACAGGCCCCCATCGCCGAACCCGAGCCGGTCCCGCCCACCGCCGAGGTTCCCGAATCCGAAAATAAAAATTTGCACTATGAACCAACGGCCGGGGCCACCGTGACCCCCATCGACACCGCCCGCGGCCCGGTTCCCACCGCCGCGCCGGTCGCAATGCAGAACGAACCAACGGCGGCCACGGACCGTACCCAAAACCGCCCGGCTGCGTAGCCGCAAGAGTCCGCAGCCCGCCCGAAACCGCCCCAGAATCGCCGTCAGCCCCCTCGCCCCCCGGCCCGGCGAAATCTGCCAAACCCGAGCTGTGCCCAAACGGCGTCACACCCCTAACCCGTGTATTTCCCGTCTCATCCAACCGCCCCGGCTGTCCATTTGCGCCCGGTTGCTAGACTAAAACTACATGCCCCTTCGCGATTCGTTTTTCGCACAGAAGTTCGGGATCACTGAGCGCGACCTGGAACGCTACCTCAGTGAAGCCATGTCCGCCGGCGGCGAATACGCCGACCTCTACTTCGAGTACCTCGAAACCACCTCCGTCGGCCTCGAAGAGTCCATCGTCAAGAGCGCCACCCAGGGCGTTACCCTCGGCGTCGGCGTCCGCGTCATCTCCGGCGAAAAGACCGGCTACGCCTTCTCCGACGACCTCTCGCCCGGCAAGATCCTCAAGGCCGCCAGCGTCGCCGCCCATATCGCCGCCGGCCCCTCCAGCGTCGTTGCCACCGGCTTCGAAGAGGCCCGCCGCCGCAATTTGTATGACTTACCCGCGCTCGCCAGCGACGCCAGCCTCCAGGAGCGCGTCTCCCTCGTCAAGCGTGCCGATGAAGCCGCCCGCGCCCACGACCCGCGCGTCTTCCAGGTCTCCGCCTCCTACGCCGATTCCGTCAAGCACGTCCTCGTCGCCACCAGCGAAGGCGTCCTCAGCGCCGACATGCAGCCCATGGCCCGCATGGGCGTCATGGCCCTCGCCCGCAATGAGGGCGGCACCCCCGAACAGGGCTATTCCGGCGGCGGCGGCCGCGTCGGCCTCAGCTTCTTCCTCAATGAGAAGACCCCCGAACACTTCGCCCGCGAAGCCGCCCGCCAGGCCATCATCCAGCTCAACGCCGTCGAGACCCCCGCCGGCGAATCTGTGGTCGTCCTCGGCCCCGGCTGGCCCGGCATCCTCCTCCACGAAGCCGTCGGCCATGGCCTCGAAGCCGACTTCAACCGGAAAGGCGTCTCCGCCTTCAGCAACCGCATCGGCCAGCAGGTCGCCAGCCCCCTCTGCACCGTGGTCGACGACGGCACCATCGCCAATCGCCGCGGGTCGCTCAACGTCGACGACGAAGGCGCCGTCACCCAGCAGAACGTCCTCATCGAAAAGGGCGTCCTCCGCGGCTACCTCAAGGACAAGCTCTCCACCCGCATCCTCGGCGGCGACAGCACCGGCAGCGGGCGCCGCGAAAGCTACAAGAGCATCCCCATGCCCCGCATGACCAACACCTTCATGCTCGCCGGCGACAGCGACCCCCAGGAGATCATCCGCTCCGTCCGCAAGGGCATCTATTGCGCCATGTTCGGCGGAGGCCAGGTCGACATCACCAGCGGCAACTTCGTCTTCTCGGCCACCGAAAGCTACCTCATCGAAGACGGCCAACTCACCCGCCCCATCAAGGGCGCCACCCTCATCGGCAATGGCCCCGAAGCCCTCAAGTATGTGAGCATGGTCGGCAATGACCTCAAGCTCGATGAAGGCATGGGCGTCTGCGGCAAGGAAGGCCAGAGCGTCCCCGTCGGCGTCGGCATTCCCACCATCAAGATCGACAAGATGACGGTGGGCGGGACAGCGTAACGGCTGCCCAGCCCTCCTTCGTCGTCACTTTTCCCAACCCGGCCTGCACCGGCAGTTCATCGACCCGAAAACCCGAGAGGATGATCGTCCCACCCGGCTTGGCCACCCGCAGCAGCTCCTCCCACAACAGCTCGGCCGCCTCCGAACTGATGTTCGCCACCACCACGTCAAAGGCCTCGCTCCGCGCCGCGTCCGCCGACCCCACATACACCGGCAATCCGGCCTCCGCCGCGATCGCCATGTTATCCAACTCGAGATCACAGCCGGCGATTCGCCAAACGCCCACTGCTCGGCACGCCAGCAACAGGATCCCCGACCCCGCCCCCACATCGAGCACCGCCTTCTCCGCCGACAGGTGCGGCTCCAGCAACTCCAGGCATAGCTGCGTGCAGGGATGCGCTCCCGTACCGCACGCCATCCCCACCTGGTAGTCGATCCGGATACGGCCCGCCGGCGTCTCCTCTGCATCCCAGGGCGCCGCCAGCCACCAGCGTTCCCCGATCGCCACCGGCTCCCAGAACTCCTGAAACTGCGCCACGTAGTCCTGGTCGCCATGCTCGATCAGCCTTGGCTGGCGCGCCGCGAACTGCTCCATCACCGCCTGCGCCTGCTCCGCCGTATCGAAGAAGACTTCGATAACACAGTCCCCACCCAGCTCTTCCTTCTCCTCAATGCCGCCCGTGCCCGAATCCAGCAACTCCGCCAGCAGTTCGTCCTTCTCGTCGATAGGGCAGGGAATCGCCACCGAAACCATCAGCCCTGCACCCGCTTCGCCTTCCCCGCCCAGAACGGCTCCTTCAGGATGAGCTTGCGGATCTTGCCCGTCCCGGTCTTGGGCAACGGATCCTCCCGGAACTCCACGATCTTCGGCAGCTTAAACTTGCCCAACCGCTCCTGCAGGAAGCTCATGATCTCCTCCTCTGTGGCCGTCTCGCCATCCTTCAGAACGATGATCGCCGCCGGCACTTCGCCCCAGCGCTCATCGGGAGCCGCCACCACCGCGCACTCCAGCACCTTCGGATGGGCGAAGATCGCCTTCTCCACTTCAATCGACGAGATGTTCTCCCCACCCGAAATGATGATTTCCTTCTTCCGATCCACGATCTGGATGTACCCCTCCTCATCCCAGGTGGCCATGTCTCCCGTATGGATCCAGCCCTTCTCAATCGCCGCGGCTGTCGCCTCCGGTTCCCGGAAGTAGCCAAGCATGATATGGTCGCCCCGGGCCACCACTTCCCCAATCGACTGCCCGTCGCGCGGCACCGGCTTCAAGTCCAGATCCACCACCCGCACCTCGACGCCCGTCACGCTCCACCCCGCCATCGCATGCCGCCGGTGGCGCTCGCTGTCGTTCGATTCGTCGATGGTCCCTTTCGGCCTCGCCGTCGTCAGCACCGGGGCGGTCTCCGTCATCCCATAGCCGGACGTCACCTCGCAAGGGAACGCCGCCTCCATCCGGGCGATCAACTCCGGCGAGGCCGCCGCGCCGCCAATCCCGATCTTGCGTAGACTGCTCAGGTCATACTGGCCCCGGTCCGGTGCGTTCAGCAGCGCATTGGCCATCGTCGGCACGACGGCCATCTCCGTGGCCCGGTGCTCCTGGATCAGCCGGAACACGCCGGTCGGCTCGAAGCGCCGCACCATCACCTGCTTGGTGCCCAGCATCGTCGAGGACTGCGGCCGCCCCCACCCATTCGCATGGAACAGAGGGATAGTGTGCAGATCGACGATGGTCTTCGGATCGTCGGCCATCACCGCCACATGCAGCGCATGCAGGTACAACGCCCGGTGCGTCAGCATGACGCCCTTCGGCGTCCCCGTGCTCCCGCTGGTGTAGAACAGCTCGGCCACGGCGTTCTCATCGAAGTCCATGAAGTCGATGTACTCCGGCGTCCCACTCGCCAGCAGCTCCTCGTAGGTGAGGTCAGCCGGACCCGTCTTGTCGTTGATCGTGACGAACCGCTCGATCGACCCGCACCCCGCCTTAATCTGCTCAACCACCGGCAGGAAGTCGTTCTCGTAAACAAGCATCCGCGCCCCCGAATGGTTCAGAATCGGCACCAGTTCCTGCACCGTCAGCCGCACATTCAACGGCATAACCACGCCCCGAGCCAGAGGCACGCCATAGTACCCTTCGAGCAGTTGGTTGTTGTTGAAACTGAGGTAAGCGACCCGGTCCCCAGGCTGAATACCAGCCTTCCGCAGCGCACTCGCAAGCTGCAGACACCGCTCCCCGAACTGCTGGTAGGTGAAGGTGTCAGCACCCGACACAATGCCCACTTTGCGGGCAAACAAGTCCATAGCCCGATAGAGAAACCGGACGGGGGTTAACGGAACGTTCATAGCCACACCAGTTTACTGCGGCGAGGTCGTGGTGCGCCTCCGTTCCTGGAGGACTAGCGGGTTACGAGCGGATTGATGACGGTAAGCTCGGAGAATCGGGAAAAGTCTCGATCCGCTGAATACAGCTTTGTGACTCCATGGGCGAGACATAGGGCGGCGATCCTCGCATCGTGGACCGTTGGTCCAGCAATCTTGCCGTCCAGGAGCACCTGCTTAAAAGCGGACCAATGGGCATCGTGCTCACACAGAAGCCGCAAAGTTGGCGATTCCAGCCAGACCTCGATATCGTTCAGCGCGTTCCGTAGGGGTGTCGGTGGCTTAAACACGCGGGGATGGGTAGAGATGGAAAGGAACTCATAGAGGCACGGCCAGGGGATAGCCCATGGTCTACTACCCTCGGCAAGTTCACGAACACACGACGCCGCGGCTCCGTGGAACGGTGAGTCGCGACGATGAGCGTACAACAGGATATTGGTATCAACCGCGATCATGGCAGTTCCGGCACTCCGCCACGGCCTTCATAGATGAGTTCGCGGATCTCCTCCCAGTCGTGAATCTGCCGGCCATCGCCGTCGAAGCCGAAGGGCTTCAGCCGGAAGCGTTTGTTGCGCTGGGCGTCGTCCAGCGCAAGAAGAAGGCCCTGTTCGACGAATTCCCGGAACGAGAGGTCTTTCTCGGCGCAATGTCTGCGGACACGCCGGAATAGCGGATCCGGGATCTCGACGGTGGTCTTCATGATTTCTAGTTTCCCATATTTATGGGTTGTAGGAGTTGCGACTCCAGGTATATCGCGGACGTTCGCTAAACTTGTGTCAATGCCATCCCGCCCCCAGCCCGACGAAGCCGCCGGCCATTTCTGGAACTACATCAACCAGGTACAATCCGATGATGTCATCGCTGTCCTGAACTCACAGTTGCAAGCCTTCGATGACTGGGCCGATGCCATCACCGAAGAGCGTTCCCTCCACCGCTACGAAGCCGGCAAGTGGAGTATCCGCGAAGTCCTCAACCACATCGGCGACACCGAGCGTGTCTTCACCTTCCGTGCCTGGTGGTTTGCCCGTGGACTCGAGGGCAGCCTGCCCGGCTTCGACCAGGACATCGCCGCCGCCCATGCCGGGGCGCACCATATCCCCTGGGCCGCGCATAAGGACGAGTTCCGGCGCGTGCGGCTGGCGACCCTGTCCCTGGCGGAAGCGATGCCCGCAGCGGCTTGGGACCGCAAGGGCATCGCAAGTGGGACGACGCTATCCACCCGCGCGCTGCTATTCGCCACCGCGGGCCACTTCGAACATCACCGCCGCATCCTCAGCGACCGCTACGGCGTTTAACGCGGCGGCAGCGCCGGCGCGGTCGAGCCGCCCAATCCCGCGTACGTGTCCTTCACCTTAGTGACCTTGCTGCCCGAGAACGTGACGAACGTCATCTTGCCCGGAGGCTGCCCGTAGACCCAGTCTTCATAGTCGATGCCGTCCTTCGTCTCGCGGCTCTTCAGTCTCGGGCGGCCGACGGCCAGCAGCACGGTCTCGCGGTCCATTCCCTCCACCACCTTGTTGTTCTTGACGGCCTCGGCGATCTCCGGCGGCAGCGTCGAGACGAAGGTCTCGGTGGCGGTGCGCTTCTCAAAGTCGATCAGCGGCGACAGCATCTTCTTGATCTCCTGCGCGGTCAAGGGCGGCGTCCCTTTCGGAAACAGCAACGCGAGATTGGTGCCCAGCGACGGGTTGCCACCGCCGCTCACCGGCGTAGTGCGATTGCCCATGCCGACCTCCACCCGCTCGTACCACTTGCGCCCGCTCTTCAACCCGCCATTGATCTCAAACAGCAGCTTGTCGTCTTCAATCGTGACCTTGGTGATCTGTACCGTATCGCCGACGCGCCCGGCCGGGCCGAACTCCTTGCCCGCCGCGTCCCACTGTTCCTTGTCCCAGGTGCCGTCGGTCTGCAGGTGCAGTGGCTTCTTCGATCGCGGGATCACCACCTTCAGCGTGCCGGCTTCGGCGCTCATGCCACGCAGGATCTCGATGCGTTCGTCGTCGGTGAGTTTGCGGGCTTCGGCTGCCGGCAGCAGCCCGAGAATCGTCATCCACAGCAGCGCTCGCATCGTGACACCTCACTTACTTTCAGTCGTCGTCCGGATGGTACAGAAACGACTCCTGACGCTCAATCGGGGCGCGGAACAGGAAGTAGAACAACCACGCCAGCACGCCCGTACAGAGCAGGCCCGCCTCCGGTCCGTAAGCGCCGCCGCTCCACAAGTCGGGCAACTTCCATTCCAGCGAATAGCCCGTCACCTTCATTGTAAAGCCGCTGAGGTTGACCCCGAAGAAGGGGAGGGTGACGTTCCAGCCATAGTGGATCCCAATGGGCAGCCACAGGTCGCGGCTGCGCAGGAACGCCAGTCCGAACAGCAGGCCCCACAACACTGTATTGACGGTGCCGACGTGGTTTGCGTTTTGGTTATTTGAGTGAGCCAGACCGAACAGCACGCTCACCGGCAGGATGGTGGCGAACTCGCCGACGGTCGCCAGCAGTACCTGGAACCCGTAGCCCCGGAAGAGCAGCTCTTCGCCGATAGCGCCGAACAGCAGCACCACGACCAGCACCGCCGCGCTGCCCGCGTTCGGTTCCCATCCCACCGCCGGTTTGAACTCGGCGAGCCTGAGGATAACAGGCGGCACCAGCACTGCCAGGGCCGCGCCGGCTCCCAGCAGCAGGCCCCAGGCCAGGTTCTTGCGCGACGCCTGCGACCAGCCCAGGCCGACGTCGGATAGTTGGCCGCGTTCGTACACGCGCAGGGCGATGGTGTTGGCCACCGCCGCGGCGGCAAAAGTGCTCAGCGCGGCGGCGATGAAGTAGCCCGCAATGGGGTACATCAAGGGGGCGAACAGCCACATGCCGGCGATCTCCAGGAAGGCGAAGATGCCCACCCGCAGCAGCACGCCGCCCTTCGTTGGACGGTCCGATGCGGCGGGCGGGGGCGTCGGCGTGGGCGTCGGCTCCATGCTTCGGATTCTAGCGGGTTACCTTCACCTGCACGCCCTGGGGCGCCACCTGCACCGGCAGCACGCGGGCGCCGGCTTCCGTAATGGCGGCTTCCACGCGGGCCTTGGCATCGGGCTCCACAAGGAAGAAAACACAACCGCCGCCGCCCGCGCCGCAGACCTTGCCACCCTTGGCGCCGGCCTTCTTCGTCTTCTCCATCAGACTATCGATGAGCGGCGTGGTAATGCCCGGGGCGTTCTTCTTGCGATGGGCCCATTCGTCGCGCAGCAGTTTGGCCACTTCACTCCAGTTGCTGGCTTCGAGCGCGGCGCGCATCGCGATGCCGATCTCGACGATGCGGTCGAAGTTGCGGTGTACGGTCTTATCGCCGTCGATGTGGGCCTTGTTCACTTCCCAGTTATTGATGCCGGAGTTGCGCGGCTCGCCGGTATAGGCAAGCACGATGCGCTGGTTGAAGTCGGCCAGATCGACTGGGATTTCCTTGCGGCGGATGCCCGCGCAGTCCATCTCGACGGCGCTGACCTTGCCGTACATGGCGGGGTAGTAATCCTGGCAGCCGGTGGGCACGCGGATGATGCGCGCTTCGTTGTTCTGGGCGATCTCGCGGATCTTCTCGATGTTATGCCCGGTGCCCATGAGCTTATTGAGGGCGCTGGCGATGGAGATAATCAGCGAAGAGGAGCCGGAGATGCCGGCGCCGGCCGGGGCTTCCGAATGGGTCTCCATGACGAAGCCCTGTTGGGGCTGGAAGAAGTCGATGACGTAGGCCGCCAGCGGCAGCTTGTACTTCTTGGCTTTCTGGAGGGCCTCAAGATTGGCGAAGCGCTCTTCCCCCTTGAGGTCCAGTGAGCGGATCACGATCTCGGGGGAATCGGTGGTTTCGATGACGCAGCGCGTATAGAGGTTGACCGCGAAGTTGAGCGTGACGGCGCCTTTGTGGAACAGATAGAGCGGCCAGATATCGACCGTGCCCCCTGCCATGTCGACGCGGCAAGGCCCTTGTGCAGTGATCTTCATAAAGAACGAGGTGAACTCTTCACTATAACGTGAAGCGTGGAGGGAACTAAACCAGTTTGAGCAGCGGCCCCTCTTCATCCTCTTCGCGGCGGCGGGCCCCTGCGCGCAGCAGGGCAAGGGCGAGGCCGGCAAGAAGCAGCGCCAGCGGGACCAGGAATCCGGTGATGCGGCCGGCGGTGAGGCGGTCGGCGACGAAGTTGCGCCAGTGGGGTGGAGCGAGGCGGGTCCAGAGCAGGACGAGCACTAGCATTAAAAGAAAGAGGCGGCGCGAGTGGGCTTTGGCGAGTTTAACGGTACCGATGTTGAGCGAGAGCCAGGCGGTGAGCGCGCCGGCCAGCAGTGTGAGTGCGATGCTGAGGGCAGCCACGTTGAAGAGAACCGGCGCGGGCGGCAGGATGGTGCGCGGGATGCGGCTGGCGGCGTTCACCGTGATGAAGCCAGTCGCGAGGATGAGCACCAACCAAAGCAGGGCGAAGAGAACGGGGATGAGAACTTGGGCCAGATAGCCTTCGCGCGGCGGCGGGATGCGGCGCGAGGCCACACTTTCGGCCACCAGCGGCGCGGCAAACAGGCACGGCAGGCAGGCGTAGGCGAGCAGGAACATGACGTCCAGAAAGTCGATCCCCTGGCGAAGGGGGACCAGCAAACCGAAGACCGCCAGAGCCAGGAAATGACCCACCCAGGACATCAGGCTCATGCCCTTCAAGAAGTGCTGTAGCTCTATTTCGAAAGCCCTGCCAAGCATCGACGCCTTATGGTATCACCTGGCATGCCGCATCGCCGGATAGCCGAACGCCAACAACAGCCTCGCCGCCGACCGCCGGATCTCCCGTTCAAACAACAGATCCATCCCCCCATCGGCTTCCAAAAGACCCCGCACTTCCCCTAACAACCCCTCGTCCGCCCCACAGGTCCGCTCCAGCCACGCCCCGCGTTCCTCCTCCGGCTGTTCCAACGCTCCGTGAAACGCCTCCTCCACCTGCCGCCACCGTTCGGATGTCATCGTCCTTTCCCTCCTATCTCGAAGTGCGCGGAAATCGGGGAAAACAATTCATGCTTCGTGAAATAATCTAGGTTCCGCAAGGCCCTTTCCCACCGGCCCCACGAAACCGGGCGGCCCCGGATACGTCTGCTAGTCTGGTAATTGTGCGCGTCCAAGTTCTGTTCTTCGGCATGCTGAAGGACCTGGCCGGGGTTTCCCAACAGCAGATCGAGCTTCCTTCCGGCAGCTCGCTCCAGACCGTTTGGGACCACTACGCCGGGCAGTTCCCCAAGCTTGCCGCCTACTCCCGCAGCATCGTCCTGGCGCACAACCGCTCCTTCGCGGGCCGCGAACAGCCACTTTCAGACGGCGACGAGGTGGCGTTTCTGCCCCCAGTCAGCGGCGGAACGGGAGGCTACACGCACCAGATCGCTGACCCGGCGGGACACTTCTTCGCTCTCACCCGCGATCCCATAGACGAACGCGCCCTCAAGGCCCGTCTATTGGAAGGGCGGGACGGCGCCGTCCTTACCTTCGAAGGCGTCGTACGCAATAACTCGAAGGGCCGGCAAACCCGCTACCTCGACTACGAATGCTATGAAGCCATGGCGATCGACGTCATGGCGAGGATCGGGCGCGAGATTGCCGCCGCCCATCCCATCAGCCGCATCGGCATCGTACACCGGCTGGGCAAAATGGATATCGGCGAGGCGAGCGTGGTGATCGCCGTCACCTCGCCACACCGCCGTCCCGCCTACGATGCCTCGCTCGAAGCCATCAACCGCCTCAAGCGGCTGGTGCCTATCTGGAAGAAGGAGTATTTTGAAGACGGCGAAGTATGGGTGGAAGGCGAATGGGACGACTCGGTAGCGCCGCGCTCCTGATCGCGGGCCTAACGCTGCTGCTGCCGCTGGCCGTGCCCCAGCAGCAGCCGGAGCCGGAAGCTCCGCCTGTCTTCCGTTCCGATGTCCGCTTGGTCCGCCTGCTTGCCACTGTCAAGGACCTCAACGGGCGCCTCGTCGGCGACCTCGGCCGCGACGAATTCACCGTCCTCGACAATGGCGTCCGCCAGGAGATCGCGGTCTTTGAAAAGTACACCGAGCAGCCTCTCTCGATCGCCCTGCTCATGGACACCAGCGCTTCCATCTCCAAGGATCTGAAGATCGCCACCGCCTCGGTGAAGAAGTTCGTCCAGTCCGTGGTCCACGAAGGCAACCCGAACGACGAGGTGGCGCTCTTCACCTTCAACCATCAGGTGCAGCAGCACACCGGCTACACCCGCAAGCTGGGCCAGATCGACCGCCGCGTGCAGCCGTTGAAAGCCGAAGCCGGCACCAGCCTCTACGATGCCCTCTGGTTTGCCGCCCGCAGCCTGGAAGGCCGCCCCGGCCGCCATGTGATCGTCGTCATCACAGATGGCGGCGACACCACCAGCACCTACCGCTACCACGATGCGCTCGAAGCCGCGCATAAGACCGACGCCCCCATCTATTCCATCATGCTGATGCCCATCACGAATGACCCGGGCCGCAACATCGGGGGGGAAAACGCCTTGTTCTCCCTGGCCGCCAGCACCGGCGGCCAGCGCTTTCTACCGTCCGGCGGCCCCGAGTTGGATCAGGCGCTCAGCGACATTCTGCGCGACCTGCGCACCCAGTACCTGATTGGCTACTATCCGAAGAACCTGCCGAAAACCCGCGAGCGCTTCCACAGCGTCCGCGTCGATGTAACGCGCCGCGATTTGCGGGCTGTGACCCGTAGTGGCTATTATGGGGATGCCCAGTAGCCGGGGCGTAGCCAACGTGGAAACATCGCCGAAAAAGACAAAGCCGGTTGAACAGACGCTGGAAGAACCGAAGTATCTCAAGCACCTCATTGACTCCCAGGTGCGCGTCTGCGTACGCCTGGACGACGATAGCGATATCGTTGGCACCATCGAGTACTACGATTCCGCCTTCATCCGCGTGACCAGGGAAGGCGCGCCAAACCTCTTCCTGTTCAAGAGCAACATCAAGTATCTCTACGAAGTCTGACCGCTGTCTCCCGTTTTTCCCCGACACATGCCTTCTTATCTGGACACCGCGAAAGAAATCGCCCGCGAAGCCGGTGCGCTTTTGAATGACTTCCGCGCCCGCCGCATCGGATTCGAACTCAAAGGCGAGCACGACCTGGTGACCGAGGCCGACCGCCAAAGCGAGAAACTTATCGTCGCCCGCCTCAAGGCGGCTTATCCCCAACACGCCATCCTCGCGGAAGAAGGCGGCGGGCAGGAGGGCCACAACGGCTTCTGCTGGTATGTCGACCCGCTCGACGGCACCACCAACTTCGCCCACGGCTTTCCCGTCTTCAATGTCACCCTGGCGCTGGAGAAAGACGGCGAGATGATCGCCGGTGTTATCTACGACCCTACCCGTGACGAGATGTTCGCCACTGAGAGAGGCGCGGGCGCTTATCTTAACAGCGAGCGCATCCAGGTGTCGCAGACCGCCACGATCGCCGACTCCCTGGTGGGCACCGGCTTCCCCAGCCGCCGCCGCCACCTGAACATCAACGTTCACTTCTATCACCAACTGGCCATGGCCACCCATGGCGTACGCCGCGCCGGCGCCGCCGCCATCGACCTCGCCTACGTCGCCTGCGGGCGCCTCGATGCCTTCTGGGAGTTCGGCCTCAATCCCTGGGACATGGCCGCCGGGTGGCTGCTGGTCACCGAAGCCGGCGGCGTCATGACCGACATGAAGGGCGGCCCCATGCAGGTCCGCAGCCCGCATTACCTGGCCGACAACGGCCTGCTTCATGACGAGATGCTGGCGGTGTTCTCTGAGATCTTCCGCGGTGAGTTCCGCTATCCGCTGCCCGTGATTCCCGTCTGAATCTTTCCCCGCCGCCCGCCATCTCTACTTTCGTAACCACGTCGCTTACAGAAACTGGGAGCAAACAAAGCATGAAACGATTGGATGGCAAGGTGGCCGTCGTGACGGGCGCCTCTCTGGGGATTGGTGCGGGCATCGCCGAAAGGCTCGCCGCCGAAGGCGCCGCGGTGGTGGTCAACTATGGCCGTAACAAAGATACCGCCGATGCGCTGGTGTCGCGTATTCAAAGTGCCGGTGGCAAAGCCCTGGCCGTGCAAGCCGATGTGCGCAACCGCGAGCAGGTGCGTCAACTCTTGGCCGCCGCGGTCACAACCTTCGGCCAGTTGGATATTCTGGTGAACAACGCCGGCGTCTACGAACTCCTCCCACTGGCTGCCGTGGATGAGAACCACTATGACCGCCAGTTCGACCTCAACGTAAAGGCTCTGCTGTTTGCCACGCAGGAAGCCGTCAAAGTCTTCGGCGAGAACGGCGGGAGCATCGTCAACGTCAGCTCGTTGGTCGGTAGTTCGCCGGTACCGAATGGGTCCGTCTACTCGGCTACCAAGGCTGCGGTCGACGCCATCACCAGAAGCCTCGCCGTAGAACTGGGGTCGCGCAAGATCCGCGTTAACGCCGTTGCGCCGGGCCTCATCCAAACCGAGGGTCAGGAGAAGATGGAGGGGTCGGCGGAGTTCCGCCAGTACGTGCTGTCGCAAACACCGCTCGGACGCCTGGGCACGCCCGCCGACATCGCCGGCGCCGTCGCTTATCTTGCCTCTCCCGATGCCTCGTGGACCACGGGACAAGTCCTGGTCATCGCCGGCGGCATCCGGCTGTAACCGCCGGGGATCAGCAAACAGGGCAGGGAAGTACGGGCGGCGTGGATTCGGGAGCCGCCCTCTTCTCCCCTGCCTGCCGCGCGACACTTATCTCCGGTCTCTAAACTGAGCTGGAATCGGACAGTTGACGCAGACTCGATCATCACACAAGCGGCAGAGCGTACACCGCTCTAAGTCTGTCAATTCCATTGACGAAAGCATTTTGTGAAGGAGGTCAGCCAAGACCCCCTGCTCGGCTGCAGTCAGCGGCACTAACAGCGGTCTGATGGCGGCGAGCCGCCCCTTCAGCAATCTCTCACGAAGGGTTGCACCCAACTCGGTGAGATAAAGCGCGATGGCCCGCTTATCGTGGCCTGCCCGCCGCTCAACCAAATTGTCAGCGACAAGACGATCAACGAGGCGAACCGATCCCGGGTGAGACAAGCCAAGAATGCGCCGCAACTGGTCGTTGGATGGGCCCAAGCCATATCCGATAACCACCAGTGCGGCAGGCGTTTCACCGGCGTGGTTCAGGATGTCTCGCGCCGTCGCCTCGATGCGATCAGCGACGGCGAGTCCGACAGCGCCGAGCAGATTGGCAGTACGATCGGTCATGGATCCACCCTATGTGCGTGCCGCACGTTTTGCAACTTGACAATATGTGCGTCGCGCACATATCTTGAAAGCAATGCCTTCCAAACCCTCGGCATCCCTCACCCCTGAACACCAGGACTTCTTCGAGCGTTTCAAATCGTTCTGGGCTGCGCCCTCCGGTCTGCGCGTACCAGAGCTCATCGCCGCTGAAGCCCAGATTCACTTCACCGGCCAACCGACGATGTCGGGAACCGACTACGTCAATTACATGACGGGGATGCTAAGCGCATTTCCCGGCATGACGGTGACACCCCTCGACTGCGCGGGCAGCGGCGACATGCTCTACATTGCGTGGGAGACATCGAGCGTTATTCACGGAAAGCAGCGCACGTTCCTTGGTGTCGATCGCTTTCGGATCGTCAATGGCATGGCGGTTGAGGAGCACATCATCTTTGACTCAGCCGTTCTTCAACCAGAAGGCCGGCCCGGCATTGATCATTGACGACTCGATCAGCAAACAGGGCAGGGAGGTATGGGCGGCGCCGGTTCCAGGAAGCCGCCCCCTACTCACTCTGGTGTCCTATAATCGTGTACAGGTAGGAACGCAGGAGTACATCACCATGGAGCCAGTCAAGGTTGGTATTCGCGAGTTCCGCGAAAAGCTCGCGACTTACGTGCTCCAGAGCGACACCCCCGTCGCGATTACACGGCATGGCGATACCGTGGGATACTTCATCCCCGCTCGACGCCAGCGCACGGATGAGGATCGCGCAGCGTTGAAGAAAGCGGCGGCACAATTAGACGCTCTCTTGGCCGCTAGAGGCATCACCGAAGAAGAAGTTGTGGCAGACTTCAAGCGCTGGCGGGCGGGCGACGGCGGATGAGCACCCGCAAGGGGCTTGTCTTGGACGCGAACATCCTGATCCGAGCTGTGATGGGGCGGCGCGTGCGCTCGCTGCTTGAGGCATTTGAGGGTACCACGGACTTCTACGCTCCGGATGTGTGCTTTGATGATGCCCTCATGTACATCCCCAGCTTGCTGGCCGGTCGAGGCGAAGATCCGGACGTCGGCTCGTCGGTCCTTGAACAGATCCGGCTACTGGTGACACCCGTAGATCGTGTTCATTACCAAGAATGGGAACAGCTCGCCCGTGAGCGTGTTGCGGTGCGCGATGCGGACGACTGGCCGGTAGCCGCCGTGGCGCTACTCCTGGACGTTCCGATCTGGACTGAGGACCAAGACTTCTTCGGAAGCGGGATTGCCACGTGGACCACGGATCGAGTGGAGGTATATCTAAAGAACGAATCGCCTCCCCGCTCGCGCAGCTAAACCAGCGGAGGCGGAGACTGGCCGCACCGACGGAATCCCCGGGCGGCGCCGGTTCCAGGAAGCCGCCCCCTACTCCCCAGCCTGCCGCGCCTGATCCAACTCGTTCAAAAACTGAGCCCGCTGGCGCCAGTCTTCCGTCACCCTCACAAACAACTCCAGGAAGATCTTCCGGTCGAGCAGCCGTTCCATCTCCAGCCGTGCTTCGGTGCCGATCTGCTTCAACAGCGAGCCGCCCTGCCCGATGAGAATCCGCTTCTGTCCTTCGCGCTCGACGTGGATTGTCGCCAGGATCCGCGTCAACACGCCGCCTTTGTTCCGCGGCTCTTCCTTCCACACATCAATCACTACCGCCACCGAGTGCGGCACCTCTTCCCGCGTCGCGTGCAGGATCTTCTCCCGGATGAACTCCGCCGCCAGGAACTTCTCCGGCAGGTCGGTCAAGTGATCTTCGGGGAAGTACGCCGGCCCCTCGGGCAGGCGCTTCAGAATCTCTTCCTTCAATGGCCCCAAATCGCCGTCTAGCGCCGAGATGGGAAGAAACGCCTCGAAGTCGCGCTTACTTTGGTATGCCTCCAAGACCGGCAGCATCGCCGCCTTGTTCGCCAGCAGGTCGATCTTATTCAGCACCAGCAGCACCGGCGCCTTCACGTCCTTGATCCATTCCAGCGCCTGGTCGTCCAGCGGCCCTGGCAGGCGCGTGGCGTCGGCCAGAAACAGGATCAGATCGCGATCTTCCATGGCCTGCCGGATCGAATCCAGCATGCGCTGGTGCAGCAGCGTTCTGGCTTCATGAATCCCTGGCGTGTCCAGAAAGACGATCTGCGCGCCGGGCTCGGTTAGCACGCCCTGGATGACCGTGCGCGTGGTCTGGGGCTTATCGGCCACGATCGCCAGCTTGGTCCCCAGCAGGGTATTCAATAACGTGGATTTGCCGGCATTGGGACGTCCTACAATCGAGACGAAGCCGGAACGATGCGGTTCACTCATGAGTTTCCGTTGCGATACTTGCGGATCCGCACGCGTTCCACGCGGCGTTGATCGCTGGCAATGACTTCCATCTCGACTCCTTCGCGCTGCACCGTTTCCCCGGGACGCGGCACATGGCCCAGCCATTCGGTCACCAGCCCGCCAACGGTGGTGGCCTCGGTAGCTTCCAGCGGCGTGAAGTCGATCAGTTGTTTCAAATTATCCAGGTCGAAGTTGCCGGCCACGACATAGGCGTCCTCGCCCTCGGGCACGGCATCCACGCCGGGCTCATGCTCATCGCGCACTTCGCCGATGATCTCCTCGACCAGGTCTTCCATGGTGGCGATGCCGGCGATGTTTCCGTACTCGTCGACTACGGCGACCATATGCACGCTGTCGCGCTGCATCTCGCGCAGCAGCGCGCTCACCGGCTTGGTTTCGGGCACACAGGGAATCTCGCGCATGATGCTCACCACGGTGCGCGAAGCCCGCTGCGATTCGTCCTGCTCGAACATATCGCGCACATGCACAAAGCCCACCATGTTGTCGATGGTCCCGGAAAACACCGGAATGCGCGAGTACTGCTCATGGATCACGATCTGCCGTAGTTGCTCGAGGGAGGTCCCCGAATCCACCGCGACGATGTTCGGCCGCGGCGTCATGATCTCCCGTACGGTTTTGTCGCCAAAGGCCACCACCGACTGGATCAACTGGCTGTCGTCCTCTTCTAGAATGCCCTCTTCCTTGCCGGCTTCAATGAGCGCCTCGACATGCTCTTCCTGCGTCGGCTCGGGCTGCGAGGTCTCCTGCCTGCCCAAATCGGCCAGATTCTCAAACAGCTCCAGCGTGCCGATCACCGGCCGAGCCAGCAAGGTCAGCAGCCGCAGCAGCGGCATGGCGGCCAGCGCCCAGTGCCCGTTGGTGCGGTTATAGAGGAAAGTGGGAATCAGGTAACTGGTGACCAGCATCAACAGCGACGCCAATCCGAACGACTGCAGCAGCGCCAGCCAGATGTTCGGGCTATCGCCGTCAAGAGACGTCGCCATCATCACGATGGTCATTGCCAGCAGGCCGAAATGGCGGATCAGGCTATACGCCAGCGCGCCCTGCTCGCCATCCATCTGCGTCTTTTCCTGCAGCACTTCCTTGTAGTAATGCAGCGACTCCGGGTCGCGCGCCTTGATCCGCAGGCTCTCGCGGCACAACAGGTGCAGGAAGCTGACCACTACGATCACCACGCAGATCAGCGCCAGCACGGCCAGCAGCAGTATCGAGATCATACGCGGCCTCTCCGGATCAGCCCATGCGGGAGGCCCAGTTTCTTCCGCCACGACGATTCCCGCCGCGCCATCGCCCCCTGATCCGCCTCATGATCCATGCCGCTCAGATGCAGCGCGCCATGCAGCATAAGGATCTCGATCTCCGTCTCCAGCGGATGCCCGTAGCGCTCCGCCTGCTCGGCGGCACGCTCTAACGAGATGGCCATCTCGCCGAGGTTTGCCGCTCCGTCTCCGCTCGGAAACGAGAGAACATCGGTAGGGTAATCGTGCCCCAGAAAGTCGCGATTCAGTTGCTGCAGCCGCTTGTCATGCGTCAGCAGACAGCCGAAAGAGGCTGTTACCACTTCCTGCTGCAGACGCTGGTGGAACACACGGAGGCGCTTGCGGTCCAGGCTGGATGGACACCGGTCAAAGCTCAAATGGCTGCCGTCGGAGGACATTGGCGTTCTAGATTTTATTCCGCCGGTTGGGCGTCGGGTTCGGGCTCGGCCGCGGGTGCCTCGGTGGCGGCTTCATTACCAAGCCGCAACGACAACTGCCGCGAACCTTTTTCTTCCGTATGCCGGTCGTAGGCTTTAATAATGCGTTGCACCAGCGAATGGCGCACCACGTCGCGTTCGTCGAAGTAAAGAAAGCTGATGCCTTCAACGCCTCGCAGAATCTCGGTTGCCTCGAGCAGGCCGCTGCGCCGCGGGTTCGGCAGATCCACCTGGGTCAGGTCTCCCGTCACTACCGTCTTGGAATTGAAGCCCTGGCGCGTGAGGACCATCTTCATCTGCTCCGGGGTGCAGTTCTGCGCCTCGTCCAAAATGATGAAGCTGTCATTCAAGGTGCGCCCACGCATGAACGCCAGCGGCGCGACTTCGATGGTGGCCCGTTCCATCAGCTTCTCCACCTTCTCCGGGTCTATCATGTCATAGATAGCGTCGTACAGGGGCCGCAGGTACGGGTCGATCTTCTCCTGCAATGTTCCGGGCAGAAATCCCAGCCGTTCGCCGGCTTCCACGGCAGGGCGGGTGAGAATCAGCCGGCTCACGCGCTTGCTGAGCAGCGCATTCACCGCCATCGCCACCGCCAGGTAGGTCTTGCCGGTCCCCGCCGGACCCACGCCAAAGACCAGGTCGTTCCGTTCGATGGCCTCCAGGTAGCGCTGCTGGTTGATGCTCTTCGGCGCCAGCACCTTCTTGCCGAAACTCCGCTGTTTGCCCGATTGCACCAGGCCGCGCAGTGTAACCTCGGGATCCGACACCACCACACGCAGATAGCCGTTCAGGTCGCCCGTGCTCAACGGCGTGCCCTCGGCGATCAACTGCGCGTACTCGTTCAAGATTGTCTCGGCCCGCCGCACCTGCGCGTCCTCGCCTTCAATCTCCAGCGAGTCGTTGCGCACGAAGGTCCGCACGCCCAGCCCGGATTCCAGCAGGCGCATGTTTTCATCGCGCGTCCCGAACAGGGACTGGATGCCGCGAGTAATCGGGACGCTAGCCTTCATTTGTGGAGTGGCGTGAGAGAGGGAATGACAACAGGGAATGCAAACGTGGGAACAGGGCGGTGGAGGTTCCGCGGCGGCGGAATGCAACTACGCATCCTCCTTGAGTCTATCACGAAACGCCCGCAAGGTCCGCTACCGTTTCGCCGCCGCCCGGCTGCGGCTGCCGTAGGAGCGACAGAAACGCCGTCGCCGCCCGGCTGAAGCGCTTCTTCTTCAAATGAATGATGCCCAGCGGCCGGATCAGCCCCGGCGCCTCCAACGGAACACACACCAAGCTACCCGCGGCCACCTCGGCTCGAAGCATCCGCTCCGGCAATATGCTCACCGCGTGCCCGATCGCCAGCGCTTCCTTGATCATCGGGATCGAGTCCAGTTCAATCTTGATGTCTACCTCGGTGCCACGGTCCCGCAGGAAACGGTCGATCTCCCGGCGGATCGGCAGGTCCTTGTCGAATCCGATAAACTCCAGTCCGTCCAAATCGGCGGCCGCTGCCCGCGACAGCTTCGATACCGGGTGCGACGGCGCGGCCGCCACGACCATTTCCTCCTCGCGCCAGGGAATGACCGCGATATCCTTGGCCGGGTGCGGATAGCTCACCAGGCCCAGATCCACCTCATCGTTCCGCACCGCTTCGTAAACCCGCTCCGGCCGCACATACTGCACCTCGATCCGCGCCTCCGGCCAGCGCTGGGCAAACTGCTCCTCAATGCGCGACATCTCCACCAGACCCACCGAGAAAATCGCCGCCACGCGCACCGAACCGACAACCCCAGTGCGCAACTGACCCAACGCAAGGTCGAACTCCTCGCGCCGCCGCAGCACATCGCGGCACAAGTCCGCGTACAGCCGCCCGGCTTCGGTGAGCCGTAGCGGACGGCTGGACCGGTCGATGAGCGCGACATCCAGACTGCGTTCCAACTCCTGGACGTGCTGGCTAGCGGCCGATTGGCTGATGTTGTTGAGGGCTGCGCCGCGGCTCATGCTGCCGGTCTGGGCGATGTCGCGGAAAAGTTTGAGGTGCGGGAAGTCCACCGGGGCCAGTTTATCATAAGGGGGCCTTATGTGGACGTAGCGCAAGCTATTGATGTACTAATACCAGCCGAGATTGTGCCGATAACGGATATTATGTCAACTTTCTGGTATCAAGGGGCGAAGTACCCGTTGACATCCACAAGGAGATCCGTTCTGTCGCTGGCGTACGCTGCCAGCGAGCTGTCGGTCTGCAAGGGCGCGAAGGCCGCGTTTGAAGTGACCGCGCCGTCGAAGGCGTTCAAGGTCGACGTGGTTTGATTCCCGAACAGGCTGAGGTAGGAAAACGGTGCGGGAGGGACGACGGTGGCGTTTACCGAAATCGCTCTTGCCGCCGAAGGGATACCGCAGACCGATTGCAATACCGGGAACGTGCGCGTGGTGTTGCCAGCCATCTGCGGTCCGCCAAACTGGCCCGCCGGGTTGCGCGTGTCGAGAACGCGGCAAGGCGCCAGAGAATAGAATTGGAAGCCGGTGGCGCTGGGGGGCGCGAAGTAACCGGCGATGTCGATGACGACGTGGGTGGTGTCGGTGACAAAGACGTTCACGGCGCCGTTGGCGCTGAGCGGGACCAAGGCGGCGTTGGCAACCACGGTACCGGTCGGAGCGTTGAGCGTGGAGACCAGCGGTTGGGTCACGTCGGATGGGTAGGTGGTCAGGAAGCTCAACGGACTACTCGGAACCACCGTGTAATTGGCGGCGATGGCGCGGGCGGTGCCGGGCACGTTGCAGACCGCATTGCCGATGGCGAACTGGCGTGTTTGCCCACTGGCCATGATGGGGCCGCCGTAGGGTCCCGCGGTCTGCCGGGTATCGACGGCGCGGCAGGGCGTGATCGGATAGAAGGCCAGATTCTCCGTTCCAGTAGAACTTACGAAGTATCCATTTATATCGATGACGGCATGGGCGTTGTTGGTCACAAAAACGCTTACGGCGCCGTTCGTTCCGGCCGGAACGATAGCGGCATTCGCCTTGATCCGGCCGTCGAAGGAGTTAAGGGTCGAGACCAGCGGCTGCGTCTGGCCGGCGGGAAATAAAGTGAGGTAGGATAAGGGGCCAGTTGGGACGACGGTCATATTGAGCGAGTAAGCCCGGGCGGTGGAAGGGATGTTGCAAGCGCTTTGCGTAATGTTGAACTCGCGAGATTGGCCGCCCGCCAGGACCGGGCCGCCGAATGGCCCCGCCGCTAGCCGGGTATCGGCGATGCGGCACGGAGCGGCGGGCACGAAGCGTAGGGCGATACCGGTGCCCCCGCCGGGATTGTAGTTGGGCGCATTCACTTCGCCCGACCCGCTGATGCTGAAGCTGCTGGTTCCCTGCCCGGTGGACGTGCCGTTAGCGGCCAGCGAGGGAAACGTACCCGTGGCGTTGACGAACGCGCCCGCGCCGGTCGTGATGACCGCCGAGCCGGTACCGCCCAGCGGCTGGCCGAGGGATGGAAAGAGGTTGGTTGCGGGCAGAGCCAGATCGCCGCTGATAGTGTTGCCGGTGCCGAACGTCAGCACCATCTGACCGACGGCGACGTTGGTGCCGGCGAGCACTTGGCCGTTAAAGGTGAACGAGCCGTTCCCGAACGGGCTCGAGGTGACCGTACCGCTGGATACAAAGGGAGTACCAGTGCCGGTGGCGGTTTGAAGTGTGCCGTTTCCTACAAGTGTGATGGAAACGGAAATGGCGTAGCTCGAAGGAGTTACAAGGATGAGACCAGCGAGGAGAGAGAGTACCCGCATAGAGATGTTATACACCCCTGCGGCGCAGAATGGGCGTTTTTTGTCTAAGCGGGGGGCGGAAAACAGGCGCAACGCAACGCCGGCTGTTCAAGCTTCGGCCTTCACCCCTAAAGCCAGCAGCGTCTCCAAATGCGGTGGCTGTTCTTCCCGATACACACGGGAGGTTTCGACCTCCCGGAATCCGGCGTCCTTCAAGAACTGCTCTAATTCCACCTCGGCAAATCCAAGCCATAAATCGGCATACAGGTCACGGGCCTGGTCGAAATTGTGCTTCACCAAGTCTAGCAGCATCACCCGGCCGCCGGGCCTAAGGATGCGGTGGGCCTCGGCCACGGCGCGTGCCGGGTGAGGTGCATGATGCAACGATTGGCTGAAGATTGCCAGGTCAACCGCATCATTCGCAATGGGTAAGGCTTCTAAGTCGCCATGCCGGTAGTCCAGGTTGGCCAGGCTGTGGCGCTGCGCCAACTCCCGTCCGAACGCCACCATCTTTTCCGAGTTGTCCACTGCGATGACCTGATGGGCGCGCTGGGCCAGGAGTTGAGCCAGAGTTCCCTCCCCGGCTCCCAGGTCGGCGACCACCTGTGGCGGCATCAACTTCAATAACGCTTCCGCCAGCGCCTTCCAGGACCGCCCCGGAACGTAGTCCCGGCCAAATTTGCCGGCCAGTTCATCGAAGTACAACCGCATGTGGTCCTTGCGTTTCCGAAGTAGTAGCTCAAGTGCCTGTTGATCGCCTCGCGACTCGGGAACTTCCAACGCGGCGGCAGCCAGCACCGCCCGGACCTGCGGATGCGCTTCAGCGGACGGATGTAATCGATAGAAGCTGCTTTTGCCCGTTTTGCGGTCCTCCACAAGCCCAGCCTGGCGCAATTCCTTAAGCTGCATTGAAATGCGGCTCTGCCCCATGTTGAGGATCTCCTGCATTTCCGCGACGTTAAGCTCTTCGGATTGAAGTAAGAGGAGAAGACGAAGGCGGCCTTCGTCGGCGAGAGCGCGAAGCCATTTTAGGATTGACGGGGCCATGCGATTAGAGTATCATCAACATATCAAGATTCGTTGATCCAATCAACTCACACACTATGTCATCCACTACCCTTCTCGCAACCGACTATAAAGTCGCCGACATGGCGCTGGCCGACTGGGGCCGTAAGGAGATCAACATCGCCGAGCACGAGATGCCCGGGCTGATGTCGATTCGTAAGAAGTATGCCGCGGAAAAACCGCTGGCGGGGGTCCGGATCACCGGCTCCTTACATATGACGATCCAGACCGCCGTCCTGATTGAGACGCTGGCCGATCTCGGCGCGAGCGTGCGCTGGGCGAGTTGCAACATCTTCTCCACCCAGGACCATGCGGCCGCGGCGATAGCCGCCGCGAATGTGCCGGTGTTCGCGTGGAAGGGCGAAACGCTAGAGGAGTACTGGTGGTGCACCTACCAGGCGGTCAGCCATCCGGACGGGCTGGGTCCGCAACTGGTGGTGGATGACGGCGGCGACGTGACGCTGCTGATCCACAAAGGTTACGAACTGGAGCACGGTTCGGACTGGGTGCACACGGCCTCCGAGAGCCACGAAGAAAAGGTGATCAAGGACTTGCTGAAGCAGGTCTACGCCGAGAGCCCCACGCGTTGGACGGAGATGGTGAAGGCGTGGCGCGGCGTGTCGGAGGAGACGACCACCGGTGTGCATCGCCTTTACAAGATGAAGGAACAGGGCAAGCTGCTGGTTCCGGCGATCAATGTCAACGACTCGGTGACGAAGTCGAAGTTCGACAATCTGTATGGCTGCCGCGAGTCGCTGGCGGACGGCATCAAGCGCGCCACCGACGTCATGATGGCCGGCAAGGTGGCGGTGGTCTGCGGGTATGGCGATGTGGGCAAGGGGTCGGCGCACTCGCTGCGCGGCATGGGCGCCCGCGTCATCGTCACCGAAGTGGACCCGATCAACGCGCTGCAGGCGGCGATGGAAGGATTCGAAGTGACGACGGTGGAGGACACCCTGGGCCGGGGCGACATCTACGTGACCTGCACGGGCAACGTCGACATCATCACGCTGGAGCACATGCGCCACATGAAGGACCAGGCGATTGTCTGCAACATCGGCCACTTCGATAACGAGATCCAGGTGGATCGTCTGAACTCCCTGCCGGGTGTGAAGCGCACCAATATCAAGCCGCAGGTGGACATGTACACCTTCCCCGAAGGCAACAGCTTCTATCTGCTCGCCGAAGGACGTTTGGTGAACCTGGGCTGCGCGACGGGCCACCCCAGCTTCGTCATGTCGAACAGCTTCGCCAACCAGACCCTGGCGCAGATCGACCTGTGGAAGAACAAGGATACTTACGCCATCGACGTTTATACGCTTCCGAAGAAGCTGGACGAAGAAGTGGCGCGCCTGCACCTGGAGAAGATCGGCGTCAAGCTGACGACGCTCAGCCAGCGCCAGGCGGACTACATCGGCGTGCCGGTGGAAGGCCCTTACAAGCCGGAGCACTACCGCTACTAAAGTTTTCCCTACCTCCGAAGGGAACGCGTTGCCCGGGCCCGGCAGGAATGCCGAGAGCCCGGGCGATTTTTTTGTGGCGCCAGGGGCGCGGTATAGTCGTTGTCTTGGTAGCCATGTACGGTGACACTCATTTCCTGCGGAGTATCCGAGTGCGAAACCTGCTCTCCTTCGGGCCGGATACGCCGGGGCTGGAGTTGGGGCCGCTGAACATTCTGATCGGGCCGAACGGGTCGGGGAAGTCGAATCTGGTGGACGTGATTTCCCTGCTGCAAGCGGCCCCGCGGAATCTGGTAGAGCCAATCCAGGGCTCGGGCGGGATAGGCGAGTGGCTCTGGAAGGGTCTTGCCTCTCCGGCCGCCCGGTTGGATGTTGCCTTCCGCTCTGCGGAGACGGGCAAAAGCCTGTGCCACATGCTGAGCTTTCAGCAGGTGGGGCAGCGTATGGAATTGCTAGATGAGGCCATCGAAAACGAACGGCCTCTACCAGGCCAGTCAGACGTGTATTTCTATTACCGCTATCAGCATGGGCGGCCCGTGCTGAATGTCCAATCGGAGCGGCGGGCGCTCAAACGGGAGTCGTTGCTTCCGGACCAGTCGGTGCTTTCCCAGCGACGGGATCCGGACCAGTACCCGGAGATCACCTTCCTCGGTGAGCAGTACGCCAAGATGCGGTTCTTTCGGGAAGGCAGCGTAGGCCGAGTTACAGCAGCCCGCCGCCCCCAGCCTACGGATTTAGCCGCGAGCTACTTGGCGGAGGACTTTTCAAACCTTGCGCTTGTGCTTAACGAGTTGGAGCACCGGCCCGGACTGAGTGACAAGCTTATGGAGGCGTTACGGGAGGCCGACTCCGGCATCGAGAAGTTCAGTGCCTACGTCCGCGGGGGGACGATTCAGTTATTTGTCCACTATCGCGGTCTGCACTCCCCGATTCCATCAACCCGGTTGTCCGATGGCACATTTCGCTACCTCTGCCTGCTGGCGATCCTGTACCATCCGGATCCGCCGCCGCTGGTGTGCATCGAGGAGCCCGAGATCGGACTCCATCCCGACCTCTTACCTGGCTTGGCAGGCGCGTTGAAGAACGCGTCCCAGCGGATGCAACTCATCGTGACCACGCACTCGGACGCCTTGGTAGACGCCTTCACGGACTCTCCCGAGCCGGTAGTCGTCTGCGAAAAGCGCGGCGGGGCAACGAGTATGGAGCGACTCTCCACCAGCGCTCTTAAAGACTGGTTGAGATCCTATGGCCTGGGTCAACTTTGGCGGAAAGGCGAGATTGGGGGCAACCGCTGGTGAAGGTAAAGCTTTACGTTGAGGGGGGTGGCGACCACAACAAGGCTCTCGATGTTCTCTGCCGCAAAGGATTTCGCAAGTTCCTGGAAAACGCGAAATTCCTGGAGGGCCGGATGCCAGCAGTGGTGCGGTGCGGTGGGCGGAAGCAGGCCTATGACGATTTCTGTTCCGCAGTTGCCAGGCAGGACGCATTCTCCATTTTGCTCGTGGACTCCGAAGAGCCAGTTCGAAGCGAGGACAGCCCCTGGGACCATGTCTACCGCCGCAAAGGCGATCAATGGAAACACCCCGCCGGTGCTTCTGACGAGCAGCTTCACTTCATGGTCGAAGCCATGGAGGCCTGGTTTTATGCCGATCATGGTGCCCTCGCTGATTTCTACGGAAAGGACTTTCGAGAGGCGGCCTTGAGCCGGCGCCCCGATCCGGAGACAATCCCCAAGAAAGAGCTTTTCGACGGTCTATCCCAGGCGAGTAAGGATTGTCAAAAGGGAGAGTATTCGAAGGGATCCCACTCATTCGAGATTCTCGCGCTCATTGATCCGGGGAAGGTCCGCAATTCCTGCCCTTATGCAGCACGCCTGCTCGGGGCTCTGGACAAGTATTGTTGAGTTCCAGGCAGAGCCCCACCCCCAGCATGTAGACTGTAGCGATATGAGGATGCCCGCTCACTTATTCGCCCTTACGGCGGGGCTTGTATTCATCTTGGCGGCCGCCGGCCCGGTGGAAACGGGCTACTGGCCGCAGTGGCGCGGTCCGCACTTCGCCGGATACGCCCCGAAAGCTTCCAATCTGCCGGTGAAATGGTCCGAAACCGAGAACATCGTCTGGAAGGTCAAGATGCCGAGTTGGAGCGCATCGACTCCTGTCATCTGGGGCGACACTGTCTATGCGCTTACGGCCGAGGCCGGCTTTGTCAACCCCACCTACGACACCAAGAAGCTGAGCCGGGCTCCGGAGCAGTCGGCGGATAAGATCTTCCTGCTCGGGTTGGATCGGAAGACCGGCGCCGAGCGCTGGCGTACCACCGTCGACTCGGGCAACGAACTGCATCGGAAGCAGAACTCGTCCTCACCGTCGCCGATCACCGACGGCAAGCATATCTGGGTGATGACGGGCCATCTGCGCCTGAGCTGCTATGACACCAGGGGCAAGCAGGTTTGGAAGCGCGATCTGGTGGAGGACTACGGGCAGGTGGGGCTCAATCACGGTTATGCCTCGACGCCGCTGCTCGATGGCGACCGGCTGTATGTCCAGGTGGTGCACGGCTACCGCTCCGAGAACCCTTCGTACACGGCGGCCTTCGATAAGGCCAGCGGCAAGACGATTTGGAAGAAACCGCGCCCGGCGCCGGGCGAGATGGAATCGAAAGACAACTACGGAACGCCGCAGATGGCGGTGGTGAATGGCAGGAAAGAACTGGTGGTCTTCGGCGGCGACATCGCTACCGGGCAGGATCCGGACACCGGCGAAGAGTTGTGGCGCATGGGCGGCTTCAACCCACCGGCGTTTAAGATGAACCGCACCATCTCCTCGCTGGTGGTAGTGGGCGAGATCATCATCGTGGGCGGAAACCGCGGGCGGCCTTATATTGGCTTCAAGGCTGGCGGGCGGGGCGACGTGACCGGGAAGGCCGAACTCTGGAACAACAACCTAGGTCCGGACGTGCCGACGCCAGCGACCGACGGCAAGCTGCTTTACGTGCTGAACGATAAGGGTTACTACAATCTGCTCGATGTGGCTACCGGGAAGGCGATTTATGAAGGGCAGCGGATTGAACTGGGCTCGTATAGTTCGTCGCCGCTGCTGGCCGATGGGAAAGTGTACGCCATCAACGAAGAGGGAACGACCACGGTGATTAAGGCAGGCCCGGAGTTTGCAGTGCTGGGAGTGAATAAACTGGACGGCTATACGCTGGCCAGCCCGGTGGCGGCTGGCAATCATCTGTTCATTCGGACTGGCGAAGCGCTGTACTGTATTGGCCGCAAATAGACAACAGAAAGCCCGGGCCGAAGACGAACCTCGACCCGGGCATTTGACGGGGAGTTAGACCAAGTCAGACTCTAGGAGCGTTTGCCGGTGGCCTTCTCCCACCCGTAACGGACCGCGCCCTTCACGTTATCCCAGGTACTGTTGGGGTTATTGCGCAGGTAGTCGGTCTTCATCGTATCTTCGATGTCTTCCCAATTGCGGCCGCGGTAGGTGGTGTTCTGGGCCGACGACGAGCCCCAGCGGTAGGCGGGCTCATACGTGGCGTAGTCACCGTAGCGGGAGCCGTAATTCTTCTCCCAGTGATTGCGATACCCGGCATCGTAGCTGGAGCCGAGGCCGAGGGTTCCGGTATCGAGACTGCCGCCGCCCGACGCTCCGGCGCCGATGCCGGATCCGGCGTTGGTTCCCCAACCCACTCCCGAACTGGTGGCACCGCCGTAGATGCGGGCGTTACGGCGGCTGGACTCGCTCGAACCGTAGTTGCTCTGGGAACTGGACGAGGAGCGTGCGGCCGAGCTGCCGGTGGAGGAGGTGCCGGAGGTCATGCCCGAACTGCCGGTGGTGTAGGTACCTCCTGGGCCCGAGCCAAGGGCCGAGTCGTAAGGGCCGGCCTCGTTATCGAAGCGGCTCCAACCGGACTGGCGGTAAGATTGGCCCCGCTCTTCGACGTCGACGGCACCGTTGCGGTCGAGGATGCGGGAAACTTCGTCGGCCCGATCCGAGTCGCAATGAACGGTTACGAGGGTGCCGCCGCGCCGTACGGATTCGGCATAGAGGCCTGCGTCTTCATCGGGAACACCGGCGTCTTTGAGAGCGCCGATGATGCCGCCGCCGGCGGCGCCGATGGCTGCGCCGGCGAGGGCGGTGGCAAGGGGACCGGCCGCAACGACGGGGCCGATGCCGGGGATGGCGAGGGCCGCCAACCCGAGTGCTAAACCGCCAAGCCCGCCGAAGAGCGCGCCGCCGGCGACATTCTCGCCGACTGTCGTGCCATCGGTGGCTTTAGCGCGGTCGCCGGTATCGAAGCCGGTGGTGGATTCGTAACGCTTATCGCGATCATGAGCGATGACGCTGATGTCGCTACGGTCAACTCCTACGGAGGTCAGTTCACGAACAGCGGTATCCGCGCTAGCGGGTGTGTCGAACACCGCCAGAACTGTCGTGCTTTTCGTCAAGGTTGCCATTAGGTTGGGTCTCCTTCGGGTTCCGGCCGTGCTGAGCGCACGCCGGACGTACGCCCCGTTAGAGCCGACGGCCGGCATCAGCCGTTACAATCGACAAACGAGCGGCTGTGGAGAGGGACACGCCGATCCCATCGAAGGCCCCAGGGAAAGGTGGAAGGCGCGTCTCTAGCGCTTGGCGACGCCAGCCAGCTTGTCGACGTACCGTTCCAGCTCTTTCACTTCCTGCTTGACGCGATCCGGTACGGTGGTGCCGTTCGGGCCGGGGATCATGGCCAACTGCAGGAGACTGAGTTGGAAGGCTACGTGGGCTGGCTGTTCGGTATACGACAGGTTCATGCGTTTCATATCGGTCTGTATTCGCCGAAAGTTTAGAATCGGTTGTGGTGTCCCAGGCGCCACGGTGACCGCCGTTGGCTGGAACGGGCCGTTACCCACCCGCTCCCCCTCAACCTAAAGGGGTGGGAGGCGGCTGCCGATAGTGGATGCATGGGCCTTTCGTGGACCTTGCCTGGGATGCTTTTCGTGATCGTCGCTCTGGCTGCGGGGCTGGCGCTGGTGCTGTGGAAGCGCAGGATGGGTGGGATGTTGAAGGGCCTTTCGAAACGGGAAGAAGCCGCGCAGGCCAAGCAAGCGGGCAATCTCGAAAAGGCGGAGCAGCTACTGCTGGCGGGCATTGAGGAGACGCGGCGGTCGACCGATAAAGCAGGCCGGGGGATTTTGCACTGGGATCTGGTCGAGTTGTATACCGAGCGGGAGCGGTTTGACGATGCGATTGATCAGCTCAAGGCGGCTCTGGACGTTACCAGCGGCGATAACTCCCCGTACGGCCGTCAGATCCAGGGTTGCGGCCCGGGCCGTTTGTTGCAACTGTTCCGGGAGCGGGAGCGATGGGAGGAATTCGAGGCTTACACGAAGGCTCTGGTGACGCGAGCCGATGCGCGGTCGGGCGCCGCTCTCCGTTTCGAACTGGCGATGGCGCTGCTGGGGCAAGGCAAGACGGCACAGGCTATCGAGCAGGCGGAAGCCGCGGACCAGGCTCTTGCGCAGGTAGCGGATCCGGATCTAGAAAAACGGCTGGGGACGCTGTTGCAGTTTACCGCGATCATGTGGCAGGCGCGCGACCCGGCGCGGTCGCTGGCGGCTTCGGAACGCCTGCTAGCCGCCGCACGCGCGCTTCCGGATGACAAGGAACAGAAGCCATACTGGTTGACCTTGTCGTTGACGGCGGCGGCACAGGCGATGTTATTGGACGATGACGTCGATGTGGCGCTGGAGCGCGCCCGCGACGCGATTCCGATCGCGAAGTCGAGCGGCGATTCCGAGCTCCACGCTCATTCGCTGTATGTGCTGGCGAAGGTGCTGCAAACAGCGGACGAGGCGGCTCCGGCGCGTGCGGCGGCGCAGGAGGCGCTGGCGATCTGGGAATCCGCCGAACACGAACAGAATGCCGCGCGGGCTCGGGACTTGCTGGCGGAGTTGGCGGAGGAGGATCAGCGGGTGCCGTCGGCGGTGGACCAGGCGTAGAAAACGTTCCGCCCGCGGCGGGTATCGCGGCCGTAAGAGAAGGTAACGCCAACGCCCAGGATGCGCAGCTTCGCCTGCACACCTATATCCAGTAACAGCGGGGTCTTTTCCATTCGCCCCAGATCGGCGAAGGGGCTCAACCACAGCGTCAGCAGCCCGTTGCTCCAAACCTTGCGGTCCAGTTCGAGTTGGGCGAGTCCGTAGCGGCGGCCGAGCGGCGCACTGCCTTTGCGGCCGTTCCCGGTGCCGGCATGGCCGCGCAGCCACAGGTGGTTGTCGCGCTCGATTCCTAATTGATAAAGCTCGTCGAACGGCACGCGACCGGCGATGGTACCGGCTCCGGCACGTGCGTCGAGCACCCAGTTGTCGCCCCGGCGCCGCGGATACCAGACGGTCCGCAGGCCGCCGGAAGTCCTGGCGAATAGTGAGGATTGCCCCGCCATCCAGAGCCGCGCGGTCTCCACTTGGATATGAGCGAGGGATTGGAACCGCCGCTCCGGGACGCGCCATAGAGCGCGGTCCACCCGCGCCGTTTGCTTTAGTTGATAACCGGCGAGTGCGGCAACCTCGCGATGGGACCATTCCCCGACAGCGCTCCACTGCCAGGAACCACTGGGGACGGCTGAGACACCGGCGTGGATCGCCGTGCGGCGGAGGGGGAAGATCGCATCGCCCGGCAACTGCCAGCGCTCGTCGCGGGCGTCGGCCCCCAGCCTTAGCCGGTACTGCGACTGCACCCCGAACGGGCGGATGAAATCGGCGGCGGCGCGGCGCTTGTCGGGATCCCAGCGCAGCAGGGCGGTGATCTCAGTTCCCTTCCCTGTGCGGTACTCCGGCATAACCGCCTGGTGCCAGACGCCACGTAGCATACCGGCCATGGCCAGCCAGCGATTGGCATGGGGCGCGAGCCGCCCTCTGGATAGGAAGCGCAGGAGGAACGTGCCATCGTCCTGGACCTCGATAGACACGGCATGCGAAGGGAAGCGCGCTTTCGCGGTTCGCACATCCTCTAAGCGCAGCGGCTCGCCGGCGACGAAGGGGAGCGGCTGTTGCAACTGGCCGGGATCCACGTGCGACAGGACAGGCTTGCCAATGCGGTTCCAGTGCTGCAAGGCCGCCTCGAGATTGCCTTCCAGATAATAGATGGTGCCGAGAAGGTCGTGGCCTAACGCATCGTCCGGATGAACGGCGGCGTAGGCCTTTGCCAAGCGCGCGGCCGTGCCGTAATCCTGGCGGCGGAAGGCGGCGCTCGCCTCTTCGAGACCCGCTGCCCGCGCCGTTACCGGCCAGCAGAGGCAGAGGATGATGGCAAGGCGAGCAGTGTCCAGTTGCCGGTTCCCTTCCATTCGGATTCGAATTCGCGGCGCGGCTGCTTTCCGTAGCCACGGACAGCCGGATCCTGCCGCAGCACCGCATCCTCCGTTATGCCCGCCAGTACTATGTAGTGCAGAGCGCCACCGCGGGTCTTCAGTCCGACGATGAGCGGGCGGCCCTTGCGCAGATGCTGCTGGAGGTCGTCCCAGGCGCCGGCGAAGGCGAACGCCCGAAAGCCGTGCGACAGCAGGTAGGACTGCATCGCCGAGGCGTGCACGCCATGGGCCGATGGCACGTAGAGATCGCGGTGCATCGCGGCAGTATCGACGCCGGTAGCGCCCCAGTAGCGCATCACCATCGCCAACACCGCCGCCCCGCAGCCGTTCTTCTCCTGGGCGACATAGGGCACCGGCAGGCGCACCTCCTCAGCCGCGCAGGCCAGGGCAAGCGTTGCTACCGGCAGCCATCGCCACATCGCTCAGCGAACCGCCAGGATTACCAGGATCAGGCCGGCAATCGCCACCAGGACCCATAGAAGGTCGCGATCACTCAGGCGGCCGGCCGCGAAATCCGCCTGAGCCTTGGCGGCCTTGGCCGACAACTGTGCCAATTCTTCCTGATTCAGCTCCGGCACGGCATTTTTGACCATGCCTGCGTCGATTTTCGCCAGTTGCATGGCCCGGCCGGCCTGCGGCGTGGACAAAAAGGCAACGATGGTCGCGCGCTGCTGGTCGCGCACCTGCGAGGCGTTGCGAACGGCAGCCTGGAGTTCCTGCGGCGTAACTGCTTGCGCCGGTGCGGCCACAGTTTGCGTCACACCAATGCTCCATATCAGAACACAGGCCAAAGCCGTACGAACACACCCCTTAGTACCCGGAAACGTCATGAATAATTTGCGTCCTCCGACGGCCATGGTAGCAACTTGGATGCCAAACGCACTCAATTCCGCATACGCATCAGGCAGCTATCCTTCCCGCAGGGCCTCCACGGCTTCCAAGCGCGAGGCACGGGCGCTGGGGCCGGCCATCCCTGCCAAAGCCGCCAGCGCGAGCACGGCGATCGCCGCCACCATAACAGCGATGTCGGCGGCGGTGGCATCCACCAGCAAAGACCGCATCGCCTGCATCACCCAGAGCGACACAACGCTACCGGCCGCCAGACCCGCCGCTGTCCAAGCCACGCCGTTACGTGCCATCAGCCACGCAATGTTCCCGCGCGTGGCGCCCAGGGCCATGCGGACCCCCACTTCCCGGGTGCGTGCCACCGCCAGGAACGACGTCAATCCGTAAAGTCCAATCGCCGCCAGGGCGACTCCGATGATCGCGAAGACGGACAGCAGCGCCGTCTGGAATCGTGTCTGCGATACTTCTCCCCGCAGGTCCTGGTGCAGGGTCTGGCTTGCGACGGCGAGGCCCGGCCCGGCGTTGCGAATGGTCTGCGCAAGCAGCGCAGTGGCAGCCGCCTCCGGCAACGAGGAGCGCACCACCGCGGTGGCCAGCCGCCAGCCATGCGGAGGCCGCTGGTTTCCCGATACCGCACTCGGGCGGGAGCAGCGGAGCACGTACATCTCCGGGTCCGGCAGTTGGCGAATGCCGGCATTGCGGACGTCCGCTGCCACGCCCACTACCAGCCCCCAGGGGATGGTGCGGCCGACGGCGGAGCCATCGGGGAACAGGCGCCGCGCCAGGCTTTCGCTGAGCACCAGCGGCTGGGCGCCACAACCGCGGTCCTCCCCGGCGAAGCCTCTACCCTGGCGGATGGGAATGCCGAGCGCGGCGAAGTACCCCGGCGTAACGTAGCGCCACTTCACCAGGCCCTGCACGTCGGCGGCGTTTCCACCGCCCAGCAGGACGACGAAGGGGAAGCTGCGCGGGTCGCCATCGGGCGGCAGCGAGTCGGTGATGGCGGAAGCTGTGACGCCGGGCATATCGCGCAGGCGATTCTCCAGGTCTTGGAAGAATGCTATCTGGCGCTCTTCGGTGCCGTAGACCGCCGCCGGCAGCAGGAAGGATGCGGTGACGACATTCTCGGCACGGAAGCCCAGTTGCACCTGCTGCAGCCGCGTGAGCGAAAGCAATAGCAGGCCCGTCGCGCTCAGCAGCACCATGGAGATGGCGAACTGCAGCGCCACGAGCGCGGATCGCAGCCGCTGCTGACGGGCACCGGCGATGCGCGCGCCCGCCAGTGATTCGGTACGCAGCCGGGCCAGTGCGGGCATGGCCCCGAAGAGGGCGGCCGACAGTAGAGACAGCAGCAGGGCAAAGGCCGCGACACGGCCATCCAGCGCGGCCTGCATCTCAGGCGGCGCGCCGGTGGGCCGCAGGTTCGCGAAGGCTTGCATGAGGAGGGCCGCCAACGCCAGGCCGAGTGCTCCGCCCAGCCCCGCCAGCAGCAGACTCTCGATCATGGCCTGCTGCAGTAAGCGGGCGGGGGTCGCGCCCAGAGACCGGCGCACGGCATAGTCTTGCCGTCGTGCTTCAGATCGCGCCAGTTGCATGCTGGCCGCCGCCGCGCACGCCATTAGAAGAAAGCAGAGCACCGCGCCGAATAATAGGAAGAGGCCGGTGCGGTACTCGCGCATGCGCCGGTCGCGCAGGCGTTCGACGCGCAGCTTCATGGGAACAGCCATGCGGAAGTCGTGTGGCGCGGAGGCGGCGAAGCGATCGAACAGAAAACCGAGTTCCATGCGCGCCGCAAACAGTGGCACTCCGGCACGAACGCGGCCAATCACCTGCACCAGCCGCTGCCGCTGCGAGCCCTGGCGCAACTGCAAGGGCAGCAGCAGGTCGGCCTTCCCTTGCATCGGCCCTTCGAAGCCCGGTGGCAGCACGCCGGCAATGCGTGCCAGGGTACCGTCGATGGTGAGTTGTTTGCCCACCGCACGGGGATCGCCTCCGAATCGCGACCGCCAATAGGCATGAGAGAGGATGACGGCAGGGGCCGCGCCCGGCTGGTCCTCGGCTTCGGTGAAGTTGCGGCCCAGCAAGGGGGTGACGCCCAACACGCTCAGGAATTGATGATCCACCAACGCGCACGCCAGACGCTCCGCCGCGCCGTCGTTGCGGTCGCATTCGGTCAGTCCCTTCCAGGCCGCTAGCGCCTCGAAGCGCTCCACCTGCGCCTGCCATTCCTGGAAGGTGCCGGCGAACAGCCAGTCTTGGGAAGAGACCACGGCCCCCTGGATGCCGATGGATACCAGGCGGTCGTCCGCGGCGCGGGGCAGGGGCCGGAGCAGGCTGTGATCGACCACGCTGAACACGGCGGTGGCCGCACCGATGGCGACGGCGGTAGTCAGGACAACGGTGGCGGCGAAGCGGGGCCCTCGCCGTAAGCCTTTGGCCGCCGCCACGGTATCCGCGCCGATGGCGTCCCACCAAAGATAGCTGCGCCATTCGCGATGTGCCTCTTCGATCTGCGCGGTGCCGCCCAAACGCAGCGTGGCTTCCCGCACGGCCTGCTCACGCGTGAGCCCGCCGGCCATGCGTTCCTCGATGATCATGTCGAGATGCGCCTGCAACTCGGCACGGAACTCCTCATCCTGCCGCGAGGGACGCACCGTCGCCTTGAGCCGGGCCCATGCGCGCCGCAACATCGTTTACGCCTCTCCCCGCAGGATGCGCGACACCATCAGCACCGTGCGCTCCCAGGTCTTCGTCTCGGCGGCAAGCTTCTTCTTACCTGCCTTGGTGAGCGCGTAGTAGCGGGCTTTGCGGCCATTGTCCGAGACGCCCCAATCGGCTTCGATATAGCCTTCCTGCTGTAGCCGCACCAGCGACGCATAGACGGTGCCCTCATTCAGCAGCAGGCCTTCCTGGCCGAGTTGCTCGATGCGCCGGGCCAGGCCGTAGCCGTGCAGCGGTCCCATGGTTTCCAGGGTTCGAAGCACCAGCAAGTCCAAGGTGCCCGGCATGATTTCCAGTTTCCCGCTCATCTTCCTTTGGCCTACGCAAAGGAGTATGATGGAGCAGCCGCATTTTGTCAACGAGTCTCCCGTGACCCTACATTCGCCGCCCATCCTCCACGCCACGCACTTATCGAAGAGCTACGGCGGCACCGCCGCGCTCCAGGATGTGAGCTTCGAAATCCTGCCCGGGCAGGTGCTGGGCGTGATAGGTCCGAACGGTGCGGGGAAGAGCACGCTGGTGAAGATCGTGACCGGCCTGGTGGAGCCTTCCCAGGGATCCGTGGTGTTCGCCGGCAGGCCTATGCGGGAACAGTTCGCGGAGTTCCGCCAGGCGCTGGGCTACGTTCCCGAGCAGGCCGATCTTTATCCATTCCTCACGGGGAATGAGTACATTGACCTGGTGGTGACGCTGCGCGCGTTGGATCGCCGCGTGCTGCGGCGGCGCGTGCCGTCACTGTTTGAAGCCTTTCAATTGAGTGGCGCCCGGCAGCAGCGCATCGGCGCCTATTCCAAAGGCATGCGGCAGCGGCTGGCATTGATCGCGGCGCTGCTCCATAACCCGGCCTTCCTGGTTCTGGACGAGCCGTTTTCGGGGTTGGACGTCACCAACGGGCTGGTGCTGCGCACGCTCATCCGCCTGCTGGCCGGGCGCGGGAAAGCGATCTTCTTCTCGTCACCCTCGCTGGAACATCTGGAGCAGGTATCGACGCATCTGCTGGTGCTGCGTTCCGGACGAGTGATAGCGTCCGGGCCGGCGGGCGAACCGGGGTCGCAGGAATGGGAGTTCGTGGCCGATACCAGCGGGGTGGCCCGCGCGGCCAGCGACATTGTGGAGGCGATGCATGAAGGCCATCCTTAGGCGCGCCCGCCGCCGCTGGACCTGCGTGGCAGGCCGAGCCCTGCGCCGCCCCTTCCCTGCCCTGGTCGTCCATTTTCTCCGGCGCATGCTGCGGCCCGCCGACTACACGAGTCCCGATGATCCCGAACTGGGCGCGGGCTTTCTCTTAGGGCTGCTGGCAACGCCCGGCGCGCTGGCGTCGCTGCTGCTGCTGGATAAGTATTCGACTTTCTTAAGCTGGGTGAGGGGGCGGCTGGAAGACGATCTACTGCTGGTCTCCGTGCCGGATAAGCTGCTGTTTCTGTGCCTGTCGATGGCGATTACGGGCGTGGTGGCTGCTTTCCGGTGGGACAGGCTGCTGCCCGATGCGCAGGATTACGCCACGCTGGCGCCGCTGCCCGTTTCCCCGCGTCTGATCTTCGCGGCGAACATTACGGCGATTGCGGTGGGGGCCGTGCTCATCGCCGTTACGGTGAACGCGGCATCCGCGGTGTTGTTTCCGGTATTCGTCGGGGCGGCGTCACCGGATGGCTCGATTGCGGTGGCGCCGTTCATCGCCGTGCATGCGGTGTGCGTGTTTCTGGCCAGCCTGTTTGCGTTTGTGTCTGTGCTGGCGGTATTGGGGGTGGCCACGTGCCTGGCTCCGCGGCGCGCGGCCGATGCCGTGGCGAATGTAGTGCGGGCGGTTCTGATCACCGGATGGGCGGCGCTGGTGCCTGCAACGCTGGGCAGCGGAAAGCTTCTGACGGCCTCTCCGGCGGTGTGGTTTCTGGCAGTCTACCAGCAATGGCAGGATCGAGGCCCGGCGTTCTTGCAGCCGCTGGCGGGGAGGGCCTGGCTGGCGCTGGCGGCGGCATTCGCCGTGTGTGCCGTTACCTATGGGATCAGTTATACGCGGCGCTTTCGAAGCATCCCGGAGTCGCACGGGCAGGCTTCGGCTTCATTGCTCGAGCGCGTCCTACTTTGGTTGGTGCTGGCCCCGATGGCACGGCACCGGGCATTGGATCGCGCCTTGGCTGCTTTCACCATCCGTGGCTTATGGCGGAATCCGACGCAGCGCCTCGCGCTGACGGTGCCATGGGCGATGGGTTGGCTTCTGGTATGGAACGCGAACTCTGCGGCACTTACCTTTTGCATGCTGCCTGCACTGTTGCTGACCGTTGGCATCCGTGTCGCGGTGCAGATTCCGGCATCGCTACGGGCCAACGGCATCTTCCGCCTGCTGCTGGATGGCTCAATGATGAGTGCCCGCGCGGCGATTCGGCAAGTGGCCGCCATAACGGCGGTCCTGTTGGTGGCGGTTCCGGCGGTGCTATTCGTGGGCCTTCGTGGGGTGGAGGTGATGACTGGCCTGACGGCGCTTTGCATAGCCGCGGGCATAACCCTGTTGCACCTGGATGTGGTCTTCCTGGGAACTCACCGCATCCCGTTCACGTCACCATTCCCGGCATTTTCGGAACGGCTGCCGGTGACGTGCTTTCTGCACTTGCTGGCGGTGATTCTCTCCGTGTACGCGGCGGCGCGATTTGAAGACGCAGCCAGCCGCCAGGCGGCGATCGCCGGCATTCCTCTTCTGGCATGGGCCGCACTGCGGATTTGGGCCAACCGCGAGCATAAGCTTGCCTGTGAAGATGGGCACCCCGACCTGCGTCTTTCGTTTGAAGCGGAGGAGAGTGACCCCGTCGTTGCCGCAAGCTTCACTTCGGCGGGACCGGCGGCGCCCTGACCAAGCGCCGCCGCCCTTCCCGCCACGACGCGAGAAGCTATCGCTTCATCGCGTATTCGAGATCCGCCTGGGCGATCTGCTGCACCATGGGTTTGGCAACCTCGGTCAACAGATGATCGGCGGCTTCTTCTTCGCCGAGGGTGTGCGAGAACAGGGTCGCGACGTCGAAGGCGCCGATGTGACGCGATGGTGCGCACCGTGCCGTAGCCGGCGATCTCGTAGTGCTCCACCTTTTGGGCGGCCGTGATCAGCGCCAGGTCGGCGGCGATGGGGTCCTTGCCCTTGCCTTCGGAGATCGTCTCCTCGCCCTCTTCAATCAGCCCCTGCATGGCCCGGCAAGGCTTGGCCTTGGCATCGGCGCCCAACAGTTGGAAGGCCTGCTGCAGACGTTCCACCTGCCCCTGCGTCTGAACGAGGTGCTTCTCGAAGGCCTCCTTCAGCTTCGGGTGATTCGCCGCCTGCGTCATCTTCGGCAGCGCCTTCAGCAACTGCCCTTCGGCATGCAGCAGGTCCTGCATCTCCGTAATCAACAATTCCTTCAAAGCAGACATCGGTTGACTCCTATCGTTACGCTCTTTACCGCGAGCGGCCCGGTTTTCTTCCGCCATTGCGCTCTTTCGTCCCGCCATCGGCTCCTCCGTTCGTACTGCGTGTTCCGGCGAACTCCGACTCCAACTGCTGGAAAGCCGGAGCATTCACCAATTCCCAATCCCCGCCCTCATTCCAGGGGCCACGCACATCCGGCTCCCCACGATCGCCCACGCCCGTGGAATCATTGAAGTACTGATCCACCAGGCCGGGAGTCGGAGGAATCGCACCAATCGAGAACTGCGGCTTGCCCATACTTTCAAGGGCCGCCGTGAACGCCTTCATGTGCGTGATCTCACGGCTCATCAGGAACTGCAACGCCTCGATGGTGTCCGGGTCGTCGGTAAAGTTGATGAGCCGTTCGTAGACAATCTTGGCGCGCGCTTCGGCGGCGATATTACTGCGCAGGTCCACGTCGAGCTCGCCGGTAACCTTGAGATAGTCGGCCGTCCAGGGATTACCCTGCGAGTTTTGGAGCGCCACACCGCCACCGCCGGCAACTGCAATAAGGGGATCCGCCTCGGCATCCTTGCGGGAGTTGCGAGTGGGCTTCAAGTGCATCCGTGCCAGCGTCCCTACCACTTCCAGATGGCTCAGCTCTTCGGTCCCGATATCCATGAGCAAATCCTTACGCTCCGGGTCTTCGCAGTTCAGACCCTGGATGGAATACTGCATGGCCGCTGCTAGTTCGCCGTTGGCTCCGCCGAACTGCTCCAGCAGCATGTTGCCGAAACGCGGGTCGGGAGTGCCGACACGCACCGTATACATGAGTTGCTTGACGTGGTGATACATAACGCCCGTTTGAGAGGGGTTTGCGGGCAACTGTTACGGCGGAAATCCGCCAGATTTTGTGGTTGTTTAAAGATAAAGAAGGAAGCGAAATGACATGGCTTGGTTGGTCTATACTGTCGGCGATTTTCGCGGCCGCGACCGCGCTGCTGGCGAAGTTGGGAGTCCAGGGGGTGGACTCCAACCTCGCTACGGCCATTCGCACCTCGGTGGTACTTGTGTTGACCTGGGTGATCGCACTGGCAACGCGAGGCGCGGCGCCGGCCCCGCCGATCCCTTCGCGAGCCTGGATCCTGCTCACCCTCTCCGGCGTGGCCACGGGGCTGTCATGGCTTTGCTATTTCCGGGCACTGCAATTGGGTCCGGCATCCAAGGTGGCGCCGGTTGACAAGCTGAGCCTGGTCTTCGTGGTGATAGGCGCGGCGTTGTTCCTGGGGGAACGTGTCACCGCCGGCGGGTACTTAGGAGTGGCGTTGATTCTAGCCGGCGTGCTGGTGTTGGCCACTCGCTGAAAGTTAGCGGCCCCGGCCGCGACCGCCACCCATGGGAGCTCTCGGCGCGCCGCTGGTGGCTGCACCCCGGCCCATGCCGCCGCCGCTGCCGATACCGCCCCCGCCCATAGGCCGTCGGCTACCCATGCCCTCCCAGTTGCGATTGGTACGCGGGTAATTGCCGTAGTAACCGCCCGGATAGCCGTAATACGGGTTCGCAAGACCATACTGCCAAATAGAGCCCGGGCTGTACCAATTCCAGCCGAATGGGCTGGCGAAGAGGCCGGTGCGGGGCAGGAACGTATACATGCCCCAGCTTGGGTAAAAGGCCCAACCGCTGGACGGAAGACGCAGGCCGTTCTGCTGGGCGGAGCGGGCCGCGACAAGGTTAGTCTGGGCGATGCGGGCCGAGCGGTTCTCGCTCCAGGCGTAAAGGGTGGATTGCGATTCCTTGGTGTTGAACTTAACGGTCTCCAGGACCGGGGCGGCCAGCAGGACTTCCCTGCCCTTCTTTGCCGTGAGCGGCTTGGCGCCAGGGCTCTGGTCCGTAATCTCCGCTTTGCCGTCGAACACGCGGAGACGGCCGCCGTTGGCATCGAACTCGTAAAGTCCTCGGGACTTCAGGTATGTGTCGCGGCTGGCGATTCGCACGGCAATGCTGTTCTCCTTCGACAAGTCCGCCACTTCAAGAAGGGCTGTGCCGTGAAGGATCTCCACGCGGGTATCGGCCAGAGAGTTGGAAAGCATATTGACGGACGTATTCGGGGCGACGCGAAGGAAGGCGCCGGGGGCGAGAAGAATTTCCGCTTTGCCATCCTGGGTGGCGAAGGTGGAGCCGGGGTTCACCATGGGGAACTCGCCGGGCTTCGGTGTGACGGGCTTACCATCAAGCTCCGCCTGGCCTTCCATATGGTGGAGCAGGCCGCTGCGAACGGAGATCGCCATCTGGGACCAAGCGGTTGGGAGGGCGAATAGGACGAGGAGGGGGATCGCGATACTGCTGCGCATGATCATAGGACGAAGCTTGGGCGAAAGGGGTTTCCCGGAAGGCGGGAGCGACGTCCTCATTCAATGATCGGGATCTGAGGGGCGGCTTCAGGAGGCATCAGTCCGTTCAGGCGCGGATCGGGGAAGACCTCGATGGCTCGTTTGTACGCTTTGAAGCCGGCCTTGCGGTAGAAGGGTAACGCGGCGGGGTGGTCCAGGGTGCAGGTGTGAAGTTTGAATCGGGATGGGTTGTCGCGGAAGGCTTCGCGGATGCCATGGTGCATCAGGTAGCGGCCGGCGCCTTTGCCGATATGGCCGGGGGCGATACCAAAGAAGGTGAGTTCCACTTCGGGCCATTCGTCGCGGTCAATTTCGAACAGCCCAACGTCGGTGTCTGCGTGGCTAAGGACGAAGATGTCGACCTTGGGGTTATGGATCTTGGCGGCGAGCTGCTCGTCGTCGAAGCGGAGGCGGCTGAACCAAAGCCAGGGTTCACCTATACGAAGGAACAGGTCGCGATACCAGTTTACGTCCGGAGTGTGGACCAGGCGGATGGAGTAGCCGGGCGCGGGTTGCGGCGGCTGAGCGTAGCAGGGCGGCGGCACGGCCATCTCCAGGTAGGTGACGATCGCGCCCAGCCGGCCCGGCGGCAGATCGGTATAGCCGTCAGCGATGGGCATGCTTACTTTGATCGTTTAAGGGCGAGTTTCGCCGACACCTTGCGTCCTTCGTGGGTGGCGTCGACTTTTCCGTTAAGGGTATCGCCGTCGATATCGCAGTCGAAATTGGCGACCGCATCGCCCGTGTCGAGGACGAAGGTGAGCTTGGCGCCGTCGAACTTGATGTCGCGAAGGGTGAAGCCGGGCTCACCGTCTGGGCCGCCAACGCCAGTGAGTTTGCCGGCATCGTCCTTGAATATGAAGACCAGCGGCACAACACGCTTCTCGCCGTTACCGCTATCGGCCTCGGCATTGCCGGTCCAGCGGCCGGTGGCATCGGCGGCTAACGCGCTGAGAGTTAGAGTGAAGAGCAGAAGCAGAGTTTTCATAGCACCACAATATTAACCAGCCGTTTGGGAACCACAACCACGTTCTTGATCTGTTTGCCCTGCACGGCTTCCTTGACTCTGTCGCTGGCCATGGCGGCGGCTTGCATGTCCTCCTTGGAGGCGGCGGCGGGGATGCGCATCTTGTCCCGCACTTTGCCGTTGACCTGCAGGACGATCTCGATGCTGTCTTCGATCAGGTAGCGTTCTTCGTACTGAGGCCATGGCAGTTCAGACAATGGGCCTTTGGACAACGCGCCAAACTGCTGTGTGAGCCGTTCGTAGAGTTCCTCGCTTACGTGCGGGGCAAAGGGGTTCAACACCTGCAGCAGGGCGGCGACCGCGCTCAGCGGGCGCACTTCAGCACTGGTCAGTTCATTCACACAGATCATCATCTGAGAGATGGCGGTGTTGAACGACATGGAATCGATGTCGGCCCCCACCTTGCGGATGGTTTCGTGCACCACCTTAAGGATGGCGGGCGAGGCTTCCACATCCCGCACCTTGGGGGAGATGCGCCAGGACTCGCCCTCATCGGCCGATTCCATGATCAGACGCCAGACGCGTCCCAAAAACCGATACACGCCTTCCACGCCCTTCGTGCTCCAGGGCTTCATCTGTTCCAGCGGGCCCATGAACATCTCGAAGAGCCGGAGTGAATCGGCGCCGTACTCTTCGACGACATGATCGGGATTGACGACATTGCCGCGCGACTTGGACATCTTCTGCATGTCCTCGCCGAGGATCAGTCCCTGGTTGACGAGCTTGTGGAACGGCTCAATGGTGCTGACGTGGCCGAGGTCGTACAGCACCTTGTGCCAGAAGCGGGCGTAGAGCAAGTGCAGGACGGCGTGCTCCGCCCCGCCTACATAAAGGTCGACACCACCCGTTTTCCCGTTGGCGCCCATCCAATACTTCTCGGCTTCCACACCAGCGAAGCGCGATGCATTCTTCGCGTCGGTAAAGCGCAGGTAGTACCAGCAGGAGCCGGCCCACTGGGGCATGGTATTGGTCTCGCGACGGGCGGTCTCCGAGAATTGCACCCAGTCGGCGGCCTTGGTCAGTGGCGGCTCGGGCGTGCCGCCGGGCTTATAGTCATCGAGCGGAGGCGCGACGACGGGCAGCGCGGATTCGGGCAGCGCCTGGTGCTTGCCGTCTTCCCAGATGATCGGGAAGGGCTCGCCCCAGTAGCGCTGGCGGGCGAAGAGCCAATCGCGCAGTTTGTAGTTGATGGTCTTACGGCCCAGACCGCGATCTTCCAGCCAGGCGGTGATCTTGCGCTTGGCCTCCGGTGTGGCCAAGCCGTCGATCAGCGGCGAGTTGATGGCGATGCCGTCGCCGGTGAAGCAAGTTTCCGTACTGCCCTCCGGTGCCTGCACCACCAGCCGGACCGGCAACCCGAACTGTTCGGCGAACTCATAATCGCGGTCGTCATGCGCGGGCACGGCCATAATGGCTCCAGTGCCGTAGCTGATGAGCACGTAGTCGGCAATCCAGATGGGGATGCGCTCCTGGTTGACGGGATTGATGGCGTAGCCGCCGGTGGCGACGCCGGTCTTCTCCTTCGCGAGCGCCGTGCGATCCATCTCGCTTTTGGAACCGACCTGCTGGCGGTAGGCTTCGACGGCGGCACGCTGTTCGGGCGTGGTGATCGCGTCGACGAGCGGATGTTCAGGGGCCAGCACCATATAGGTTGCGCCAAACAAGGTGTCGGGGCGGGTGGTAAACACGGTGAGCGAGTCGCCGGTGGATTCCACCTTGAACTGCACTTCCGCCCCTTCACTACGGCCAATCCATTCGCGCTGGTGGCGCTTGATGCCTTCTGGCCATTCCAGCGTCTCCATCTCGTTCATCAGGCGCTCAGCATAGGCGGTGATGCGGAGCATCCATTGCTTTAAGGGGCGGCGCTCGACGGGGAAGCCGCCAACTTCGCTTTTGCCATCCACCACCTCTTCATTAGCCAGCACGGTGCCCAGGCCGGGGCACCAGTTCACCTGGACCTCCGCCACGTAGGCCAGACGGCGGGCGTCGATCTCATCACGGCTGAAGCCCTGGGCTTCCAACTCGGAAACCGGGCGGGCCTTCGCCGTCACGGGGTCATAGTAGGAGTTGTAGATCTGGAGGAAGATCCACTGCGTCCATCGGAAGTAGCCGGGATCGGTGGTGTTGATCTCGCGATCCCAGTCGTAGCAGAAGCCGAGACGCTGCAACTGCTGGCGGAAGCGGTTGACATTGCGTTCGGTGGTGACGGCCGGATGCTGTCCGGTTTTGATCGCATACTGCTCGGCAGGCAGACCGAAGGCATCCCAACCCATGGGATGGAGAACGTTAAAGCCGCGTTTGCGCAGGTAACGCGAGACGATATCGGTGGCGGTATAACCTTCGGGATGGCCAACGTGGAGGCCGTCGCCGGAAGGATACGGGAACATGTCGAGCACGTAGAACTTGGGCTTGGAGGGGTCAAAGCCAGGCTCGCCGGGGTTGGGCTGGCGGTAGGTTTGGTTGGCCTGCCAGTAGCCCTGCCATTTCGGCTCGATCTCGTGATAGGGGTACTGGCGGCGGCGGTCGATGGGTTTGTCGCTCATAGCGGGGAAAAGGAAACTTCAGTGTAGCGTTGCGGTGTGGGAACATGCAGGATCTTGCTAATCCACTGCCATCGATTGCCATCCTCATCAACCTGGCAAGGAAGAAACAACAGGGAAAACTTAAATGTATGAGATGTAACCGGCTGCGACAATTCCGCCTCTAACGGCTCGATATACAATTCGCTGGCGGGAAGGAGAGACTGGGACAGAATGCACGGTGCGCCGGTAGGGAAATCCGAGAGTGGGGCATCTCCGCGCCCAATCTCGACGGGCGTTCAGGGTCTTGACGACGTACTCGCCGGCGGATTGCGGCCCGGCCATCTCTACTTATTCGATGGGGACCCTGGAACGGGAAAGACAACGCTCGGAATCCAATTCCTGCTGGAAGGGGTGCGGGTCGGAGACCGGGTGCTGTACATCACGCTATCGGAATCGGAGCGGGAGTTGCGGCAGGTGGCCGCTGCGCACGGGTGGCCATTAGAGGGGATCGACATCTTCGAACTGCTTCCGATGGAGGAGAGTTTGAAGGTGGAAGAACAGTACACGGTGCTCTATCCCGGCGAGGTGGAACTGTCGGAGACCCTGAAGGCGATTCTGAAGCGCGTGGAGGAGATTCGCCCCAGCCGCGTCGTGTTCGACTCCCTTTCCGAGTTGCGGCTGCTAGCGCGGGAACAACTTCGGTTCCGAAGGCAGGTGCTGGCACTGAAGCAGTACTTCTCCGGCCGCGACTGTACGGTGCTGCTGCTGGACGACCGCACGGCGGGGGAGGATGAACGCGACCTCCAAAGCATTGTGCATTGTGCCGTGCGACTGGAGAACCTCCCGCGCGAGTATGGCGCAAAGCGGCGACGGGTGGAGGTTCTAAAGTTCCGCGGAGTTAAGTTTCGCGAAGGATATCACGACTACAAGCTTCTTACGGGTGGTTTGGAAGTCTACCCGCGGTTGGTGGCGGCGGAACATCGGACGGCGTTTCCGAAGAAGGCGATGCAAAGCGGCATCCCCGAGTTGGACGCCTTGTTGGGAAGTGGACTCAATGCCGGTACGAGCACGCTCATTCTCGGACCGGCTGGCACCGGCAAAAGCACCATCAGCCTGCTGTATGCCGTGTCGGCCGCCAAGCGGGGAGAAGGCGCCCTTTTCCTGACCTTCGACGAGGATCTGGCGATGATCCGCGAGCGAATGGAGGGCTTGGGAGTTGCAATCGATCCCCACCTGGACAGCGGGGCACTGGTGATTGAAGTGATCGATCCCTCGGAGCTTTCGCCCGGGCATTTCATGGCGCATTGCCGGGAGTTTGTAGCGCGAGGCAACAAGCTTCTGGTCATTGACAGCTTGAACGGCCTACTGGCGGCGATGCCAAGCGAAGAGCACCTCCTCATGCAGCTTCGGGAACTGCTCTCTTTCTTAAACAACCAGGGGATGACCACGCTGGTAGTGATGGCCCAGTACGGAATCCTGGGCCAAGGCATGGCGAACCCGATCGACGTCAGCCATCTTGCCGACACGGTGCTGCTGCTTCGGTATTTTGAGGCGGGCGGAGAAGTGCGGCAAGCGATTTCGGTGGTGAAGAAGCGCAGCGGGCGCCATGAACGCACCATCCGCGAACTGAAATTTGGAGGCGATGGAATCCACGTCGGACGGCCCCTTACCGAGTTCCATGGCATTCTCACAGGCGTCCCTAGCTATATCGGTTCCAAAGGCCCGCTACTTTCCGGGACAACGGATGGATCCGGCCAGCGCTAACGAGAGCCGCGATGCGCTCGTGCTGTTGCATGCCCCTATCGGCCGGGACGCGCGGCTGCTTCACGACGTGTTACAGCGGGCGAACATCGCCTCGCTGATCTGCGGAACAGCCGACATCCTATGCCAGGAGATTGAACTCGGAGCGGGGGCTGTGATCGTGACCGAAGAGGCCCTGGACCCCTATGGCGTGACCTGTCTGGCCAACGCTCTGCGCAAGCAGCGGCCGTGGTCGGAACTGCCGGTGACGGTGCTAACGGTACGGGGAGAACTGGCACAGGCGGCACGCCACCACCTGGCGGAGCTGCGGGGAATTGGCGATCTTGCCTTGCTGGAACGGCCTCTTCGCTCCGATACCATTATCAGCGCGGCGAGAACCGCGTTGCGGGCGCGGGCCAAGCAGTATGAGGTCCGCGGACGCGAGGCGGAGCTGCAACTGGTAGCCGACAGCGTACCGGTTCTGATCTCCTACATCGACGCAGGCCAGGTGTTCCGGCGGGTCAACCGGACCTATTTCGATTGGTTCGGCAGACGGACGGAGGACGTGATCGGCCGTTCCATTGCCGAGATCGCCGGGGAACCTCACGCGACCATCGCCGCGCCGTACATTGCGCGGGCACTGGCGGGGGAAAGGGTCAGTTTCGAATCGCGAGTTCGCGATCAATTCAACGAGTTTCGGGAAGTGGCGGTTTTCTACGCGCCGGACATTGGGCCGGGCGGCACGGTGCGGGGCTTCAGCGCGCTAGTGCAGGACATCACGGACAGGAAGCGATCCCAGCGGAGGCAAGCGATGCTGCTGGATCTGGGCGCGCGGCAGCGGAGCACGGCGGACCCCCAGGAGACGATGCGAGCCGCGGCCGAGGCCATCGGCGGTCACCTGGAGGCGGATAGGGCCGGCTTCTTCGAGGTGGAACACGATGTGGCGGCATTCACGAGCGGCTGGAGCGCGGAGAGGCTTGCGGCAATCGGAGGTACGAAGCCGGTTGCGGCGCTGGGAAGCCGGTTGGCGCAGCGGCTAAGTAAAGGGGAAACGCTGGACTTCGTTGACGTCCGCCTGAGCGAACTGACGGGCGGCTCCTGTTTCGCGGACACCGGTGCGGCGGGCCTGATCTGTGCCCCTATCCTCCGTGGCGGGGCCTGGTGCGGTGCTCTTTATGTCCATGTGGCGGAACCCCGGCGTTGGCGCCCGGATGAAGTGGAGTTGATGACCGAGGTGGCGGCGCAGACCTGGGACGCGGTGGAAAGGACACGAGCGGTGTCCGGTCTGCGCGCCAGCGAGGCACGTTTCCGTTTTCTGGCGCAGTTGGACGATGCCACGCGAGGATTAACCGATGCAAGCGAGATCAGCCTGAGCGCCGCCAGGCTACTCACCGAACACCTCCAGGTGAACCGCTGTGCTTACGCCGACGTGGAGGAGGATGAGGACACCTTCAATCTCTCCGGCGACTACAACCGCGGCGTGCCGAGCATTGTCGGCCAGTACCGTTTCACTGATTTTGGCGGGGAATGTCTCCGGACCATGCGCGAAGGCCGGCCCTACGTAGTTTTCGATTCCGAGGCCGATCCCCGCGTGGAACACGTGCGCGATCCCTACCGCGCCGCCAGCATCCGGGCCGTGATCTGCGTGCCGCTGCGCAAGAGTGGCCGGTTTGTGGCAGCGATGGCGGTGCATCAGAAGACCTCCCGTGAGTGGACAGCCGACGAGGTGGAGTTGGTGCAGCAGGTCGGAAGCCGCTGTTGGGAGTCCATCGAGCGGACCAAAGTAGCACGTGTCCTGAAGGAGCGGGAAGAACGCTTCCGGTTTCTCGCCGAGAGTATCCCGCAGATGGTATGGACAGCAGGGCCCGACGGGTCGCTCCAGTACATGAACGGCCAGGGCGCGGCGTTCTTCGCGGTAGAAGCGGAACAGATACTCGGGTGTGGCTGGCTCGATAGGGTTCATGAGGAGGACCGCGCGGAGGCGGCGGCACGATGGCGGCGCTCCCTGGAAACCGGCGAGCCGTATGAGATGTTCCTCCGATTTTTACGTGGCAAGGATGCGGTGTGGCGGTGGCACCTGGTTCGGGCACTCGCCCTGCGGCCGGCCGGTGGGAACGTGGCGCAGTGGTTCGGAACCTGCACCGACATCGACGACCAGAAGAGCACCGAGGCTGAGCTAAAGCGAACCAACCGGGAGTTGGAAGAGTTCGCCTACGTATCGAGCCACGATCTGCAGGAGCCCTTGCGCATGGTTAACATCTACACGCAACTGCTATTGCGGGAACTGGGGGCCCAGGCCAGCCCGGAAATCGCCGAATATGCCGGCTATGTAAGGAGCGGCGTGAAGCGCATGGAGGCGCTCATCCGGGATCTGCTGGCGTACTCCCGCGCCGGGCACTATGAAGCATCCGCCGAGACCGGCCGTGCCGAGCTTGGGCCTGCCCTGCGGCGGGCGCTTGCCGACCTGGACACCACCATTCGGGACACCCAAGCCGAGTTCTCCATCGAACCCCTCCCGGCCGTGTTGGGCGAGGAGAGCCAATTGGTCCATGTGTTTCTTAACCTGGTATCCAATGCGATAAAGTATCGAAAGCCCGGCGAGCGGCCGTGCCTCCGTATCGGAGCGAAACGCGAGGGTGGCTACTGGGTGGTGGCCGTGTCGGACAATGGAATTGGATTCGATCCCCAGTTTGCCGATCGCATTTTCGGGCTTTTCAAGCGTCTTCACCGCCACGACCAATACCCGGGCACGGGCCTGGGATTGGCGATTTGTAAGCGGATTGTGGAGCGTTATGGCGGGCGAATCTGGGCTGAATCCAGTCCCGGAGTGGGTTCTACGTTCTTCGTTGCATTAAAGGAGGCGCCGCTTGAATAGCAGACCAGTGCGCTTGTTTCTTGCCGAGGATAATGGCGCAGACGTCCACCTGGTACGTCTGGCTCTGTCCGAGCACAACGTGGATTGCCAGTTGGATGTCGCTCACGACGGTTCGGGAGTGAAGGATTACTTGAGGAAGGTCGGCAGCCCGGCCAGCCCGCGTCCCGACCTGATCCTGCTGGACCTGAACCTGCCCCAGGCGAGCGGCCACGAACTGCTGCGGATCATTCGTGAGCATGAGCACTGCCGGCTGGTGCCCGTGGTGATTATGACGTCGTCGGACGCCCCTAGCGATCGGGAACGGGTGAAGGCCTTAGGAGCTTCGTACTACTTCCGCAAACCCACCGATCTTTGGGAATTCCTAAAACTGGGCCAGGTGGTGCGCGAGTTGACGGAGAGCCGCGGCGAAGGTGATCACGGCTAGGTCGATGATTTACCGGCATTCCCGGCTATTTTTTCTCTTTCCTAACCGAATATCTTAATATTGATTGACACGATCCTGCCGCGCCGTTATACTCGGGCGATCCCGCCGATATCGTAGAGAGCCCGAGGAGAGCTATGAGCGCCGCACTGCCCCCGATCGTCGACACAGGCCAGGGAAGGCCTATCGTTTTCTGCCATGGTATGTTCTGTCCTTCGCCGATGTGGGACCGGACGATCGCTGAACTGGAATCCCGGTTTCGCTGCATCCGGTTCAACTTCTATGGTCATGGCGATGGCTTGCCGACGTTCCCCGGCATGAACATGTACGACCTTGCCAACCTCATTGAGAATGTCATGAACGCCAAACAACTGGACCGCGCCATTGTCGTAGGGTTCAGCATGGGCGGGATGGCCGCCATGCGCCTGGCGTTGCGCGCCCCGCAGCGGTTTGAAGCCTTGGCGTTGTTGAACACCACCGCCAACTCCGCCGATTTTCAGGAATGGCTCGGCATGATGATGACCGCCGCCAAGACCCGCATGTTCGGCCAGGCGACCGAGGCCGGCAGCAGCGCGGAAAAGGCCATCTTCTCCGAGCAGTACCGTCAGACGCATCCCGCGGAGATGAAGGCGTGGCTGGATCAATTCATGACAGTGAAGAAGGAAGACGCGGCCCGTATCTATGAATTGATCGGAAAGCGCGACGATGTGCTGGCGGATTTCCCGAAGCTGAAGATGCCGATGCTCATCCTCGGAGCGACGCGGGATGAATCCACGCCCCCGGTGTTTTCGCTGAAAATGGCCGACCAGGTAGCACAATCCATCGTCACCTTTCTCCCGCAAAGCGGCCACGCGACCCCGTATGAGAGGCCGGACGACGTCTCGAAGTATCTGCAGGGCTTCCTGCAGTTTGTTACCGGGATCGCCGCCGCCAAGACCGCGTAACAGCGGTTCTACACAAAGGCGCCCCGTTGCTGCTGGTGCCGCCGGATGGTCTCCCCATCCGACCACGCCGTGTGCGTACCGCTGCTGATGCGGTGCGGCAGGATGATCCGGCAGATGGGACCAACCTCCACATCCTTGGCATCCAGCAGGATGCACTCCGAGCGGTCCTCCATCATGTCGGTGACGAAGGTCACCAGATAGCCGTCGTCCTCACTGGTCGCGCCCTGCCGCGGGATAAATGGCGCCTCACCGCCAAAGCGGTTCCGGCCGAACGAATAATTCCAGGCCTTTCCCGTCTCCAGATCGTGCTTCACAATGCCGGTGAACAGGAACCAGCCCGGCTTGAGCGAGGTGGAATAGGCATAACGCGCCTTCCTGCCGGCGTACTGCTGGTTGAAGGTGCCGAACTCCAGGTAGCGATCGTCCAGGTGCGTCTCGCGAACGGTGCCAGTCTTGAGATTGAAGCGCCAGCGGTGCAGGCGCGACTGGAAGGAATGCGAGTCGATGTTAGCCATCAGTTTGCCCATGGCCCACGGCATTCCTTCCAGCGGCGGCGGATCGGGATCGCCCTGGAAGTAGCCATCCAGCACCACTTCGTCGCCGTCTTCATAGGCGTTCATCCAATGCCAGACGTGGGTGGGCCCCGCTTCAAACCAGCGAATGTCGCTAGGGCTGCCATAGCGCGGGATAATCGCGAAGCGGCTGGGCATATCGCGGAAGAACGTGAGCTTCCGCTCGCCTTTCCGCAGCAGCGCCGGATCCCAGAATAGCGGCAGGTCGTTGAGGATGGAGTAATGCTGCGTGAAGGCCATGTCGTGCGGCATGCGCGGGCCGGGCAGCGGGATCGGCGTATAGTGGACCAGCCGGTTGTTTTGATCGACAACGCCGTAGTGCTGGTAAGGCGGATACTTCGAGTAGTTAAAGAAGAGCAACTCGCCCGTCTGCTCGTCGGTCTTGCAATGCGCCGCTATGCCATCCAGCGGCGTCCATGGCTCGGTTCCGTACTGCTCTAAGGTGTAGGGATCCAGGCAATAGCCTTCGCCGCACTGCCAGAAGGTGGTCACGATGCGGCCCGCGTGGATCACTACGTCGGTGGAAGAAGCGTCCTTGTTGTAGCCCTGTTCCCCCCAACCCGGCCGCTTCGAAAGAGAAGGCTCGTTGAGGATACCTGCCCACAGCGCTTCCTGCGCCTCCTGCTCGGCGACGAAGGCCTTGGTGCGCACAAAGCGGTTGCGATACTCCGCCTTGCCATGGCGAAAGGCCATGGCGTGCACCATCGCGTCGCCATCAAATGGGTGGTAATGCCCTAAGGGCGTATGAACCGGGTTTTCGGTATTGCGAACAAATACGCCGTCGATATCCTCCGGAATCTTACCGATTACCTGCATCTCGCAGGCATCGCATTCTATGAAATTCGGCGTCCAGGGACCGCGCGTATAGGGATGCGACCCCGGCTTCAGCGTGTGGTGGATCCGGTTTGACCAGGTAACGGGCATTCGATGGCTCCTTCACGGCCGGCGAATGATTCTAACCTTTAGGAAGAATTAACCAGCTACTGATCGACGAGTTTAACACGCCATTCAGCGCCGGCGACCGGCGTTAATCCGGAAATCAGAGGCGGAAGGCGAACACAAACGTCTCCCGTTCGCGCTGCCAGACGGCGGAGGACCGGGTCACCGTGAGATACCAGGTCTCCTGCGCGAGCGGCCGGCGCGGCTTCAATGCCACCGGATCGAGCACCGCATAGCAGCGGCCGGACTCCGGGTCGCGAACCGAGGCATAGGCGATCCACTGCTGTCCGGCGGCCCGCGCCCGTCTTGCCAGAGACTGCGTGGCGGCGTACTCCTCCGGATGCCGCCATTGGTCCGCCCAGTTGGCAAGCGGCGGCAGGGTAAGGTCGATGCCGCGCCCGGCAACGCCCAATTGGAACAGCGTCTGCGCGGCGGCAGGCATCTCCCCCAACGCCGGGCTATCGGCCAGGAATCGCCAGCGCCAATAGCCAAGTTCCGCGCAAGCCGTGCGCCGGTGCGTGGCGGCATACAGCACGCCGGGATCGGGCCACGCACGGAATCGCGAACCGTGCTTCGAAGGCGGATAGCGGAAGGGCGTGGCCAGCAGGTAGTGCAGGTTCGCCGCCGCGGGCGGCACCGGCGGCTTGCTCTCCTCCAGAATTCGTTCCAATCGCTCCTGTTCCACGGGATCGTTGCCAGTCAGCCGTAGTGTGGAGACGATATGCTGCGCCTCCACGGCGCGCCATGCCTTGGCCCGGGTGCCGCGGGAGGCCAACGCCAGCAGTTCGTCAGTTAACGGCTCGGGAGGCATCCAAATATTGCACGACCGTCACCAGACCGGCCACGTCCGCCAGCAGCGCGGCGGGCACGGCGGAAAGCGCCAGATTCGGCCCGCGCAGCCATTGCCTGGACAGGCTGTCGTTGCCGCCAGTAATGGTGTCGAGCGACCGGAACAGCCGTACGAACAACGCCGCGAGCTGCCACTCCTTGGCGTTCGGCTGCAAGCGATACCGCCCGGATGCCATGCGCGAGACCGTGGCGGGACTGACGCCCAATAGGGCCGCGAGTTCCGCCTGAGATACTTCGAGGATACCGGCGGCGCGTAACACGGCGTTGGTAAGGGTCAGGCGGGCTTCCTCGGATCGCGTATCGTGGGAGGTTGCCAATACCAGCTTGGCCATTGCTTTCTCTAGCAACTATCTTACAACAATCTTTCCTCAGAAAACTGGCTTCACGCTGCGCTTCACCGCCTTCCGCGGCTTCGCCACACTCCCACCGGCCGTCTTCTTCGCAGCCGTCTTCTTAGCCGGCTTACGGCGCTTCACGCCCAGCGCCTCTTCCAACGTCGTTTCCAGCAGATTCTTCTCCGCCGCCGTCATGACGCGATTGAAGTTCGCCGGCCGGGCCGCGATCGCCTTCTGCATGACCGCCAGCCACTCCAGCGACTCCCGCGCCGGATGCGTCTTCAATTCGCGGACCACCTGCAAAGCGCCGTCGAAATCAGCCACCGCGCGCAGGCAGGTGAGCAGCTTTTCCTTGTTGCCCAACTTACGATAGAAAACCGCCGCCTGGGCGTAATCCTCCAGGGCTTCATAGCACTGCGCCTCGATGGCGGGCTGCTCCACGCCCCCCAGCCGTACCACCTCCAGCACCTGGCGGTACTTGCGATCCTTCAACAGCAGGTCCGTGCAGCGCTTGATCAGCGCCTGCGTGCGTTCCTGGTACCCGGGCAGTTGCAGCGTCCGGAAGAACCCGGGCAGCAGACGCGCGGCGAGCAGGGCGTTATCGCCTGCCTCCAGATGGGCATCCAATTCGCGCACCCAGCCATCTGCCTTCGCGGCCAACTCCTGGTTGATCCATCCATGGCGTTCCACGTTCTCGTCGCCCAACAGGCTGATGAGGCTGGTCAAGGTGTTCACTCGTGTCGGCTTGCCCACCGTTCGCTCGGCGTACCCGCACATCTGCAGAATGCGGGCGGACGACGGAATGTCGGAGAACTGCGCGGCGGTGCTGGCCTGGTCGTAAAGATCCACGCGGCCCAGTTCCGGAGCCAGCTTGACGCGCCGCAAAGCGAGGCGGAAACAGACTTCGGCAAGGGTAGCTGCCGCGGTGACCCGCAACTGACGGGCAGCCAGCCGCCTTTCGGCCGGACGCGCGGAGCTGAATGGATCTTCCGCGTAGTAGTGGAAGGCCATGGCATAGGCCTGCTGGGCCCGCGACCACGCCAGATCGGGCTTCACGTCCACCAGTTGGCGGGCATCCTGCTGGCAGCGCTGGATGCGCTCTTCGGGATCCAGCGCCTCTTCCTCCAGACTTTGCCGCAAGGCCTCCAGGGAGATGGGCGCGGCACCTCGCATCTCGGTATCCAGGAAGTCACATGTGTCCTCCACGGTGCGCTCGTCGGGGCTGACATCCAGCCAGATCAGCCGCTCCGACGGCCGCGAGAGCGCCACCCGCAGCTCATCAATCGCCAGCCGCTGCCGCAGAGCCTGCACCTGCGAATCCTGACGGCCGTTCGGATCCCGTTTGATGATCTGCAACTGCCTTCCGGCGCCGACCACACAAACGCTCTGAAAATCCAGCCCTTTCGCTTCCCGCGGTGTCAGCACGAAGGATCGTAACGCGGAGTTGACGCTCTGGCCGTCCATGGCGATGACGGCCAGCCCTTCGCGCTGCACCAGTTCTTTCAGCAAGGCCTGCAGGGGCTCGCCCTGTGGCGCGGTGCAGTAGATGAGTTGATCGGGGGAATCGTCCTCGATCTCCGCATAGCCGGTACCCGACGGCCTGTCTTTCTTCTCCAGGTTCTCCTGATACAGATCCCAGACGCGATTCACCAGGCCGGCCAGATGGCGTGGGCTCCGCAGGTTTACGCTGAGCTTGAACTCGGCGGGCGTGGTCAGCAGGTGGTGCAGCATGTCATGCAGCCAGGCCCATTCAAAGTCCGTGGGACGCACCGTTTGCGCCTCATCGCCGGCCAGCAGCAGCGGCGCGAAGGCCTTCTTGTTCAGCGCACGGGCCAATGCCGTTACGACATAGGATTCCAGCGGTGTCAGATCCTGGCACTCGTCAACGGCAATGCACTCGAACGAGAAGAAGTTCTGGCTGAGCGCGGCGGGGTTGGCATGGAGCGCCTTCGCACACTCCCACGCCACCGCGAGTTCCGGAAAATACGTGGACGTGAGAGCGGCAGGGTCCGGCAGATTGCGGCTCAGGCGGCGCGCGATATCCAACACCTGCCCCGCCGACGCGGACCCCAGGTAGTAATCGCGCTGCTCCCGGTAGGCCTTGTCGGGCAATCGGCCTTCCTGGGCCTCCGGGAACCGCCCGGCACGCTCCGGAACGGCGGCCCCCACCAGGTGCGCGAACATCTCGTCATAGAGCGCATCTACTTCGGAACTCCACGCGCCCAGGTTGCGCTGCAAACCGGCCACATCGCGGCGAAAGCGCGCACGAGCCTCGGCGGGGGAGGGCAATTGGAGTTCCCTGCCCAGCAATTGCTGCAGGAAGACCGGCACGGTAAGCACCGAGAAGCTGCGTTCCCTGGGGCAGTAGCGGTCGAAGTAATCCCGCGCCACCGAGGCCAGGTCGGAGGAGAAGGTCAGATACAGCACGCGCTGGCGATGCGTCGCGTCCGCCGCATGCAGCAGCGCCGTGGTTTTCCCCGAGCCCGGATGGCCCTTCAACACCCGCACGCTGCCGGCATTCTTCAGGAAGCGGCTCTGGTTTTGCGTCCAGGGCGCGGGGCCGAAGAGATTGTCCCGCGAATCGGGTACGCTCAGCGGCAGGTAGTCGTCCAGGCTGGCGGGCGGGAGCGGCGTGTGGTCGTCATGGTGGCGGATGGCACGCAGGAAGAGCGCCCCATCCGGCGCCTGGGTGAAGGAGGGCTCGCCCAGCAGAGGGATGCCTTCGCGCACGGTCCACCACGCGTAGAAGTGCGAGCCCGAATTGCCACCCAACCGCGAGCGCCGCCACCCGCGGTTTGGTCCATGCGTGGCTTTGAAATGCAGGCGCGAGGGGTCCACCAGCATGCGCTGCATCAGCAGCGACGCACGCTTGCCAATGGGCGCCTGGCGCTGCTGTTCCAGTTGGTCCAGGAAGTCGACATGGCAGAAGACCGGGAGCGCCGGGCGGGCCGATTCGAAGCCGGAAGGAGAGGTGGCGGAGACTGGCACAGACCCGCTATTCTACCCCGCTCCGGGGCGCCATCACACCACGTATGGCTTACGATATTCGCGCGTGATCAGCTTGTTCGCTTCGGCATCGTTCACGAACTGCTTCTTTGCCTCGTCCCATTGCAATTTGCGGCCCACGCGATAGCTGATATTCGCCAGGTGGCACAAGGTTGCCGACATCGCCCCGATCTCGATCTCCGCATTCAACTGCTTGTAATTGCGGCTGCGGCAGGCATCCAGGAAGTTCTGCATGTGGGCGACGGTGGAATCGCCGCCACCGCCCTTCTCGTCCATCACCTTCTCGTTCGATTCGCCCTTGTACACCTCAAAGCTGCCGCCATTGAGCCACATCCACCCTTCCGACCCAAGGAAGATGTTGCCGATGGTATTGCCGCCTTTCATCGGCGCCGAAGCTTCGGGACCCGTGAGCAGCCCGCGCACCTCAAACACAATCTCCTTCGGTCCGTAGGAGTAGGTAGCTAACTGCGTGTTGGGCGTCTCCTGGTCATCGTCATAGACGTACTTGCCGCCGGTGGAAACGCATGACTTCGGCATCTGCGCTTCTCCCAGCCCCCAGCGCGCGACGTCCATCTGATGCACTCCCTGGTTGCCCAAATCGCCATTGCCGGTGTCCCAGAACCAATGCCAGTTATAGGCAAAGCGGTTCTTCGTGTAGGGACGCATCGGCGCGGGGCCCAGGAACTTATCCCAATCGAGGCCGGCCGGCGTCGGCTCCGGCGGCGTCTTGCCAATCGACTTGCGGCGCTTGAAACATAATCCCTTGGCCATGTAGACCTCGCCGATCACGCCTTCCTTCAATAGCTGCATGGCTTTAATGCAGCCCGGAATGCTCCGCGATTGCGAGCCCACCTGCACCATTCGCCTGGTCTGCCGCGCCACCTCCACCATGCGCCAGCTTTCGTGAATGTTATAGCTGGCGGGCTTTTCGACATACACGTCCTTACCCGCCTGGCAGGCCCAGATGGCGGTGAGAGCATGCCAGTGATTGGGGGTGGCCACGCTGACCGCATCCACTGACTTATCGGCGAACAGATCGCGCATGTCGGCGTACTCCTTCGCCTTCTCGCTGCCCGCCGTCGTCAGCCGCGTCTGTGCCCGCTCCCGCGCCGCCTGGTTCACATCGCACAACGCCGTGATCTGCGCGGTGGGGATCTTCACGTATCCGTTCAGGTGCGCCGTGCCTCGGCCGCCAATGCCGATAAGGCCCACGGTAATGCGATCATTGGCGCCCTGTACGCGGGTGGCCGATGCCGCCAGGGCCGCGCCCTGAAAGAAACTGCGACGAGTGAGATTTTTCATAACAAGGTCCGAACGGGATTCTCAGCCCAATTCTACACCCGCCGCGCACATATGATATCTATGGTTCACCATGACTGGGCGCATTGTCTGGCTGGGATTTCTGTCGATCGGTTGCGTGTATGCCTCCACGCTGCCGGTGGAAGTCAGCTTTGAGCGGGATGTGCTGTCTTTATTGACGACGAAGGGCTGCAATAGCTCGGCGTGCCATGGATCGCCAGCCGGGCAGAATGGCTTCAAGCTGTCGTTGTATGGCGCCGATGCGGCCGCGGATCATGAGATGATCACGGCGAAGCACAACGGCCGGCGCATTGATCGCGCCCAGCCGGAGAATTCGCTGTTGCTGCGTAAGCCTACACTCGCCGTCGCCCATGGTGGCGGGCAACTGCTGTCGAAGAACACCGATGAGTATCAGACGCTGCTGCAGTGGCTGCAACAAGGGGCGAAGCTGCGGTCTAGCGGGCCGCGGATTCTTAGTATTGATGTGACGCCGCGTGAGCTGATTCTGAAGCCCGGGGCGGCGGCGCAGTTGAAGGTGACTGGGAGGTTGTCGGACGGGACGACGATTGACCTGACGAAGCAGGTGCGGTATGCCGTCAACGACGAGGGCGTCGTGACCGTGTCGCCCTCGGGATTGGCTTCGGCGAAGGGGCGGGGCCTCACGGTGGTCATGGCTCGGGGTACGGGGAAGACCGCGACCGCGCAGTTCATCGTGGCGGAGGGGGCCCGGCCTGGAGGCCGGGCGCAGACCGGGAGGTCTGCCCTACTGGATGCGCCGGTGTTCGAGAAGTTGGAGCAGGTGGGGATCGCGCCTTACCCTCGCAGTTCGGACCGCGTCTTCGTGCGGCGTGTGTTTCTGGATCTCATCGGCATTCTGCCAACACCCGCCGAAACAGAACGCTTCGTCAATGATTTGAACGCCGGCAAGCGCGCGGCCCTGATTGATGAACTACTGGACCGCCCCGAGTACGCCACCCACTGGCTGGTCAAGTTCGAAGACTGGTTCCGCAACTCGCAGTATTACTCCCAAGGCCGCACCAACTACGCCTTCAAGCGCTGGCTCTATGAAGCCGTACGTGCCGACAAGCCCTACAACCTCACCGTCCGCGAGATGCTCACCGCCACCGGCGACACCACCGTGCATCCAGCCGGCAACTTCTGGCACCCCGCCATCGACTTCATGTTGAAGACCTTCGAAGTCTCGAAGGCCACCCCCACCGTCACCCGCCTGTTCCTGGGCCAGCGTATCGAATGCGCCGAATGCCACAACCATCCGCTCGAAAACCTCACCCAGGACGACTTCTACGGCATGGCCGCCTTCCTCGCCCGCATGAAGGTGAAGCACGGCTATGCGCAGTACCGCCGCACCTGGTACAACACCCGCGAAGGCGAGGTCATCCATCCCAATACGAAACAACCCGTGGCGCCGCGCTTCCTGGATGGCACCACGCCGGACGTCAACGATCGCGACCGCCGCGAACTGCTGGCCGATTGGATCCTCGGCGAGCAGAAACTACAGTTCGCCAGAGCCACCGTCAACCGCATCTGGGCCGAGTACTTCACCACCGGCATCGTCGACCCCGCCGATGACTTCCGCTCCACCAACATGCCGTCGCATCCCGCCCTGCTCGACGCCCTCGCCCGCGCCTTCATCGACAACGGCTATCGCTTCAAGCCGCTGCACCGCCTGATCCTCAATTCACAGGTCTATCAACTCGCCTCCCGCGCCCCTGGCCGCGCCAACGGAGGCGATCCGCTGGAACGCACCCTGCTGGCCCGCTATGAGCCGCGTAAACTGACTGCCGAAGTGCTATTGGATGCGCTCGGGCAGGTGACGGGCGTCGCGCAAACCTTCAATAACTACCCCGAAGGCACCACCGCCAAAGACCTGGTGGCCACCATCGGCTCCACCTACTTCCTGACCACCTTCGGCCACCCCCGCCGCGACACCATGGAGCCGCGCAGTGCCGCGCCGTCGCTGGCACAGGCCCTGCACTTGATGAACGCCGAAGCCATCCGCGAAAAAGTGGAAGCGCCGAAGAATGTGCTCGCCACCCTGCTGGAAGCCACCATCGACGACCGTGCCGTCGCCAACGCCCTCTATGAACGCGCCCTCGCCCGTCCGCCATCCCCCGGCGAGTGGGCCAACATCGAAGCCTTCCTCGCCTCCGAAAAGCAGGCCGGCCGCACTCGCCGCCGCGCCTTTGAAAACGTGCTGTGGGCCTTGCTGAATACCAGGGAGTTTCAACTGAACCAATGAACACACGCCGCGACTTCCTCCGCATCGGTGCCTCCGTCTTGGGCCTGGACCTGCCCCGCCTGCTCGCCGCCGAAGGTCCCGCGAAGAACTGCATCATCTACTTCCAGGAAGGCGGCGCCTGCCAGCACGATAGCTTCGACCCCAAACCCGATCAGCCTTCTGAAATCCGCGGCTCTTTCGCCACCATCCCCACCGCCATCCCCGGCATCCACTTTTCCGAACTGCTCCCCAACTGCGCCAAGAACCTTAACAAGTTCACGGTCATCCGCTCCCTCTATTCCAAAGAAGCGATCCACGAAAAGGCCAAGCAGTATATCTTCTCCGGCTCCCGGCCTAACAACGCCTTCAAGCATCCGGTCTTCGGCTCGGTCGTCGCCAAGGAACTGGGCCCGCGTAACGGACTGCCGCCCTTCGTCTGCATCCCGCGCCGCGATATCTGCGCCGATGCCGGCTTTCTGGGCGCCGCCTATGACCCCTTCATCACCGGCGACCCCGGCGCCAAGGAGTTTAAAGTGCAGGATCTGAGCCTGCCGAAGAATGTGTCGCTGGAGGAATCGGCCGCCCGCACGCGCCTGCTCCAGGCCATGGATGCCGATCTGCGCGATACCGAAAAATCAAAGCTCCTCGAAGGCATGGACCACTTCTACCAGAAGGCCTTCGACCTGGTCACCTCCGAATCGGCCCGCAAAGCCTTCAATATCGAAGAGGAGCCAGCCGCCCTGCGCGACCGCTATGGCCGTAACTCCGCCGGACAGGGCACGCTGCTGGCCCGGCGGCTCATCGAATCCGGCGTACGCCTCGCCGCCGTCTTCCAGGGTGGCTATGATTCCCACGGCCAGGTGGAGAAATCCAGCCGCAAGATCTTTCCGATCTTTGACCAGGCCTTCTCCACCCTCATCGAAGACCTCGAAGAGCGCGGTCTGCTGGCCTCCACCCTGGTTCTGGTGATCGGCGAGTTCGGACGCACTCCGCATATCAATCACTCGGCGGGCCGCGATCATTGGCCGGGCGTGTTCTCCGTTGCCGTAGCAGGCGCGGGTGTCCCCGGCGGCCAGGTCATCGGCTCCAGTGACGCGCAGGGCGGCGCTCCCAAGGACCGGCCGCTGTCCATCGAAGATCTCGGCGCCTCGCTTTATAGGAAGATGGGCATCGACCCGCATAAGGAATACCACAGCAACGGCCGCCCCGTGAAGATGAACGACAGCGGCACGCCCATCCGCGAGTTGTTCTGATGCTCACCCTCGCACTGCTTCTGCAATGGACGCTGCCGGCCGCCGCGCCGCTGCCGAACCTCTCCCGCATCGAACCGCTCGGCGGCCAGGGAGGCACCACGGTCAGCGTCGAGTTCATCGGCAAAGACTTCGGCGCCGTCACCGGCGTCCGCTTCGACACGCCGGATCTGGAATGGATCGCCACCGGCGAATCCAACGCCAAGTCCGTTAAGGGCACCATCCGTATCGCGCCCAACGCCCCCCTCGGTCCGTATCGCATCCAACTGCTCACCGCCGCCGGACCCACCAACACGCGCCTCTTCAACGTCCACGAATTCCCTGCCCTGAACGAAGTAGAACCAAAGCAGACCATCGCCCTCAAGCCGCAAGTGATCCACGGCTACCTCAAGGGCCTGGCCGATCAGGACTTCTACACATTCCAGGCCCAGAAGGGCGAACGCTGGCTGTTCGATCTGCAATCCATCGAGCGCGGCGGCTTCCTGGAATGTTCCCTGTGGCTCTATGACGAGGCTGGCCGCGAGGTCACCTACAGCGAAGACCAGGACGAGTATCTCGAAACGCCGCGCTTGGCCATCACGTTCCCCAAAGACGGCACCTACACGCTCAAGGTGGATCAATACCGCGGACCACAGGGTGTGTCTTGCGATGACAACTGCGGCTATCAATTGCAGGTATCGCAATTGCCGGTAGTCAGCGGCATGCACCCCCTGGGCGCGCGTCCCGGCAGCACCTACAACGTACGCATCACCGGCGACGCCCTGCAGCACACCACCGCGGCCTACATCCGCCGGTCGCGCGGCGCCGAACACTACCGCCTCACGTTCCCTTACTCTATGCCGGTCGACGGCAGCGACAGCGGCCTGATGCGGATCGACGCCACACGCATCAAAGCGTCCCCAACCCACGTCGACGCAGCCTTCGCCATTCCCCCCGATGCCAAGCCCGGCCTCTGGCGCCTATTCCTGATCACGAAGCATGGCACCGGCGAAGCGATGTCGTTCGAAGTGGACCCCGACCCCTCCTCCATCGACGGCCTGCTCACGGACAAAGCCAATCGCCACCCGGTGCAACTCACGGCCGGCAAGCCCTTCCACGCCTGGACGCTGGCCGCCCAACTCGGCCTCCCCGCCATCGACACGGTGCTGGAATTATGGAACGGCGAAGGCAAGCTGCTCGCCGAGCATGACGACCTGATGTCCGGCCAGGGCACCGTCATCGGCAACCCCGATAGCAGCCTCTACTACCTGCCCCAACGCACCGAAACCGCAACCCTGCTGGTCCGCGACCGTACCGATCGTAGCGGCCCCACCTACTCCTACCGCCTCCACATCGCTTCCGAAAGGCCGTCGTTCCAACTCCTCTATGAGCCGGAAGAAGCCAGCGCGCTCCCTGGCGGCGAAACCGAAATCGAAGCCTTGCTTATCAAGCAGCCCGGCTTCGAAAAGGCCGTCGATGTGTGGGTGGAGGGCCATCCCGAAGCCAAAGGCCAGTTCCGCGCCGACATGCACTTCGGCCCCTCCGGCGACGGCGATAACATCAACATCCCCGTCGTAAAGCTGAAAGTGAAACTGCCCGCCGATGCCAAAGGCGACTATCCCATTCGCCTCCGCGCCCGCGCCGCCGATGAGTCGGGCCCTATCATCGAAGCTCTCAGCACGCTCTGGATCGGGCCGGACGGCAAACGCAACGATACGCGCCGGCCTTTACCCCAGCCCTCCATTTACGTCCGCACGCCGGACGCCCGTTAGCTACTTCAGGCCCTTCCATCCCCCGCCATCAGCAGCGCATTCCCGATATGCCGCAACGTGTGCGGAATCGCTTCCGCCTTCACCACCTCCGTCAGCCCCAGATCGGAAAGCGCAGCGGTTTGCAGAATCGTCGCCAGTCCATGCACCGTGGCCCACACAAACAGCGCGTCCAACTGCAGCGCCTTCCCGGGCGCGGGTGTGGCGCCGGCCACCTCCGCGGACCACTGCCCCGTCTTCCGGCCCAACGCCTGCAGCAGCATCAAGAACGCCGCACGCGCCTCAGCCAGCATCCCCGGATGCTTTTGCGCATCCGGCAGCGGCGTGCCGAACATCAGCCGGTACTCCAGCGGATGCTGCAGCGCGTAGGCCAGATACGCCATCCCCAGCCTGCCCAACTCGTCATGGCCCGCATCGTCTCCCTTGGCCGGCTCTTCTACCCTTTGCCGCAGATACGCCGAAAACGAGGCATAGCTCCGCCGCACCACCTCCGCCAGCAGATGATCCGAGCTTTCAAAGTGCTTATACGGCGCCTGGTGCGATACTCCCAGCCGCCGGGCCACCTCGCGAATGCTCAACCCCTCCACGCCGCGCTCGCCGATGATCGCGAAGGCCTCCGCCACACAGGCTTCGCTCAGCTTCAACGAGGGTGACGCCTTCAACTTGCTGCTTCCACCGCTACTCACATCCCTGATTATGCCCCACGCGTCATGCCGCGCATGATCCCCGCCATGATCCGCGTTCGCAGACGCCGCGGCGCCGTGAGAAGCGAGTACACCAACAGCTTTCCCTTTCGCCCAGGCGTCACCCGGGTTCGCCCCCGCAACAGCGCTTGAACGATGCCTTGAGACACTCGCTCCGCCGTGTCCGCATCGGCGATGGTCATGCCCGCGCGCGCCGCGAAGCCCGATTCCACCGGACCCGGCGTCGCCGTCAACACCTGGACTCCCCGCCCGCCCAGTTCCGCCGCAAGCGCTTCGCCCAGACTCTGCACGTAGGCTTTCGTCGCCGCGTAGTTGGCTGCGCGCGGAACACCCTGGAACGCCACAATCGAACTCAATAACACCAACGCTCCCCGCCGCCGCCCGGCGAAGCGGCGCCCAAACAAATAACTCAGTTCCAGCGTTGCGCGGCAATTCAAATCCACCATGGCCGACTCCACCGGCAAATCGGACTCCAATAGTTCGCCACCACGCCCGTAACCGGCGCTGTGAACCAGCAGACCAACGTCAAGATCTTCCACCTGCGCCGCAAGCCGGCCGGCGGATCCAGGCTCGCTCAGATCCATCGCAATCACACGTGCCCGCGAACCACGACTCCCAATCGCCGCCGCCACCTCGCGCAACCTCTTGTCATCGCGGGCCGCAACCACCACGTGCAGGCCCAACTCCGCCAGCCGCAGCGCCATCTCGCGTCCGATCCCGGAGGATGCGCCAGTCACCACCGCCCAAGGCCCGAACCGCTTCAACCCCTCGTCCCGCCTCATTTCGCCACCCGAATCCCGATACGCTCCTCACCGGCTCCCACGGCAAACCGGGCTTCGGTGAACTTCGGAGCCCGCATGGTGGGCCGAACGTTATTGGAAACGCCCCACGGCTCGGTTGGTATCCCTAGAAAGTTCTTGTCCGTCCGCCGGTTCCCATTCAGGTCGAGCGAAACCGCCACCGCGTAGGTCCCGGCGGTAAGGTTTGGAAAGCGGCACTCGGCTGTTTCCGCCGCGGGCACCCATACCGAGGAGACCGCTTTGCGCGAATCCATCGGAAAGCCCTCGGCCGAAGCGTACAACGCGCAGCCAATCTCGCCCTTGCCCGCCGCCGCGCCCGTCACCACCACGGCCAGATCCGCCGCGCGCAATATTCCACACAGCGCTATTAACACTAACAGCTTGTTTCCAATCATGAGTTAGTTCCTTGTATGTCGTCAGGTGGATTTAGCGCCGCCCGAATCGCCAGACAAGGCCGGCGGCGAAAGGCGTCTGCAACTGCGTTCGCTTCCGATTGGTGCCGTCTGCCATGCGTACGAAGAGCAGGTCCGGCTGAAGCCGAATCGTGACGTTGGGTTTCCATCGCAGGTCGATCGACTGCCCGAAGCCGAACGTGAACGCGTTCTGCCGTGGGTACACACCGTGTGCCATGGCCGCTCCGGACGTCCTGTCGGGATCCCAGCGGGTGACGCCTGCTAGCACCCGGCCGGTGAGGGCGAATCGCTCGCCACTGAAACCCCGGAAAGTGCCGCCGAACAGCGCCCTATGGCTGCTGCCGCCCCCATGCTGTCCGCTGAGTTCCGCGGTCAGCCCCCACCGGCGAAGCAGTTGATAGCTGGTTAGGGTCGCTGTCCATCCGTTCTGCCGGACACGCGAGAGGTCCTTGCCGTCCAACCTTCCAGGACGCACGGCTATTGTCGAAAAGCCAGCAAACACTTCGAGCGCCGGATCGCCGGATGGGTTCTGCGCGGCCGCCGGGATGGGTACGGCCAGCGGCAGGGCGAGAAGGAAGAGGGGAGGGAGTCGGAAGTAGGAATGCTGCATGTGTTGACACTGTCTACTTAGACGATACCGCCATTAGTAGACAGTGTCAACTATTCGCCCGACATCATACTTAGTTCGCCAGCGGCGGCCCACCCGGCACCACGATGCTCCGGGTCGTCGCCGGATACACGTGGCGCCGCGCCGTGAACTTCGCGTTCAGATACTCGCCCATGTACACCTTGCCCGCCATCGTATCGCCGGTCAACGCGCCCACGAACGTCATGATGATCGAATCGCCCGGCACGTTATCGGCGCTCCGCACCTTCACCTGATCGCCTTCAATGCTGCCGAAGGCATCGCGCGTCGAAAAGTCGCCCTTATGCGAACCCTGCAGCGCATTGCCCTTCTGCTCCAGCGTCAATACATGCGTGCTACGGCTGCTGAAAAACTCAATGTCCACATCCCAACGGCCGGTCAGGTTGCCCGCCGGAGCCGCCGGAGCCGGCTTGGGACTGCGCTTGCGCCCCAACACCTGGTGCAACCGTTCGGCCACCACCTTGTCGTCACCAGGTTGCATCATCCATGCCGTCACATCGATAGACGTCACGTTGGCGGCCTCCACCGGAGCCGGCCCGCGGCCCAACCCCGAACTCGCCCCCAGCGCGATGCGCGGTTTCGTCCGTGCCACTTCCTCGGCGATCTCTTCGCCCGTCACATGCAGCCGGTTCGGATCCCACGAAATAACCAGCGCCGGACTGCGATTGGAGAGCCCCTGCGGCTCGCGCACCGTCGCCGTAATGCCGTCAATGCCAGACACGCGCTTCGAAATCGTATCCAGATATCCCAGCCACTTGTTCCATTCGGCCTTGTGGTCGCGCTTCACCCAAGCCTCCACGGCCGCCACCATCCCCAGCGTCTCTTCCCTGCCGACCTTGTTATCGCGGCCCGGCCCATGATGCGGCGAACTCGCCTGCCAGGCCGACTGCAGCAGATCCTTGCGGCCCAGCAGCAGCCCCGCGCATTGCGGCCCGCAAATAGCTTTCCCGCCGCTATAGGCCACCACATCGGCGCCTGCCGCCAGGTGTACGTTGGGAATCGTCAGCACCTCCGCCGCCGCATCCACCAGGATCGGGATGCCCTTCGGCTTCACTACCTTCGCCACGTTCTCCAGCGTCATCGCGCCCGATCGCGACGCCGCGCCCGCAATCAGGTACACCATCGCCGTACGCGAACTCAGCGCGTTCTCCAACTCCTGCATGCTGTCGACGTTAATCATCTTCACACCGATGTTGCGGATCGCATGATCATAAGCGCTACGCGAAGTCCGCGGCACCACCACCTCGGTCTTATCCATCCCGCTCAAATCGGGAATGCGCAGCAGCTTCTCGGGATTACCGCCCGCCACGCAGGCCGCCGCTACATGCTTCAAGCCCGCCGCGCATCCGGACGAAACCATGCCCCACTCCGCGCCGGTCAACTCCGCCAGCCGCCGTCCCACAGCCTCCGCCAGTTCATCCAATTGGACGAATTTCTGCGCCGCCGCATCCATCGCCGCGCGCACCTCGGGCAACTCCACCGACGCGCCAATGATGGTGAACGTGCCGCGGCAGTTGATCACAGGCTCGACGCCGATGGACTGATAGATATCCGGGCCAGGCCGCAATGGCCCCGTCGCCGCTGACAGCGCAGGCGCGGCCGCGCCGCCCAATAGAGCGGGCAACGCAAAGCCGCTACCCATCGACAGCAGTTCCCGGCGGCTGGCCCCGGAACCCGCGCTCCTCTCCTCGGTGGCATCCAACATCTCATTCGGTTCCGGCAAATTCTCAGCCATGGAACTAACCTCCGTGCGATAGCGGAATGGGCCGGCGAAGCGCCGCGCCAGCAACCATCATATGTCCGCCGCCGGTGTTACGCTGGTGAACCGCATGTCCACCGCCGCCCGCCGTCTCACCGCCTGCGTCCTCTTCGCGCTGCTGCTGGCCGCCGCGCCCCAAACCTCGCCCTCCCGCGTGAAGCAACTGGCGCCCGGCGTCTTCTACTGGCAGGGCGACACCACCACGCGCCGTCCCGCCAACTGCACTTGGGTCTTGTTCCGCGACTATGTCGTGGTCATCGACGCCAACTTCCCCTGGGCCGCCAAGGAGATTCTCCCCGAGATCCGCAAGACCACCGCGCTGCCCATCCGCTTCCTGTTCAACACCCACTACCATGCCGACCATGCCTTCGGATCCGCGCAGTTCGCCGCCGCCGGCGCCACCGTGGTCTGCTCCCGCGCCTGTGCCGCCGAGTCCCGCGAGAAGGGCGAAGCCGACTGGCAGAGCCAGATCTACGGCCGCGCCTCGCGTCCCAATGCCAACGAACATGACCTCGCCGTCGCCGCTGAAACCCGCGCGCAGAACTACAAACTGGAACACCCGTCTCTTCTATTCGACGACAAACTCACCTTCGACGACGGCACCCGCCGCCTGGAACTGATCCGGATGGGCCCAGCCCATTCTTTAGGCGACGCCGTGGCCTTCCTGCCTAAGGAGCGTCTGCTCATCACCGGCGACCTCTGCGTCAACTGGACCAGCGGCAACAACGCCGGCGACCGCGATGCCGATCATGCCAACTGGATCCGCGCGCTCGATACCATGGCGGCGTGGGACGTCCAGACCGTCATCCCTGGACACGGCCAGTTAGGCACCACCGCCACCCTCCGCGGCCAGAGCGCGTATCTCAAAGACATGCTCGATCAGGTGCGCGCGGGTATCCAGGCCGGCAAGTCCGCCGATCAAGTGGCCAACGAGGTCGACCTGTCGAAACATACCCCCTTCGGCGCCAGTCCCAGCGCCGGCGCCGTTCGCTCGGTGTACCGCCGCCTCAACGCAACGCCGTCTCGTTGACCTGCTGCGCGACCACATGCGTGCTGCCGTTTCCTTAGTTTAAGGGGGAAGCGCCCCGGACAAAGTCGATCTGCTGCGCCCACTCCGGATGATCAATCAGCGGATTGCGATTCCCCTGCGCTTGGAATATAGCCATGTTCCGGTGCTTCTCATAGAGACTCACTGGGAACGCCGCGTGCCAGCGAAGCAGCACCGACAGGCGCGAAAGAAGGTTTCGCCCGTCCCCCGACGTGGCGACCTCGGGGTAGCGGAGCAGGAAATATAACGTCGCTCGCGCGGCTTCACCTTTACCCATCGAGGGCTCGAATCTGGTGCCTTCGCTCTTGCCGCAGCCCGTCCGCACCGCCTCCTCAAAGTCCGGGAAATCGAAGAATGGTGTGTTCTGACGAAAACTGTTGCACCTGCTCTCGCAGGCGAACAGATGATGCAAGTCCCCGCGCATGGGCTCGCGCCGTTGGAACCAGGATTGCGGGACCACGTGCTCGCAATTGAAGGGGTGGGAGGCCTCCAGCAGACTGATCTCATCCACACCGGCGCGCTCGATGCCGCTCGCCGCCAGTTCCTCCGCCAACCGCTCGCGGGCGGCCTCTGTTTCGAAATCCTCATGGATAAAGGCGCTCGCCGCGAAGAGTTGGCCCGTATAGAGGCTGCGCAGTTGCGGACCATCCCCGCCAGGTGGCTGCAGGTCGACCAGCGGATACAGATGGACGGCTGGGCGATAGCGCGGCTGGCTGGTGTGTGTCCGTTCCAGCAGATCGTGCAGGCGGCGGAAGAGTTCCGCACCGTTGCCGGGCGTCACCCCCGCATAGTAATCTCTCGCCTGTGCGGTATCGCGTTGTTCGTTGTAGTACTCCGCGCGCGATCCCTCGTCCAGGAGACGCAGTGCGCCGCTACGATCAATTTGCCGTTCGTCGTTCCCAGTGCCGGTGGAAGGTACGGCGGCGCCCGGAACCCCCGCGGGCGGAGCGGGCAGCAATGGAGAGGTGGGCGGGGCCGGCGGTTGCGGGATAGCCGCCGCGTTGGCGTGAGGGGCGCCCAGGTGGATTGATACGCGTAGCGGGATGGTCCACGTGACGGTACCATCGGGCGAAGCTGCCAGCGCGGCGCCGCCGGCCGGAACAGCCACCGCCTGATCCGCAATCTCCAGCGGACCCGGCTTGGCATTGAATATGCCGTCCCGGAGCGTTCGCTGCGTGGCGCTCAGTCCGGGAACTCCGCGTAACCGCGCCAGGATCCTGCTGATTCGTGTGCCCTCATTGGCGATCCAATCAATCCTGCTCTCGCCCATGGCCGAAGTCCACACAGCGCCGCCGATGGCCAGGATTTGACCGGCCGCGTTGCGCTTGGGCGTACCCGCATGATGCAAAGCCACAAGCTCCCACATATCGCTGAATACCGGGGAACCGGACGATCCGGGCGCGGTATCGGTGCGGTAGTGGAGAAAGTTTGGCAGCACCGTAATGAGGTCGTTCTCCCGGCAGGCAATTTGCTTCATTTCCCCGCCGGGGTGCTGGATGATATTGAGCGACTCCCCCACCATTACCTTGCCCATCTCCTCGCTGGCGCGCGTGAAACCGAACCTCGATAGCGGTATGCCATCCGCGGCCTCCGCGACCGCCACACACGCGAAATCAAGCGATTCGTCGGCGTGGAAGAACTCGCCGGGGCGGAGCGGAAAGCTCGCGACCGCACGGGGCAGTCCATCCGGGCCGAGGGCAAAGTCGAACTCCACGGTGCTCGACTCCGCCTCGCTGGGCTCGCTTAATACGTGGTGATTGGTCAGAAGCAGCCTCGGCGAGATCATGAAGCCCGTTCCGAAGCCGCTCACCCGTGAGCCTTGCCGAATCACGATCCGGCCGACGGCCCGCGCACGAAGAACGCCAATTTCAAAGAAATTCACGTTGAGAAGATCGCTGCGGCCGAGAATTCTTTCGAAAGCGATGGCATCGGCGGCTGGCTCATCAGGCGCATTAACCATCCTCGCGGCGCGGACGAGGCGCGCCGACACGCGCTCGCGCGTATCCGCCGTAAGCCGCGCCTCCCCGCGAATCTTTCCGCGGTTGATCTCGAATTCCTCTCTGGTTTGGGACAGTCGCGATTCCGCTTGGGAAATCTGGCTCATCAGACGCGACAAGGGATCAGTCATCGTGGTGCCTCCTCCGGTTACTCACCACACTAAGCGCGGAGTCATTGGAAGCAGGGACAAAAATTGTGAACTCCCGTTGTAAAAGAAAGCGCCCGCCGGCAAGACGGTAAACCCCATTTGTAGTTCCTTCGCCTACACGCCGTGCCAATTCACGTCATCCTAATAACGTGAGTCACCACATTGAACATGCGATCACGCCCGAGCCGCGCTGGCCGGGCGTGGTCTCGCTGCTGGCCGTAGCGGCATTGAATGGCCTCCTGCCGCCCGCCCTCTCGGCCGGGCTCGGATGGGCTGGGGTCGCCTTGGTGGCCGTCCTCGCCTCGCTCGCCCTGATCGTCAAACCCTGGCACGACAAGCTCGGTCACGCCACAGCCGCCCTCGTCACCGCGCAACTCGCCTACGCCCTGCTGCAACTCATCGTCGATCTCACCACCCACCGCGGCCAGGCCATCGAGCTACTCCGCGCCGCCATGATCCTCTGGAGCATGAATATCTTCGTCTTTGCGTCCTGGTATTGGCGCATCGACGCCGGCGGCCCCCACCACCGCTCCAAACACTCCGTCTATTGCGGCGGCGCCTTCCTTTTCCCTCAACTCAGCATGCCGCCCGAAGTCCGCCGCGTCCTCATCGGTAGGGAAGGCTGGCAGCCGCGCTTCATCGACTATCTGTTCCTCGCCTTCAACACCAGCACCGCCTTCTCTCCCACCGACGCCCCCGTACTGTCCGCCTGGGCCAAGGTGCTGATGATGATCCAGGCCTCCATCTCGCTCGCCACCCTCGCCATGGTCGCCGCGCGCGCCGTCAACATCCTCTAACTACACCGCGTCGCTGACACTGGCAAAGTTGAAGTCCGCCGCCAGCACCGGCGGCACTACCACGCTCCCCTGCTCGGACCGCGGCGCCCGCACCGGCCGCCCCATCTTCTGCACATTCTGCAGCAACCGGAACGGGCTCTCGTTGAACCGGAAGTTCACCACCGGCTTCGTCACCTCCCCGTTCTCGATCAGAAACAACCCGTCGCGCGTAAGTCCCGTAAGTTGCATCGTCTGCGGATTCAACACCCGCAGATACCAGAATCGAGTTACTAAGAGCCCGCGATCCGTGGCCTTGATCAACTCCTCGATGCCCCCCTCGCCCCCATCCAGAATCAACGATCCGGGAAACTCCACCGGCTCCTGATTCGTCTTCAACGCCCAATAACGGGTGTATGCCAGATTCTTCACTACGCCCTTGTCGATCCAGGTCCGCGCCTGCGCAGGCAGCAGCCCGTTCGACCATGGACTCGCCGGAAAGCGCTTATCGAAGGGGTCGCTGCGCAGCGTCACAGAATCCGGGAAGATCTTCTCCCCGATTCGCGTCCCGCCCCCCTTCTTACTAAAGAACGTCCGCCCTTCGTCGGCCCCGCGAGCGTCGAAGGCGAACCGCACGTTCCCCAACAAATCCGCCACCGCCGTCGGCTCCAGCACCACTTTGTACTTACCCGGCTCCAGCCGCACCGGCGATTTCCAGCGTGCGCACTTACCCGCCGCGCGATCGCCCAACTCGCCGCCATTGATCTCCGCGATCCGCACCGCGTTCTGCCCCGCCCACCCCGACGAATCGCCCGCCGCCGTACGCACCGTCGTCGTCAGGTCGCAATCCACATTGCGGCTGAACCCGGAGTTCCCGGTCTTTGTCGCAAAGCCTTCCACGCCCAGCGTCCGCGAAAAGAAGCCCGCCGACACCAGCTTGTCCTTCATCGCCCGCTCGATGATCGCCTTCACATGCGGCACCATCCGCGGCCCGCGCGCCACCGCCGTGGCCTCATCGAAGTTATCAATCGCCGGATACTTCTGCGGACCCAGCGGCGCCACATTCTCCGGGTTCGGCGGCGAAATCGACGCCAGCTTCTCGGAATTCAACACCGCCGCCCGCAGCGCCTCGTCATCCAAAATGCTCGTGCGGGCCACGCCGGAGCGCCCGTCCTTCGCCGACACAATCGTCACCGTGCGATCCAACGTCAACGCACTTGTCGTCACGCCGTTATTCGCGAACCGCACATAGGCCTGCTCGGTCTCGTTTACACTCACCGTGCATTCCGGAAAGGTAGAGTACCGCAGAGCCTTCGCGGTAAGTTGTTCGATCTGATTCTGACTCAGCATGAATTAGTCCGTCTGGATAACATTGATCTGGCGAAAGCGCGCCGGAGAACAGCCATGGCTCATCGAGTTGATCTGCGTAGGCTCACCCTTGCCATCGCGCCCCGACCCATACATCTGCCAGTACGCCGGACCCGCCACGCCATCGCACGCCTGCCAGAAATCCGGCGTCCGCGCCTGGTACGCCACCTGGCTGAGCATACCCGTCTTCTTGCCGCCCTTGATCTCCCAGAAAGCATCGCCGCCAAACTGGAAGTTATACCGCTGCTGGTCAATCGAGTAACTCCCGCGCCCTTCAATCAGGATCCCGTCATCTACACCAGCGATCAGTTCCTCTAACGTGGTGGACGCCGGACCCGGCTCCAGGCTCACGTTCGGCATCCGCTGGAACGGCACGCTCGACCACGAATCGGCATAACAGCAGCCGCGCGATTCCTTCTCCCCCACCAAGTGCGCCTGGTCGCGAATCGTCTGATAGCCCGTGAAGATGCCCTTACTGATGATGGGAAACTTCGTCGTCTTCACCCCATCATCGTCATAGGCGACAGTCGCCAGTGCCCGCTCCGCCGTCCGATCACCATAGATATTGACGTGCGTGCTGCCCACACGCTCCTTGCCCAGCTTATCCGGCGTCAGAAAACTGGTACCCGCGAAGTTCGCCTCATAGCCCAGCGCGCGGTCCAACTCCGTCGGATGCCCGATGCTTTCATGAATCGTCAGGAACAGGTGGCTCGGCAGCAGCACCAGATCCTTCTTGCCCGGCTTCACCGGAGGCGCCGCCAGATGCTCCAGCACCTCTTCGCGGATCCGCCGCGCATTCTCGTTCAGATTCATCTGCGGGATGAACTCATAGCCCACCGACAACGGCGTCGGCGTCCAGGTCCGCGTCTTGTTCAACCGCCGCGCAAAGTCCACCGCATTGGCGCTCAATCCGCTGAACGTCTGCACAATCAACTGCTGGATAGACGACCCCTCGGACGACGCGAAGTACTTGTCTTCGGAGTGAAACGCCAGGTTCCCCATCGCCAGGAACACCTTCGGCTGCTTCTTCACCTCGCGCCCCGCATCGAACAGCAGCGCCAGCTTCTCTTCCATCGGCACCGTGAACGGATCCTTCTCAAATGGCGACGTCCACCGCGTGCGCACGGCCTTCACTGGCGCCAACTGCACCGCCCGTGTCTTGATCGACGCGTTGGCGCGCGCCACCGTCACCGCCTCCGCCGTCACCCTGGCGATCTCCTCCGGCGTCACCACCGGCGACGAGGCAAAACCCCATGCCCCGTCCACAATCACCCGCACGCCAAAGCCGAAACTATCGCTATCGGCCACCTGCGGCACTTCCAGCGTCTTGCCGGTGCCGCGCTCCGGGCTCAGCCGCGCCGTCAGCATCTGGTCGCGATAGCGGTTGATGCGGATGTCGCAATAGCTCGCCTTCTGCTTCTTCGCCTCTCGCAAGGCGTTGTCGGCCAGCTTCTCGAGCGCCGCGTTCGGACGCGCCGCCTCCTTGGGAGCCGCGAACAACTCGGCTGCCGCCAGCGATGCGGCGGACGTTCGGACGAACGCACGGCGAGTAAATGTCATGGAGCTACCATTCTCGCAGAATGGCAAGCTTGCGCCCTATACCAACTTGACGGCTTCCGATAGCAACCCGCTCCGTCATCCACCTACGCCCGCCACATCCGGCTGCGAATCAGCGGCCCTTGCAATACATCCAACGCCAGGTTCACGTCTTCCACGATCTGGAAGTCATACATCCCCACGCAGATGAAATCGGCGCCATTCTCAAACGCGTAGCGGAAGCCATCCTTCGGCGCGATCGCGCCCGCCGCCAGCACCTTGAACGCAATCCACGGCTGCTCCAGTTGCTTCATATACGCAACCACGGCCTCCGGGTCTTCGCACCAGATGTTGTCGCAGGTCTTCTCGCCCGGCCGCGCCGACCAGTACTTCACGTTGTGTAGCGTCTTCATCCAGAAGTCAGGCCGCAGCCCGGCCTCGACTGACGCCGTCACGGTTCGCAGCTCATGCGCCCCAATGCCCGCCGGTAGCCCATTCCTCCGAATCAGTTCCAACGCCTGCTGCATCAGGTCGAACTGGCCCGCCTTCACCAGATCATCGGCCAGCGCGCCCTGGATATAGCAGGCCGACGCGCCCGCATCAATCGACTTCTGAATCGCCCCCAGCAGATCCTTGTTCCCGCAATCGGAAATGAACTGGATCCGCCCGCCGTTGCGCCAATAGTCGTTGATCACCCCGCACAGCGCCGGATTCGTGATCAGCGTGTTCAGCCCACACGATTCGCCGAGCGCCAGCGTCTGGAAGATCTTATCCCGATGGTGATACGCGCGTACCAGCTTCGACACATAGATCAAGTCCCGCGCATGCGCCCAGCCGCCAATCAGATTCCCGCCCATGATCATGCGGCTGATATCCAGCTTCCCGATCTTCGCCACCGGCATCACGCCCTTCAAATCGCCGCGGCTGGCGAACTGGAACGTCCTCACCGTGGCGCTGGCGGTGAACTGATCCGGCCCTTTGCGCCGCGCCAGGTTGGCCTCCTCAAAGCTTCGCCAGCCATGCTTGCGCAGCACCGCCAGCAGAAACGCGCCCAGCACGGGTAACCCCGCCAGGTCCGCCAATACTTCCCTCCGCCGCGGGCTGGCCTTCCGGCTCTGCCGCCACCAGCGCTCCAAGCCAAAGTGCGCTGCCGGATAAGCCAGAATCACCGATAACGCAAAGATCTCCACCAGGTTCTTGTTCACGATGAGGTACGTGCCCTCGGCGCCGCCCAGGTTGAAGGGCGCGAAGAACGGCGGATAGGCCAGGTAGTACAGCGCCAGCAGTCCCATACCCACGCCCGCCGCCGGCCGGATCGCGATGCCCAGCAGCAGCCCAACGCCAATCGCCGTCAATCCCGACACGTTCAGAAAGTCGATGCCCGCCACCAGCGTGGCATTCGCGCCCATCCCATGGAACAAGGGCGACAACGGCCCGCTGCTGCCTTTCAGATACCCTGCCGACGTCCAGCCCGGGTACAACAGCTTTGTCAGGCCCTCATACAGAAAGTGCCAGCCGATCACCAGCCGCAACAACACCAGCGGCGCGCTACGAAGGGAGTCCACGTCCGCCTCCTGTCAGGATCCGCCGCACCATCGCGGCATTCTCCGCTACCTCGTCCGACAGCATCGGGAACATGCCAGCAATCACCGCGTCGCGCGGCTTGATGTGCGTATAGGCGTAGGAAAAGGCGCGCGCGACGGCCCCCGCGTTCTGGCATAGCCGCCCCGCCGCGAAGATCTTGAACGCCAGGCACGGCCGTTCCACCTGCCGCGCCACCGCCGTCATCCGCTCCGGATCCTGCGCCAGGTACAACTCATCCACCGGCGAATCGCCTAGCTTCAGCTTCAACTCCACTTGGTCGCGCCGGATGTTGTAGAAGCACGCCATGTAGAAGTCGTGCGCCCAGCCGGCGTCCTCGCTCCGCGCGATGTTCTCCGGCACGTGCGACGAAATGCCCGCCAGGATCCCCGCATCGTGCGCCTTGCCGATAAACGTCCGGATCCGCTCCTGCCGGTCCTCCCGATACAGGCGGTCGGTATCCTCGCCGTGATGCACCACCGCCAATGGCCGCAACTCGAGAACCTCGCGCCAGGTTTCCACATCCACATCGTGCATCAGACACAGCCACTGGATCCCGCAGCCCCTCTCCCTGGCCTTGCGGAGCGCCGCGAACGCCTTCCGGTCCACGCTCGCCTGCCAGGTGTTGATGCCGTTCGCCTCGCAGTGCAGTAGAAACTCCACCACGCGTTCCTCGGTGAACCAGTTGCGCATTATGGCGCTCAGTTTGGGCACCGAATGGGAATATCCCCCAATCGGGTTGTAGCCCGCGATGAGGCGCGTCACCTCATGCGCCCCCAGCCGGATCGACGGAAGTGCGGACCGTGCTATCGGGTTACCAACCGTTGGCGCCGCCAGGGCGCCCAGAAAGGTGCGGCGATCACTTTGCATATGCCGGTTCCCCTCCCCGGCGCCTGCACGTTTACAGCCAGAGAATATGGCTCGCCTCCAGCGGCGCCGCCACCGCCTCGTGATGCGCCACCAGCCGCGGCGTGTAATGCTCCAGCGGCCGGTCGTTCGGCACCTCCGCCGTCACGCAGTAGCCGCCGGTGATCCCTGCCAGTTCGCTGCACCGGTCCATCCGCTGGCGGAACGGCGCTTCGCCCGGGTGCAGCGGATCGGCGTAGATCTCCACCCGCACCGACTCCACCGGCACGTCGTCCAGATACAGGTGCAGCCGGAACCGGTGCGCGGTCGCGGTCGTCTCCACCTGCCGCTTGGCCACGCGGATGTGGCTCCAGCCCGCGTCCAGCGCCTCCCGCCAAGCTACCAATTGCGCCCCCAGGGCTCCGTGGCCTTCGGCTCGCCGCGCATAGGATTCCGCCGCCGGGATATAGAACCGCTCCGTATACTCGCGCACGCTGCGGTTGGACGAGAACTGCGGCGTCAGCCGCGCCATGCTCTCCCGAATCCGCGCCACCCACGCCGCCGGAATGCCGTTCCAGTCGCGTTGGTAGAACTGTGGCACCACCTCGGTTTCCAGGATCTGGTAGAGTTGCCCAGCTTCGGCGAGATCCCACTCCGGGTCGTCGCCATGCTCATGGCCGTCCCCCAGCGCCCAGCCCACCTCGGCGCTATAGGCCTCCGCCCACCAGCCGTCCAATTCCGACAGGTTCAGCCCGCCGTTCACCAGGATCTTCATGCCGCTGGTCCCGCAGGCTTCCCATGGCCGCCGCGGCGTGTTGATCCACACGTCCACCCCCTGCACCAGCGATTGCGCCAGGTCCAGGTCATAGTCGCAGAGAAACACGGCCCGCCCCGCCACATCCGGCCGCGACACAAACCGTACCCACTCCCGCAGCAGCGCCTGCCCGCCGCCATCGGCCGGATGCGCCTTGCCCGCTACCACCAGTTGCACGGGCCGCTCGGCATTGGCGAGCAGCCGCACCAGCCGCTCGGGGTCCTGCAACAACAGGTTCGGGCGCTTGTAGGTGGCAAAGCGGCGCGCAAAGCCCAGCGTCAGCGCATTCGGATCCAATAGGCCTCCCACCCCCGCCGCGCAGTGGCCGCCCTGGCGCCCCACGCGCCGCCGCACCTCCTGCACCAACTCCGCCCGGATGTGCCCTCGCATGGCCCAAATCTGAGCATCGCTGGCGGCACGCAGCTTCGCCTCCAATCCCTGCTGGTTGCCACGCCAGCGCCCGCGGCCGCACACCGCGGTCCACAACTCGTCGGCGGCCGGCGCATCCCAGGTCGGCACATGTACTCCGTTCGTCACCGGCTCGATCGGCACCTCCTCCTTTGGCCAGCGCGGAAACAGCGGCTGGAACAGGCTCCGGCTAACCGTGGCATGCAGACGGCTGACCGCGTTCACCGCCCCACTGCCGCGAATGGCCAGATTAGCCATGTTGAACTCCGGCGATCCGTTCTGCCCCATCGCCAGGAGTTCCTGGAAGGGAACACCAAGCTGCTCCCCGGCATAGCGGGCGAAGTAGTGGTGTATCAAGTCCGGCGGGAAGCGGTCAAAGCCCGCCGGCACCGGCGTATGCGTCGTGAACAGGTTGCCCGCCCGCGTCGCCGCCAGCGCCGCCGCGAACGGCTGCCGGTGATCGCGCCGGAAGGCCGCCGCCCGCTCCAGCACCGCAAACGCCGCGTGCCCTTCGTTGAGGTGACACACCTGCGGCGACTTGCCCAACGCCACCAGCAGCCGCCAGCCGCCAATGCCCAGCGCGATCTCCTGCTGCAGCCGAAGTTCGAGGCCCGCGCCGTACAACTCACTGGTAATCCCGCGCGCCGCCGGCGAGTTCACCGGATCGTTGCTGTCGAGCAGGTATAGCCGCACCCGCCCCACCCGCGCCTGCCACGCCCGCAACACCAGTGGACCCGACGGCAGTTGTACCGTCACTCTAATCCACTCCCCCGATGCCGTGCGCACCGGCAGAATCGGCAGTTGCGTCGGATCGTTGAACGGATACAGCGCGCGCTGGTTGCCGTCCGGATCCACCACCTGCCGGAAATAGCCGCGCTGGTACAACAGCCCAATCGCCGTGACCGGCACCCCCAGGTCACTGGCCGACTTCAACTGGTCCCCCGCCACGTTCCCCAGCCCGCCCGAATAGATCGGCAGCGCCTCGCTGAGCGCGTACTCCATCGAAAAGTACGCCACCGAAGTCAACGCCGCGCTGGCATGCGTCGTGTTGAACCATGTCGGCGACTCATAGATGTTACGGCGGTGGCCGAGGGTCATCGTCAGCCGGCGCTGGAACTCGGCATCGGCATGGATCGTATCGAGCACGGTCCGCGACGCGGTCTGCAGCACGAACCACGGATTATGCGTTTGCGCCCATAGCTCCGGATCAATCAGCCCCCAAATCTCATCGGAGGAATGATTCCAGGCCCATTGCAGGTCAAGCGCAAGGTCCAGCAGCGGATCGTTCGGATCGGCCAGAACCCCATAAGACGAAACGGAATCGGGCATAACGGCAAGCTCCTTGCCGGCTGGGTAAGCCAGAGGATGCTTCCGCTATCGAGGATTATAGGAGCGGCGCGCGGGAAAAGAAAGGCTCCACTACGGGTAGATGCCGTCGCGGTCCACGCCATACAGCAGAAACTCCGCCACCGCCGCGGCCTTCGCGCCCTTGACTCGGATCTCCAGCAGCGCATCGCGGCGCGGATTGACGGGCTCAAAGCGAACTGACTGCGCGCCCGCCACCTGCTTCCATTGCTCGCCGCCCAAAACCGCGGCGGCGTCCTTCACCAGGTTCGCGTATCCGCTCCCCGGCAACTGGCATTGATACACCGGACGCGGATGCTCGTAAATGCGGCACTGGCGAGCCCCGGGCAGCGCGATCTCGACCTCATACCAATACGTGCGTCCCGGCCGCATCTCGATACGCACCGTCTTCAATGGCGCCAGGTTCTCCCGGCTGGCACGCAAGAGCGCCTCCAGCACGCCCTTGAAGTCCTTCGGATGCTCATCATCATGGTCATGCTGCGCCGGAACCGGCGCCGCCTGACACGCCAGTAGCACCGCTGTGAGAATCAAGCACTTCCGCACCCCTCGAGCGTACCGCAACGCTACTGGCAGTGCGTCCGCGCCCATCCCGGCTTTGTAGCGCCAAAGGATTGGGCTTCACTCGCGGGGGAGTGAGATTCGCACAAGCCTGTACACTCCTCGCCGCACTGCTCGCTTCCGCCGAAGCGATGGAGCGCCACATGCCCGTGCATCGTGCCCAGTTGATCGTAGTGGGCACATTCCGCACCACCAACGCGATGCCCTGGTTCGACGGCTGGCACATCTACGGCACCATTGCTATCCAGGAGGTGCTCTGGGGGCCAGGAAGTCCCGGAACCTCGATCCCCATGGCCTATCACGATCCCTGGGGTGACCTGAGAATGAGGTGGGACATGGGCAGGACATTGCGGCCCCACATTCCCTCCGAAATCACCCAACAGCGCGGCATCTGGCTGCTACGCAAGCGCCCCGACGGCAACTGGGGACCATCAATCGGAGGAGGCACATGGGGCTGGCCAGGCTGGTCTTCGCTGGACGAGCGCCGGCAGGTGGAAGATGACATCCGCCAATGCAAGATCCCAGGCCACGCAGACCTGCCAGACTGAGATCCTCACTGCGCCCTTGGCGCCTTCCACGATGCTCCGCGGAAGGCTATCGGTTACGCATGAGGGGGAAGACGAACATATGGCCGGCGCGTTCCAGGGCGGCGCCCTTCAAAGCTTCCGCGCGCGAGGCAACCTGCTGGTACTCCTCGTTGGGAAAGGGCACCGGTTTGACGGGGCGCACCTGACCCTTACGGTCAATCACGAACTGCTTCTCGGTCGCGCTATCGCGGAGCTGGCGATAGGAGAACAGCTTTCCTTCCACGAAGTAGTAGCGTTTGCGAAGGTCTTTGCCGGGGCTGGGCAACTCCTCCACCATCTGCAGATCCATCTGTTGAAAATAAGCGGTAAACAGTGACTCCTGGCCGGAGGACTCCTGGAGGCGGCCGGGCACCTGGCGGAGCGAAGTCATGTTGGCTTCGATGGAAGTGACCCGGCCGAGCGCGGCGCTGCGGCGCTCACAGGCGGGCAGAGAAAGAAGAAGCGGGAGGCAGACGACCCAGAGACGGCGCAGTCGCATCTACCTCCCATTGTAAACGGGGCGCGCTTACTGGCTGGCGCGCTGTTCGGAGGGGAAAAAGCGGTCGAGGAAGCCGAGGATGCCGGGAGTCTTGGCTTTTTGCGGCGAACCGGCGAGATCGAAGGCCAGGTGCTGGAAGGCGCGTCCGAGCGGGCCTTGTGTGATGACGCCATGGCCGCGGCGCAGTGCCTGCTGCATCAGCGTGTAGTGATTCGGGAGGGCGGCCAGGATGGGGCGGCCGAGGGCGGCTTCCACGTTGCCGCGGGTGAGGGGGGCCGAAGCATCCTGGCGGTTCAGCACGATTTGCACGCGCTCGCCGAGGCCGAGGCGGTCGAGGGCTTCCAGGCTGCGGCCGGCCATGTAGACGGAGGCCACTTCCGGCGTGGTGACAAGCACAATGGCGCGGGATATGCGGAGGGCTTCGAGAGAGCAGCCGTCGCCCATGCCGGGCAGATCGACGCAGACGGCGGTGTAGTGATCGCGGGCGTAGCCGAGAACAGATCCGGTGCGAGCGGCCGAGACCTGGCGTTCGGGGTCGGGGGAACCGGCGCGGAGCACGTCCATGGAGCCAACCTTAGTAACCATGCGGTCCCAGATATCGGCATCGAGGCGGCCCGCGTATTCCATCACGTCGCGAATGGTGAAGCCGTTGCCGAGGTTGAGCAGAAAATCGAGGCTGCCGCTGCAGAGGTCGAGATCGAGCAGCGCCACCTTGGAAGCGGGGCGGGCGGCGAGCGCGGTGGCGGTATTGGCGCAGATCGTGGAGGCGCCAACGCCAGGCTTGGCGGGCAGGAAGGTAAACAAGGGGAAGAGTTCCTCTTCGCTCTTCGCTTCGCAGTGCGCCGGTACGACTTCCAGCGCAGTGCGGACTTCGGCCATCGAGAGCGGGCGCGAGATGTAATCGCGGACGCCGCAGCGCATGGCGGGAACGAGCATGCTGGTGTCGCCCTGGGGCCCGACCCCGATGACATAGGTAGTGGCGGAAAGGCTAAGGATGCGGCTGGTCATCTGCGAAGCGGCGTGGATATCGGTGACATCCAGGAAACAAAAGGACGGCCTTTTTCTTTCGCAGACGGCTTCGATCTCCGCGGCGGCCCGGAGAGGGAGGGACGGCGACACCAGGTGGATGTCGTCAATCTGCGACACCACCCGCGCCATCTCCGAGCGCAGCGCCGGATCGTTGCTAATAATGAGCCCGCTCAGCTTCGTCATAAATGCGATTTGTCTCCTGGCCCCAGGATGCGGTTTGGAGCGGGGACGGACAATGGTGCACTGGTACCCAAATGCGGCGGACGGCAGTACTTCCCGGCAAGGGCGCCGTTCTAGTACGATAGGCGCGGCATTCGCGGCGGGCCTATTCCCGGTATGCTAGGGAGAAAGCAGTTATGCGTCTCACAACCCTGTTGTTCGCGTTGTCGTGTTGTGTCCTTACGGCACAAGACTTCGGAAACATCCTGGCGACGGCCAGCCGGCAATCGGATCGCAACGCGCGGGTCACGGCGGTGCGGCTGCGGTGCGTGCCGCAGGATTGCCGCGTGCGGCCGTTGGAAAACATGGTGCTACAAGCGGTGGTGGACGGCGAGGTGATGGTGTCGGGCTCAAGCGATCCGCGCAAGGGGCGGATCCGCCGCCCACCTGGGCCCGCGAAAGTGCTGGAGGCGGACGGCGGCTTTGTCACCAAGCCCTTCAAGTTCCAGGGCAGCGAGGGCAATGGCGCGGACAACTTCGTCGATAGCAGCGGAACCTTTGGCTCGATTTTTGGAAAGGTGACGCAGGACTACCTGCTGCAGGACTCCTTTGTCTATGCGGCGCCGGAGAAGGCGGGCGAGTACACGGTGGAGTGCGTAACGGAGGGGATCAAGGCGACGGTCAAGATTAAGGTGGATCCCACGGCGCCCTCTACCAAGGTGATTGAGGAGTACACCTTCCCGCCCGAGAACCATGACGGGGAGCCATTCCGCGCTCTCGCCGAGAAGTGGGCGCCAGTGTTCGCCCAGGAGACCTGGTGGGATCCGAAGTCGGACATGCTGGCGCGCTTTGACCTCGACAACGACTGGATTGGCGACAACAACTGGGAAAACGCGCCGAAGGGGAGTTCGCAGGCGTATATCTACTACCAGGTGTTCGAGACCGCGACGCACTGGTTCCTGCTCTATAACGGATTTCACGCGCGCGACTATTCCGATAAGTGCCTGATTGGCAGTTGCCACGAGAACGACAACGAGGGGATGGTGCTGGTGGTGCAGCGGGATGGAACCGAGTTCGGCAAGCTCATCGTGATGCAGACGCTGGCCCACGACAACATTTACAACTTCACCAATGAGCGCGGGATCCGTGCGGGCGTCCATTCGGTGGCGGGCTCGATCGAGTTTCAGGACGGGCGGCCGGTGGCTTTCATTGAAGCGGGCGGGCACGGCATGTACGGAACGACGTCGGGGCAGTATGCCCGGTACAACGTGGCGGGTGACTCCTTCACGCTGGGAACTGGGATTACGTACGTGTACAAAGGGACGGCGGAGCGGCCGAAGCACCTTAATGACCGCAAGGTTGGCTATGACCTGTTGCCGATGTTAAGCCATTGGTGGGCACGGGCGGGGAGTGACCAGAACCAGCGAATGTTCGATGTGTTTCAGGCCTACACCCCGGTGGGAGGACGGCCCGGAGCGGCGCTGGCACGCATGGGGACGACGTTTTACGGGCGCAAGGAGGCGGCGAACAAGGCGAAGCCGTTCTGGGGCTGGCACGACACCAAGACGCTGAAGGCGAAGGAACTGGCGGTAGGGCAATGGGGCCTGGATCCCGCCTACGCGCTCACGCGAATCCTACGGCTGCCGGCGGATATGCCGGTATCGACCGACTATACCTACAATCCGTACCTGGGCGTGGGGGCGGTGGCTCCGGCGAGTGTGCCACCGCGGGTGATGACAACGGCTCCGGCGGTCACAACCACCCCGGCTGCGGCCGCTACAGGGAATGCGACGGCGCAGGTGCAGGGGATATTGCCATCGGTTTTGCCGAGTGGGACGGCGCCCTCGCAGCCTGTGGAGCCGTCGCAACCCGCGCAACCGGCGGCGAACGGCGGGGTCCTGCCTTCTCTAGGAGGGGCGGCGGCGCCGGTGGCTCCCGAGACTCCGGCGACGGTACCGGCCCCGGTGGTGGCTGGTTGGGTGGATGTTGAGGCGGCGGTGGATGGGTCGGTGGTCTTCCACATCACTGCTGGTGGTGTGACGGTGGAGGTTCTGAGCGGCGGTCCGGTGGCGCAGCAGAAGATCGAGCAGAGCGGCGCGATACCCGTGGCGGCGGCGGGGTTGAAGTTCCGGTTGGAGAAGAAGCTGGGCCGCGGGACGGTGAAGCAGGTGGAGACGGCGGCGGGCGACATTGCCACGGTGCGTGTGGACGATACGAAAAAGGGCGCGGACCGGCACCAGTTCCGGCTCCACTGGACTCCGTAACGGCTATGATCGGGCTCATACTGCTGGCGGTGGCCGCGGCGGGGCTGGCAGGCGCGCAGCCGCTGGCGGGAACGAAAGCCTTGGATGGGCCTGTGGATGGCGCCTCGCTGGTGGTGGAGGGTATTCACCGGTATCTGGATGGGTACAGCCAGCCCGCGGGGAAGCCGTCGCGGCAGCGTCTGGCGTACATTTTAGGGGTGACGGAGAGGCGCACCAGCCGCGATTTCGAGAAGCTGGCCACCCGCGGCAACGTTAGCACCGTGCGGTGGGAGGTTTTTCCGGACCTGCATGGCGAAGGCCTGCTGGTGGAGCCTGAAGGCAAACCGCGCCTGCGGCTGATCTATCTGTCGGATGCGGACCAGCCGCTGGAATGGGAAGCGCCGCGATTTGCAGCGGCCGGTATCCAGGTGCTGCTTCCGCAGTTGATGAATCGGAATCCGGAGTATTCCGGCGTGCCGGCCTATCGCATGACGAACATGCCACACCGCGAGTTTCTCTGGCGGATTCTGTATCCGCTGGGGCGGCATCCGATCGGCGTAGAGGTTCAGAAGACATTGGCGGCGGTGGACTGGATGGAGCGGCAGGAGCCGCGCGTACCGGTGGCGGTGGCTGGTTACAGCGAAGGGGGACGCATTGCCCTGTACGCAGGCGCGCTGGATACCCGGATCAGCCAGGTGCTGGTCAGCGGAGCCTTTGGGCCAACCGCGAAGGTAATCGCGAAAGAGCCGGTTTACCGCGACATTTGGGGTCTGCTGCCGGACTATGCGGACCGCGGTGTGGCGTCGATGATCGCGCCGCGGAAGCTGATTGTCGACCTGACGCCCGGCGTGTGGGTGGGCAGCCCGGTGGAGCTACCCAGGCGGAAGGGAGCGGCGCCGTTCACGCCACCGCCGCCGGTGAGCGAGGCGGAAGTGCGGCAGGAGGCGCAGGGAACGCATGCGTTGCTCAGCAACGATGGATGGAGAGAGCTGTTGGGCGCTTCCCTGCCCCACCCGGCAGTCCTCCTTCCAACCGATCAAAGGCGGTTCGAGCGGCAGTTCCAGGAGATCATCGGCTATTCGCGGCGGCTGATCCGGGAGTCTTCCGCAGCCAGGGAAAAGCTTTGGAAGGTCGTAGGCACCGAGGCCATGCGGGAGCGCATCTGGCGCGGCATGATCGGGCGATTGCCGGATCCGGACGTGCCTGTGAACGCGCGCACGCGGCTGCTGTTTGATCAGCCCAAGTATCGCGGCTACGAGGTGGTTCTGGATGTCTGGGAGGGCGTGCCGGCGTATGGATACCTGCTGGTGCCGAAAGACATCAAGCCAGGCGAGCGGCGTCCGGTGGTGGTCTGCCAGCATGGGCTGGAAGGGCGGCCCAAGGACGTGGCCGATCCCGGCGTGAACGGCATCTACAAGCAGTTCGCCGTAAAGCTGGCCGAGGAAGGTTTTGTGACGTTCGCGCCGCAGAATGCCTATGTCGGCGGCGACCGCTTCCGGCAGATCAATCGCAAGGCGCACCCGTGGGGCTTAACGCAGTTCGCGTTCATCACCGGCCAGCACCAGCGGATTCTGGAATGGCTGGGCGGGCTGGAGTTTGTAGACTCTAAGCGGATCGGGTTCTATGGGCTGTCGTACGGCGGGTTCACGGCCATGCGCGTGCCGGCGGTGTTGCCACAATACGCGCTGTCGATTTGCTCGGGCAACTTCACCGAGTGGGTGTGGAAAGTGGCTTCGCTGGATGCGCCCTACGTATATCCGCTGACAGGTGAATATGACATTCCGGAGTTCAACTTCGCGCACCTGACGAATCATTTCGAACAGGCGACACTGATTTATCCGCGGCCGTTCATGGTGGAGCGCGGGCACCGCGATGGCGTGTCGTGGGATGAATGGGTAGCGTTCGAGTATGCGAAGGTGTTCCGGTACTATTCGCAGAATGGCGCCAAAGAGAAGACGGAGATTGAGTATTTCGACGGTCCGCACGAGATCCATGGCGTGGGGACGGTGACGTTTTTGAAGCGCTGGCTGGGGCCGGTGCGTAATTAGGAGGATGACGGTGTTCGAGAGGGTGCGATTGGGCGGGCAAGGACTGACACTGGTGTGCTTGAGCCTGGCGGCCGCGGGCGGGCTGTGGGCGCAGGGCGCGGTGGGCGAGACGGCGGAGATCCGCTACCAGATCTTCAATCCGGAGCCGAAGGGCACGATCATCGACCAGGCAAAATGGATTGCCAAGAACGTGAAAGGGAAGGTGCTCCGCTACCGCGTGTTCGTGCGAACCGATGCGGACGTGAACCTGCTGAGCACGGTGCTGCGGGCGCCGGTGCTGAGTATCATCCGCGTGGCGGGAATTCCGGTGCCGAACCAGAAGCTGAGCGTGGAGGCCGTTACCACCGGCGGGCGGAACCCGGCGGGGCTGGCGTTTGTTTCCGGGCAAGGAGTGGCGAAGGACGGCGTGGTTCTGGAGATGAAACCGCTGGTGGAAACGGCGGTGACGAACATCGATAAAGCGCTGACCGCGGTGCAATTGACGCCGGAAGACGTGTTGACCGTGAGTTGTTTCGTGAGTTCGCTGCAGGATGCGGGGCAAGTGCAGACGCAGGTGACGATACACTACCCGCGGGCGTCGGTGAACGTGCTGCAGATTGCCATGCCCTACGGCAAGGCTCTGGCGGAGTGCGAAGCGGTGGCGGCGGCAAAGGGTCCGGTGGGATTTGTGTATCCTGAGGGGCTGACGAAGTCGCCGAACTTTACCCAGGTAGTGGGAGTGAACACGCGGCGCATCGCTTACAGCGCGCTGTACGGCGCGTCGCCTTGCACGGTGGAGGCCACGCGGGCGATGTTCACCGCGCTGTCCACCGATTTGGGCAAGTTGGGGGCATCGGTGAAGGAGGTGGCGTTCTCGCATCTGTATCCGAACACCGAGGAAGGCGTGACGCTGACCCGGCAGGTCCGGTTCGAGTTTTACAACAAGGAGAAGGCGCCGGCGAGCACACTGGTGAACTTTCTAGGGTTCATGGACCGCAAGCCGTGCACGGGCGTGGAAGTGGTAGCGCCGGTGCCGTAGATAGCGCGGGTACGCGGGGATGGGCAGTACCGCGGGCCTAATGTCACTAAGCAATTCCACCGATAGATGGGTATGAAGTGGTGCCTCGTCTTCTGCTTGCTCCTGTTCCTACCGGTGATGGTGGCGGCGCAACTGCATCCGCCCGCGCCGCGGCCGAAGTGGTCGATTCTGGGTCTGGCGCACGCCGATGCGAAGCTGCTGATGGGGATTGACTGGAAACGGGCGCTGGCGTCGCCGCTGGGCGGGGTGATTCGGAAACAGGTGGCGCTGGGCGGCCATCCGCTGCTGGCGTTTCTGGACTCGATTGATAATGTGGAGCGGTTTCTGGTGTCGTCGCCGGGAGCGGCGGAGGACGGCGTGGGACGGCCGCCGCTGTTGGTGGTAGGAGAAGGGCAGTTTTCGCTGGCGCAGGTACGGGCGATGGCCAAGGCGGACGGCGCGGTGTCGAGGCGGTTCAACGACGTGGAGATGCTGGTACCGCCAAATGCCACGAATGCCGACTTGCACTTTGCGCTGTTGGACGCCACGACGATTCTTTTCGGCGATGGGACGTCGGTGAAGGGCGCGATATTGAAGCGGCAGAACCAGGAGCCCAGCGAGAGCGAGTTGATCCGGCGCGCCGGAGTCCTGTCGGCAACGCACGAGGCGTGGGTGCTGGCGAAGGATCCGGCGCAGGCGTTTCCGGGGATTGGGATCACCAGTTCGCCGCTGGCTGAGGAAGTGGAGAGCGTGGAGTTGCAGGTGTCGGCGGGCGAGAGCCTCTCGGCGTCGGTGTCGATCAAGGCGGCAACGCCGGAAGCGGCGGAAACCCTGGGCACGGGTCTGCCCGCATTGATGAATCTGCTGGCACTGACCTATTCGGGCCAACCTTCGTTGACCCAGGTGGCGCGGCGTCTGCGCACCGTGACCGAGCAGAATTACGTGAAGATGGGCTTTACGCTGGACGGCAAGCTATTGAACCAGAGCCTGCATGAATTGCGCGAGGCCAGTGTACCGGTGGTAAGCAAGGCCGTAGTCCCTGCAACCGGGCAGGGACCACAGCCAGCCATGGGCGTACCCACACCAGCGGTGAGGGTTCCGGACCCGGGCCCCGCGCCGAAGCGCGTCATTCGCATCGTCGGTGGTATGGACGAGGGAGTGCGCGAGATCCCCTACGAAGCCAAGAAGCCGTAGAAGTTAGGGCCGTGAGGCTTTGCGGTAAAGCGAGCCGGCCACCAGTCCCAGTCCCAGCAACGCGAAGGTTGCCGGTTCGGGAATGCTGGTGTCGGCGGCGAGCGCGAAGTTTGCGGCGGTGAAGGCCGGTAGTGTAGCGATGGAGTCCGCCCCGGTAGGTGCCTGGAGGCGGGCGAGGATCTTGAGATCGGCCGTGGCATCATCGAGATCGGTGGAATAGACCAGCCGTCTCAAGCCCAATACGCTGTTGTGATAGATAAAGAAGCCGGCTCCGGGCGTGGTGACCTGGGCGGCAATAAGGTTGGCGGCGTTCCCTGCTCCGAATGGCGTGCCCGCGTCGCTATCGTTATCCGTCGTTTGGAGTACGATGACGTTCGCGCCGCCGGTGGGCAGGCTGGGAGCCGTGCTGGTGACGAAACTGAGGGTAGATCCGACGTTGAAGACAGCCGGATCAAAAGCGAAGACATCGGTGGCGAGATCGAAGGTGGGAATGAATAACTCACTCCCAATGATCTGCCGTCCAGGGTCGGTAAGCGCGGTGGTTCCGGCAAAGGGATCGGTGTTGAAGGTCACTGTCGCCGCCTGGGACGGGAGGGACAGGACCGCGAGCACACTTAGGGCAACTGCAAAAGACATGAATCCTCCTGAAAGCAGTGTCTGGGGTGTGGCGGAACGCACGGGGAAGGAGAAGAATCCGCCAGGAAACATTGCAGAAGCGGGGCCCCGCTACTCGTCTGCGGATTGGGGTGGAAAGTGGGCTAGGTGTTACCGGGGAAAGTAGGCCTTGCATCGGGGGCGAGACTGTGTAATTATTCATTTGGGGTGAATAATCATTCACACCGGCTGGGGACGGTATCGCCGTCCCCGTTCTTCATTTGAAGGGGGCTGGGAATGGCCGTGCCGTTATTCGATGTGACACAGGGGCGGATCGCCGCGCCGGATCTGAAGTCGGATCTGGACCTGAGGACCGAGGAGTTGAAGCAGCTTCTCGATCTGGCCGGACAGATGAAGCGCACCCCCCTGCGCTTTGTGACGGCGCTGAAGAACCGCTACCTGACGCTGCTGTTTGAGAAGCCGAGCCTGCGGACGCGGATGACGTTCGAGTTGGCGATCAAGCAGTTGGGCGGCGATTCCGTTTTGTCGACCGGCCCGATTGGCGACCGCGAGCCGTTAAAGGACATCGCACGAAACCTGGACCGCTGGACGCAGGGAATCGTGGCGCGGGTGTTCCACCAGGAGACGATCGAGGAACTGGCGCGCTGGTCGTCGGTGCCAGTGATCAACGCCTTGAGCGATCTGTACCATCCCTGCCAGGCGCTGGCGGATTTCCAGACGCTGCAGGAGAGATTTGGATCGCTGGCGGGTGTGAAGTTGACGTTTGTAGGCGATGGGAATAACGTGGCGCATTCGCTGATGCTGGATGCGGCGCGGCTGGGCGTGCATTTCACGCTGGCGTGTCCGGCGAACTATCTGCCGGATGCGTCGATTGTGGCGAAGGCGCGGGAATTCGCGCTCGGCACGGGCGCGCGGATCGAAGTGGTACACGACGCGCGGGAAGGCGTAGCGGGTTCGAACGCCATCTATACGGATGTCTGGGCCAGCATGGGTCAGGAGAAAGAAGCCGAAGAGCGGATGCGGGCGTTTGCCGATTTCCAGGTAACGCGCGAGTTGCTGGATGCAGCGGCTCCTGACGCCATCTTCATGCACTGCCTCCCAGCCAAACGCGGGCTGGAAGTGACGGATGACGTGATGGAGCACGCGCGGTCGGCGATCTTCGACCAGGCCGAGAACCGGCTGCACGCCCAGAAGGCGCTGCTGGTGATGTTGCTCGATTAAGGGAACCGAAACAGAATGAAGCTTTGGGGTGGACGCTTTGCCGGCGGGCCGTCGGAGGTATTCGACCGTTTTGGCCGGAGTCTGCATTTCGATAAGGCACTGGCGCGGGTGGATATTCGCGGGTCGGCGGCGCAGGCGCGGGCTCTGGAACGGGCTGGGATCCTGAGCGCGCCGGAGCGCCAGACGCTAGTGTCGGCGCTGGATGCGCTGCTGGCCGAGTGCGACGATCCGCATTTCTTTGATAACGCGGAGGAGGAAGACGTCCACACGGTAATCATCCGCAAGTTAAAGGAACTGGCCGGGGCGGACCTGGCGGATAAGATCCATACGGGGCGCAGCCGCAACGACCAGGTGTCGTTGGATGTGCGGCTGTGGCTACGGGAGACGATCGACGACGCGCGGCGGCAGTTGACGGAACTGATGGACGAGCTGCTGCAACTGGCCGGGCGGTATCCGCAGGCGATGATCCCCGGTTACACACATACGCGGCGGGCGCAGCCAGTGCTTTGGCCACACTACATCCTGGCGTACTTCGAGATGTTCGCACGGGATTGGGAGCGGCTGGGCGAGGCGCGGCGGCGGGTGAACGTGATGCCGCTGGGGTCGGGCGCGCTCGCCGGGAGCGGATTTCCGATCGACCGCGGCGCGATTGCGGCGGAGTTGGGTTTCGAAGGGATTACGCGCAATTCGATGGATGTGTCGGGCGACCGCGACTTTCTGCTCGACTTCGAGCATGCGGCGAACCTGATCATGCTGCATCTGAGCCGGCTGGCTGAGGATTGGATCCTTTACACCGGCGAGGAGTTCGGCTGGATGGATCTGGGGGATGGGGTGACTAGCGGCAGCAGTATGATGCCGCAGAAGCGCAATCCGGATTCGCTGGAGCTGATTCGCGGCAAGGCGGGGCGCGTGTTCGGCACCTACATGGCGCTGCTGGTGACCATGAAGGGCCTGCCGATGACGTATAACCGCGACATGCAGGAGGACAAGGAGCCGCTATTCGACGCTGCCAACCAGTTGCTGACGTCGTTGGAGATGGCGGCGGTGGTGGTGCGGACAGCGGTGTTGAAGCCGGAGGTACCGCAGGCGGCAGCGGAGCAGAGTTGGGCGGTGGCGACGGATTTGGCCGATGCGCTGGCGCGGAACGGGATGCCGTTTCACCAGGCGCATAAGGTGGTGGGCCGGCTGGTGTTGACCAGCGTGCAGCAGGGCAAGAGCGCACAGGACTGGACCGCCGGGACGCTGACGGCCTTCGACCCGAGTTTCACACCGGAGATGGCGAAGCTGCTGGATCCACGCGAGGGGTTGAAGACGCGCGAGATACCCGGCGGGACGGGGCCGTCGCACGTGGCGGCGGCGCTGGAAGAGGCCGTGCGGCGACTGAAGGAGATGCGCGGGTGATCAAACGCCAGCGGCAGCAGGAGATTCTGCGCATCGTGCGCGCGTCGCGCGTCCATACGCAGGACCAACTGGCCGAGGCGCTGGCGAAGGTCGGGATCGAGACGACGCAGGTGACGCTGTCGCGCGACATCCGCGAACTGGGATTGGTGAAGACCGCGCAGGGGTATCAGGAGTTGGATGTGGCTCCGGCAGCGCCCGACGCCCGCGAGGTGATTAGCGAATTTGTGAGCGAAGTGCGGGTGGCGCGCAATCTGGTGGTGTTGAAGACGAGTCCAGGGGCCGCGAGCCCGGTGGCGGTGGCGCTGGATGCCTCGGATTGGCCGGAGATTGTGGGGACCATCGCGGGGGATGATACGGTGCTGGTGATTACGCCGGATGAGGATGCAGCGGCGGGGTTTCGGGAGAAGATCCGCTGAGGTTGGCGAACGGGCTTCGGTGTGGTAAGTTGGTAAGGTTGTTAGCAATCGAGGGCGCGTAGCTCAACTGGCAGAGCAACTGACTCTTAATCAGTAGGTTGAAGGTTCGATTCCTTCCGCGCTCACCAATAACCCACACAAAACACAAGCACACATCCCTTCGTCTTCTCGTCGGAGAAGCGCCAGTGCGTCACCCGAATCAGGCTCGCCAAGCCATACGCAAATTGCGTACAGTAGAAGAGCATGGCGAATGCTCCGATGACGGTGGTCGAGACCGCGGAGTTCCTGCGCAAGGGAAAAGCCGTTATTGTCCGAATCGGAGCGCGCGGAGTTGGTGGCATTCCTCGCCGCTAATCCCGAGGCCGGGGAGATCATTCCGGAAACCGGCGGCATTAGGAAGATCCGGTGGGCCTTGCCTGGGATGGGCAAGCGCGGCGGCGCTCGAGTGATCTACTACTACCACAGCGAGCGTCTGCCGGTGTTTCTGCTTTCGGCCTATGCGAAGGCCCGGAAGGACAACCTGAGTAAGGCCGAGCAGAACGTGATGAAGCGGTTGGTGCCGGCTCTGGTCGCCGGATATCCAAGGAAGGCATAGGGAGGTCCGAAAATGGCTGCAAGGAAGACATCGAAACCGGCGAAGAAAGCCGCAGCCCGTAAGCGCCAGACGGTGGGCGAGAGCATCATTCAGGGCCTGAACGATGCGATCGCGTGGACGCGCGGAGAGAACGCCGACGTTCGCGTGACGCTGGTTCACATCCCCGAGGTTGACGTACGCACGGTGCGCAGAAAGATGGGTTTGAGCCAGTCGGAATTCGCCACGAAGTTCGGCCTCCCGCCGGCCACACTGCGTAACTGGGAACAGGGAAGGTCGCGGCCGGACGCCCCGACCCGCTTGTTGTTGGCAGTGATAGCCAAGCATCCGGAGGTAGTGGAGGACGTGCTGCGCAGAGCGGGTTGACGGTCAAGCGCCCCGGAGGTCTCTGGATCACCACACGCCGATCTGTCCACGGACCTCGCCGATGCGCCGGTTAAGCCGAAGAAGCTGGCTCGTAAGACCGCCGTGGCTGTCAGTCCGCCAGCGATTGGGGCTGCGGTTGCCCTTAATTATTGCGTCTTTCCGAACATTAGCCCTAAAATAGGGTGGTCTCTTCGCTACCGCCCACATGCTTTCCTTACGCGAGGAACAACTACGAGCGCTCACCGCGGCAGCGGAAGCGAGAGTCGTGGCGGATGCCTGCCGCGAACTACGCGCTGATAACGTCGACGGCATCGCTGAACTGCCGGAGCGGGAGTTGGTGCGGCGCGTGGAGGCAGGCCTTCGCCGTGCTCGCAAATACATGCTGGATGGGGAATTGCTCTACCTGTTTCTAAAGCTGCAATTCCAAATCGCACCGAATTTCGATGAACACCCGGCGTTCCACGAAATCCTAACCGCGACCGAGTTCCCGAGCGAGTTGCGGCTGGAATTGCTGCGCAACTGCATCGTGGCGGAAGATATACGCGCAGCTCGCGCTGCTGCGAGTTCCGCGGTCTGGTACGAGGACGAACGGGGCGAGGCTTGAGAAGGGGATGAAGCGCCAGCGGACCGGCTCGACATGTGTGGTGTGCCTTCAGTTTGTGCTGGCAGGCACTTCCCAGACGTGTCCTGTCTGCCACGCCGAGGTTCACAACCACTGCGCGCCGCTCCACTCGGCTACCTGCGCCGTTTGCGGAGCGTCGAATTGCCCGACCGTCGTTCACGACGCTACCTGTCCTACATGCGGGGCAACCTATTGCCCGACCGTCGTTCACGACGTTACCTGTCCTACATGCGCGGCAACCTATTGCCCTACTGTTGCCCACGATGTCACCTGTCCCACGTGCGCGGCAACTTATTGCCCTACTGTTGCCCACGACGTTACCTGTCCCACGTGCGCGGCAACCTATTGCCCTACTGTTGCCCACGACGTTACCTGTCCCACGTGCGCGGCTACCTATTGCCCTACTGTTGCCCACGACGTTACCTGTCCCACATGCGCGACAACCCATTGCCCTACCGTCGGTCACCAACCCCCCTGCCAAACCTGCCACACGCCGGTGTGCCCGGCGGCGATCAGCACCTGCACCCTCTGTCCCGCCGCGCTGTGTCCAACTTGTACGGGAGCGCATCAGCATGACTGCAAAGGCACCTGCGGCACCAAACATGCGCACGGCAGCCTCGCCGAGTGTGTGGACTGTCTTGAGCCATTTTGCGCCTCCTGTCAGCCTGGGCACTGGCAGACACCCTGCGCCAAGTGCAACACGCAGCAGGTGTGCCAGTCGTGGCAATGCGAGGGTTGCACCAACCGATACTGCAAGGACTGCTGGATGGCGGTCCGTGTGGAATGCGAGATTTGCGCAACGACGGGTTGCGCCACTTGCTGGAAGATTCCATGCCGCAACATGGGGTGCTCGGTCCTGAATCAGGATGCGCTGTATAACGGAGCCAAAAATACGCAACTCCACCCGCCCAGCGCATACCTCCTATGCACAAATGTGGCTAACCAGAAGGAGCGCACACGGATGCTGTTCCGGATGGTGGCGCCGCGTGTCTACATAACCTCAACTATGAGGCCGACCGTTGACAAGCAGACCGTGCGACTGCTGTGGGACAAGTTCTGGCAGGACCGCGTGGCCGCACTTTTGCAGGACGTTACGCTGCGGCCGGGACCGCACTCCACCGGGTATGAGCCGATCCAAGCGCAGCATTCGGCGCACACAACCGCCGAAGAACGCACGCACGTAAACAAAGCCGGCGCGACGCACGGGTGCCACACGTGCGGCTCAACGGATCCGAGCGGGAGCGCAACCTACGGGAAGTGGATAGCCGACCATCAGCCGCCGAAGAGCCTGGAGTTGGATCGCGCGTTGTTGACATTCGACACTGTAGCGCTGAAAGCGCTTGAACTGAAGCTAACCGCGGCGGCGCCGAGGCTGAAGGAGGTACTGGACTCGTTCGACGGGATGGGCGGAATCCGGCTGTACCCGCACTGTGGCGAGTGCAGTCTATATCAATCCGGATGCATCGGGAAGCTGAACAAGCTGCGCACTCAGATTATGGCCGCCCGGAAAAAGGCACACTTGCCGCAAGGCCCGGTGGAAATCGAAGAGCTCTACACGAAACTGAATGTCGTACTGGAGGAAGGCATCAGGCGGAAGATCATCCGCCTGGACCATGTCGCCGGCGATTCGACAACAGGTACACTCCGCCCCGCCAACGCCATTGAGAAAGAAGCAGTTCAGAAGATTGGCGGTAACACCTCGGACGCGACGAAAGGTAAAGGCATCGGCTGCCACAGTTGCGGCGAGACGGACCCGAAGAAGAAGGCGAAGTTCATTGCCGATCACCAGCCGCCGACAGCGCTGTTTCGCTCAGGGCTTCGCCGCGACCAGAAGCAGTTTCTTTATCCGCAGTGCACCGACTGCTCGAGCAAGCAGTCCGCGGTAACGAACAAAGTCAACGTGGAGTTCGACTTTCTCCATTTCGAATAACCGGGTTGGATGTGGGGCCGTCGGTCCACGCCCGGTAAAGAAGGGAACTTTCCGCTTGAATTCCCCGTAGTCCTCTGCTGAGATAACTCGCATGCGATTCCTATTGGCCCTCGCCCTAACCGCCGTTCTCCTCTCCGCCCAGGAGTTCGCCACCAAAGCCAGCGCGTACATCGACTCCTACATCCGCGACGGGCAGTTCAGCGGCACCGTCCTGGTAGTGAAAGACGGCAAGCCGCTGCTCCGCAAGGGTTACGGGTTAGCGAATCGGGAGTGGAACATTCCCAATACGCCTGAGACGCGCTTCCGCCTGGGCTCCATTACCAAGCAGTTCACGGCCGCGGCGATTCTGCGTCTGGCCGAACAGGGGAAACTGTCGCTCGACGACCCGATCTCCAAGTACTACCCCGAAGCCCCGGCCGCGTGGGAGAAGATCACTATCCACCACCTGCTGAACCACACCTCCGGCATTGTCAGCTATACCGGCCTGCCGGACTTCTTCCAGAAGCAGTCGATGATTGCCCGCAAGCCGGCCGAGATCGTGAAGCTGACGCAGGACAAGCCGCTGGAGTTCGAGCCCGGCAGCAAGATGAAGTACAACAACACGGGCTACATTCTGCTGGGCTATGTGATCGAGAAGGTGAGTGGCGCGCCCTATGACGAGTATCTGCGCCGCACGCTGTTTGAGCCGCTAGGCTTGAAAGACACGGGCTACGACTGGAACAACGCCGTCATCGCGCGGAGAGCCAGCGGCTACACGCCGGACGGCAAACACGCCGCCTACCTCGATATGAGCCTGCCCTACGCGGCCGGGAGCCTCTACTCCACGGTGGACGATCTGGCGCGTTGGGCCGAAGCGCTCGAATCGGGCAAGGTGGTGAGCGAGGAGAGCTACGCCAAGATGACGACGCCTTACTTCAACCAGTATGGCTACGGTCTGGTGATGGAGAAGATCGAGGATCACGCGGTGGTCGGACATGGGGGCGGCATCAACGGCTTCAACACCATGCTCCTTCGGGCGCGGAACGATGGCCTGACGGTGGCGGTTCTGGCGAATCAGAATGGTCCGGCCGCGGACCGCATGGGGAAGGACCTCGCCGCGCTCTACTTTGGCAAGGACGTAAAGCCGCGGGCGGTGCTGACCGAAGTGCAGCTACCGGACGAGAAGCTGGACGCCGTGGCAGGGCAATACGAGTTGCGTCCCGGCTTTGTGTTGAAGGTGTGGCGGGAAGGCAAGCAGTTGCTCACGCAGGCCACCGGCCAGGGGAAGCTGCCGGTGCAGGCATCGGCGGAAGACCAGTTTTTCTCCACGAGGGTCGACGCCCGGCTGCTGTTCCAGCGCGGCGCCGATGGGAAGGTAAACGCGTTGATCCTTGAGCAGGGCGGACGAAGAATCGAAGGCAAGCGCATCGGGGACTAGCCGCGGTACCCACATCGCCGCCGGGCGCGCGCTCAGAGCGTGATTTCGCCCCGATTGAAGATTCGTAGCGCGGGGCTCGGCTCGCCCGCCAGAATGGTATCCCCGTAATACCAGTCGTCGTCCCAAGCCAAAGCCTTGTCGAACAGTTCATCCCCATAGCTACCCACCGCGTCGCGCCGCAGGCAGAAATCGGGTTTCTGGAAAGCGCGCGCGAACTTCAGGTGAACCTCCTCGCGCTGCTGGTCGCACACTTTGCGCGCCAACTCCACCAGTTCCCGGAATTGCCCCAACTGGTGGCGAAACGGATGCGAGTTCTCGTTGAACAGGTTCGGGGCGAAGCCATCGGGGCCCGTGCCGCGCAGTGGCAGCAAGAGTTCGCGCAGCCGCCGCAGATCGGGCGACTGGGGAACCTTGCTGGGCGGAGAGCTGGGACTGCCCGTAACCGTGTCCGCGATCTGCCCAATCGAAGCCAGCAGGTGGTGGGCCTCCTCCCGGATCCCCGCCTCCGTGGGAGGCTCCGGCAGCGACACAGGGATGCCCCCCGAATTGGTCAACGTGAACATGTAGTCGGCAAGAATCGTCACCGCGCCCAGTACGCCGAACCCCTCGATCTTCTCGAAGCGCTGTTCGACCATCGTCCGGTAGGTGGTCAGCAACTGGTATTTGCTGAGCACCGCGCCAGACCGTTCCAGCCATCCCGGCGCGATCATGGAGACGGCGCCGGGACGGGATGCCAGCGCCGCCACCACATTCTGATAGAGGATGCCATCCACCATGGATTTCCCGGCACCGCCCGCGGTGAGGCGGCCGGCCACCTGCTCCAAGGCCTGGCGCCCTAGTCGCCAGCGGGTCTTATCATCGCGGTTGCCCCATTCGCGCGAGAGAATCGAATCGATGATGCTCTGCGGATCGCAGGAAAGTACCGCTTGGCGGGCGGCGGCCTTATCCATCAGCCCGTCCACCGGGCCGGCATCGGCCCTCGCCTTGGGAACTTTGGACATGGCCAGTACGGCCGCGACATTGGAGGGGT
>CAYLPH010000029.1:0-97698 GCA_964385495.1 uncultured Candidatus Solibacter sp.
CGTGCTGCGGGACGTGATCGAAGCTCTGGAGAAAGGGCGCGACGACAGCAAGGTGGTTGGCCTGATCGCCAATATTGGTTCGGCATCCATGAGCATGGCGCAGGCCCAGGAACTGCGCGACGCCGTTAAGCACTTCCGCTCGGGCAAGAAGTTCGCGGTGGTTTTTTCGGAAACATTCGGCGAGTTCGGACCGGGCAACTCGGCCTACTATCTGGCGTCGGCGTTCGACGAGATCTATCTGCAGCCGTCGGGCGATGTCGGGTTGACCGGCTTGCGCGCGGAGGCGATGTTCCTGCGCGGCATGTTCGACAAACTCGGCGCGGTGCCGCAGTTCGGCAAGCGTTACGAGTATAAGTCGGCGGCGGAGACCTACACGGAGAAGCAGTTCACGGCGCCCGCGCGGGAGTCGCTGGATGTGCTGCTCGGGTCGATGTACGGGCAGGTGGTGCGTGGCATTGCCGAGGGCCGCAAACTGCCGGAGAACGAGGCACTGAAGCTGGCAGGTAGCGGGCCCTTCACGGCGTCGGATGCCTTGAACTTCCGGTTGATCAACGGCCTGGCGTATCGCGACGAGGTCTATGACCGGACGAAGGCTCGGGTGGAGGGTTCGGCATTCTTGTTCGCCAGTAAGTATCTGGAACGCGCCGGGCGGCCCCACAGCAAGGGTCCGGTGGTGGCATTGATTCACGGCAATGGGCCGGTGCTGCGCGGCAAGAGCGATTACGACCCCATTGACGGCGGCACGACCATGGGGTCCGACACCGTAACGCAGGCGTTTCGCGACGCTATCAAGGATAAGGATGTGAAGGCGATTCTGTTCCGCGTGAACAGTCCGGGCGGCAGCGTGGTCGCCTCGGACGCCATCTGGCGCGAGACGCAGAATGCTAAGCGGGCCGGCAAGCCGGTGATCGTGTCGATGAGCGGACTGGCGGCATCGGGCGGCTACTACGTGTCGATGGGCGCGGACAAGATCGTGGCGCAGCCCGCCACCATCACGGGGTCTATCGGTGTCTTGGGCGGCAAAGTTGTACTACGCGAAACCTTCGGCAAGCTCGGCCTCACCATCGACAGCGTGGAAAAGGGCGAGCATGCGGGCATGTTCTCCGCCATGGAGACCTTCAAGCCGGCCGAGTGGGAGAAGTTCAATGCCTCGCTGGACCGCATCTACCAGGAGTTCATCACCAAGGTGGCGGATGGCCGCAAGATGCCGAAGGAGAAGGTGCACGAGATTGCCAAGGGTCGCGTTTGGACCGGCGAGGATGCCAAGCGGCTGGGCCTGGTCGACGAACTGGGCGGCTATCCGGTAGCCTTGAAGCTGGTAAAGCAGGCGATCAAGGCCGATGGCGACGTAACGCTGCGGCAGTATCCGAAGAAGAAGACCACGCTCGAAGCCGTGATGGCGCAGTTGAACGGCGAAGAGCGCGAGTCGAGTGAGCGTGCCGCGGAAGCGATTCTGCGGCATGCGGTGCGGCTGCGGCCGTTGTTGCAGGTGCTGGATTCGGCCGCGCAGCCGGAGAAGGCCGTGGATTCGAAGGTGCTGTCCATGCCGCCGGTGCGGCTGACGCCTTAAAAACATTTCGGAGGAATCGTGATTCGAAGCGCAATTGTCCCGGTTGCCGGGCATGGCACGCGGCTGCTGCCTGCCACCAAATCGCAACCGAAAGAGATGCTGCCGGTGGCGCGCAAGCCCATCGTGCAATATGTGGTGGAAGAACTGGTGAAGAACGGGATTGAACAGATCCTGTTCGTGACCGGACGCAACAAGTCGTCCATTGAGAACCATTTCGATACGGATCCGGAGTTGACCCGCGTGTTGACCGAGGGCAACAAGAAGGATCTGCTGGCGGAGCTGGATTTCGAAGACCTGGAGGCGCACTTCTTCTATACGCGGCAGCGTTTCCAGAAGGGGCTGGGCGATGCGGTGCGCTGCGGTGAGAACTTCGCGGGCGAGCAGCCGGTGATCGTTGCGCTAGGAGATTCGATCTTGGGCATCAACGCGCAATCCAAGGCTGTGTCGCGGATGGCCGAGCTGTTTGCGGAGAAGCGCGCCAGTTGTGTCGTGGCCGTCGAGGAGGTGCCGCGGGAGGATGTGCGGCACTACGGCATTGTGGACGTCGTGCCGGGACCGGACGGCACGTTGCGCATCAATCGCATCGTCGAGAAGCCCAGTCCGGAAGAGGCGCCGAGCAACTTGGCCGTGGCCGGGCGGTACGCGTTCTCGCCCCTGATCTTCGACATGATCAACCGCGTGAAGCCCGATAAGCGCGGCGAGATCCAATTGACCGACGCTATTCAGATGCTCTGCGAAGAGGGCAAGCGCGTGCTGGCGCTGCCTCTGCGCGAAGACGAGCGCCGCTATGATATCGGCAACTTCCCCAGCTATTTCGAGACCTTCGTGGAGTTCGCGCTCGCCGATCCGCAGTATGGCGACGGCTTCCGCAAGTGGCTGGAGCGGACGCTGGCGAAGCAATCGGCGGCCAAGGCTTAGTTCGCCATGAAGACCGCGCGGCTGTTCCTGGCCCTATTCGGGCTGGTACTGGCGGCGCGGCTGTGCCATCGCGATGTCATCTGGGTGGAAGAGGCTTACCCTATGGCCGCGGCCCTGGAGATAGGCCGCGGCAGAATACCGTATCGCGACTTCTGGTTCGACAAACCGCCGCTCTTCCCGTGGTTCTACGCATTATTCGGTGGGACCCATGGGTGGCCGCTCCGGCTCGCCGGCACCGGCGTAGTGCTCCTCACCGCCGCCTGCGCCTTCTGGCTCGCGCGCCGCTTCTGGTCCAGCGAAGAGGGCCGCTGGGCCGCCGCGTTAACGGCCTTCTTCCTGACATTCGACTTCGCGGGTGCGGTGCTGGTGGTGGGTCCCGACATGCTCACCATGGCGCCGCATCTGCTGGCGGTGTTCTACTGCCTGCGTGGCGACCCGCTGAAGGCCGGCGTTGCGTGCGGCGGGGCTTTGATGGCGAATGCGAAGGCGCCCTATCTGCTGGCAGTCTGCGCGCTGTGGCAATGGCGATCGGCGCACCGGCTTATCAGCGGCTTCCTATTGGGCGCGGCGCCCTTCGTGGTATGGCTGATCGCGGTAGGCGCGTGGCCGGGCTACTGGCAACAGGTCTGGGAGTGGGGCGTCCTTTACAGCCGGCACGCACTCGCCGATGCGGACGCCGTGACGCGTACCCTCGGCTGGGCAGCCTTCCACGGCACACTGCTGGCTGGCACGGCCTGGGTGTGGATACGCGAACGCGGCCGCGACACGCAACGGCAGATCGCCTGGGTATTGCTGGCGTTCCTAGCCGTGGCCGCCGGATGGCGCTTCTTCCCGCGCTATTACTTTCACCTTTTGACGCCGCTGGTGATTCTGGGCGCGCGCGGCCTGGTGGCGATGCCTCCCCGCATCCGCATCGCAGCGCTGGCGTTATTGTTAATTCCGGCGTTAAGATTCGGCCCCCGCTACATCCTGATCGCGCAGGGCAAGCCGTGGGCCGATCTGGCGCTGCACGACGATGCGCGGCGTTCGGCCGGGCTGGTGAAAAACGCGACTTCGCTCCTGGTGTGGGGCTACCGTCCGGAGATCTACGCCTGGTCGCGGGTGCCTGCCGCAACCCCGTGGCTCGACTCGCAGCCACTCACCGGCGTGATCGCCGACCGCCACTTGACCTCCAGTGACCCGGTGGCGCCGCAACTGGCGCGAGCCAATCGCATGAAGCTGGTCGCCTATGAGCCGCAGGCGATCGTCGACGGCCTCGGCCCCCTGAACCCCGCGCTGGGCATCGACCGTTACCCCGAGCTCTCCGAATGGCTGCGCCGTTACGACATTATCGAGCGCACGCCGTACTCGATCATTTATTGGAAGAGAAGCCGGACTCTTCCTTAAACGCCTCCAGCGTGTTGTAGGCGATGGGGCAATAGGTGGCCCGCTCCGGCATCACCCACATGCGCGAAACCAGCGACCCCGGGCCGCGCACCAGGTGCGGGAAGTCCTCACAGGTCATCGGCCGCGCCTCATACACAGAGCACAGGTTGTTCTCCAGAAAGATGCACCCCTGTTCGGTGCGCTTCAGGATCAGCCCTTCGTCTTCGGTTTGCTCGCAGTAGTTGTTCAGGAAGTCTCGCCTGGAAGTGCCGATGTATTTGGCGAGCGTATCGATCTCGCGGTCGCGCAGCCGGGCAGTAGCCGTACGGCAGCAGTTGGCGCACTGGGTGCAGTCGATGGCATTCTCCACCACTTCGCCGACCTTACGCAGCCTGCGATCGGCCACGGGGTGGCTTTTCATATGCACGCGGAGGCGCTTGTTTTCTTCGAGCTTGAGCGTGCCGAGCCGTTTGATCTGGATCAGGTCTGTAATCATGCGCCTGTATCTACTGACCCGACCAGCAGGGATCGCGTTTCTCCAAGAAGGCCGCGATGCCCTCCTGGGCGTCGGCCGCCAGCGAGTTCATCGACATCACTTCCTTAGCATAGGCGTAGGCTTTCGGCTGTTCCAGATCGATCTGGGCATAGAAAGCCTGCTTGCCAAGCCCCACGGTCAGCGAACTGGAATTCGCGATCTGGCGGGCGAGCGCCATCGTGGTGTCCGCAAGCGCCTCGGCGGACACCACGGTATTGACCAGACCCCAATCGGCGGCGGTAACGGCGGAGATGGGCTGTCCGGTGAGCAGCATCTGCATCGCGCGCTTACGGCCGATGGCTCGCGTCAGAGCCACCATCGGTGTGGTGCAGAACAGGCCAATCTTCACCCCCGGCGTGGCGAAGTTGGCCTTCTCGCTGGCAATGGCAAGGTCGCAGGAGGCCACCAACTGGCATCCGGCCGCCGTCGCGATGCCCTGTACTTCGGCAATCACCGGCTGGGGAATACTCTGCAGCTTCGTCATCAGCTCGGAGCAAACATCAAACAAGCGCCGGTAGGTAGTGACCGGGCGGCTCATCATTTCCGACAGATCATGGCCGGCGGAGAAGGCGGGCCCATTGGCACGTAGGATCAGCGCGCGTACGGAGGTGTCACCGCCGACCGAAGCCAGGCAATCCAGCATCTCCAGCATCAGCCCGAGCGAGAGCGCATTGCGGCGGCTCGGCCGGTTCAACGTCAGGATGCCGATCTCGCCGTCCTTGGCGTAGAGCAGCGAATCGTAGGGCATATCAATTCACCCGCTTTTCCCGGCCAGCCCATTCCTTCTCGCGCAGCTCGTTCTTGCGGATCTTGCCGGTGGCGGTTTTGGGCAGTGGGCCGAATTCGATGTGTTTGGGGCATTTGAAGTGCGCCATGCGGTCGCGGCAGAAAGCGACGATGTCCTCCGCGGTGGCGGCCCCCTCCTGTTTCAGGGTAACGAATGCCTTTGGCACTTCGCCCCAGCGATTGTCCGGTACGGCGACAACGGCGGCTTCCAGCACGGCCGGATGCTCGTAGATGGTCTTCTCCACTTCCACCGAACTGATGTTCTCGCCGCCGGAGATGATGATGTCCTTCTTACGGTCGCGGATCTCCAAATAGCCGTCCGGATGCATCACGGCATAATCGCCGGAGTGGAACCAGCCGCCGCGGAAGGCCTGTTCCGTGGCCTCCGGGTTGTTGTAGTAGCCGATCATGACGTTGTTGCCGCGCATAATGACTTCGCCCATGGTCTGGCCGTCGGCGGGCACGTCGTGCATTTCTTCATCCACCAGGCGCAGGTCGGTGCCGGCGATGATGTACGGCACGCCTTGCCGGGCTTTGCGTTGCGCTCGCTCGCCGGCGGGCAGACGGTTCCATTCCTTGCGCCAGGCGCAGAGGGTCATCGGCCCGTACGTTTCCGTGAGGCCATAGCAGTGGAACATTTCGGCGCCCATCTCTTCGGCGGCGCGCAGCACGGCGGGCGAGGGCGGCGCTCCGGCCGTGACGATGCGCAGACCGTGATCGAAGCGCACCTGGTTCTGCGCGGCGTAATGGGCCAGCGAGCCCACCACCACCGGCGCGCCGCACAGATGCGTGACGCCTTCCCGGCGAATGGCCGAGACGACGGCTTCGGGCGCCGGTTGCCGCAGGCAGATGTGCGTGCCGCCGGCGGCCGTAACGGCCCACGGAAAGCACCAGCCGTTGCAGTGGAACATGGGCAGCGTCCAGAGATAGACGCTGTCTTCGCGCAGGCCATACTCCATCAGTTCGCCCAGCGCATTCAGGGTGGCGCCGCGATGCGAGAACATGACGCCCTTGGGAAAGCCGGTGGTGCCGCTGGTGTAGTTGATGGACAGCAGCCCGTCCTCCTCCGGCTCCGGAAGATCGCCGATGCTGTCGTCACCGGTGGCCAGGTAGGCTTCGTAGTCCATCGGCGGCGCGTTGAGGATCGGGGCGAGTTGCTCGTCGATGAGGATAGTCTTCGCGCCCGAGTGATCCAGGATCCAGCGCAGTTCCACCGCCGCCAGCCGCGTGTTCAGCATCACCAGCACGGCGCCCAGCAGCGGCACCGCGAAGTGCGCCTCCAGCGCCATCGGCGTGTTGGGCGACAGCACGGCGACCCGATCCCCCGGACCAATGCCTTCCTTACGCAAGGCGGAGGCGAGCCGAAAGACGCGGCGCTGGAACTCGGCGTAGGTGTAGCGCTGCTCTCCGTAAACGGCGGCCAGCTTGTCGCGGTAGACGGAAGCGCTGCGGGCGAGGAAAGACAGCGGAGTCAGGGGCGCTTTCATTGTGGCTATTGTACTGGGTAGACCTAACCGTACCGGGCCTGGGCCGGGGCCCGGGCTGGATGATGGTTAACGCATGCCAGGGAAAGTGGGGAGCCAGCAGCGGATGCGGTGCCGGTAGGCGCGGTAGGCGTCGCCGAAGCGCTGTTCGAGGTCCCGCTCTTCCATGGGGCGGGCGATGGTGTCCCAGAGGACGCCACCGGTGAAGACGTAGGCGATGAGGAGCGGCGAGCCGTGAAGGAGGGCGATACCGAGGCCTTGGGCAAGGCCCGCGACGGCCATCGGGTTGCGGATGTAGCGGTAGGGACCTGCGATGACGAGCTTGCGGGCGGTGGCTCTGGGCCAGGGGGTACCGTCGCCAAGCCAGGCCATGGTGAGGCCGGTCCAGAGGCCGAGGGCGCTGGCAAGGGTGAAGACGAGCCAGCCGAAGGCGGGTTGGGGTTGGAAGACGGGCAGGCGGGCGGCGGTTTCGAGGCGGTGGAGAATGGCGGGGATGAGGGCGAGAAAGGTGGTCCACATGGCGGCGGTTTGGAGGAGGGTATGAAGGATGTGGCGGCGGCGGGAGGCGGGTTTGGCTTCCTGGATCCAAGGCATGGGTTTAGGGCCGCGTGATCCAGAGAGCGGATGGCAGGATGAGTAGCGCCGGGGCCATAAGGAAGGCGGCGAGGGTGGCTTCGCCGGTGAGGAGGGTGAGGTTCAGGCAGTAGAGGGCGGCGTAGAGGGCGGCGCCGGAGTGAAGCACGAGTAACGGCCAGGCCCAAGGTTGACGTTGCCAGGTACCGGCGGCGGCCAGCAGTCCGGCGAGGGTGAAGAGCAGGAGGTCGGGGAGGGCGAAGGCGAGCAGCGTGGCGTCCGGGGCGCTGGCGGAGCGGAAGTGCGGACGGAGGGCGGGTTGCGCGATGAGTGCGAACCACCAGAGGCCGGCGGCAGCGGCTTGGAGGCCGACGGCGATGGCGGCGATTTGGCGGCGGGGCGGGGTCACCGGCGTTTGGGGACGCTGCGGCCTTCCTCCCGATACTTCCCGAGGAGGGCGCGCATGGCTTTCACGCGGTCAGGGTATTGGGCGTAGAGGTTGGTGGTTTCGCGGAGGTCTTCGGCGAGGTGGAACAGCTCGGCGGGCTGATCGTGTTTCTTGATGCCGTACTTCTCGCGGAACCAGGGAGGTTCGGCGGCGCCGTGGGCGGATTTCTCCGATTCGATGAAGACCCAGTCGCCCTGGCGGAGGCCGTACTCGTTGTTCATGCTGTGATGGACGGTGGCTTCGCGGATGGGCTTATCGCGCTTCCTGTTGAAGAGCGCGGCACTGACGTCGTAGCTGTCTTCGCCGGCGGTATCGGGGAGTTTGTACCCCGTGATGGAAGCGACGGTGGCCAGCATGTCCGTGAGGCAGATAACCTCCTTTTCAACCCGGCCCGGCGTGATGCGGCCGGGGGCCCAGGCAAGGAACGGGACCCGATGGCCGCCTTCCCACAACATGCGTTTGGCGCCCCGCAGCGGGCCCTGGCTGGCGTGGCCGTATTGCGGGTTTAGCGGATAGGAGATGTTTTCCGGGCCGTTGTCGCTGGTGAGGATGACGATGGTGTCGTTGGCGGTTGGCGAGGAGCGGATGGCATCCATGATCTGGCCGATGCTCCAGTCGGTCTGGTAGACGAAGTCGCCGTACTTGCCGGCGCTGCTTTTGCCTTCGAACTCCTTATCCGGCGCAATAGGCGTATGGGGAGCCGTGAGCGGGAAGTAAAGGAAGTAAGGCTTGTCCCGGTTGGCGGCGTGTTCCTTCACCCAGGAGACGGCGCGGCGGGTGATCTCGGGGAGCACCCCCTCCAGTTTCCAGCCGGGAGCCATGGCGCCGGGCCATCCGAACATATTGTCGGGTTTTTGTTCCGTAGGGGGGACGGTGACGCGGTCGTTTTCGATGAAGGAGTAGGGCGGGAAATTGGGGAGGTCGACACCGAAGTAGTAGTCGAAGCCGCGCTCGGTGGGGCCGGATTTCACAGGCTTGTCGAACTGCACCTTGGCGGCGAAGGGGTAGCGGATTTCGCGTTGCGGGTCGCCGATGCGGACCTGGTCGTTGATCTTGGAGTTGTCCGTAGTGGCCCATTCCCACCCGAGGTGCCATTTGCCGAAGGCGGCGGTGGCGTAGCCCATGGATTGGAGCATTTTGCCCATGGTGAGGCGGTCCTTGTCGATGAGGGGTTTGTCCCAGGGCCAGAGGACTTGGGTTTTCAGTTCGGTGCGCCAGGGGTAGCGGCCGGTGAGCAGGCCGTAGCGAGTGGGGGAGCAGACGCCGCAAGGAGTGTGGGCGTCGACGAAGCGGACGCCTTCGCGGGCGAGGCGGTCCATGTTGGGAGTAGGAATCTTGGAATCGGGGTTGTAGCAGTTGACGTCGCCGTAGCCGAGGTCGTCGGCGAGGAGGATGACGAGGTTGGGGCGGTTTTTGGGGCGGGCGGCGTGGAGGAAGGGAGTAGTGAGGGCGGGCAGGGTGGCGAGGAAGCGGCGGCGGCCGACGGTGGGTGTCACGGCTGCCGATTGTATCACCGCGGGTGGGCGTTTCCGTTCACCCTGCCTGCCCGACTCTGCTACCATCCCACCATGAGCGGAAGCGCTGCACGCAAGGCATAGGGAAGGGCGCGGGCGTGATGATGGCATCGCACCGGCGGATCCCGACGCGGAACCAGACGGGTTGGACGTCGAACCAACTCAACGAAGTCAGCCAATTGTTCGTGGCGTATTGCCGCACGGCGAAGCTGCCGGTGCTGGACGTCGGGGCGGCGTGTGGCATTGCGACGCTACCGGCGCTGGCGGCGGGGGCGACGGTGATCGCCAATGATCTGGATCCGGCGCATCTGGTGGAGATCCGCAACGCAGTGCCAAGCGAAGATGCGGCGCGGCTGGTGCTGGTGCCGGGGCGGTTCCCGCGGTACCTGCGGTTTCTGGGGGATTCCCTGGCGGCGGTGCATGCCTCGAACGTTCTGCATTTCCTGACCGGACCGCAGGTGGAGCAGGGATTGGAGTCGATTGCCCACTGGCTGGCGCCCGGAGGCAAGCTGTTCCTACAGGTGTCGACGCCGTGGCAGGAGCCGTTCCGGGAGTTTGTGCCGGTGTTTGAGGCCAGGCGGAAGGCTGGGGTGGAGTGGCCGGGGTGGATGGAGAACACGCGCGAGTATTCCACGCATCGGAAGCTGGACCAGATTCCCGCAAGCTTAAATCTATTGGATGATGCGACGCTGCGGCGGGCTTGTGAGAAGGCCGGGCTGATCGTCGAGGATGCCTGGCTCTACCGGCGGCGGGATCTGCCGGCAAGCCTGTATCTCGATGGGCGGGAGTGCGCGGGGGTGATCGCTTACAAGGCCGTGGAAGACGCCGCATGAAGGACGAAGTGATTCGTGCGGCGATGCTGGGGACGCGGCAGCAGCGGTTCACGCCGCCGGTGACCGGGACACCGTTGGACGCCCTGCTGTCGGGATTGGGAGAGCAGGAGCCGGCGCAGCAGTTGCTGGACACGATGGCGTTGCTGGTGGCATATGAGCAGGCGGGTCCGGTGACACAGGCGCCGCCGGCCTTGCCCGAACCCGCCGCCGAGGACTCGCGGCCGCGCTGTCCGGGCAAGCATCTGGTGGCGATGTTTACGAATCAGGAGAAGGGCCGGCTGGCGTTGCTGGGCGAGTGGCTGGAGTTGGTGGTGGAAAGCGGGAAGCGGCCGCCGGAAGAGTACGTCGCGGGCTTGCTGGCTTATGGGCAGGAGCAGCCAAAGCTGCGGCCGTTGCTTCGAAAGGCCGCGGGACCTTTGGGGGAGTGGCTGGCACCGCGGTTGGATGTTGGGAAGTGGATGGTACCGCCGGGACCCGCGGAAGAGGTGTGGGAGACGGGAACGCTGGAAGAGCGCTGCGAGGCTTTGCAGCGGATCCGGGAGGTGGATCGGGGGCGGGCGCGGGATTTGCTGGACGCCGTCTGGACGAAAGAGAACGCCGGGGCGCGGCAGCAGCTATTGGAGGCGTATGCGACGACGCCGGTGAAAGAGGATGAGGACTGGCTGGAGGCGAAGCTGGACGATCGCAGCGTGATGCTCCGGCGCCTGGTGGCGGACCGGCTGGTGTTGCTGCCGAAATCTCGATTAGTGGAGCGGATGAAGAAGCGGCTGGCGGGGCGGATTACGTTCGAAGCGGCGGTGCTGTTCGAGGAATTGACGGAAGACATGGAGCGGGACGGGATCGAGCGCCGGCCCTCCGGGCAAGCGCAGATGAGCGAGCCCAAGTGGTGGACGATGCAGGCGCTGGCCTCGGTGCCGCCATCCTACTGGCCGCGCCTGTTGCAGAGGAGGCCGATGGAGTTGTACCCGGCCCGGTTCCGGGCCACCAACGGGGATGTGTTGGAGGCGGGTTGGCGGGCGGCGGCGATCCGGTTTCGAGACCAGGACTGGTTGGGGATGATTCTCGAAGAGCAGCGGAGGCCGCTGGCGGACTCGCCCGATCTGCTGGCCGCGATGGACCCGGCGGTAAAGGAACAGGAAGTGCGATTCTTCCTGGGGATTGAGCCGGAATCGTGGCTGCAGCCGAAGCTGTACGGGCACCGCTGGAGTTTGGAGTTCAGCCAGGCGTATGTCGATGCGGCGCAGCGGTGGATGGGGAGAGATTACTCTCCGTACGGAGGAATGCGGGCATTGCGGGAGGCGGCGGCGTTCGTGTCGCCGGAGGTGGTGTTGCCAGGAGCCCGGGAGTGGGTGGAGATGGCGGAGACGGTGGCGCTGCGGCGGGAGATGCGCCAGGCGATTTTAGGGAACGAGGGAGGCAAGCGTGGCGAATGAGCTGCAGCGGGTACCGGCGGAGGTGGAGTACGCCGAGGAGTTGGCGGAGTTAAAGAGGGCCGACGACCGGCAGAAGCCGCCGAACTGGCACTTGTCGCCGTGGGCGGTGGCGGAGTATCTGTTGGGCGGGAAGCTGGCCAACGGCTATGTGATCAGCCCGAAGTATATCGGGAGCCGCCGGCTCATCGAAATTGCGATCTCGACGCTGGCCACGGACCGCGCGCTGTTGCTATTTGGGGTGCCGGGGACGGCGAAGTCGTGGGTGAGCGAGCATCTGGCGGCGGCGATCGCGGGCGATTCGACGCGGATCGTGCAGGGGACGGCGGGGACGCCGGAGGAGGCCATCCGCTATGGCTGGAATTACGCGAAGCTGCTGGCCGAAGGGCCGACGTGGGGCGCGGTGGTGCCGAGCCCGGTGATGCGGGCCATGCAGGGCGGGCACATCGCGCGGGTGGAAGAGATGACGCGCATTCCCTCAGACGTGCAGGATTCGCTGATCACGGTGTTGAGCGAGCGGGCGCTGCCGGTGCCGGAGTTGGCGGGCGAAGTGCGGGCCGTGCGCGGGTTCAACATCATTGCCACGGCGAACAATCGGGACAGGGGTGTGAATGAGCTGTCGTCGGCATTGAAGCGGCGATTCAATACGGTGGTGCTGCCGGTGCCGGCGACGTTGGATGAAGAAGTGGACATCGTGCGGCGGCGGGTGGTCGAGATGGGGCGGTCCTTGGAGCTGCCGGTGGAGGCGCCAGCGATCGAAGAGGTGCGGCGGCTGGTGACGCTGTTCCGCGAGTTGCGCAGCGGGTTAACGGAGGACGGGCGTACGAAGCTAAAGACGCCGACCGGGACGCTGAGCACTGCGGAGGCGATCTCGGTGTTGAATAGCGGGTTGGCGCTGGCGGCGCATTTCGGCGATGGGCGGTTGACGGCGGCGGATACGGCGGCGGGGCTGACGGGCGCGGTGGTGAAGGATCCGGTGCAGGATGGGGTGGCGTGGCGGGAGTATCTGGAGACGGTGGTGAAGGAAAGGGAAGGCTGGCGGGATCTGTATCGCGCCTGCCGTGAATTCGCGGGCTGAGTATGGCGGTGCAGGTATTCGGCATCCGGCATCACGGGCCAGGCTCGGCACGGAGCCTGCTGACGGCGTTCGAGCAGATGCGGCCGGACGTGGTGCTGGTGGAGGGTCCGGTGGAAGGGACCGGGCAGATCCACTGGTTAGGGGAGGCTCAGATTGAGCCGCCGGTGGCGTTGTTGGTGTACCGGCCGGATGTGCCGCTGGAATCGTCGTTCTACCCGTTCGCGAGCTTTTCGCCGGAGTGGAACGCGCTGCGGTGGGCGGTAAGGAATGGCGTAGAGGCGCGGTTCATCGACTTACCGAAGACGAACTGGATGGCCCTGCCGCGGGAGGCCTTCGAGGAGGCGGAGGAAGAGGATCCGCTGCGGACGATGGCTCGGTTGGCGGGGTATCGGGATTTCGAGCCGTGGTGGGACCGGCTGGTGGAGGAGCGGGGGGAAGTATCGGTATTCGCGGCAGTGTATGAGGCGATGGTAGCGCTACGCCAGGGGCGGCCGTTAGGCGCGTTGGAGAAGCTGCGCGAGGCGAGCATGCGGCAGCAGATCCGGGCGGCTATGAAGGAAGGCTTTACGCGGATTGCGGTGGTGTGCGGGGCGTGGCATAGTCCGGCGCTGGTCACGATGCCGCCGATGAAGGACGACGCGGCGGCGTTGAAGGGGCTGCCGAAGGTGAAGGTGGAAGTGAGCTGGGTGCCGTGGACGCACGGGCGATTGCGGAAGGCATCGGGCTACGGGGCGGGGATTGAATCGCCGGGCTGGTATGCCCATTTGTGGGCGACGCCGGAGGAGCCGGCGATCCCGTGGGTGGCGAAGGTGGCGCAGTTATTAAGAGCCGAGGATCTGGACGCCTCGCCGGCGCAGGTGGTGGAGACGGTGCGGCTGGCGGAGACACTGGCATCGTTGCGCGGGCGGCGGTTGACGGGCTTGGCGGAGTTGAACGATGCGGTGGAGACGGTGCTGCTGTTCGGGGATCGCACGCCGCTGAAGCTGATCGACCAGAAGCTGATCGTCGGAGAGACGCTGGGGACGGTGCCGCCCGAGGTATCGACAGTACCGCTGCAGCGCGATCTGGAGACGCAACAGAAGCGGCTGCGGTTGAAGCCGGAGGTGGCGTTCCGGGTGTTGAACCTGGACCTGCGCAAGGAGAACGACCGGGCGCGGAGCCAGTTGCTGCACCGCCTGCGGCTGTTGAACGTAAACTGGGGCTGGCTGATGCAGGTGGGGGGCAAGATGGGTACCTTCCATGAGGCCTGGGAGTTGGAATGGAAGCCCGAGTTTTCGATCGAGATCATCACGGCGGCGCGCTGGGGCAATACGGTGGAGACGGCGGCGGCGGAACGGGCGCGGGTGGCGGCGATGGAGGCGAAGCAATTGCCGCAGGTGACGGCGCTGCTGGAGCCCGTGTTGAAAGCAGGCTTGCCGGACGCGGCGCCTGCGGTGCTGCTGCGCTTGCGGGATGTGGCGGCGCTGGCTCCCGACGTGGTGGAGCTGTTGAAGGCCGTGCCGCCGATGGTGCGCATCACGCGCTATGGGGATGTGCGGCAGACGGATCGCGAGTTGGTGGGGCAGGTGGCGGCGGAACTGATCGCGCGGGCATGCGTGGGGTTGCCGGTGGCTTGCGGGTCGTTGGATGACGAGGCGGCGCGCGGGATGAAGAATGCCGTGGCCGAGATGCATGAGGCGATCCTGGTTTTGAATGAGGACGGGCTGCGGGAGATGTGGCGGGAGTCGCTGGAGCGCGTGGTGGGGCTGCCGGATATCCACGGGCTGGTGTTGGGTGGCGTTTGCCGGCTGCTGTACGACATGGGGGAGATGGATGGGGAGGAGCTGACGCGGAAGGCGAGTCAGGCGCTGTCGCCAGGGACGGCGGCGTTGGATGGGGCGGCGTGGCTGGAGGGATTCCTGGAGCGCTCGGGTGGGGTGTTGTTGGTGAACACGGCGTTGTGGGAGTTGGTGAATGGGTGGGTGGAGGGATTGCGGCCGGAGAGTTTCGAGGAGTTGCTGCCGCTGCTGCGGCGCACGTTCGCGACGTTTGCGAAGGGGGAGCGGCGGCAGTTGGGGGAACGGGCACGGCGGGGGATGGAGAAGGGGGAAGGGGCGGAGTGGATGGTGGATACGGAAAGGGCTGGGCGGGTGATGGGGTTGCTGCGGGTGATTTATGGGTAGGGGCGAGGTCAGGGCCGCCAAACTGCGATGGGGGAGGTTCGGGTTGTGAACGTAAGCCACTGCTGGGCGAAAGTGGTGGAAGGCATCCAACCCGCCGGCAACTCCCCCTTTTTGGCTTTACCCTTGCTTCCAACGCGGGCCGATATTGCATTGAAGACGGGCCGCTTCCACTCATCGACGGTTGCCGAAACCTCCACCCTCAGGAATCCGTGGGGTCCGAGTCCCCTGCTGTTGGCGTCAGCCGTCAACACGGCGTGCAGCCAATCCAGGATGAGCGGCCCGGCATTCTGAAGGCAGCAGTGTGATGTCCTATTCTGGACGGCGAAAGTCCAAGGGGCGCCACGCTCGAAGTACCTCTGGAAGTAGCCATATGGCCGTTCCGTGCCGTTGATGTTATCACCGCCGTTGGCGATGATCAGTTGCGGGCTTCTGGCAGCTTGATCCGGCAGTTCGATGGTGTCCATTCCGAGCGGCTCGTACTGGCCTGGGGCATAGGCAATACCGGCAATGTATCGTTCGGGCCGGTAGCCAGCGAGTCTGCCCACAAGAGATCCCGCCCCCGACCACCCCATTGCGATGATACCCGCCGATTTCAGTTCCGGGCGCTCCGATGCATCGGCAAACTGATCCAACGCCGTGAAGAGCGCCCGTCCCACGCCCTTTTCCGGCAATACAATCATGTCCTCACGTTCTCTGGAGCGGCACTGCGCCGCAAGAACCAGAGCGAGTTGGTGTCCTCGCGCGAACGCCCGAATCTGGCGGTCCTCAAACCACTTCAAATAATCCTGCCCTCTGTCGAAGATGACCCAAATGGCTTTGATCGCAGCGTCGTTTGCCGGTAGAGCCAGGCGGTAGTCGCAAGGGTTCAGGATCTCTTCATTCGCAAGCGGGCTGACGCTCGTGCGGAATTCCTTGCTGTCCTGGCACAATGCTTCGCCGGTGCCACACGAAGCAATCACTGCGATCAGCATGCCCAAGCGAAGAGTCTGCATGCTTAGGAAGACGATGCGGATCTCGAAACCGTGGAGCGGTGCGGTATAGTCCGGAGGAAAGGGGAGCGTGGGCGTGGGCGTGGAAAATCGTGACGAGTATTTGCGGCGCTGGCGGCTGATTCTCGGCGGCGGGGAGAGCGATGGGACCGAGCAGAAGCTCAAGGGGCGCGATGAAGGGATGGATCGCACGTTGGATGCGTTGTACGATCCGGACCGGAAGGCGGGGTTAGGGGCGTCGGCGCCGGGGGTGGCACGGTGGCTGGGGGACATTCGCGAATACTTCCCGACGCAGGTGGTGCGCGTCATGCAGGGGGATGCCTTGCACCGGCTGGGACTGCAGCAGATGCTGCTGGAGCCGGAGTTGCTGGAGGCGGTGGAGCCGGATGTGCACCTGGTGGGGACGCTACTGACGTTGCGGTCGCTGTTGCCGAACCGGGCGAAGGAGACGGCGCGGCTGGTGATCAAGAAGGTCGTGGAGGACATCCTGCGGCGCTTGGAGGAGCCGCTGCGGCAGGCTGTGTCGGGCGCGCTGCACCGGGGCATTCGGAACCGCAGGCCGCGGCACCGGGAGATCGACTGGGTGCGAACGGTGCAGGCGAATCTGCGCCACTGGCAGCCGGAGTACAAGTCGCTGATCCCAGAACGTAGGGTGGGGTTTGGGCGCCGGCAGAGCAGCATGCGCGATGTGATTCTGTGCGTGGACCAGAGCGGATCCATGGCGGCGAGCGTGGTGTATGCGGGGGTGTTCGCGTCGGTGTTGGCAATGCTGCCGGCGTTGTCGACGAAGCTGGTAGTGTTCGACACGGCGGTGGTGGACTTGAGCGCGGAGTTGCATGATCCGGTGGAGTTGCTGTTCGGGATTCAACTGGGAGGTGGGACGGACATTCACCAGGCATTGGGCTATTGCCAGGGATTGGTCCAGCGGCCGGGGGAGACGATATTGGTGTTGTTGAGCGATCTGTATGAGGGCGGGAATGCGGAAGGGATGGTGAAGCGGGCAGCGGCGCTGGTGGGGGCGGGAGTGAAGGTAATCGGACTGCTGGCGTTGAGCGATGAAGGGACGCCGGGGTATGACCATCAGATGGCGGCGCGGCTGGCGGGGTTGGGGATACCGTGTTTTGCTTGTACTCCGGACGTGTTTCCGGAGTTAATGGCGGCGGCGCTGCGGGGGGATGAGATTCACGCGCCGGGAGGACCGAAGGGATGAGGTACGAAGAGCTGCAGCCGGTGGGGCGCGCCGAGCTCTTGCGACTAGTGGCGGACGCCGAAGCGGCCGAGGAGGTAGTGGTGCGGGCGTTGCTGGGGATGGTGCTGCATGAGGAGGACGGGGAGTGGGCGGAGGCGCGTTGTTTGGAGGCTCTGCACCATGGACGGCTGGCGGTGCGGCGGGCTGCGGCGCAGGGGCTGGGGCATGTCGCGCGTCGGCATGGGCTGGTGGATCCGAAGCGGGTCGTGTGGGAGTTGTCGTCGCAGGGAGAAGAGATGGGAGGAGCAGGGGAAGACGCGCTCGACGACATTTCGATCTTTTGCCGCCGAGCGGGGTTCGGAAACTAAGGACTACTTGCGGCTCGAATACTTGTTAAGAAGGGAAATCAGCTTCTGGCCAGCAGGGGGAGTGGCAATATCACCCATGGTGATTTCCTTGTTTGTCAGCTCTTTCCCGTAGATAAGAACATTGACCTCGCGATCCGGCCGGAGCGTGGCGCCCTGCAGGGAGATGCCGGCAAACGCGCCGCGGGCACGGGACCAGGTGAGGATCTCGGCGCGCATGGTGGCGTCGGTTTCCGCCGAGGCGGTGCGACCGACGGGGCCGGCAGCGGCGGAGGCATCGCCTCCCACGGTGAACTTGGACGACAGCAGGCGCTCGGCGCCCTTTTCATTCATGACCAGCATGATGACGTCGGTTTCGGATCCGCCGATCTGGAAGCCGACGCTGCCGCCTTCGACGCGAACGGCGCCCGGAGCGGACCAGCCCGCACCCTTCTTCCGGCAGGAGACGAAGCCGCGCCCGAACTTCGCGCCAATGATGAAGGCTCCCTTCTTGAGGCCGGGAACGACCACGGCGCAGGTCGATTTGTCGAGGAGGTCTTGGGGAATGCTCTTATCGGAGATGCCCATGATTTCTTCAAAGACGACGGCGGCGGCGTCCAGACGTTTGTTCTCGGGTTCACCGGCGCCCAGGAGGCCGGTAAGAGCGAACAGAGTAGCAACGAGTCGCATGATGTTATGGTAGCGCGCCCTCCATCCCCAGAGGAGCGCTAGCGGGCGATCGGCTCCAGGTGGAAGGGCCAGAGGGTGCCCGCTAGGCGCATCTTTTTGCGGGTGCTGGTGAGTTCAACCGTGAGTTTGCCGTCGGGGTCGGTACCGCCCTGGCCGGTGAAGGGCTCCGGGCCGCCGGTGGCTTCGATGGAGGAAAGCTTGAGGACGGGGATGCCGCGCGGGGCGGAGAGTTCGTAGGCGCCGCTGGCGGCGCGGAAGTCCTCCGGGGTGAGAGGGAGGGCCTTGGCTTCAAAAGTACCCGTAGCTTTGGCATTGCGGAGCAGAGTGAGCCCGGTGCCGGCGGACTGCACCTGGATTTCGCCTTCGATATTGCCACCTTTCCAGGGGAGGCGGTTGATGGTGCCCTTCACGCTATAGACAGGCTCGGCTCCGGCGAGGCGAAGGGTGATCCGTCCGCCGGCGTTGGCCTGCTGGCGATCCCAGCCCGCGGCGAGTTCGACAATCGGGCCGGTCCACGTGAGGATGCCCTTACATTCGCCCAACGGCACGCCGGCGGCGCTCAATTCGCGGATATCGAGATAAGCGGAGAGCTTGCGTTCCCGAAGCCAGTCTGGAAGTGGCGGAGCGCGGCGGGTGATCGTGCGGAGGAAGCCGGTGCTGCGCTTGAGAGTGGGCAGGAAGAGGCGCTCGAGTTCGACCAGATCCAGCGCGGCGGCCTGCACATTCCACTGCGGGCCGCGCCGGGAGGCCTGGAACGCGATCGTGCCGGCCGTCGCACTCACCTTATCCCACACAACCTTGTTCTGCTGGATGGAGACGGCGGCGCTCTTGACGGCAAGGGTGCTGGCGAGGCCGGGGATAGCCAGGCGCGTATCGCGCAGCAGGAAGGCTCCATCCCAGGCGTTGCCATCGGCGCTCGACGAGAACTGGAGTTTGCCCATCCACTGACCTTGTGTCAAGGTCGGCAAGAGGGGGAGTTCGCCGCCGGCGAACCGTGCCTGGGTGGCGACGAAGTCGGCAATCGGCAGGAACTGGCGGGAATCCCAGGTCAGGCTATAGCCGGCGGGCTCGTAGAGGCCGTAGATCTCGGCGGTCTGGCCGTCACCCCAGGAGAGGTTGGAAGGGAGCAGTTTGAAGCGGGTGTCTTCCACCGACACGCGAGCTTCCCGCAGGGTGACGGCGGCATCGCCATTTTTGACGATGGCTTCTGGGGTTTCCAGCAGGCCTTGGAGGCCCTGTGCGGGCGAATAGCTGACCACGCCGTTGACTTTGCCCTCGATGGCGATGCGCTCGGGGGTGGCGACATTGACGTAAGCCAGCAGGTCGCGGAGGGTGGCGACTGGCATCTCCTTGAACTCGACCAGCGAGCCCCAGCGGGCGCCGGCGAAGATGTCCTGCCCTTTCAGGCGGAGGGTGAAGGGGGCGGGCTTCCCTTCGGCGCGGGCGTTGAGGTCGAAGACGCCGGTCTGGAAGTCGAGCGTGCCCTGGTAGCGGACGGGGGCCTTGCCGCCGGCGAGGCGGAGCAGGTCCCAGCGCTGGATGTCTTCAAGCCCGAGGCTGCCGTCGATGGCGAGCTTATCGAGGGGCCCTTTGATAGTGGCCCGAGAGGCAAGGAAGCCACGCATGCCCGCGCCGCGGCCCTCGAGTAAGGAGACGAGATCGGAGATCGCGCTACGCTGCAGGTCGAGGTCCAGTTCCAAGTCGCCCGGCTTATCGGTGTACCAGCGGTAGCGGCCGTAACCGGTGAGGGTGCCGATTCCCTGGGCGGGGCGGTCGGTACGGGCAGGCTCGACGCGAAACCGCAGGTCGAGGCGGTCGGGGGCCCCGGGGGTAACGTCAAGGTCGGCGTTCGAGAGATACAGGACGGATTTGGTATCGCCGAGTTTGAGGTTAATGCGCCCGGCGCGGACGCGGATTTCGGGGAAACTGTTCGGAGCGCCGCCCTGGGTGCCCTTGGCCAGAAACTGGCGGACATTCCAGGCGCCGGCATCGGTTTTGACGAGGTTGACGCGCGGCTCGTCGAGGACGATGCGGTCGACTTCCAGGCGGCCGGCGAGCAGGGGAAAAATACGGACGGTAGCGTCAAGTTGGGTGACGTAGGCGAAGGGCTCGATGCCGATGGCGGGGTCCTCGTGGATCACGACATTGGCGAGGGAGAAGGCGGGGCCATTCCAGAGGCTGTAGGTGATGAGGCCCGTGATGTCGACCTTCCGGTCGAGCGAGCGTTCGAGGGCAAGGTGCAGGCTGTCGCGGAAACGCTCGGCACGGAGAAGAGGGCGGGCCGCATACCAGGCGCCGGCGACGACGAAGGCGGCAAGAAGGATGCGGCGCTTCATAAGGTGGCGAGAAGGCGGTCGTAGGCGGCCGGGTCGTCAACGTCCATCAGGATACCGGAATCGGCGCAGTCGAGATAGGCGGTGTGCGGGACGAGGCCGTGGATGACGTCCTTGGGTTGGGCGGAATCCGGCAGGGCGAGAAAGCGGGAGGCCACCTCGCGGCGGCAGAGGACGGGATGGCCGCGGCGGCCTTCCAAGCGAGGGATGGCGGCCAAGGCCGCGGGCTGTTCTTCCAGCAGGGCGACAAGGGCGGCGATGGTAGCGGGCTGGATGGCAGGGTAATCGACGGGAGTGAAGAAGAAGGAATCGGCGGAGGGCGGCAAGGAGGCGAGTCCGGCTTGGAGGGAGCTGAGCATGCCGCGCTCGGGATCGGCGTTGTGGGCGATCTGTGCACCGCAGGCCGCCGCCTGGGGGCGGACGGAATCGGCGTGATAGCCGGTAACGACGATGACAGGCGAAGCGGCTGCGGAGAAGGCGGAGATCAGTTCGCTCAGGATGGTTCCGCGGCGGAAAGGAAGCAGGGCCTTGACGCGGCCCATGCGGCGGGATTCGCCGGCGGCCAGGATGACGGCGGCAGCGTTCACTTCAGATGGGCCCGGAGAGCTTCGTTGACGAAGAGGGATTTGGCGGCGCTACGCCATTGGGAATCGGGATTGCGGCGGACGGCAATCATCTCGGCGACGACGGAGATGGCGATCTCCTCAGGGGTTACCGCGCCAATATCCAGGCCCATGGGGGCGTGAATGCGGTCGAAGGCGGAGCGCGGGATGCCCTCCTTTTCGAGCTCCTTGACGACGCCGATGGTTTTGCGTTTGGAACCGATCATGGCGATGTAGCGGGCGGGGGTGGAGACCGCCCAACGCAGCACGCGCATGTCGTCGCGATGGCCGCGGGTGACGATGATCAGATAGCTGCTTTCGTTGATGGAGAAGGTCGGGAAGAGCGCCTCGTACTCACCGGCGAGAACCTGATCGGCCTCGGGGAATCGTTCGCGGTTGGCATACTGTTCGCGGTCGTCGACGACAACCGTAGCAAACCCGGCCAGCGTGGCGACTTTAGAAAGGCTTTTCGAGACGTGGCCGGCCCCGAAGATATAGGCGAAGGGCTGGGGAAGAACAGGTTCAACAAAGACGTTCAATTGGCCGCCGCAGATCAGGCCGTTGTCGTAGGCGGCGTCCTGGCCAAGACTGAAGGTGAGGTGTTTGGGCTTCTCGGTTTCCATGACTTCCCGTGCGGCATTCCAGACTTCGGCTTCGACGCAGCCGCCGCCAACGGTGCCGGCGATGCTGCCATCCTCGCGGACCAGTAGCTTGGCGCTCTCATAGCTGGGGATGGAGCCGTTCACCTGGACGATGGTGGCCACGGCGCATTTCTGGCCGGATCGCCGCAGGCGGACGAGTTCCTCGTAGATGTCCATCTTGATTATTTCAATTATAGCGTCGGGCGGGTGTCCAGATAGGGGAACGGGGGCAAGGCGTGCCAGAATGGCGGCATGAAGCAAGTTCGTGAGCTAATGCACACGCCGGTTTACACGGTGGGACCGAAAGACACGCTGCGGCACGCCGTGCGGGTGATGAATGAACAACATGTACGGCAACTTCCGGTATCGCGAGATGGCGGATTGGCGGGGATCGTCACGGATCGGGATATCCGGCTGCACGTGATCTACCTGGAGGACCGGACCGAATCGGGCGATACCTTCAACGAGGCGCTCGAGACGCAGGTAGAGGATGTGATGACGACCGATGTGCGGTGGCTGCACCCGGAGCAGACCGCGCTGGATGCGCTGGATCTATTCATTTCGGAGAAGTTTGGCGGGGCGCCCGTGGTGGATGAGGATGAGCGGCTGGTGGGAATCGTAACTTACATCGATTTGTTGGTGGAGCTGAAGCGGCTGCTGGGGAGTAAGTAGATTTAGATCCGCGGGCCATCTCACGTTCGCGGCGCAGGACGCCGATAGATAAAGGAACGCCGTCTGACTGGGCCGATCTCAAGGGGGTGCCGCAAAACGGCCAATACTGCCAAGTGAACTTCGATGCGGTTCTCTGTGACTTATACACGCTATTCACAGATTTGATTAGACACTGACATAGATTAGCGTTAGCCTTAGATTGTAGCGACTTCCCGTCTGCGGTGACGTTTCAGGTCTCCCTGCTTGAGACAAGGAAGTTTTTGGATCTCCAAGGAGTGAACCTGATGAAGGGAAAAGGGAACGGCCCCCGACGTGTCCTGCTGTGCGGGTTAGACCCGACGCTGGAAACGGAACTACGTAACGCACTGGAAACCGATGGTGTCGAAGTGGAAGTGAACTCGGACGCCGAGGCACATCCCGATACACTGGATTACATTTTCTGTTCTTTTTCGAGCAACTTACAGCAACTGCTCCAATCGCTCCAACCCCCGGTTCCGGTCGTGGTCGTGTCGCGCACGCCGGAAGCCCGTGAGTGGATTGAGGCGATGGAGGCCGGCGCATCCGATTACTGCGCGGCACCTTTTGAGCAAAGCCAGATCCGTTGGATTTTGGAAGCAAACCGGCCCGTGACTGCGGCCGCGACCGCGTAACTCCTTTTATTCGTATACGTTGATACCGAGGGCGGCTCGCGGTTAGCCGCCACCCCCCGTTTGGCTCCCCGTTCTTCCTGAACTCCGCTGGTTCCCCGTTTCGCGATAAGAACAATCAATCCGCAAAAACAATATTTACTTATCCATCCGGAGGTGTGTCTTGTTAGTGCGTCTTTATGCCAGCCTGGTGCTGGCGTGTGTAGGATACGTGTGTCCGCTGTCCAGCCAAAGTACGGTGACCACGGCGATGCGAGGCGAAGTCCTGAATGCGGACTTGGCCGGAGGCCGTGTGATGGTCGAGTTGGTGGATTCGCATGGCGGGCAGTTAATAGATCGCGCTCTGGTGCACCCAAACGGGGCATTCGAGTTACACAACGTACCAAACCGCTCGTGCGAATTGCGGGTGATGACTGAGTCGGGAGAGTTGCTGAAACGGGACTTTGTGGTTCCCACACAGGCGGCGTTTGGTTTTACCATCGACCTGGCAGGTTTGGGGAAAAAGAAGGAGCGGCCGGTATCGGGACTGGTCTCGGCGAAGCGTCTGGCGCATAAGGTTCCGAAGCCGGCGATGAAGGAATTCCGGAAAGCGGAGAACGCCACGGCGCACGGAAAGGACGACGAGGCGATCGCGCATCTGGAAAAGGCGGTGGCGTTGGATCCGGAGTTTATGGAGGCGCTGAATAACCTGGGGACGAAGTATATCCGGATGCGGCGGCCGGCGGAGGCAGCGGTGCTGTTCCAGAGAGCGACGGCGATGGACCCAACCCTACCGCAATTGCATGTGAACCTGGCGGTCGCGCTACTGCATTTGCGGCGGCCGGCGGAGGCCGAGCAGGAGGTGCGCAAGGCGCTGGCGGTGACCGGGCAGCCGGATGGAAATCCGGTGGCAAAGAAGGTTTTGGGAATCAGTCTGGCGGCGCAAGGGAAAGCGGCGTTTGTGAAATAGGGCGCTAGCCGTTATGGCTGCCCTGGGGCACGATGCTGGAGATTTCGGCGTAGCGCACACCATACTGGCGTTCCACACGGAGACGGAGCTCTTCCGCTAGCTTCTCGGGGCGTTCGTCGTCCTCGTGCTCCACCACCACTTTGAGGAAGATATCGGTCCTGGGCATAAACCCAATGTTACGATAAGGCGTGGCCTGCCGAATCTGTGAGACGCGCAAACCCAGGCGTTTCTGCCCCGGCGTTTCCGGGGACATCTGCGCTCCGTGTTGCGGCGCGGAGCGGGAAGTAACCGTGTGGTGTCCGCTGGATTGCGAATACCTGATGGAAGCCCGGCGCCATGAGCGGTTCGAGCCGGTCCCGGAATCACAAACGTCCAACATGGACATAAAGGTAACCGAGGAGTTCCTGCAGACCCGCGATCCGCTGTTGGGCTTTTTGTCGATGTCCCTGTTAGGTGCCGCCTTGCGTACTCCGCAGGCGATCGACGTAGACGTGCGAGAGGCGCTGGCGGCCATGATCCAGACGTTGCGGACGTCGCGAAGCGGGCTCATCTACGAGACAAAGCCCTCGAATCCGCTCGCGGCGGCGATTCAGGACAAGGTCAATGAGAAGATCGACAGCCTGCGGGAGCGGATGAAGGAACGCTCGGGCGGATCGGCGGACATTCCGGACACCGATCTCCTCGGGATATTCGTCTTCCTGCACCGGGTGGCCATGGTGTGGGACAACAAACGGCCGCGGGGCCGGTCGTTCCTGAGCTTTCTGGCCAGCAGGCAGGCGGGCTACGCGGTTCCACGAGGCGCCGTTGGCGGGAACGAAGAGCCGTCCCCGCTGGCAGTGCCGCCGGACAGCTCGCCGCTGATTATCCCCTGACTGGCAAAAGAATATGGCATTCACGGGGTCGCGGATAGCGGTCATCGGTGCGCCCCTGGATTTGGGCGCGGGACGGCGCGGTGTCGATATGGGGCCGTCGGCGATAAGGGTGGCGAGCCTGGACGCGCGGCTGGGGGCGCTGGGCTACGCGGTCACCGATATCGGGAACGTGGAAGTGAGGCAGGCCGAGTCGATGGACGTTGGGCCGAAGAACGCGCGCTTTCTCCCGGAGATCGCGGGGGCCTGCAAGCGGCTGGCGGCGATGGTGGAGAAGGCGGCGGGAGGCGGGCAGTTTCCGCTGGTACTGGGCGGCGATCATTCGATCGCGGTCGGCACGGTTTCGGGGTTGGCGCGTCATTACCGGAAGAAGAAGCAGTCGATCGGGCTGATCTGGGTAGATGCGCACGCGGACATGAACACGCCAAAGACCTCGCCAAGCGGGAACGTTCACGGGATGCCGCTGGCGTGCCTGCTGGGGGATGGGCCGCGGGAGCTGACGCACCTTTATAACTTCGCGCCGAAGGTGAATCCGAAGAACGTAGTGCTGGTGGGGCTGCGGGATTTGGACACCCTGGAAAAGAAGACCATCCGCAAGACCGGCGTGCACGCGTACACCATGCGCGAGATTGACGAGCGGGGCATGCGCGCGGTGATGGAAGACGCCCTGCGGGTGGCCTGTTCGGATACGGTAGGCTTTCATCTGTCGTTCGATATGGATTCGGTGGATCCGCAGTTCGCGCCCGGGGTAGGAACACCCGTGCGGGGCGGGATCACCTATCGCGAGGCGCACCTGGCGATGGAGATTGCCAGCGATTGCGGGCGGATGGTGGGGCTGGAGGTGGTGGAAGTGAACCCCGTCATCGATGAGGTGAACCGGACGGCGGAGCTGGCGGTGGAACTGGTGCTGAGCGCGCTGGGCAAGAAGATCTTATGAGAAAACGAGTGGCGCTGGTTTACGGGGGGCGGTCGGGCGAGCACGAGATCTCGCAGCGGTCGGCGAAATCTATCATGGAGGCGCTGGATCCGGCAAAGTACGAAGTCCTCCATTACCTGATCAGCAAGGAAGGGCGTTGGTCTCCGCGGCCGATCGCGCCGGAACCGGGCGCAAACGCGCATATCGACGTGGTGTTCCCTATCCTGCATGGGACGTTCGGAGAAGACGGGACGGTGCAGGGGCTTTTAGAACTGGCGGACCTGCCCTATGTGGGGCCGGGGGTATTCGCCTCGGCGGCGGCGATGGATAAGGATGCAATGAAGCGGCTGTGCCGGGAGCGCGGGCTCCCGGTGGTGGAAGCCGTGGTGTTGGGCCCGGGCGTCGACGCCGTAGCGGCCTGCCACGCGTTGCCATATCCGCTATTCGTGAAGCCGGCGAACTTAGGGTCATCGGTGGGTATCTCGAAGGTGCGAACGCCGGAGGAACTGACGGAGGCGGTGCGGGTGGCGCGGCAGTTCGATCACAAGGTGATCGTGGAGCGCGGCATTGCCGGGCGGGAGCTGGAGTGCGCGGTGATGGGGAATGCGTCGCCGTTGGCGAGCGTGCCCTGCGAGATCATCCCTAGCAAAGAGTTTTACGACTACGAAGATAAGTACCTGCTCGACAAGGCGCAATGCGTGATGCCGGCGGACCTGCCGGAGGCAGTGACGGCGGAGCTGCGGAAGATCGCCGTGGAGGCGTACCAGGCCATCCAGTGCGAAGGGATGGCGCGGGTGGATTTCCTGCTGGAGGCATCCACGAACAAGCTGTACATCAACGAGGTGAATACGATCCCGGGGTTCACGTCGATCAGCATGTTTCCGAAAATGTGGGACCACATGGGGTACCCGATGCCGAAGCTTCTGGATGAGCTGATCGGGTATGCGCTGGAACGGCACGCCAGGCGGAAAGCGCTACGGTACTCGCTCTGATGCGCTATTGGGTGACATGGGTTTGGCTGTTGGCGAGCCCCGTGGTGGTGGCTCAGGACAGGGCCAGGCCGCCGGTCACCGGGATGGAAGAGCTGCTGAAGCGGTTCACCGACGTGTACTCGGTGATGGAGAGCGAGGCGGCGGATCCGATCAACTCCGAGCAGGCGGTCTATCAGGGGGCGATTCCGGGACTGCTGCGGCGGCTGGATCCGCACTCCATCTTTTTCGATCCCGACCAGTTCGAGCAGTTGAAGCAACTGGAGCGGAGCACGTCGAAGGGGTTTGGCAGCGTGGTGAGCGTGCTGCCGGGGCGGGTGATCATCCTGCAGACGATGCCGGGAACGCCGTCGGCCCGGTCCGGGCTGTCGCCGGGCGATGAGATTCTGGCCATCAACAACATCCCGCTGGCGCGGCTGGATATGGATCAGTTGATACAGTTGCTGACGATGTCGCGCCAGCAGCAGGCGAAGCTGGACGTGAAACGGGCGGGGAATGCGCGGCTGCTGTCCTTCTTGATGACGCCGGAAGAGGTGGCCTCGCCGGCGGTCGACCGCTACTTCGCCATCCGGCCGGGGATCGCCTACGTACGGGTGTCGAGCTTCGAGAAGGAGACTGGCGAGCAGCTTCAGAAGGCGATCGAGGAGCTGGGCGGGGAGAAGCTGAAGGGGCTGGTGTTGGACCTGCGGAACAATCCAGGTGGCGTGCTGCCGGCGGCGTTGGAGGTGTGTTCGATGCTGCTGCCGCCGGATACAAAGATTCTGTCGGTGCGCGGGCGGTCGAAGGAGACCGAGGAAGTGCGGGTACCGAAGAGCGCCAAGCCGTATGCATTTGGGGTTACGGTGCTGATCAATGCGAAGTCGGCCAGCGCGTCGGAGATTGTGGCGGGCGCGGTGCAGGATCACGACCGCGGGCAGGTGTTGGGGGAGACGAGCTTCGGCAAGGGACTGGTGCAGGGGGTGTATCCGCTGAGTGCGTCGGCGGGGATGGCGTTGACCACGGCTTACTACTATACGCCGAGCGGGCGATCGATCCAGAAGCCGCTGTCGGGCGGCACGCTGGATGAAGTGACGGCGGCGCCACAACCGGAGTTTAAGACGGCGAAGGGCCGGACGGTGCGCGGGGGCGGCGGCATCCAGCCGGATGAGACGATCGAGCCGGAGGGGGTGACGCGTTTCCGGGCGGTGATGGATGGAAGCGGGATCCTGACGACGTTCGCGACCATGTGGATGTTGAAGAACAAGGCTGATGACAAGTTCGAGGTGTCGGGGCAGTTGCTGGATGAGTTGCGAGTGTTTCTGTCGGAGAGCAAGATCCGGCCGAGTACGGCGGAATGGGTGCAGGAGCGGGAGTGGGTGACGTCGCGGCTGAAGCAGGAAGTGCTGAACCAGGCAGTGGGGGTGCATAAAGGCGACGAGGTGGAGTTAAACCGGGACCCCGTGGTGAAGCGGGCTTTGCGGGTATTAGGGGTGGAATAGGGGCGGCATTGCGCGTGATCGCGTTATGCTAATCGTCAACCCGATGGCTTTCGATCACTTCGCCTTCGCAATGACTGACGCCGTTGTGGAACAGCTTGCGGCACGGTTTGCCAGAACCGCGTGGTCCCCATTAGATCAGTCCGTTATCGACCAGCAGATTGCCACTGGGAATCGCGGCGCCCGGGGAGTGTATTTGCTGGGCCGGGATTACAAGGGGGAAGTCGTCGTGTCCTACGTTGGCCAATCCGCCGACGCGATGTATAGCAGACTGACGCGGCACGCCCGCTTTCTAAGGGACAGATACGGTCTCGCGGCCGAAACGCTTCATTTCAAGGCATTGGGGATCATTATCTTCGACTCTCTCCGGCTTGAGGAACGGCTGATTGAAATCTACAGAACCAGATGGGACAGGCGCAATGTGATGAGCGGTTGGAATGGTTCTGGTATCGGATCAAATGACACTGGGGGTGGTAGGGATCTTCAAAAGCCGTCGGGCTTTGACCTCCGCTTCCCGGTTGATATCACACTACCAAAGGGCGGCGCCTTTACTCGGGCGGTCTGGAAGGCCAGGGATCTGTTTCTGGCGATTAAAACCCTTGCCCCTTACACTCTGCGTTTGTCGCCAGGAACGCTTGTGGAGCACCCCGACCTGCAGCTCAAAGTCGAACACGCCTGGGAGAACGGCAGCGTGTTGGACGCCTTATTGGCGCTTTTGAAAGCTTTGCCACCCACATGGTGTTTGCAGGTCAGCCCCGTGCGAGTGCTGCTTCAGCGAGACGTAGACGTTTCGGAAGCGGCGATTCTCAACCCGGATCTCTGGCCTCCGCCGGAGTGGCTGCGGGGAGAGAATCGGACGGTGTACTTCACCAGCAAACACTAATCTTCAGTTATTCGATCGGAGACGTTCCCTTATTCCGAGCGCGATCGTTTCTCCCAGCGCGACGGGCACGGCGTTGCCGAGCTGCCGCATGGCCTCCGTCCACGCGCCGTGCAGGATGTAGTCGTCTGGAAACGTCTGCAGCCGGGCGGACTCACGCACGGTGAAATAGCGGAGTGACCCGTCGGGGCTGAGAAGCATGTTCTCACCGCCGGGCACACCATGGTCACCGGCTTTTAAGGTTTTAGCTGGCTCGTCCAGCGGGCTCCCGGTATGTCCTGGATAACTGCGGGCGCCGGGATTCTGAACATGGTTGTGCCATTGGCTAGCGGCCGCGGCCGCCGGATCCGGAAGACCCTGGATAGCGTCCCGGACGGTGCGCCACGGTAGGGTGCTGAAGAGGGACATCGCTCTCTCGCTCTTTAGGCGGTCGACTCTCTTCCGCAGACGCACTGGCAAAGCGGGCTTATCCTTCTTGGAGACGCGGTGCCGGTCCCAATAGCTACCTGTGACCCACTGGTCGATGAGAAGCGAGTCGAGAGAGTGAGTTGCCTCGGGAAAGGCCCATTCGAGGCCAAGATCCGATCGGAAGCCAACGATGATGACGCGTTCCCGTTTTTGCGGAACCCCGTAATCGGCCGCGTTTAGTTGACGGAAGACGATTCGATAGTGCAGGCCCCGTTCACGACCGCCGGTTTCGTGCCTTTCAAGACGGCAGAGATGGTCTATCCAGTCTTCATTAGGTTTTGGCGAGACCTCGGGGTACTTCATCTGCAGCGTGACGTACTCGAAATATTTCGCGAAAGACTCCCGCAGCAAGCCTTTGACGTTCTCGACTAGAAACGCGCGTGGCTTCAGTTCACGGACCGCCCGCGCCATCTGCGGGAACATATCGCGAGCGTCGAGAGGGCCGCGGTGCTTTCCGCCAATCGAGAAGGGCTGGCATGGGGGACCACCTGCCAGGAGATCCACATTTCCATCAATGGAATCGTAGTCGAACTCTCTTACGTCCCCGGAATAGATTCCCCAACCATGAAGCAAGGGGTAGCCATTCAGCTGGTTTTGACGGAGAGTAAGACAGCAGTCCCGGTCACGTTCCACGACGGTGTGGTGATGGAACCCGGCCTTTTCGATTCCAAGGGCCAAGCCCCCGGCCCCGGTGAAGAGCTCGACTGACGTCAAGCGGACTCCAGAAAACGGCGCAGACATTCCGTCAACCTCTCCTTGTTCTTCAACTGGCATTCCCAGATGACCAGCACCTTCCATCCGTCCTTCCTTAACTCCCTTCTAACTCTTCGGTCTCGCGCTCGGTTCTCTTCAAGTTTTGGCTTCCAAAAATTGAGCTTGGACTTGGGCCAACGCGTGTACTCGCAACGCGCTCCATGACGGTGCCAGAAACATCCATGTACGAAAATGATTTTACCTCTGGCCGGGAAGACCAGATCGGGTCTCCCAGGCAGCCGTGCGTCATGCAATCGGTACCGGTAGCCCATGCGATGGAGGAGACTGCGAACAGCCAGTTCCGGCTTTGTATCCTTAGACCGCACCCGGCTCATCCGCTCGCTGCGCTCGACCGGCGTCAAGGTGTCCATGGGCAGGTCACTCCTGACCACTGTACTACGTATCGGATAGTTAGGCCCTGTTCTGAAGCAGAGTCGAAGAGGAAGTTGCACGAAACGGACGCCGACTGAAACGATTTGATAGAATACCCTCCCATCTGGGTTCGTCCAGCATCTTGATCGCAAAAGCGGGGTAAACGGGATGAGGTCGACGGTGGGATTCGTATGGTTTCTGGCCACTATGTTGTGCCAGGCGCAGGAGTTCCGGTCCACGGTTTCGGGTATTGTGGCCGATTCGCAGGGCGGGGTGATCGCCGGAGCGAAGGTAGCAGGCAAACAAGTACAGACCGGGGCGGAATTTCAAACCGTTTCGGGAAGCGATGGGCAGTACACGCTGCCGTTCCTGCCGCCGGGCGACTTCATGCTCTCGGTGGAAGCGCAGGGATTCAAACGGTTCGTCCGGGAGGGGATCCGGATCGGGACCAACCAGCGCATCTCGCTCGATGTCACGCTGGAAGTCGGCGCGGTGACGGAAAACGTAACCATCACGGCCGAGATCCCGCTGCTGGAGACGTCCACGGCGTCGTCCGGGCAGGTAATCGGGACGCAACTCATTGAAAACATGCCCATGAACGGCCGGACGCCGCTGGTGCTGGCGCAACTGGCATTCGGCGTGGTGCCCTCGAGCGACCCGCGGTTCTACCGGCCGTTCGACAATGCCGGGCCGTCGGGCTTCTCGATGGGCGGCGCGGTGGCGCGTTCCAATGAACTGCTGCTGGACGGCGCGCCGAACACCACTCGCGACAGCCGCGTTGCTTATAACCCGCCGGTGGACGCCGTGCAGGAAGTGAAGGTGGAAACCTTCAACGTGGACGCCGCCTATGGCCACACAGGCGGCGGGACGGTGAATGTTGTGATGAAGGGCGGCACGAATCGCTTTCACGGCACCGCCTACGAATTCAATCAGATCTCGAACACCGCGGCCAATCAGTTCTTCAATAACGCCACTAACCAGCCCCGGCCGCTGGTGCGGTTTAACCAGTACGGGTTGACCGTGGGAGGCCCTATCTACGTTCCGAAGCTCTTCGACGGGCGGAACCGGGTCTTCTTCTTTTTTGGGACCGAACGGATTAAAGATGCGCTGCCACGGCCAGAGCGCGCGACGGTGCCAACCGAAGCGATTCGCGGGGGCAACTTCTCCCAGATGCTGGGCGTAGGGTCGATCTATCAGATCTTCGATCCGGCTACCGGGGTAAGGGAAGGGGACCGGATCCGCCGCCAGCCGTTCCCCGGCAACCTCATTCCCGGCAACCGGATCAGCCCAATCGCGCGGAACTTCATGGCGTTCTATCCGCAGCCGAACGCACCGGGGCAGCCGAACACGCAGGACAACCTGTTCATTGGACAGGCGGGCGAGCGCAACTCCTTCTTCAACTACCTGGGCCGCACGGACCTCAACATCAGCGACAAGAACAAACTGTTCTTCTCGATGCGGAACAACGAGCGGGCCGGAGCCGGGATCAACGCGTTGGGCTACCAGGTGGGGCAGAATGCCGCCGCCGGCACCCGGTTCAAGCGCGAGAACTGGGGCGCCACGCTGGACGACGTGCACACGCTGTCGCCCAGCGCGGTGCTGGATGTGCGCCTGAACTGGACGCGCTTCGTGGAAGGGAACACAAATCTCTTCCCCGACTTCGATACCGGCGCGTTGGGCCTGCCATCCTACATCGCGGCGAATGCCCGGCAATCGACGCTTCCGCGTATCATCTTCCCGAACGCCACCTACACGGGCGTTGGGTCAACTGCTTCGGAGGAAACCGTTTTCGACATCTTCCAGATCTTTGCGTCGGTGACGAAGGTGGTCCACTCCCATACGATGAAGTTTGGGGCGGACCTGCGCCACTCGCGGGAGAGCGGCTACGCTTTTGGCGACTCGGCGGGCCGCTACAACTTCGGTACGGAGTGGACGCGCGGGCCGCTGGACAACTCGCCGGGCGCGCCGCTGGGCCAGGAGTTCGCCTCCTTCCTGCTGGGGCTACCGAATGGGGGCCAGTTCGATCTGAATGCGCACCGCACCATCGACGCGCGTTACTTCGCCCTGTTTCTGCAGGACGACTGGCGAGTGAAACGCAACCTGACCTTGAATCTGGGCCTGCGCGCGGAGCGCGATGTACCGCCGAAAGAGCGCTGGAACCGGGCCGTGAATGGCTTTGACTTCGCGACCGCGAATCCCATCCAGGGCGCGGCGGCGGCCGCCTATGCGCGCAACCCGATCGCGGAGGTCAATCCGGCCCAATTCCAGGCCCGCGGCGGCTTGCTGTTCGCCAGTGACGGGAATCGCAAGATCTTCGACACCAATCCGCTCTACTTCAGCCCGCGGTTCGGCTTCTCCTGGAGTCCGGAGGCGCTCGGCGGCAAAACGGTTCTACGCGGCGGCGTGGGCTCCTTTCTGTTCAGCTACGGCGTGCCGGGTATCCAGCAGCCAGGCTTCAGCCAGGAGACGCTGCTCGTTCCCACCCTGGATGGCTACCTGTCGCCCTCGGGTACCCTGGCCAACCCCTTCGCCAGCGGGTTTGACCGGCCGCCTGGCTCTAGCCTCGGGCTGGCTACGTTCAATGGGCGCGCGGTGCGGTACACGGTGGCGGATCTGAAGAACCCCTATTCGGTGCGCTGGAACTTCAGCGTGCAGCGGCAGCTCTTCACCGGCATGTTGTTCGAGGCGGGCTACATCGGAAACCGGTCGGTACATTTGGAAGTAACGCGGGATGTGGATGCGCTGCCCGGCCAGTGGCTGAGCACGACCGGCGTGCGCGACCAGGCGGTGATCAACCGGAACACCTCCAACGTGGCAAACCCTTTCGTAGGGCTGCTGCCGCGGACCAGCCTGAATGGCGGCGTGGTACAGCGCCAGCAACTACTGCGTCCGTATCCGCAGTTTCTGAGCATCACGCAAGATGCGAACAACCGCGGCAGTTCGACGTTCCACATGCTGATGCTGCGGCTCGAGAAGCGCTTCTCGAACGGGGTGAACCTATTGGCCAACTACCAGTATTCGAAGCTGCTGGAATGGCGCAGCCATCTGAACGCGTTTGACGAGAGGCTGGAGAAGCGCATCGCCGCTGAGGACCGGCCGCAACGCCTGGTGCTTTCCACCAGCGCCGAATTGCCGTTTGGCAAGGGCAAACGCTTCGCAGCCGACCCGCATCCGGTCGTGAATGCGGTGATTGGCGGGTGGGTGACGAACGTGATCTACACCTGGCAGCCGGGCGGCCCGGTGGACTGGGGCAACGTGATCTATCTGGGCGGCCCGTTGAACTGGGATCCGAAGCGCGTGGACGGCGTGTTCGACACCTCCCGCTTCAATACGACCGCCGCGCAGCAACTGGAGTTCAACGTACGGAACTTCCCGACGCGTTTCGCGAACCTGCGCGCCGACGGCGCCAACAACGTGGACTTCTCCATGTTGAAGAACTTCCGTATCAAGGAACTGCTGAACATCCAGTTCCGCGCGGAGTTTTTCAACTTCTTCAACACCCCGACGTTCAATGGGCCGAACTTGACGCCGACCGCGGCGAACTTCGGCCGCATCACCGGACAGGCGAACATCGCGCGGCGGACGCAGTTGGGGTTGCGGCTGGTCTGGTAGGACTTAGAAGAGCCACTTCAGGGCGAACTGCATCTCGCGCATCGTGCGGGCGGAGGTGATCAACCCGAACGACGCGGGGTTGCGAACGTCGGAGCTGGGAATGTTCCAGTTGGGATGGTTGGTGACGTTGAAGGCCTCCCAACGGAATTGCAGACTATGGCCTTCCCAGGGCATACGGATGTTCTTGAGCATGGAGACATCCAGTTGGCCCAGGCCGGGGCCAAGCAGGACATGGCGGCCGACGTTGCCGAAGCGAACGCGCAGGTCCGGGTTGGCGATGTCAAATGCGCCGATGTTCCAATAGCGGTTCACGGTGCCCGCGTTCAGCGCCGGGCTGATTCCGGTGGCGTCCGGATAATTGCCTTCCCCTCCGATGTTGTTGGTGTCGCCGATGGCGGAAACGCGAACGGGGTTGCCGGTGGCGAACGTGAGGATGCCGGAGGCCTGCCAGCCCCCAAAAACATGACGTGTGAAAGCGGGGGCGGATGCCAGCCAGGGGATGTCGTAAAGCACGGAGTTCACCAGGCGGTGCGCGGTGTGGAACTGGCTCAAGCCACGCTCGTCGCGCAGATCCCAATCCCACTTGGCGATGGACTGCTCGCCGGAGGAGGAGCGGATGCCGCTGGAGTCGTCAATAGCCTTGGAGAACGTATAGCCGGTAAGGAAGGTGAGGCCGCGGGAGAAGCGCCGGGTCAGCTTTATATTGGCGGCGTGGTAATTGGAACTAACCACGTTCTCCACCTGCTGGATGATGCCGTAGATGGGGAAGGGCCGGCGGGACTGGACGGAACTCCCGTCATTGGGGCCGGTGCGCAGATACGGCTCATTGGTGGACCGGAGGCGCTCCAGGCGGCGGCCGATGTTGCCCATATACCCGGCCTCGATAACGAAGTCATTGCCAACCTGACGCTGGATATTCAGCAGCCACTGGACGACATACGGCGTCTTGCGGTTGTTGACGTTGCCGAGGACGAACGGTTGGCCGACGCAGTTGCCGTTCCAGTTCGAGCAGGTGAAGGACTGCCGTTCGGAACTCCAGGGATCGTCCAGCGTCGAGTTGGGGCGCTGATCGGAGGCGGTGAAGTCACCCCTGCCGGCAATGTTGCGGACGATGTCGAAGCGCGGGTTGCCCTGGTCTTGGGTATAGAAGAAGCCTCCACCCGCGCGTACGGTCCAGCGATTGGTGGGCGACCAGGCAATGCCGACGCGGGGCGCGAAGTCGTTGCGGTCGGTCTGGATGGTGGAGCGCCCCATCTTGTCGTCGCCGGTTTGGGTGGGAATGACGTCGGCGAAGCGGAACTGGAGGCCTTCGTTGAAGTCGCCGCTGCCGGGCCGGGTCATGATGGGGGTTCGGGAGCCCGGCGTCCAACCGAACATCTGGATGTTCATCATGCGGCGGTTGGGCTCATACCATGGCGGGGAGAGCTCGTAGCGCAGGCCAAGGTTAAGGGTAAGGCGCGGGGTCACTTTCCAGGTGTCTTCGAAGTAGCCGTACCAGGAGATGGAGCGCAGGTCGGCGGAGGCAATTCCAAGCGCGCGCTCGGATCGCTGCGGAAGGCCGAGCATCATGTCGGCGATAAGGTTGGGGGCGGCGGCGCGGCCACCCGGGTTGATGCTCAGCAGGCCATTGAAGTAAAAGCGGCCGCGGGCGACGGTGTTGCCCTGGCCGTTGTAGACGTCGCGGCGCATCTCAACGCCCATGCGGAATGTGTGCTTGCCGCGCACGATGGACGTGTTGTTAAGGAATTGCAGGATGCGGTTGCGATAGATCCACGGACCGTTGCCGGACTCGCCGAAGCCCGTCAGGCCGCTGCCGAGCTGCATGGCGGGGGTACCCCAGGCATTGTCGGAGGGCGAGACCAGGCCGCGGATGCCCAGTTCCTTAGTGACGTCGCGTTCGTAGGCGTAGCGGAGGATCAGGTCGTTATCGAAGCGTGAGTAGCCGAAGCGGGTTTCATTGAGGATAGTCGGGGTGATGGTGCGGATGTTGGTGACCATCGTCTGGAACACGTCGACGACCACGCCGCCTTCCTGTTGCGGGAAGCTTTCAATGCGGCGCTCGAATTCGTCGCCAAAGCTGAAGCGGCCGAACCAGGTGGAGCGATTGGACTCATTCCAATCGATGCGGTGCGTGAGCTGTTCGGATTCGAGCGGGCGCTTGCGATTGCGGGTGTAGTTCTGAACGAAGCCATCGCCGGGGAGGGTAATGGTGGGTTCGGGGTAGAACTCGAGGAGCTTGGTGGCGGTAGGGTGGAGGCGGGTGGCGGGGATCCGATTGCCCGGGAAAGGGAGGGCGGAGGTGGCCCGCTCGGAGCCATTGGCCTGGAGTTGGTAGGTGCGGGTGGCCGGATCGAAGATCTGCACGCTCTGGCCCGAGAAGTCGCCCTTGCGCCAGGGGGAAGGGGCGACGCTGGCCGTGCCGAAGAAGCTCTTGGTGTCGCGGGTGCCTTCGAAGTTGGAGAGGAAGAAGAGGCGGTCGCGGATAATGCGCCCGGTAAAGACGTAACCGTACTGGTTGCGGCGGAAGGGATTCTTCGGATTGGTTCCCAGCGTTTGCTGGCGGGGCTGCCACTCGGCGGCATCGAGCTTATCGTTGCGGAGGAACTCGAACACGGCGCCATGGAACTGGTTGCCGCCGGCTTTGGTGGTGGCGTTAATCTGCGAAGCGAGGCGCCCGTACTCGGCGGAGTAGATGCCGGTTTGGATCTTGAACTCGTCGAGGGCTTCAATGGAAGGGCGAATCACGTAGGTGTTGTAGTTGACGTCGGTGTTATCGACGCCATCAAGGGTGAAGCGATTGAAGAACTGGCGCTGGCCGGCGATGGAGATGGATTGGCGTCCGCGCTCGCCGCCCTGGCGCGAATCGACGTGGCCGGTGGAGCGCATGTCGGCGGAAACGTTGGGGCTGAGAGCGACCATCTGCAGCCAGTTGCGGCCATTGAGGGGAAGCTCGACGATGCGTTTGTTGTCGATCACGGTGCCGACGGCGGCGTTGTCGGCATTTAGTAAAGGAGTGGTTTCGCGAACCTCGACGGTCTCCGATACGGAGCCGACATCGAGCGTGAAATCGAGGCGGGAGACGTTGTCGACCTGGACTTCAACAGCGCGGCGGGTGGCGGTTTTGAAGCCGGTGAGCGAGACGGTGATGTCGTACTTGCCGGGGGAGAGGAAGGGTACCTTGTAGATGCCGGCGGAGGAAGTCCGCACGGCGCGTTCCTGGGCGGTGGCTTGCGCCGTAATCACGACTTGCGCGCCGGGGATGGCCGCGCCCGCCGGATCGAAGACCGTACCGGAGATCTCACCGAAGGTTTGCGCGGCCAGCCGCGACGTAATTAGGATAAGGGCGAACCCCCACCGGGAAGCAGTCATGAGGGGAAGGGTAACAGCCGCGGTTTGCAGTTGAGTAAAGAAGGGGGAACGAAAGGGTTACGATCTAGCGGGCGAGGGCGCCGGGGTTGATGCCTTTGCCCAATTCGAAGCTCGAACCGACGGAGCCGACGACACACTGCGAGCGCGGCATGTTGTTGCGCTGGCGTATCCGATAGACGGCTTCGATACCGGTGCAGTGTGCGCCGAGGAAGTGTTCCACGCCGAATTCCTTCATCTTGCCCGCGGTCCAGTCGAGGCGCTCGTCGTTAAGCAGGAATAGGTGCCAGCCGCCGATTGCGGCGTGAATCGGGGCGTCGCGGATAACTTTCCGGGCGTATTCCAGGGTGTTGGCGATGCCGGCATGGCCGCAGCCGGACAGCACCACCAAACCTTGCGCCGTATCGAAGACCAGGGAACTGTCCTCGGGGACATTGTCTTCCGCCTTACCTTCCGGGGTGATGACTGTGCCGGCGTTGCCGATGGCGAAGTTGCGTTCGGGATACTTGCGGGGGACGGGCCCGGTGAACCAGACGCCGGGGAAGAGCTCGGTGGGCTTATCGTGCTCTATGAAGTTAAGCGATTGAAGACGGGCGCGGTTGGAGACGAGAAAGTTGCGTTCGCCGCGGTCGGAAGGACGGGGGTAGAAGATGCCCTTCCCGGTGTGAATGCGGGCTTTGGCGACTTGGGGGGCGATAGTAGCAAGCCCGACGGTATGGTCGCCATGATTATGGGAGAGGATGACATCCTCGATTCCGGTCAGCGGGATGTTCAGTTCGCGGCAGTTGGTGACGAGGGTGTCCGGGCGGCCACCGGTGTCGAAGAGAATGCGGCGGCCGCCGGCTTCCACCATGGCCGCGAAGCCCCACTCGCCCACCCCGGCGCCATCGGTGAGCATGGTGGTCAGGACGGTGATCTTGAGGGGACGGACGCGGGGGGATTGGGCGGCAAGCGCGAGGGGGCTAAGGAACAGGCTACGTCGAGTCACAGGGAAGGTCCTTTGTAGGTACTGTACCGCGTTGGGAGGATTCCTAGGGGTGTATGGAAGAATACCAGCAAGGCGTCGAGAAGGAGGGTTGACTCCCTGGTGGGGGTAAGCTATAACCGCTAAGGCTCCCCCGAACTTCAGCGAAAGAAAACATGGCTCAAGCCACAGCAGCAACTATGTCTCGTGCCGCCACGCCCCGCCTGGGCGATGTGGAATTGGCTCCCGGCGCCGTTGTACGCCATTTGTGTCACGAACTCAGGCAGCCCCTCAGTACGATTGAATCCTCCGCTTACTATCTGCAGATGGTCGCGAAGCCGGAGAAGCGGACGGAGAGGGAATTGGAGCGAATCCAGGAGATGGTCCGGCAGGTGGACTGGATTCTGATGGACGCGGCGCATTACCTGCAGGCCACGGCGCCCCGGGCGCAGTGGGTGGATATGGTGGAGATCGTGAGTGCGGCCGTGACGGCGTCGGCGAAGTCCCGCCCGATCGGCCTGGACTGGGCCGATACGATGAGCAGCACTCTGGTGTTAGTAGATCCAGGGCAGGCCGAACATCTGGTGCGGACGTTGCTGGCAATGTATCGCCAGGTGGCTGGTCCGGAGCGAACGATCGGGCTGCGCCTGTCACGGCAGGATGACAAGGTATGGCTCGAGTTCCGTAGTGAGGCGGACGAGAAGGTGCTGGAGTGCGCCGAGGATCTGATGACGCCCTTCACCCCGCATCTGCCGCCTGGCACGGGATTGGCGCTGGCCAGCGCGAGGCGGATCGCGGAGGCAAACAACGGCACGGCCCGTGTCCGGGTGGATTACAACCAATTGATTGTTGAAGTAGGGTTGCCGGCACAATAGCCGGATTTACCACGACGCTAAGGGAGTAGTTGTCCGGTGGCCGGGTCTAGGATAAGGATCCGGCCATCTGCCGTTTTGACGCGGAATCCGGTGCCTTGGGGGATAAAACCGTGGTACTCCCCCCAGACCCAATGGGAGGCGCTGCGGCGCAGAAGCTTGAGGTCCGGCATGAGGCGGCGGAGGGGGACCTGGGCGGTTTTGGCGCCGTCCCGGTAGAAGCTGATCATCGTGAGTTCGGAATTCACGCCGAGACTGAGAAGGTTGCTGCCCGAATAGCCGAGGGCGAGGAAACGCCCATCGGGCGACAGGTGAACCACGCGGCTCCAGGCGGCTACTTCGTAGCGCGGGATGGCCCCGCCGGGCTGCACTTCAAAGACCGTAATGCGCTGGGTCTCGTGATTGGCTTCGGCGAAGAAACGGCCGCCGGGGGCTTCGGCTTTAAAAGTAGAAGGGGGCCGCATGGGGCGATCCCCCCTCATTTCTACAGGGAGTAGGCAGATGGCCGAGAGCAGGGCGAGGAGAGCGGTACTTTTCGGCACGGTGAACCTCCAAAGTGCCTTCCGGTGCGAAGAGACGGAATAGGACTGCCGTTTGTTACATTACGCCGCCGGCGCGGTAAAGACGCAGCCGGGCAGCATGTTGTAAGGAACGCGCCAAATGGGAGGGGAAATCCATCACCAATCGAAGAACTGTTGCAGAGCTTGGGGGTCGCGAGTGTGCTGGAGGGCCACCAACAGCAGCACCCGGGCTTTGACGGGACTGAGGTTGTCGGCCAGAACGCAGCCAAGCGAGCGAAGGCTGGCGACACCGCCTTCGGAACCATACAGGGGGATAACGCGGCCCGTGTAAACGCGGGTGCTGATCACGACCGGGATATCCAGGGAGCGGGCGCGGGCGATCGCTTCGTACATCGACGCGCTGACCTGGCCGAGTCCGGTGGCCGCGATGACCAGCCCGTCTACCGCGGGATGGCAGCGCAGGAGGGCGTCGATGAGAGTACCGTCGGCGCCGGCGTAGTGCATGACAATCTCGACCCGGCCCAACTTATCGGCAGTGAGAGGTAGGGTGCGGCGGCGGAGCGGGGCGCGGTAGAAGCGGACGGTTTCGAGGTCGGCCACGCCGAGGGAGCCGAACTCGAGGCTCTGGAAAGCCTCGCGCTCGGTGGTGCTGGTCTTGGTGACGTCGCGGGCGGCGTTGATCTGGCCGTTCATGACGACCAGCGCCCCCTTGCCGGCGGCTTCCGGGGAGAGAGCGACGCGGACGGCATCGGTGAGATTGCGGAGGGCGTCGGTATCGGGCAGGGTGGGAGGGCGCTGCGCGCCGACTAAGACGACGGGCTTGAGGCTCTCCGTCGTGAGATCGAGAAAGTAGGCGGTTTCTTCCAGCGTATCGGTGCCATGGGTGACCACGGCGGCGGCAACTTCAGGGTCAGCGAGGCGGATGCGGATGCGGTGGGCCAGGCGGATCCAGACCTCCGGGGTCATGTTCGAGGAATCGACGTTGGCGATCTGCTCGGTCTCAAAGGTGGCCAAATCGGTCAAGCCGGGGGTGAGACCGATAAGGTCGTCGGGGCTAAGTTGGGGGACGACGCCATGACAGGCGGGATCCCACCGGCCGGCAATGGTGCCACCGGTGGCGAGGATGACGATGCGGGGCATCAAGCTGAGCGTAGCGCGAAAGCGACACTGGTTTGTTCGATGGGTTGGCCGAGGGCTTCGAACTCGGCGGCGGCGGCAGGCCCGGCGGGGCCGGGGTCCACCGGGACGCGGCAGGCTTCCACCTGCTCGGGGGTGTAGCCACGGTAGTTCAGCCGGCAATGCGGCATGTGGCGGCCTTCCAGGGTGATCGCGGGGCCATACGTGCGGCAGGCGATGGGGCGGAATTCGTAAACCGTGCAGGCGCCCGATTCGAGGTCGAGCGCGGGGCAGGGAATGCCCTTCAGGGCGGGGTGGGAGAACAGCTCGGAGGCGCGGTGCGGGTGGAGGGTGCCGGATTGGAGGTCGCCAGGGTAGCGCGGGAGCATCGCGGCGACAGCTTCCGCGGCACGGGCTTGGACGGCGGTGGCGGTGGCGGCGGGAAGTTGGGCAAGGCCGCGGCGGAGGCGGGCGGCGTCCATTGTGGTGATGGGAAAAGGGCCGATACAACAGCCAAAGCAGCCCTTGCCGCAGCGGAGAGCGTCGGGGGAACCGGTGAATGCCTCGGCCATCGCCTGGTCGATGATGCGGAGCAGGAGAGCATCGGCGTTGGCCATCTGGGAGAGATGGTAGCGCAAGTCAACTGTGCCGCCCTAGAGTAGCGAGAGACCGATTATTTGCGTTCGCGACGCAGCGGAAACAAATGCGTTACGCGAGACGCGTGCCGGTCGCGGCGTAACGGAAGCCGCGGCTTACCCCAGATCGAGCCGCGCGCGGCTGGGGGAGCGGGTTTTGCCAAGGCTGCTAGTAGACGCGCTCGCGGCCGAGGGGAGCCAGGTTCGGGTCAGTGGCTGGATCGACCGTAGGGGGATCCAGTGTGGGGGGATCTGGCGGCGCGGATGGGGGTATCACGGGTAGTACGGGTTGTGGAGCGGTGGTAACGCGTAATGCCCGCCAAAGGGTGAATAGAAATAGTAGGTAACAAACCGTAAGTATTACGTTGCCAAACGGAACGGTGCTACGTGAAAGTTGCCTGAGACTATGCCCGATTGCACTACCGGCGAGTTGAATACCGAGGCCCGCAACCACCAACAGCCGCTGCCGGTTGGGATTGCGGATGGACAAAGTCCAGACCGTGAGGGCTGCGAACATGGAGCCGAAGCTAAAGTTGCGGACCAGTTGCGTCATCCAATAATTGAGGTTGGCATGGTAGGCCTGGGCCGTGCAAAGGGCGGAGAAGACCAGTCCGCCGAGCAGGAAGGTGGGTAAGCGGCCCCTGCCCTCGCCACCCATTGTTTGATAGAGCATATGGGTGAGACAGAAGAAAATCAGGGCAAACTGGACGGCTTCGGAAATCCAGTAGAAGCGCATGGTGGAACGGGTCCAGCCTACGAACTCGAGTTGGGTGGCGGCGATCATGGCGGCGCCGAGTAACTGGGTGGTGAGAAGTAGGAGGAGGAAGGGGTACTGCCGGACGTAGTGCCGCACGAGGATGGTGAGCAGGACAGCCTGCAGAGCCAGGCCAAGTGTGAAGGCGATCCACTGAAAATAATTCATGAGGGATTTGCGGGCTCCCGATATCCACATATCGGCTGTGGATATCTTTGTTTGTAGCGAAGGGCGCGAAGAAATACGATGAGGGGAAGTAACTAGACTGAAGGGGAGGTTAGTACTACGCGGACCTGTTCGCTGAGGGCGGCGAGTGTGAATGGCTTCTGGAGGAACTCGAAGGGTTGCCCTTCGGCGGGGTTGAGAACCGCCTCGGCGCCGTAGCCGGACATGAACAGGACGCGCAAATGGGGGTACGTCTGCTGGAGGCGTACCGCCAGTTCGGGTCCGCTAAGGCCCGGCAGGGAGACATCGCAGACGAGGAGGTCGAAGGGGCCCTGGGCCGCGAGAGCCTCGTCGGAGTCGGCCGCCATGCGGACGCGGTACCCTTCGCGGCTGAGAAAGCGGGAGATGAGGTTGCGGACACTCTCATTGCCATCCACGACGAGCACGTTCTCGCGGTTGGGCGCGGTGGCGGAGGTGGAGCCGGCTTCCCAAGGCGCCGGTTTCCGTGGCGGCTCGACATACCGGAGAAGGGGGACACGGAGAACGTACCAGCAGACCTCGCCGGAGCGTTCCATCGAGATACTAACGCCCATCTGGCGAAGTTGGGAGACGAGCGGCGCCAGGCCGATGCCGCCGTTGCGGTCGCCTTCGCTGAAGTAAGGCTCGCTCCAACGGGCAAGGCGCGATTGGCTGATGTTCTCCATGGCGCCGATAGTAACCGTGGCGAAGTGGCCCTTCGGAAGGCCGTCGGCGAAGTCGTGGATGGCCATGTCCCGGCCGGCTTCCACCTGCAGGCGCTGGCCGGGGGGAAGGTAAGGGCGGATTTCCTGGGCAAGCGACAGAAGGGCCTGGCGGAAGGGCGCGGGGTCGACGTTGACCAACATCTGGCCGGGCAGGAAGCGGACATCGGCATCCCAGTCCAGGCGGGTGAGGAGTTCCTGGAGGTCGACCTGGGTGGGATGCACCGCCGGCGGCCGGCTGAACTGCAGAAGCTGCTGGGTGGCCTGGGCGCCGCGGGTGGCGGCACGGTCGATTTCCTCGATGGCCTGGCGGGCATCGGTGCCGGCGCCTTCCAGATGCTCGCGGAGGACTTCCGTATAGCCGGTGACGATCATCCACATGTTATTGAACTGGTGGGCGATGTGCTGCGCTAAGCGGACGGCGGCTTCGTCCTCGCGGGCGCGGACCAGGGTTTCCAGGCGTTCGCGGCGCTGCTGGATGCGCAGGGTAAGGACACGGAGAGCCGTGACTTTGCCATCGGTGAGGACGGGGGTGATGCGGTCCGACAGCCAACCGCCCCAACTGGCGCGGTAGTCGACTTCCGCTTCCTTGCCGGATTCCAGGGCGGCTTCGTAAACCCAGTCGACGCGGGACTGATCCTCTTTGTAGGCGCGGGCGTTCCATTCGGCGGCGGAGTCGGGCATCCCGGGTGCGGTGTTGGCGAAAACGAGCTCGCCCGTGGCGACATTCATCTGCCAGGCCATGACTCCCGTGGAGTCAAGCAGGGCCGCCGCGGGGGACTGGCCGAGTTCGGGAAGCTCGGCGACAATCAGGACGTCCGTTGGCTGGTCGCCGTAGGGGTTGGGGATCGGCGCGACCGACAGGCGGCAGGCGCGGCCCGTGCCGCCCGTCCAGAGCGTGATATCGGATTGCCAGACGGGCGTCTGCTGTCGAAGCGCGCGCTCCACGCGGTCCTGGATGACCAGCGCGGGGAAAAGGTCGGTGACTTTGACGCCGGCCGTTTCGCCGTGTTTCAGGTTGAACAGAGTGCGGAAGGCGCGATTGACGGACTGCAGGGTGAGGCTCTCGCCGGCGACTGCCATCGGGACTGGGCACAATGACAGGATCTCCTGGTAGAACCGTTTTTCGTTCTCTACCAGGGTGAGCAGGCGAGCCACTTCGGCTGCTGACCAGATGTCCGAGTCAATACGCTCCACGAGTCGTGTATCCTTCAAGGCGGACCGCCGGGTGTCCGCTCTCCGAGTGTCGCGGGTGGGACGTGGAGTAACAAGAGGACGTTTGATGGGAAAGAGGTAGTACGGCGCGTGGGCGCGGTCCAGTACTGGGGCGTTGGTCCGGCGGGGGGTGGCAGCGCAATGTTAGGGTGGGAACCATGAAGGTACGGCCAGCGGTCTCGGGGTATTTTTTATCGCTCCCTGAGCGTGTGTTGCGGTCGGCGACGGCGCTGGCCGGGGGAATTGTACGGGAAGTGGGCGAAGTGGCGATCCCTGGAGCGCTGCGGAGGACGCGTCTGTATGCCGTGCTGGTGGATTCGACGTTGCGATTTCTGATCGAGCAGGTGGGCGACGTGGAAGGCGCCTATCCCGGCGAGGAGAAGCTGGCGGCGGACTTTCTGGTGCGCCGCGGCGTGGGCAATGGGATAGAAGCCATCGGGATCCTGGCGTTCCGGGCGTCACCGGTCTGGGTGTTGGCGGCGTTGGCGGACTTGTCGGGGGCGGGGCGGCATTTGGTGGGGGAGATTGCCCGTAGTCTGCAGGAACAGGGGCTGTTGGATCCGTCGGCGCGCTTTGAAACCGTAGATCAGATGCTGGACGGGCTGGAGCGGACGGCGGCGCGGCTGTCGTCGACTTTGAACACGCCGCCCTTGAACGTGGCGGACCTGCGCAAAGACTGGGAGTCCGTCAAGCGGGACGCGGCGCGCATTCCACCACAAAGCAGGCCGTCGATCGAGCTCCTGGAGGCGCAGTGGCGGGCGATGGGGGAGACCGCAGCCAAGTCCGGCCGCAGTGTGTGGGAAGTGTCGGCGCTGCTAGCGTTATCGGCGGTGCGGGAGTTGCCGGCGGGAGTTTTGTGGCTCACGCGGTGCACGCGGCACGCGGTGCAAGCAACTGGGGAGGTGCTGGCCGGAACGCTGTTGGACCACTACAGCGAATCCATGGCAAAGATCGCGCGGGAGGGATTTTTGGGGTATTGGGTGCGGGAGTTCCGGCCCTATCTGAAGGCGGCGGCGCGGCACTTTTCGCCGGGGAAGCGATCATTGACCGAGCGCTTCTTACTTAAGCGGGGAGACAGGTGAGACCTTCTGTTTGTAGAGGCCGGCATCGGCGCGGGCGACGGCGTCGGAAAGTGGTTCGCCGTTGACAGGCTGGGCAAGTCCCATGGCGGCGCAGACGGGCACGCGCACGTCGCGACCCTGAACCGGAAGGACATAGGCGCCGCAGAGCTTGCCGAGGATCTGTTGGGAGCGGCTGAGGCCGTCGGTGAGCGGGCAAGCCAGGAGGGCCAAGAACTCGTCGCCGCCCCAACGGGCGGCAACGTCGGAGTTGCGGATACTCGCCAGCAGGCGGCGCGCGAATTCTTGGAGGACGGCGTCGCCGGCGGCGTGGCCATAAGTGTCGTTGATCTTCTTGAAGCGGTTGAGGTCGAAGAGGACGACGGTGGCGGGCGATTGGCGGAAGCGCTCGCGGTAGACCCGTTCCAGTCCGCGCCGATTGACGAGACCGGTGAGCGGGTCCTGATTGGCTTGGCTTTCGGCGCGGGCCAGGCGATTTCTGGCCACCTGGAGTTCGCCTTGGAGCGATGCGATGGCGGCCGTGTCCTGTTCGGCCTTGCGGGCGGTGAACTGGCGAAGGTCCTGGACGCGGGTTTGGAGTTCCCGGCGGATGGCCGAAAGGTCCTCCAGAGCGGCGATGGATTCGAACGCATTGGCGCAGGCCGATAGTTCCTGGGAGCCGGAGCTGTTCTGCGCCGCGAAGCTTTCGGCCGCCGCCGCCATGAGGCGGACGACTTCGCGAATCTCGGTGCCCTTGGTTTCGTAGTCGAGGCCGGCATCGCGGCCAAAGCCTTCCAATTGCCGGTGCAGGCGTTCGGCAAACTTATCGTCAAGGGCGGCTTTGGAGCCAAGGTGCTTTTCGAGGGAAAGCAGGCTCTCCTCATAAGGGCCGGCAATGGGAGGACATGCCCGAAGGGTATGCTCGCGGACGCCCGTGACGGTTGTAAGGAGGACGCCCCGGGCTTCCTGCGCCTCGCGGTCACGGTCATTGAGGAGTTGCCGAAGTTCGTCGGCCTCCATCGATTTTCGGAACGAAATCATACCGCTAAAACCTTATCGGTACCCAGTCTTGGGATCTTTAGGTACGAACTTGCACAATTGCCCGCCTCGCGTTTACGGGCCGGAGGCGCTGCGGTATACTCATGTTGGATAAGAATGAGTAAAGAGGATTCGATAGAAGTTACCGGTACCGTGGTGGAAAAGTTCCCCAGTGGTCAGTTCAGCGTGCTGCTCGATCAGGAGCGCGTGGTGCTGGCGCATCTGGCCGGCAAGCTCCGCCGGAACCGCATCCGCGTCCTGGCCGGCGACCGGGTCACCATCGAGATGTCCCCCTATGATCTGACCAAGGGGCGCATCACCTACCGTCACAAGTAGAGGCCAACGAAGGCCAGTCACAAGAGTTCGAAATTTCCTGCCCTTTCTTCCAAGCTTTTGGAAGGACTCGGTTTGCTCCGTTTCTCCAGCCTGTTTCGTACGTTCCCGCGGCGGTTTGCCCGGCTCCGCCCTTTACACTCGGGGCAGGATGAAAACGCCCATGCGAAACACACCTCATCGAATCCGCAGAGCCGGTACGGAGCCGAGCGGCTTGTTGCAGTCGCTGACGGACAAGATTGTCGGGCAGGATGGCGCCCTGGAACAGATAGTCCCTTATGTGGAGATGTACCATGCGGGACTGGCCCCGGAAGGACGGCCGGTTGGCGTCTTTTTGCTGTTAGGGCCGACCGGTACGGGCAAGACCCGCACGGTAGAGGCGCTGGCAGGAGCGCTTCATGGCAGCGAAAAAGCGCTGCTGCGGATCGATTGCGGCGAGTTCCAGATGGAGCACGAAGTGGCGAAGTTGATCGGCGCGCCTCCTGGCTACCTCGGCCATCGCGAGACGACACCCATGCTGACCCAGGCAAAGCTGAACGCCGTAACCACGGAAACGTCGAATCTCTCGATCGTGCTGTTTGACGAGATCGAGAAGGCCGCGCCGTCGTTGAACCGGCTGCTGCTGGGCGTGCTGGACAAGGCTACGCTGAAGCTTGGGGACAACTCCACGGTGAACTTCGAGCGCACCATCATCTTCCTGACCAGCAATCTGGGGGCGCGCGGTATGAGTCGCGAGTTGCGCCCCACCTTCGGCTTTGAAGCCCTCACCGCAAGGCCGAAGGCGGAAGTGGGGCGGAAGCTGGAGCAGGTTGCGATGCAGGCGGTGAAGAAGCGCTTCACGCCGGAGTTCGTGAACCGCATCGACGTCATCAATACCTACATGCCTCTGGACAGCGCCGCGATGGACCGCATCCTGGACCACCAGGTGGCGGACTTCCAACGGCACATCCGTACCCGTCTGGGCCAGGATGCTTTCTACGTCGAGCTGACCAAGGGCGCACGGGATTTTCTGCTGCGGAACGGGACCAGCGAGGAGTTCGGGGCGCGCGAGTTGAAGCGGACCATTCACCGGCACCTGGTGCAGCCGATTGCGTCGCTGGTGGCGCGCGGCGAGGTGGAGCCTGGGTCGATTGTGTTGGCCGATTGCCGGCGCAACCAGACCCTGCTGAGCCTGCGCTGCATGCTGGATGAGGAGGCGGCGTAAGGGTCGATGATCGCCGGTCTGGAGCGTATACGGTCAATATTTTCAGGTCCCGCGAAGGCTGGGTTGCGGGATCTGCTGGCAGCCGTGCGCGCGGACCGCACTTCGGATGGGAGCGAGCGGGGCGTAGTGCCCTGGTTCGCCCACGCCGTTCGCACCGTGGAGGGCACCGTGGGGATGGCCCCTTTCGACGTCCAGATTCTGGGGGCGCTCGCGATGGCCTCGGGGCATATCGCCGAGATGCAGACCGGCGAAGGCAAGACGCTGACGGCCGTTTTGACGGCATCGTGGCTGGCGGCACAGGGGCTGCCGGTCCACGTGCTGACGGCGAATGACTATCTGGCGAGGCGCGATGCGCACTGGATGGGGCCGGCGTATCGCGCCATGGGGCTATCGGTGGCTCATTTGGAGCAGGGTCTTACCGCGGAGGAGCGAAGGCAGGCCTATGCCTGTGACGTTGTTTATGCGACCGCGAACGAAGTGGGCTTCGACTTTTTGCGCGACGGGCTGGCGTTATCGGCGGGAGAGTTGGTGCAGCGCGGCTTTGGGGCGGTGCTGGTGGATGAGTGCGACTCCATCCTGATTGACGAAGCGCGGATTCCGCTGATCATCGCCGGGGGAACGGCGCCGGCGCGCGATCTGACGTACCGGCTGGCGGCGCTGGCTCGCGAGATGCGGCTGTGGGTGGACTATCAGGTGGATGGCCACGGGCGTAGCGTGTCGCTGACGGACATTGGCGCGGCGCGCGCGGAGGCGGCGCTGGGCTGCGCCAATCTCTATGAAGAGCACAACCTGACGCTGTACACCGCGGTGATTGACGCGCTGCATGCACAGGCGCTATTGCGGCGCGATGTGGACTACCTGGTCCGCGAGGGCCGCATCGACATTGTCGACGAACATAAGGGGCGGGTCGCGCAGTTGCGGCGCTGGCCGGCGGGTCTGCAGACGGCGCTCGAGGCGAAGGAAGGGCTGGAACTGCGGAAGCAGGCGAAAATTCTGGGGTCTATCACGACCCAGAGCCTTATCCATCAATATGAGTTCGTGTGTGGGATGACGGGAACGGCCAGCACGCAGGCCGCGGAGTTCGCCGAAGTGTATGGACTGCCGGTTACCGCGATTCCGACGAACCGGCCGGTGGCGCGAGTCGACCAGCCGGATCGCATTTTCCGCACGCGCGCCGGGCGGGATGACGAATTGGTGCGCCAGGTACGGGAGGCGCACGAGGCTGGGAGGCCGGTGCTGATCGGCACGGCAAGCGTGGCGGATTCCGAGCGGCTGGCCTTCGCGCTGTACCAGGCTGGGGTTGGCGTCCGGGTATTGAATGCCCGCAACGATGCGCAGGAGGCGGAGATTGTAGCGAAGGCCGGGCAGCGAGGCGCGGTTACCGTATCGACGAATATGGCCGGGCGGGGAACGGACATCCGCTTGGGGGACGGCGTCGCCGAGCTGGGCGGGCTGCTGGTAATTGGAACGGTGCGGCATGAGGCGCGGCGGATCGACAATCAGCTTCGAGGACGCGCCGGACGGCAGGGCGATCCGGGCGAGTCGCGGTTTCTCTTGAGTCTGGAAGATGACCTGATGGTGCGGTTTGGGTTGGGAGAGGTGCTGGCGCGAAGCCCAAATCCCAGCGAGGCGATGGATCACGTGCAGCGGGTGATTGAAGGACAGCATCTGGAGCTGCGGAAAACGCTGTTGAAGTATGACACGCTGATTGACCGGCAGCGGGCGTACGTGCAGTCGCGGCGGGCTTCGATTTTGGAGAGTCAGGAGCCGGAGGATTCAGCGCCTGTGCTGATAGTGATCGACGAGCTATGGTCGGACTACCTGGCGTCAGTAGGGGAGCTGAAGTCGGGGATTCACTTCATCTCGTTTGGCGGGAAGAATCCGCTCGATGAGTTTATCCACCGGGCGCAGGAGATGTTTGAGGAGGTGGAAGAGGCTCTGAATGCGGCTCTGGAGAATCCGGGCAGTTTGCCGCGGGAGTCGAGCTTTGATCGTGGTTCCACCTGGACCTACATCACCACGGATGAGCCGCTCGGCGATATGAACCAGCGGATCGCGCGGGGTATCGCCGAGAAGCTGCAGATGCTGTTCCGAAGAACCTAGACGTCCAGGTTGCGCACGTCCAGCGCGTTCTCTTCGATGAACTTGCGGCGATTTTCCACGTCGTCGCCCATGAGGGTGGAAAACACCTCTTCGCACTCCACCAGATCCTGTAGGCTCACCTTCAACAAGGTGCGCTTCTCGGCATCCATCGTGGTCTCCCAAAGCTGTTCGGCGTTCATTTCGCCGAGCCCTTTGTAGCGGGTGACGTTGGAATCGCGCATGCCTTCGGTCTTGACGTGGTTCAACAACTCGCGCCAGGCGGGCAGCGTATCGCGGTTGGTGTCCTTAATAACGATAAACGGCGGCTTATTGACTTTGGCTAGTTGCTTGGCCTTCGCGCGCAGTTGCCGGTACTCGGGGGATGCCACCATTTCCAGGCCGACGACGCGCTCAGCCTGGGTGGCGTCACGATAAGCTACCGACCAGGCCGAGTGCTCTTCGTCCTTCCGTATCTCGGCGTTGAGCCCCAAGGGCTCCAAGCGCTGGCGGAGCGCCTCGACGTTCGCCTCTTCCTGGAAGTCGGCTTTCGTGTCGATGGTCAGGGCCGGGTCGAGCAGGAGTTCGGTGACGCGGGCTTCGCGGGTCCAGCGATCCACCTTTTTCCAGATACCCTGCACTTCATCGAGGGACATGAGGAACGCGCGCAGTTCGCCGCCTTCGAGCTTCACCCCGCCGGGCAGTTCGACGGACACGTTTTCGGTAGCGCGGCGGAGGATCTCGCGGGTGAACTCCTTGTCGTCCTTGATGTACTTCTCCGAGCGGCCCTTCTTGATGCGGTACAGCGGCGGCTGGGCGACGAAGACGTGGCCACGGGTGATCAGATCCTGCATGTGGCGAAAGAAGAACGTCAACAACAGCGTACGGATGTGGGACCCGTCGACATCGGCGTCCGTCATGATGATGATCTTGCCGTAACGGAGCTTGGCGGGGTCGAAGTCGTCCTTGCCGATGCCGGTGCCAATGGCCGTGATCATCGCCCGGATTTCCTCGTGGCCGAGCATCTTGTCATAGCGGGCTTTCTCGACGTTGAGGATTTTGCCCTTCAGCGGGAGAATCGCCTGATAGCGGCGGTCGCGGCCGGACTTCGCGGTACCGCCGGCGCTCTCGCCCTCGACGAGGAACAGTTCGCAACGTTCCGGATCGCGCTCCTGGCAATCGGCGAGTTTGCCGGGCAGACCGCCGGAATCGAGGGCGCCTTTGCGGCGGGTGAGATCACGGGCTTTGCGGGCGGCTTCGCGGGCACGGGAAGCGTCGATGGCTTTGTTGACGATGCGCTTGCCGACGGCGGCGTTCTTTTCGAAGAACTCACCGAGCTTTTCGTTGACCAGAGCCTGGACATGGCCGGCGATGTCGCTATTGAGCTTGCCCTTGGTCTGCCCTTCGAACTGCGGCTGCGGCAGTTTGACGCTGACGACGGCCGTGAGACCCTCGCGAACGTCATCGCCGGTGAGGCTTTCCTTCTCTTTGAAGATGCCCGCGGTTCTGCCGTAGTCGTTGATCGTGCGGGTGAGCGCGGTGCGGAAGCCGGTCAGGTGAGTTCCGCCATCGACGGTGTTGATGTTGTTGGCGAAGCTAAATACGTTTTCCGAATAGCTGTCGTTGTACTGCAGGGCTACTTCGATGTTGACGATGCCGCCGTTGTTGGCCATCTGGCGCTCACCCTCGAAGTGGATGGGCTTTTCGTGTAGCGCTTCCTTACCCTTGTTGAGATGCCGGATGAATTCGGAGATGCCGCCCTCGTAGTGGAACTCGTGTTTCTTGATGGGGTCGACACGCTCGTCGGTGAGAGTGATGACCAGGCCTTTGTTGAGGAAGGCCAGTTCGCGGAGACGCTGGCTGAGCGTGTCGTAGTTGAACGTGGTCACCATCATGATCGTTGGATCGGGACGGAAGGTGACCTTGGTGCCGGTTTTCTGGCCGGCCTTACCGGCGCGGGTAAGGGGGCCCTGGGGGATGCCCTTTTCGTAGTCCTGCTCCCAGACGTAGCCTTTGCGCCAGATCTCGAGGTGGAGCTGTTCGGAGAGCGCGTTGACGCAGCTTACGCCAACGCCGTGAAGTCCGCCGGAGACTTTGTAGGTGTTTGAGTCGAACTTGCCGCCGGCGTGTAGCTTGGTCATGACGATCTCGGCCGCCGACACCCCGAACTCTTCCTTGATGTCCACCGGGATACCGCGGCCGTCATCCTGCACCGTGATGGAGTTGTCGATGTGGATGGTGACCTGAACTTCCTTCGCGAAGCCGGCCAGGGCTTCATCCACCGAATTGTCCACCACTTCATAGACCAGGTGATGCAGGCCCTGCTCGCCGGTGGAGCCGATATACATCGCGGGGCGCAGGCGGACGGCCTCCAGGCCTTCCAGCACCTTGATACTTGAAGAATCGTAAACTTCCGTGGAACTCAAAGAATTTCTCCTGTCTCGGACACTCGATGGAGGAACACCGCCCGTCAGGGGCGAACCGTCAGATGCGCATTGGCATCACCACGTAACGGTAGGTGAGGCCGCCATCGTTGGCGCCGGGACGCATTTCACCGGCGCTGTTCGGCTCCTTGAAGCGGAAGACCACCTGGTCTTCGCTGACGACGCGCAAGAAATCGAGCAGGTATTGGGCATTGAAGCTGATCTCGCTGTCCGGGCCGCCGTACTCGACGTTGAGGGACTCTTCCGATTCGCCAGTGTCGGAGAGCGAAGAGAAGACTTTGGCTTCCCCGGCGGCGAACCGGACGCGAATGGCGTGCGAGCGTTCGTCGGCGAACTGCATCACCCGCTCGATGGAAGCGCGCAGTTCGTCGCGCTGCATCGTGACGGCGTTCGGCTGCTCTTTAGGGAGCACACGCTCATAGTCGGGGAAGTTGCCGGTGAGCTTACGGCTGATGAGCAGGCGGTCGCCCATCTGGAAGAACAGGTGGTTCTCGTCGCCCGCGAATTTGACGGTGGCGTCCGGGGCCGCGCTGGAGGCGAACTTCATGATCTCGCCCATGGCTTTGCGCGGCAACAGGGCGCGGAAGGAGCCTTCGATGCCAGGGATCGCCTCCTGCTTCTCGGCCATGGCGAGCCGATGGCCGTCGGTGGCGACCATGGTGATGGTCTCGGGCCGCAGCAGCAGCAGGGAGCCATTCAGCGTAAAGCGCGACTCTTCGGTGGAGATGGAGAAGATGGTGCGCGAGATCATGGCCGCCAGTGTGCCGATGGGGAACTCGGCCAGCACCTCCGGCATCTGGGGCAGTTCGGGATAGCTTTCGCGGCTCATCCCCGCGATGCGGGTGCGGGAACGGCCGCACACGAGACTGGCCCAGTGGTTCTCGAGAAACTTCACGTTAACGTCGGCCTCGGGGAGGAGACGAACGTAATCCAAAAGCTTACGGGCGGGGATGGTGCCGGCGCCTCTCTTGGCGACGCGGGCCGGGCAACTGCAGCGGATGCCCAGTTCGAGGTCGGTGGCGGTGAACACGACACGATCGTCGGAGGCTTCGACCAGGACGTTGGAGAGGATGGGGATCGTCGTCTTTTTTTCGACCACGCCCTGGGAAAGGTTCAGTTCACGAACCAGGTCGGACTTACTGACGGTGAATTCCATTGACGCGTGCTCCGTGTTGCCAGATCCGGTTTCTGTTCTGGTATCTAAATGCTTTACATATAGAACCGGAATCGTAGGGGCTGTGGAAATGTTGGTATCTCTCTAAATTATACAAAACTTTATCCCTTGCTGCTGCCATCGGGTTGTTTAAAACCGGTGCAAGAAGGCGCCGGTTCCCACAGGGGCCGGGTTTCCCAACGGCATCCACACGCTTCTGTGGACGGTGGATGTGGAAAACCCTGGAAGATCAGTGAAATGTGTCGGTTAGGTTGTGAAGAAGGCTGTTGAGATCGTGATCCTTCTGGCGCCGCTGTTCGATCTTCTGGATGGAGTGGAGGACGGTGGTGTGGTGTTTGTTGCCGAACATGCGGCCGATCTCCGGCAGCGAGGCGCCGGTGAGTTCCTTGATCAGGTACATGGCGATCTGGCGGGGGTAGCTGATGCTGTGGGCGTTGGTCTTGGCTTTGAGCTGCTGGGGCTGGACGTTGAAGCGCTCGGCGACGGCCTTGATGATGTGGTCGGAGTTGGTGCGCTTCTCGGGGGCATGGACCATGTGCTTGAGCATCTGCTGGGCCATGGCGAGGTTGATGGGAGAGGACGTCATGGAAGAGTAGGCGATTAGTTTGACGAGCGCGCCTTCCAGTTCGCGAACATTACTCTTTGTTTTTGTCGCGATGAAGATACGGACGTCGTCGGGAAGCTGCACCCCCTCCGCATCGGCTTTCTTGTCAAGGATCGCCATTTTGGTCTCGAGATCGGGTGGGGAGACGTCCACCATGAGGCCCCATTCGAAGCGCGAGCGGAGGCGGTCGACGAGGTTGGGGATCTCTTTGGGAGAGGTATCGCAGGAAATGACAATCTGCTTCTGGTGTTCGTAGAGCTCGTTGAACGTATGGAAGAACTCTTCCTGGGTGCGCTCGCGGCCGGCGAGGTTCTGGATATCGTCCACCAGCAGGACATCGGCGGTACGGTAATGCTGGTGGAACTGGGGCATGCGCTCGGTCTTGATGCAGTTGATCATCTCGTTCATGAAGCGCTCGCTGGAGGTGTAGACGATGCGCATGCCGGTATAGCGGTTCTTGAGCTGGATGCCGATAGCGTGCATGAGGTGGGTCTTACCCATGCCGACGCCGCCGTAGATGAAGAGCGGATTGTAGCTGCGGGAGGGGTTGGTGGCGACCGCGTGTGCGGCGGCGTGGGCGAACTGGTTGCAGGAGCCGACGACGAAGCTGTCGAAGGTGAACTTGGGATTAAGGGTGCTGGTGGCGCCGGGGGCAGGGGCGGCTACTGGTTGGGAAGGGGGCGGAGGCTCGTGAAGGGCCACGGGGCGTTGGACGCCTGAGGCGACGGTGATGTACTGGATTCCGGTGATGGGCAGGCCGAGACTCCGGATGGCGTTCTCCACATGGCTGCGGTATTCATTCTCCAGCCAGTCGGAGGCGTACTCGTTGGGGACCTGCACCCGCAGGATGGAGTCTGTAGCGGATTCCTGGACCGTCTTACTCACCCAGATCTGGTAGGCCTCGGGCGTCAACTCGCTGGCCAGCTTCTGTTTGATCCGGTCCCAATAGTTCATACGTGCTCCACTCCCAACAGCCGCGCACAGGATTCCCACAGTTTTTCCACAGTCTGTGGAAAACGATTGTTTCCTGTGTAGTGTTTCCGTTGATGCCGTCCCGTCGCGATTAGGGGGAAGGTGAGTTAACCCGGGGGCTGCATACCTTGCGGACCATCAGCATAACATACTCACCGGGCGGCGCAAGGGCGCTTTTCTCAAATTATATCTATCCTGTTTTCAATTAGTTACAAAGTCGTTTCGAGCGACAACTGTAGAATGGGCCGCCTGTCAAGAGGGCGTGGAATAATCGCACACATCGGTTCGCAACGCCTTAATATCCCTTGACTTTGTCAACGATGTTACGAAGAGGTTCTCCCTTAGCAAATCGCGCCACATTGTCGAATACCAGCTCACGATACCTTGCATCACGCTGATCCGATACGGTAGCGATGTGGGGTGTAATGACAACGTTATCGAATTTCCACAGCGGGTGGCCCTTCGGAAGCGGTTCCGGGTCGGTCACATCGAGTCCGGCGCCGGCGAGGCGTTTGGAATCGAGCGCTTTCACCAGGGCCGGGGTGTCATAGAGCTTACCGCGGGAGACGGCTACGAAGTAGGCACCCTTCTTCATGAGGTCGAACTGCTTGGGGCCGATCATGCGCTCGCTTTGCGGCGTGTGGGGCGCCGAGACGAACACAACGTCGGCTTTTTGGAGCACGGTGTCGATGCGGTCGGGCGGGACGATGTAGCTGAGGGCGGGGTGGAAGGGCAGGTCTTTTGGGTCGACGCCGATGACGGTCATGCCGAAGCCTTGGGCGCGAGTGGCAATTTGGGAACCGATTCCGCCAACGCCGACGACAACGGCAGTCTTGCCGCGCAACTCGATGGCCTTCCAATCGCCTTTGGGCCACTCTTCCCTCGTGCGGTCGGCGGCGGCGCGGGTGATGCCGCGGGTCATGGCGAGGAGGAGGGCGAAGGCATGGTCGGCGATTTCCGGCCCTTGGATGATCTTGCCGTTGGTGAGGGTGACGTTGGAGTTGAGGAACTCCGGGAAGCGATAGGCTTCGACGCCCGCGCTGTAGATGTGGACCCAGCGGAGCTTCTTGGCGGCCGTGAAGACGGTGGGGTTAATGGCGCCGAGGATAGCGTCGGCATCGGCGGCGTCGGTGGCGAGCGTGTCTGGTTTGGAAGCGACGAAAGTGGCATTCGGCGCCACTTGCTTCATTTCGGGGATCCAGGCCACGCCCTGGCCGGTGACAACAATCTTGACGGGCTGCTGGGCGAGGGCAGCGCTGGCGAGGACGGAAAGCAAGGCAAGCAATCGCATGGGTTACCTCCAACGGATTGAGAAGAATTGATGATTCTACCAGTGCCGGCGATAGTCAGCGCGGCGGCGGCTTGCGGACGAGCTGCGGCGGGAACGCGGCGTTGCCGGGCTTGTCGGGATTCCGGAGGTTCGACTGGCCTCCGCTATCGGGATAGAGCGGGATCTGCATGCCCCCGGTCTGGGCGAGGATCTCGAAGAGCCGCCGGTTCATTTGCTGGATGATGGGCCGGTGGGCACCGGAGAAGATGAGGTTGTCAGTTTCGAAGGGGTCGGTTTGCAGGTCGTAGAGTTCGTCGATATCCCAGATGCCGTGGACGTGGATGTACTTGTAGCGGTCGCCCCGGAGGGCGTGGATGGTTGGGGTCATGGGGTAGTTGCGCTCCCAGTAGTACTCGTAAAGGAGCTCCGTACGCCAGCCTTTAGATTCGCCTTCCAGGAGCGGCAGAAAGCTGCTGCCGTCGAGCCCGGCGGGGGCGGGAACGCCGGCGGTTTCGAGAACGGTGGGCATGACGTCAAGGTTCGCCACCACTTGCGAGACCACCGTGCCAGGCTGGATGAGATCGGGGCAATGCGCAAGCATCGGCACGCGCATGGATTCCTCATAGGCGGTGCGCTTGTCGATGAGCCCATGTTCGCCAAAGGCGCTGCCGTTGTCACCCATGTAGACGATGAGCGTGGAATCGAGCTGCCCGCGCTGCCGCAGGAAATCCAGTATGCGTCCCACGCTATCGTCCACGGCGCAGAGCGTCTCGGCGTACTGCTGGTAGTTGTCTTCCAGGCTGAGCGTGGAATGGTAGGGATATTCGACGCCATGCCAGGAGTTCCGCTGGTTCTGGACCCACATAGGGCGATTGCGCGCAGCGTCCCCGGTGGCGGGATAGCTGATGGGGAGTTTGAAGGGCTTTCCCTTGTATTTGCCCTTGTGACGGGGCGCCGGTTCGAAGTTGGCGTGCACCGCTTTGTGGCTGAGGTAGAAGAAGAAGGGCTGATCCTTGGGCAGGCCGCCAGCCCATTCCAGCGCATAATCGGTGAGTTCGTCCGTGATGTAGCCCTTTTGCGGAACCTTGCCGCCATTTACGTTCAAGCCGTTCGGGCCGGGGTTGTAGGTGCCTTGCCCTTTGAAGCTTACCCAGTGATCGAAGCCGGGTTGCGGGCTGTCGTCGACGCCGCCCATGTGCCATTTCCCGAAGAATGCCGTCTTATAACCGGCTTTTTGGAGAAGCTCCGGGAAAAATCGGGTCCCGCGGGGAATGGGCGTATTGTTGTCGACGATCTTGTGTTTGTGGGCGTAGACACCGGTGAGGATGGTGGCGCGGCTGGGGGAGCAGAGGGCCGTGGTGACGAACGCATTCTTCAGATGAGCGCCGCGGCGGGCGAGCGTGTCGAGGTGCGGGGTCTCGAGCCACTCCTGGCCTTTGAGAAAGCCCATGGCATCGTAGCGGTGGTCGTCGGAGAGGATGAAAATGACGTTGCGGCGCGGTTGGGATTGGGCGGCCAGCGGCGCTGCCGCGGAGACTGTCGAGAGTAGGGATCGGCGTGTCATGGCTTACGGGATACGATGGACTTGGCTTGGACGCGGAGCAGGTCGGCCTGGGCGGTGTCGCCGGTCTGTTGCAGGAGATCGGCGACGGCGTTCATGCTGACGATGAGATCCTTTTGGAGAGCGGCGTCGTTGGGGGAGGCATCGGCTAGTTGCCGGCGAAGACGGAGTTCTTCCTGTCTAGTGCGGAGAGCGCTGGGGAGGTCGGGTGTGTTGACGCGGGCCTGGGCTTCGCCGAGGGTCCGGTACACTCCGGCCAGTTGGCGCTGCACCGCGCGCACCGCTTCTTCGCCGTTCCGCTTCGCGCGCTGGGCCTGATTGATGGCGAGTGCGATCAGCATCATCGGCACAATGAGCAGAAATGCCACGAACGCTGCCGCCGTTTTGTTGCGCTGGAAAAACTTGGCGACGACGTAGGGCGTACTCGGCCGGCGGGCAGTGACAGGCATGCCGGTGAGGTAGCGGCGAATGTCCTCGGCGAACTGCGCGACGGAGCCGTAGCGGTTGGAGGGGTTGCGGTCGAGCGCGCGCTGCAGGATGCAGTCGAGGTCGCCTTCGAGCGTGGCCTGTAGCTTCTTGGGGTTGGCGTTGCGGAGTTTGGCAATCGACTCGGTTGTGCCGCCGGAACGGATGGCTGCCTGGCTGGCCTTGTCGGCATCTCTCGTAATCATGGCCTGTAGGATGGCGGCGCGATCCTCGAATACATAAGGATGGCGTCCGGTGAGCAGGGTGAAGAGGACGACGCCAAGCTGGTAGACGTCGGTGGCGGTGGTTACGGCATCGCCGCGGACCTGTTCCGGGCTGGCGAACTCCGGCGTCATCATGCGCAGGCCCGTGGCGGTTCGTTCCAACGGTTGGGCGGAGTTGGGATTGAGGAGCTTGGCGATGCCGAAATCGAGGAGCTTTACGGTGCCGTCGCGTTTCACCAGGATGTTGTTGGGCTTGAGGTCGCGATGGATGACCAGGTTCTGGTGCGCATGTTGGACGGCCGCGCAGACGGGCAGGAAGAGCCGCAGGCGGGCGGCGACGTCCAGTTCGTTGCGGTCGCAGTAGGCATCAATGGCTTCGCCCTCCACGTATTCCATGACCAGGTAGGGGAGGCCGTCGGGGGTGGCGCCGCCGTCGAGCAGAGCGGCGATGTTGGGATGGTCGAGATTGGCGAGGATCTGGCGCTCGCGGAGGAAACGCTCGGTGACATTGGCGTTGTCGCGTTCGCGCAGGACAAGCTTGATGGCGACCTGTTTGCGGTACTGGTCGTCGGCGCGGGAGGCAAGGTACACGGCGCCCATGCCGCCGCGGCCGAGTTCGCGCTGGATTTCGTACTGGCCGACTCTATTCGGAGGCGGGGCTTCCGGTGCTTCGAAGAGTTTAGAGACGGATTCGACCGGGGATTTGTCGAGAAACAGCGTGCTTTGTTCGTCCGAGTGGAGCAGGGTTTCCACTTCACGGCGGAGCGCGTCGTCATTCCAGCAGACCTGGGCCAGGAAGACGGCACGATGCTCGGAAGGAAGTTCGAGGGCGCGGTTGAAGATGGACTTGACCTTCTGGTAACGCTCCGGGCTGTTGCTCATCGCGGCTACTGGACATTGTAAGCATGGGTGTCAGGTCCAGTCGCGCCAGAGGGCGGCGATGCCGTAGATGCTGGCGGCGGAAAGCAGAAGGCCAGGCATGCGGGCGCCGCTGAGGAAGATGCCCAGGGAAGGGAACAGAACGAGACCCATGAGGCAGAAGCCGCTGGTTCGGGCCCAGGCGTGATGCGCCTCCAGACCGCGCGCCGTGAAGAAGAGCAGCACCGAGAAGAGAACGAGAGCGGCGGTGGCGGCGGTCATCATCACGGAGATGAAGAAGCCAAGGGCGCCGAGAGCGGAGGCCGTCTTGCCGAGCAGGTAGGCTCCCCATTCGATGCCGCGAATGAGCGTGTCGGGCGAAGCCGGACGGTGGAGAGGTGGGAGCTTCGCGAGGTAAAGGCGCAAGGTGGCAAAGGCGAAGTAGAAGAAGGCCAGGAGGGAGGGGATGCCTACTAAGAAGGAGGTTCCGAAGAAGCCGTTGGTGACCAGGGTGAGGTGCCGCATATCGTACGTCTCACCAACACAGGCGCGGAACCGGCCGTAAAAAGCGCAACGGTCCAGCCGGGAAGACAGGCCGCACCCCTATCCTCCCTGCCAGACCGATGTTGCCGTTGCTTCAAGCTGCCGATATGGTCGTTACTTTGGGTATCAAATCCGCTTACGCGCGGGACCGTTTTGACCGGGGCTGCTTGAACCGCCGTCATAAAGTAACGCGCAATTTTGCGACGAATTCCCTCAGTGCGAGGGACGTGATTTGAGGTCCGAAAGTTGCGTGTGGAGCCAGGCGCGGGCCGACCGCCATTCACGTTCGACGGTGGCGGTGGAGATGCCCATCACTTCCGAGAGCTCCTCGGTGGTAAGGCCGCCGAAGAAGCGCAGTTCTACGATGCGGCTTTGCCTTGGGTCGAGCCGCTCCAGTTCCTTGAGGGAGTCATCCAGGGCAACCAGAGTTACCTCACGATCCGGGAAGTGATTGATGACGTCGTCCAGCGACAGCTTGGCCGCGTTTCCCCCGCGCTTTTGGGCGTGATGGGCGCGGGCGTGTTCCACCAGGATGCGCCGCATGAGCTGGGCGGCGACACCGAAGAAGTGCGCGCGGTTCTTCCAATCGACACGCGTCTGATCGACGAGCTGCATGTAGGCTTCGTGAACCAGTGCCGTGGCTTGCAGGGTGTGATTGGAGCGCTCGCGCCGCATGTAGGCGCCGGCAATGCGGCGCAGTTCCTGGTAGACGAGCGGCAGGAGTTGCTCCGCTGCCTCGGCCCGCCCGCTTTTCAGCTCGCTGAGCAACAGCGTGACGTCATGGTTTGGTTCGGGCACGGCCAGCCTCCGGGTCAGCGCGAACAGAATGGTAGGGACGGGCAGATTCGAACTGCCGACCTGTCGCTTAGGAGGCGACCGCTCTATCCATCTGAGCTACGTCCCCACTTATGGCTTTATTCTACCAGCGCTTCAAGCCCTTGCGACCGATGTCGCGGCGCACCTGCATTCCATCGAAGTGAATGCAATCGACCGCGCGGTAGGTGTTGGCGATGGCGCCGGCGAGCGTGGGGCCGCGGCTGGTCACGCCCAGGACTCGGCCGCCGGCGGTTTTGAGAACGCCGTCCTCGCGCTTCGTTCCGGAGTGGAAGACTGTGGCGCCGGTAGCTTGCGCCTCGGGGATTCCGCGGATTTCGTCGCCCGTGCGTGGGGTGTCGGGGTAACCTTGGGAGGCGAGGACCACACAAACCGACGGGTCCGGGTGCCAGGTGATCTTTGCACCTTCCAGACTGCCATTGGCGAGGCGCTGCAAGGTGTCGGCAAAGCCAGTGTCGATGCGGTGAAGGAGGCTTTGGGTCTCGGGGTCGCCTAGGCGCACGTTGAACTCGAGCACTTTGGGACCGGCGGCTGTCATCATGAGACCGGCGTACAGGAAGCCGCTGAAGGGAGTGCCGGTTCGGGCCATGTAATCGAGGGTTGGGTAGATGATCGTTTGCATCACGCCGGCTTGTTGCTCGGCGGTCAGGATGCGGCCGTCGGAATAGGAGCCCATGCCGCCTGTGTTGGGGCCGCGGTCGCCATCGAAGATGGTTTTATGGTCCTGGGAGGCTTCCAGGGGGAGGGCGCGGGTGCCGTCGGCGAGTACGATAAAGCTGGCCTCTTCGCCGGTAAGGAACTCTTCGATTACCAGATTGGGGCCGAGGGAGGAATCGAGTTGCTGGAGAGCGGCTTCGGCTTCGGCGGCGTCCTGGGCGATGATCACACCTTTACCTGCCGCCAGCCCGTCGGCTTTGAGAACGATCGGAAAGGCGGAGGATTTCAGGATTTGGCGCGCTTCGTCGAGGGAGCGGGTGGCATGGAAGGCGGCGGTGGGGATGCCGGCGTCGTCGAGGGTTTGCTTTGCAAAGATCTTGCTGCCTTCAAGTTGAGCCGCTGCCTGCGAGGGACCTACGACCGGAATGCCGTTCGCGCGGAGAAGGTCGGAGACGCCCGCCACCAGGGGGGCTTCCGGACCGATGACGACGAAGTCCGGCGCGACGGCTTTGGCGGCGGTGAGGTAGTCTTCCGGCCGCTGGCCGGGCGGCGGCACACGGGTAGAGACGGTATCCATCCCGGGGTTGCCGGGGCAGGTGTAGACGTCCGCTCCGTCGGAGTGGAGGCGCCAGGCGATGGCGTGCTCGCGGCCGCCGCTACCGATGATCAGAACTTTCAAAAGCTTGGTCTCCTAAAATTGGATAAGTAGGCATGATGCCAAATCTGGGACGTTCCGTGAAGTACGACGTGATTGTGGTGGGCGCCGGGCACGCCGGCGTGGAGGCGGCGCGCGCTTGTGCCCGCATGGGATTGAAGACCGCGCTGGCCACCATGAACATTGATTTGATCGCGCAGATGTCCTGCAATCCGGCGATTGGCGGGATTGCGAAGGGGCACCTGGTACGGGAGGTAGACGCGCTCGGCGGAGTGATGGGCGAGGTGACGGATGCGGTGGGCATCCAGTTCCGGTTGTTGAATACGAGCCGCGGGCCGGCGGTGTGGTCGCCACGGGCGCAGTGCGACAAGAAGCAGTACCGGCTGCGCATGCGGGAGGTGTTGGAGAAGGAGCCGAACCTGCGGATCCTGCAGGCGGAGGCGGCGGGGCTGCTGTTGGAGGGTGAGTATCCGAACCGGCGGGTGTTGGGGATCGCGCTGCGGGATGGGCGGTCGCTGACAAGCCACGCAACCATTATCACGAGTGGGACGTTTCTAAATGGGCTCGCTCATGTTGGTGAAAATACTTACACGTGTGGGCGAAATGGGGAAGCGGCGGCGGAGGCGCTGGGGAACGAGATTCGGACGTTGGGATTGCAGTGGACCCGTCTGAAGACGGGAACGCCCCCGCGGTTGGATGGACGGACGATTGACTGGTCGCGCTTTGAGGCGCAGGGCGGGGATCCGGAGCCGACGCCGTTTAGTTTCCTGACGGGGAAGATTGAGCGGGAGCAGGTGAAGTGCTACATCGCCTACACGACGGAGGAGACGCATGGGATTCTGCGGGATAGCGTCGCGCGGTCGCCCTTGTACAGCGGGCAGATTGAGGGGGTGGGTCCGCGGTATTGCCCCTCTATAGAGGATAAGGTGATTAAGTTTCCGGACAAGACGCGGCATCAGTTGTTTCTGGAGCCGGAGGGCCTGGATACGTACGAGATATACGTGAATGGACTTTCGACTAGTATGCCGCTGGATGTGCAGGTGCGGGTGTTGGCGAGCATACCTGGCTTGGAAGAGTCGGAGATGATGCGGCCGGGGTATGCGATTGAGTATGACGCGGTGGATCCGCGGGAGCTGGATCACCGGCTGATGGTGAAGACGATCTCCGGACTCTTCCTGGCTGGGCAGATCAATGGGACCTCCGGCTATGAGGAGGCGGCTTGTCAGGGGCTGCTGGCGGGGATCAATGCGGGTTGTTTTGTGGGCGGAGATCGGGAGGGGGTGGTATTGGACCGTGCGCAGGGGTACGCCGGGATTCTGATCGACGACCTGATCACGAAAGGGGCGGATGAGCCGTACCGTATGTTTACTTCGCGCGCCGAGTTCCGCTTGAGTTTGCGGATTGACAATGCCGATGAGCGGTTGACGCCGCTGGCGATGCGGTGTGGGTTGGCGAGCACGGAGCGGGAGGCGTTGTACCGGCGGAAGCAGGAGCAAAAGGCACGGTTGCTGCCGATGTTGCAATCGCAGCGGGTAGTAGCGGATGACTTTGGGTTGTCGCGGGATGAGCGGCCGACGTACGCGGATTGGTTGAAGCGGCCGGAAGCGAAGATCGGACAACTTCGGCGGATAATCGGCGGGATGCTAGGGGAGGAACCCGCAGCAGGGTTGCTGGATACGGTGGAGACAGAGTGCAAGTACGCGGGGTATATTGCGCAGCAGGAACGGCACGTGCGACGGCTGCGGGATTCGATGGAGCGGCCGATTCCGGCGGGGATGGAGTACCGCACGATTCCAGGGTTGAGCCGGGAGGTGGCCGAGAAGCTGACGCGGGTCGGGCCGGCGACGTTGGGACAAGCGGCTCGGATTCCAGGGGTGACGGCGGCGGCGGTTGCGGTGTTGGAGATCTATATCGGGCTGCGTGCCGAGTAGTGGTTCCACGTGGAACAGGCTGGCGTTGGCGTTGCGGGGGTTCCACGTGAAACCTGTGCTAGCATAGCCTTTCCACAGCACCTCACCCCATGGCCAAAACCATAGCCATTACAAACCAAAAAGGCGGGGTCGGTAAGACCACTACCGCCATCAACCTTTCCGCATCCCTCGCAGCCAACGACATCAAAGTCCTCCTCGTCGATATCGACCCACAGGGCAATGCCACCACCGGTCTTGGTATAGCCAAACTGGCGGACCAATTGACCACCTACAACGCATTGGTCGGCAACGAGCCCCTGTCGGCCATTCGACATTCCACCCAGTGCGAGGGCCTCGACATCATCCCAGCCGACCGCAATCTCGTCGCCGCAAACCTGGAACTTGTCGACATGCCGGACCGTGAGTCGCGGCTGCGCGCCAGAATCCAGGAAATCTCCGCTGACTACGCCTACATCATTATTGATTGCCCGCCCGCCCTGGACCTGCTCACACTGAACGCCTTAGTCGCAGCCGATGCCGTCCTCATCCCCATCCAATGCGAGTTCTTCGCACTAGAGGGCATTTCCCAGTTGCTGGATACCGTCGAAAGAGTGCGCGAATCGTTCGGTCATACGTTGGACATCCAGGGCATCCTCCTCACCATGTACGACGAGCGTGCCAACCTAACGCGCCAGGTAGCCGCGGATCTGAAGGACTTCTTCCAGGAACAAGTCTTCAAGACCGTCATTCCCCGGAGTATCCGCCTCGCCGAAGCCCCCAGCCACGGGAAACCCATCCTCCTCTACGACCCGCGCTCCAAAGGCGCGGAGAGCTACATCCAACTTGCCAAAGAGATCCTGAAGAATGAACAAGCCGCAAGACAATCCACGCAAAGTGCTGGGTAAGGGGCTCGCCGCACTCCTTCCCACGAGACCGGCCCAAGCTCCAACCGGTACTCCGGCCGCGCCAGCCGCCGCGATGGCGCCCGCCCCAGCCCCGGAGAAGGTGCTGGTGAGCAACGGCACCCCAATTACTATCCCCATCGACCGGATTGACCCCAATCCCTTGCAGCCCAGGTCCGTCTTCCAGCCTGATCGTCTTCGCGAACTCTCCCAGTCCATCGAAGCGAACGGCATCATTCAGCCGATCATTGTCCGCGCCATCGGCGACCGCTACGAGCTGATTGCCGGGGAACGTCGCTGGCGCGCAGCCCGCCTCGCCGGACTGACAGAAGTTCCGGTCGTCATTTCCAACGTCGCCAACGACCATCTGCTGGAAGTCAGCCTCATTGAGAACATCCAGCGCGAGGACCTCAACCCGATCGAGATCGCCCAAGCCTTCGACCGTCTTCACCGCGAACACCAACTCAGCCACGAAGATATCGCCCGGCGCACCGGCAAGGACCGCACCACCGTCACCAACACCCTGCGCCTGCTCAAACTCCCCCCCGACGTCCAACTTCTCATCAACGAGCATCGCCTCAGCATGGGCCAGGCCCGCGCGATCCTTGGTCTCGCCACCCCGGACGAACAGCGCCAAATGGCGGAGAAAGCCGTGGCGCAGGGGATGTCGGTGCGGCAGGTGGAGCGGGCGGTGCAGAAGATCAACGAGCCGCGTCCGGACGAGCCTGGCGACGAGAAGAAGCAGGATCCAAACGTTAGAGCGGCGGCCGAAGAGCTGGAACGCGCTCTGGGCACCCGCGTGCGCATCGTGGAGAAGTCGGAACAGCGTGGCAAGATCGAGATCGAGTACTTCTCGCAAGACGACCTGGACCGCCTCTACAACCTGATTGTGGAAAAGAAGTGAGAAAGGGATGGTGCCGGCGGTAGGACTCGAACCTACGAACCTACGGATTATGAGACCGTCGCTCTAACCAACTGAGCTACGCCGGCTAAGTCGCAGCCACCCACCAGCCTACAGAACCGCGACCCCTTTCGTCAACGCTGCTAACTATTGGACACTAGGAGTAGCCCTTCCGTATGTTCGACCAAGTCACCGATCCGGTAGTCGAGTTCAACCAGGTCTCGAAAAGCTACCCTATCTACGAAAAACCCGGCGATCGGCTTATCGAGTTGGTCACGCTGAACCGCACCACGCGCCATCGCGACTTCTGGGCGTTGCGCGATGTCAGCTTCCGCATCCGTCGCGGTGAGACATTCTGCGTCATCGGCGAAAACGGCTCCGGCAAGAGCACGCTGCTGCAAATCGTCGCGGGCATCCTGCAGCCGACCAGCGGCAAAGCCAACATCAAGGGACGGGTAGCCGCGCTCCTGGAGTTGGGCTCCGGCTTTAACCCGGAGTTCTCCGGCCGCGACAACGTGTACCTTAACGCCGCCATCCTAGGTCTCTCGTCCACTGAGATCGACCGCCGCTACAAAGATATCGAAGCGTTCGCCGAGATCGGCGAATTCATCCACCAGCCGGTGAAGACCTACTCCAGCGGCATGATCGTGCGGCTCGCCTTTTCCGTCGCTATCCACGTAGATCCGGAGATCCTGCTGGTGGACGAAGCCCTCGCGGTCGGCGATATCTACTTCCGCCAGCGCTGCATGCGCAAGGTCCACGATCTGCGTAACAAGGGTGTGACCATCCTCTTTGTCTCGCACGCCATCGGAGACGTGAAGGCGATCGGCGATACCACCCTGTGGCTCGACAAGGGCACTGTTCGAGAGCTGGGCCCCACGGACCTGGTTGTTTCAAAGTACCTGGCGGCGATGGTCCAGAAGGACTCCGCGTATCTCGAACTGAAGCACCGCTCCACCGCCGATCGGGAACTCGCCAACGTCGGCGACACCGTAGTCACCAAAGTCCCCAACATCGACCACCGCTACGGAGACGGCCGCGCGCAGGTCATCGGAATCGCGATCCTCGACCAGTACGGAGCCCCGCTCTACCTGTTGGAGCCGGCGCAGCGCATCATCGTCCGCATCAGCGTCCAAGCCAGGGAAGAGGTACAGAACCCGATTGTTGGCTTCATGCTGCGCAACCACCTTGGCATCGACTTCGCCGGAACCAACACCGCCCGCGAGGGCCACGAACTGCCGCCCATGAATCCTGGCGACATCTTCACCGTCGATTTCCAGGTCGACCTGCCGGAGCTCTATCCGGCGCACTTCTCCTTCTCGCCCGCCATCGCCGACGGCACGCTGCACTACTACAAGAACTGCGATTGGATCGACAACGCGCTCACCCTGCAGATGGGCCACGGCGAAGGCCAGGTCTACGGCTATCTGCATATGCCCTGCCGCGTGGAGCTGTCGGGCTTCCGTGAGACCAAACAGAAGCAGGTCCCGACGGAGTCCACCCTTGGCTGAGTTCACCGGCGAGCGCGTCATTCCCGGCCAGGTGGAGCCTGACCTCTGGAATGAGCACATGGCGCGCTACCACTTCGCGTCGCGCCTGGCCAGGCAAAAGCGAGTGCTCGACGTGGCGTGCGGCGCGGGGTACGGATCGGCGGAGCTGGCACAGGCGGCACGCACCGTCACCGGCATTGATGTCGCGCTGGAAGCCGCGCAGTACGCGGCTGGCCATTACCACCGTGTGAATACACGCTTCCTCACCGCTTCGGCAGAGGCCCTGCCTTTCCGCGATGCCTCCTTCGACCTCATCGTCGCCTTCGAAGTCATCGAACATCTGCAAAACTACGAGGCGCTACTGCACGAAGCCCGCCGCCTCATCACCCCGGCCGGCCAGTTGATCGTCTCCACGCCCAACAAGCTCTACTACCAGGAGAGCCGCGCGCAGTCCGGGCCGAATCCGTATCACGTCCATGAGTTTGAGTTCGAGGAGTTCCGCCAACTGCTGCAAGCGGTGTTTCCCCATGTTTTGCTCTTCTTCCAGAACCATACCAGCAGTGTGACCTTCCAGCCGGAATCCGCGGCGCACTCTTTCGAAGTGCGTGCCGAAGCCGGCGCGGCGGCACCGGCCGAGTCGCACTTCTTCCTGGCGGTCTGCGCGGCGGCACCGCAAATGGGAGCGCCGAACTTCGTCTTCCTCCCGGCCACGGCCAATACCCTGCGAGAGCGCGAGCGGCACATCCGCCTGTTGGAGCAGGAACTGGCGACGAAGTCCGCCTGGCTGACGAAGTCTTTGGAGGATCATCGTCTGCTGGTCGACGAACATTCCCGGCAGACGGCCGAATTGCAACAGCGCAACCTGTGGGCCCAGCAGTTGAACCAGCAATTGGAAGCATCCGGCGCCAGAGTCGCGGAATTGCAGGAGGAACTGGCCGCCGAGCAGGCCGGAGCGCGCCAGATCGTCGCGCAGTATGAAGCGAAGCTAGCGGAGTTGGACAAAGACCTTGTCGACCGCACCAGCTGGGCCGTCGAGACGGAACGCCGGCTGAGCGAGGAGCTGAAGCAGCGCGGCGAGGAGTTGGTCAAATGCGTCGCGCTCCTACAGGAATCGGAGAAGCTGGCGGAAGAGCGCACCAACTGGGCATTGGCCTTGCAGAAGGAAATAGAAGACCTACAGGCGCGGCTTAGCGCGGTCTCGGCCTCGCGCTGGTATCGAATGGGAAGGACTCTAGGGTTGGGCCCGGAGTTGCGCCAGCAATAATGATTTGGCGTCTGTTGCGGGGGCTGCCATTAGCCATTCTATCTCCATTTCTCCTTTTCTTCTCCCAGTTGGGGTTGTGGCTTACGGACCTCGTCGCTTTTCTCTTTGGGCGCAAGGATCGACGAGTCGACACGCGGCCGGATACAACCGCTGCCTCGGTCGTAATCCCCAACTGGAATGGGCGCGACCTGATGGAGAAGTACCTGCCATCGGTGGTCGCCGCAATGTCGGGCAATCCCCGCAACGAAGTAATCGTGGTGGACAACGGATCGCGGGATGGGTCCGTGGAGTTCCTCAAAGCTAACTTCCCAACCGTGAAGGTAGTGGCGCTACCGAAGAACCTGGGATTCGGGGAGGGTTCCAACACCGGCTTCCGCGAGGCGCGAAACGACATCGTCGTGCTGCTCAACAGCGACATGCGCGTGGCGCCGGACTTCCTCCAACCGCTGCTCGATGGCTTCCACGATGAGCAGGTCTTCGCGGTCTCCTGCCAGATCTTCTTCAGCGATCCGAACAAGAAGCGCGAAGAGACGGGACTGACGCAGGCGTGGTGGGATAGCGGTCGCATCGGCGTCCGGCACCGGCTGGATGACGAGGTGCGGGAGCCCTTCCCCTGCTTCTATCCCGGAGGCGGCTCCAGTGCATTTGACCGCCGCAAGTTCCTGGAACTTGGGGGCTTCGACCATCTGCTGGCGCCCTTCTATCTGGAAGACACCGACCTCGGCTTCGGAGCCTGGAAGCGCGGCTGGAAAGTCTACTACCAACCGAAGAGCCACGTCTGGCATGAGCATCGCGGCACCATCGGACGCACCCACTCCCGCGAATACATCAACAACATCATCCAGAAGAACTTCCTGCTGTTCCTCTGGAAAAACATCCATGAGCCGAAGAAGCTTTTCGTTCACTTCTTACGCACTTGGGCGGATGCCTCGGTCACCTACTTCGCCGGACCCTCGCCGGAGCGCTCCTCGTTCGCCGCACTCTGGCGAGCCTTCCGCCAGTTGCCGCAAGCCATGCGATCCCGATGGCGTGCGCGTTCGCTGGCTCTGGTAACCGACACCGAAGCTTTCCACCGCACGCTGGGCGGCTACTTCCACGACCGCTTCTCCCGGCATGATCGCAACCCGGCGCAACTGCGCGTGCTGTTCGTATCGCCGTATCCTATCTATCCGCCGGTACATGGCGGCGGCGTATTCATGTATGGCACCGCGAAAGCGCTTGCCACCCGCACCGATCTGCACCTGGCCGTCATCCTGGATGAGCCGTGGCAGGAAGAACAGCATCAGCCGCTCACCTGGCTATGCCGATCGGCGGCCTTCCTGGCGCGGCCCGATCAGAAGGTATTCACCTTCGGCGCGCTGGAGCCCCACGCAGTGCTGGAGTTCGCCAGCCATGAGTTTGAATGGCTGCTCCACCGGTCTCTCTACCTGAACCGCATCGACGTGCTGCAGATCGAATACACCAACATGGCGCAATACGCCGGCGATTGGAAGAACATCGTCGTCAGCCACTTCGAGCACGACGTCTACTTCCAGTCCATCGGCCGCGGCTTGCAACAACCTGGCGGCGCCCTACGTAAAGCCAGCGCCGGCTTCGAATACCTGCGCGCCATTCGCTTCGAGTTGAACATGCTCACCCGTGTGGACCTGGTACAGGTCTGCAGCCGCGAGAATCAGGACTACTTGCTCAGTTTCCGGCCACAACTGAAGCCGAAGATGGATGCCACGCTGCGGGCAGGCATCGACACCAGCGCCTACACGTACCATCCAGGCCCGCGCGACCCGTTCACGATGCTATTCCTCGGCAGCTTCCGCCATCTGCCGAACGCCGAAGCGCTCGATTGGTTCGTCAAACACGTACTGCCTCATGTGATCGCGCAATGCCCGCGGGCCAAGCTGGTCATCATCGGGTCCGACCCGCCCCCCCGGCATTCCCTGCCCGTCGACGATAACAACGTCGAGATCCGCGGCTTTGTCGAAGATATCCATGAGCCGTTCCGGCGCTATGGCGTGTTCATCTGCCCGATCCTCACCGGCTCCGGCGTGCGTGTGAAACTGCTCGAGGCCTTCGCCAGCGGCATTCCGTGCGTATCGACGCGGCTGGGGGCGGAAGGATTATCGACCGCCGACGGCGAAATCTGCCGCCTCGCCGACGACCCCCGCGAGTTCGCTAACCAGATCGTGCAGATCTTTCAGGATCCGCAATCGGCGGCCCAGATGATGGAACGGGCGCGGCGCTACGTCACCGAGGAACGCGACATCACACGCATGACGGAGCGGCTGATGGAAGCCTACAAAGGCGCGGTACGGCGCAAGCGCGGCGCTACTTAGCGGCCACGTCCTTCTTGAGCTGGTCGACAACGCGGCGGGCGGTACGATCCATCTCCTTCGGCGTCATGTTCTTCGGGCGCTCGAAAGTCGACCAAACCACGCCGCGATTCCCGCGTTCCACCAGAAAGAAGTTGCCGCGGCCCCGGCGGAAGGTGGAAATCGGCGTAGGTTCCGCCTCATTCTTCATCAGATTGCCGCTGGTGCTGGATCCTTCCTTGCTGTCCTTGTCTTTGTCCTTGGGGTCGGCGGGCGGCGGAGGGGGTGGAGGCGGAGGGTAAAGCTTGCCCCACTGCCGTTCCAGCGCGGGACCCAGCGAGTCCGTCATCACGGCATCCGCGGTTTTGGGATCGGTGGTCACCGCGTACACACCGCTCTTCTGCAGTTGATGGGCAATGTACTGATCGAAGCCATTCATCATGGGCAGCAGGTAGACGGTCTTCACATTGCCAAGCTGCGGATTGGCGGCAAACAGGGCAACCGGCGCGAGGAAGAAAAGCAGAAACCGCATCCTTTTATGGTAGCGCCTTCGGCGGAAGTTGCCTGCGGCTGCGTTACCATAGCGGGTTCATGCCCACTGGTGCGGAACTATTTGCTCAAAGCTGCGTGCGTCTCGGGATTCGGGATGTTTTCACCCTCGTCGGCGATCACCTCAACGAAGTGCTGATCGCGATACAACAGGCGGGGTTGCGGGTCATCGATATGCGGCACGAGTCGGGTGTGACGCACGCGGCGGACGCCTGGGCGCGGCTGCATCGCAAGCCGGCCCTGACGCTGGTAACCGGGGGTCCGGGTCATACCAACTCGCTCACCGGCATCGGCACGGCCAACCTGGCGGCCAGCCCGTTGATTGCGGTGAGCGGATCGCCTTCGACGGCGCTCTCCGGGCGTCAGGTGTTCCAGGTGGTCGACCAGGTGACGATGGCGCAGCCCGCCACCAAGTGGAGCGCCGCCGCGAACAACGTCGCCGAGATCCCGTATCTGTTGGGAAAGGCCTATCGCATCGCTGACGCCGGGCGCAAAGGCGCGGTGCATCTCACGATTCCCGTGAATCTCTTTGCGGGGAAGACAGAAACCGCGCTGGCCATGCCGGAGCCCCTGGCAGCGCCGCTACTCGCGCCATCGTCCGCGCAGGTGGAACAGGCTCTCGATACGCTGCGATCCGCAGAACGGCCGGTCGTCATCGCCGGCAGCGGCGTCTGGTGGGCTGGCGCGGAACAGGAACTCGCCGCCTTCATCAACCAGACGCAGTTGCCCCTGTTCACCGTCACGTTCGCCCGCGGCATTCTGCCCGATTCGCACCCCTGCGTGTTCGGCTATGCCGATCCGGCCATCAACAAAGCGGCGCTCGCGTCGCTGCAGGAAGCCGATGTGGTGCTGGTGTTGGGCAAGCGCATCGACTACCGGCTGGCCCTCGGCGGCCCGCGGCTGTTCCAGAAGGACGTGAAGTTCATCCAGGTCGATATAGAGCCGTCGGAGTTCGGCAACGCCCGCCCCGTGCAACAGGCCATCTGCGCCGATGTTCGCACCGCGATCGCCACCATGACCCCCGCCACCGCATGGCCGTCGCGAGACGATTGGAAGGCGCGGCTGGCGGCGCATCGCGACGAATACCAGGCGGGCCTCACACAACTGGGACAGGATAGCGCCGCGCCGCTGCATCCGGCGTCCGTCTTCGCCACACTGCGCGATGCACTCCCCAAGGACGTGCTCTATTCGTGGGATGGCGGTGACTTCGTCCATTGGGGTCGCGCAATGCTACCCGCCACGCAAGCCGGCATGTGGCTGCGGCTGGGCCCGATGGGCACCATTGGTTCCGCATTGCCGAACTGCATCGCCCTGCAACTGGCCAATCCCGGCAAGCCCGTCGTCATGATCACCGGCGATGGCTCGCTCGGCTTCTACCTTGCCGAACTCGAGACGCTGGTCCGCTACAAACTGCCGGTCGTCATCATCGTCGGCAATGACGGCGGTTGGGGCTTGGAGCGCGAACTGCAGCGGGAACTCACTGGATCCACAACCGTCGCCTGCGAACTACAGCACACGCGCTATGACATTGTCATGAAGGGCTTCGGCGGCGATGGCGAAACCGTGGAACAACTGGCGGATCTCGCGCCCGCGGTACAGCGCGCCTTCGCCAGCGGCAAGCCGTATCTCCTTAACGTGATCGTGCGCGGATCGCGGTCGCCGTTCACGCAGTGGCAGATCGCCGGCAAGAAGTAGCCGCGCCGGCGGGCCGCAAATGATTCTTCTTTCGATCCTCCAACTGCATCTGGTGCTGTTCGGGCTGGCAGCGGCCGCTCGGCGCTGGTGCGGTCCGCTATGGCTGGCGCGGCTGATCACGCCTGTTGCGGTCTCGCTGGTCTTCTTCTTCCTCGAGCACTTCGTTGGGCTGGGCAGTCTCCCGGGATTGGGGATCGCCGCCGCCGGGGCCGCCGCCTTCCTCCTGTATCGCGACCGGCGCCGGCTGAGATTAGACCGCGACTTCGAGTACGGATACCTGGCCGTCTTCGCCTACACTTTCCTCTGGCGATTCGCCTACCCCAACCTACACGGCGACGGGTCAGAGCGGCTGATGAACCTCAGCTTCATCGTGAACTACAGCCGGGGCGACAGGCTGCCTCCGGTGGATTCCTGGTTCCCGCCCGCGCCCTTCAGCATGTACTATGCGCTGCAGCATTACGCGGCGGCATTGTTGGGACGGGTACTGGCGGTGGAACCGGGCGTCTCTTATCATCTGGCGTTCGCCACCATACTAGGGCTAACCGGCGGGGCGGCCATGGTCTTCTTCTGTCACTTCCTCGAACGCCGCTGGCAACAATGGCTGGCCATGGCAACGCTTTTCCTAGGCGGCACAGGCGCCTCGCTCGCCGTACACTTCCTGGTGCGCAACGTCCTCATCGCAGATTCGATGACATTCATCGGTTTCACCCTCAGCCACCGCCGCGTGGATTCGAAGCTGGGCGAGTGGCTGCTGGAGGTATCGAACGTCGCCCGCGATCTGCCGTTGCAACTGCCGCTGCACACGCCGGCCTTCCTGATCCAACTCGGTGACTACCACGCCCCGATCGGCAGCATGTTCCTGCTGGCCGCATCGCTGGCGTGCATGGTGCTATCGGAGAAACAGAAGAGCCCGCCCGCGGCGGCGTTCCTCGGCGCCACAGTGCCGCTGACCGCCGCCAGCAACGCCTGGCTGCTGCCGATGCAAGGCCTGCTGGTGGCCGCATGGTTGGCGTATCGCCGCTGGCGCGCGCAATCGCTCGAACTGCGCGCGGTGATCCTGGGCGGCTCCATCCCGGCCGCACTCCTACTGCCGTTCGTGATTCCCTTTCTCCGCTCCACCACGGGTGTCGGCATGTCGCTCAGATTGGTGCCCGCCGATGCGCACACGCCGCTACTCTTGGGGCTGATCCAATGGCTACCGCTGCTCCTGCTGCTGCTCGCGCACCTGCTGCGCAAAGACGGCGCCCCGCTCGCCCGTGCCGCGACTCTGTTCTTCGCAGCCTGCTTCCTGCTGGTCGAGTTCGTCTATGCGGACGACCACTACCTCAAGAACTGGGAGCGCTTCAACTCCGTGCTGAAGTGGTGGAGTTGGATCTGGATGGGTCTGCTGATGGCCGCCACCGCCGGCGCCCTCGGATCGCGCTCGAAACCGGTACGCGTGTTGGCGCTGGCCGGTCTACTGCTGCCGCTCACCTATGTTTATGACTTGGCCCGCTACTTCTTACAGGTTCCCAAACCCACCATTGGCCGCATGAATGGAGCGGGCGCGCTGGAGCTCGACGATGTCTACCGGCCCGCGCTCGCCTACCTGAAGGCGCGGCCTAAAGGCACGGTGCTGCAATTGGTCGAATCCGATGCCTACACCCTGACGCCGTCGCTCGCCATGCTGGCCGGACAGAACGCCTACATCGGCTGGCCCGAACATGAACGCGTCTGGCGAGGAGCCTTGCCGGAAATCCTGCAACGCGAGACCGAAGCCCGCCAGTTCTATCTCGGCGTGCTTCCGAACCCCGCGCAATGGGCCCAGGCGCACGGCATCACCGACGTCTTCTGGCTGCCAACCGTACATACCCTGCCGCCCGACGCTTTCCCAACCGTATTCGAGTCGATGCGCCAATCGCCCTACCGTTGGAAGGAGCTCTATCGAAACGAGCGCGGCGTGTATGGAGTTTGGTCACTATGAGGGCGACCCCAAAAGGGGGAACACTCTTTCGCCGATTCGGGCAGCTCAGTTGCCGTAAAGCGCTCAAGCACGCGAATATACGTGAGGAACGCGCGGCACAGCTCATCGCTGAGGAACTGACGTTGCAGGAGCTGCGCCGCGCCGGCATCGCGATAGATGACCAGCCTACCGCCCCCAAGGCCCGCAAGCAGCCTCGCGCCGGCGCCTGACCGCTGTTCCAATTAGGCCCTACCGCGGCAACTCACTCCCATACCGGCTCCAATTCGCCACGATCTCCCGCACCACCACATGCCCCACCCGCCAGGCGGCTTCCAGCGCCGGCACGAACGCCGCATAGCTCCCAATCTTGGTCTCGGCCAGGCTCTCCGCCGCCGTGATGCCATCGCGCTGCTGGTCGAAGTTGCTGGCCGTACGCAGCACCAGCACCCGGCTCCGATCCACCTTACCCGCCTTCTGCAGAAACTCCAAAGACTGTAGCGTGCCCGTATCTTCCATCGCAGTCGTCACATAGTTGCCCTTGCCATCGCTGTAATACCGCATCCAGTCATTGGCCCATTCGCTCAGCCTGCGTCCATGCCAAAAAGTACTCGACGACATCGTGTCGCCCTTCAACACGAATGGCGGGCGCACCGCATTCTTCCGGCTGGCAAAGCGCGCCCGCTGGCTACGCATCGCTTCCGTATCGTCCAGCTTCACGTCCTTCGTCAGGCGAAAGGCCCAATCCACCAGCGCCGGCGTAAGCCGGTAGATCTCGCCCTCGTCCGGCGTCCGCCGCGGCAGTTCGTATGGCTTCGATTTGCGCAGCGGGATCATGCCGGTCTTCCAATCGGGTGGGATCTCACGGGCGTCGATCTCATGGCCCAAATCCCCATCCACGACATACTCGGCCCAAGCCGCCGATCCCAGCGAGCCGTCCTCCGGGTCAATGCCGGCGATACCGGCCACCACCCAATACGCCTTGGTCAGATCAAACCGCGGATCCATGCCAAGAGCCATCACCGAAGCAGCCGCGCGCGCCGTCCCAATACCGGTACACAGCCCCAACACTCCCTTGTCGTTCATGCGCAGGTTGCGCCAACCCGCCGGGAAGGGGATCACGCGATCCAGCTTCTCGCGTTCCACCCAATACTGGAACTCGCCCGGTGGATCACCCGTATCGGCGCCCCGCTCGAACATGGTCACCACGACTACCTTCACTGGAATCGCCTGCGCCTGGCACGACAGCGCCCACAACACAGCGGGCAGCAGCTTCGCGATCAATTCACGCCTCCGGAGGCGCCCATGCGCGGCACCGCGTTCTTCACATACTTATCCAGCCAACTCAACATCTCCCAGATGGCGTGCTCCACCGATTCCCTACCCCGGTAGCTGTGCGACTCATGCGGCAGCATCACCAGCCGCGTCACACCACCATTGCCGCGCACCGCCTGGTACATGCGTTCGGATTGAATCGGGAACGTGCCGGCGTTGTTATCGGCCATGCCATGGATAAACAGCACCGGTTCCTTGATCTTATGCGCGTGCATAAATGGCGACATCTTCGCGTAGATCTCCTGCGCCTGCCAGAACGTGCGGCGCTCGCCCTGGAAGCCGAACGGCGTGAGCGTGCGGTTATAGGCGCCACTACGCGCGACGCCGGCGCGGAACAGATCGGAATGCGCCAGCAGGTTCGCGGTCATGAAGCCGCCGTAGCTATGGCCGGAGACGCCAACACGATCGGGATCCGTCACTCCCAGCTCGGCAGCCTTGTCGATGGCGGCCTTCGCCCCGGCGACGATCTGTTCCACATAGGTGTCGTTGGCCACCTGCAGATCGCCGACAATCGGGAGCGAGGCGTTATCGAGGATGGCATACCCCGCCAGGGCCATATACAAATGCGAAGCACCGCGCGGCGACGTGAAGCGGTTCGCCGTGCTCGAGACCTGCCCCGCCGTGCTGGCATCGTTGAACTCCAGCGGATAGGCCCAAACCAATGTTGGCAGCCGCTTGCCTTCACTATTGGGCGGCAGATAGAGCGTGAAAGAGAGCGGCACGCCGTCGTTGCGCTGGTACGTCACCAGCCGCTTGGTCACCTTGCGGAACTCCGGCGCGGGGTCCTGGTAGCTGGTCAACGCCGTCCGCTTCCCGTTATCCAACAGGAAGTAGTTGGGCGGTTCGGCGGCCGATTCACGCCGCGTGAGCAGCCGGGTGCCGTCGCTATTAAGCACGGCTTCCACGGTTTCGTAGAAGCCCTTCTCACTCTGGAAGACGCGGGTCTTCTCGCCGGTCTCCAGATTGAGCCGATCAAGGAAAGGATACTCACCCTCGGGCGAAGCGCCGTCGCCCTTATAGAAGGAGAAGCCACCGTTCTCCAGCAGCACCTTGCCGCCCGTGGGCAGCGTGTCCAGCACCAAGTCACCCGGGTCGCGGTAGCGGTCGCGTTGGGCGCGATCATCCACCACCTTGCGCATGCCGGACGCCGTCACCAGCGTGCTGCGAGTCCAACGCCGCTCGCGCTGATTCTCGGTATACAGATAGCCGCCGCCTTTCAGGAAGATCAGGCCCTCGCCGCGCTGGGCAAAGCGATGCTGCACCAACTGCAGCTCCTTCGACTCGGTGAAGGGGGCCTTGGCGATGAGGATACGGTCGCGGTTGGTGGCTTTCTCCTTCGGGTTGCCCCCGTCCAGCGCCTCCACCCACACCAGCGCGGCTGGCTCCACGGGATGCCAGCGAACCGACCGCGGTCCCACCCGCACGCCATCCTGCGAAACGCTATCCGCTAGAGGAAGGCTGGCGACCGTATGCACCTTCGTGCCGGCGCTATTCCAAACCTCGATCTCCTGTGGGAAGCTTTCCCAGGCGTAAAGCCACGAAAAAGGCCGATGGGTGGAGCGCACCAGCAGATGTGCGTTATCGGGAGCGGGCGTCGTATGCGTAATAATGGCGGGCTTGCCGAGAGGCGTAACCGCGCCCGTCCCCGCATCCACGCGCACCAACTGCGAGGTGGCGTAGTATTCGAACAGCTTCTCGTCATGCTCACTGGCCAGCATGTCCTGCAGCGTCCAGGTGTCGGAGGCGCGGCCATTAGACTGCTGCACGTTGGGACCAAGCGGCGCGTTGGGCGGCGCCGGCGCCGCGCCGCGATTCGCCGGCACGGCCCGCGCATAGACGGACTTGCCATCGGCGCTCCAGTGGAAGGCATCGGGCAGCGCAAGGTTCAGCTTCAGCCCCGCGGCGGCCTTCACCGCGCCCTGCGCGTCGCCAATCCAGAGCTCCGCTCGGTCGTCGAAAAGAACAGCCATGGCAAACCGGTCCCCCTTGCCGTTCCATTCCGGCTGCAGCAACCGGGCGCCGCTAGGAAAGCGGAGCACGTCCCGTCGCAACCCGGCCAACGTCAGCAGCGTGGCCGACCGATAGCTGTTCGGATCATGCGGGCCGTTGTTGCGCGGGTTAATGCGGACGCCGGCCAAACGCAGCACGGGCTTGGCGAGTTCGGAAACGGGTGGCAGGCTCTCCTGTTCCAACAGGAGCAGGCGTTGGTGGTCCGGGCTGACGAAGGCCTTCGGGGGCTCCGGCGCGGACAGGATGCGCCGGATGGGTTCCGGAGCGGGCTGGTAGGTGGTTTGGCCGAAACAGATGGAGCTGAGGCCGTTCAGAAGAAGCAGTAGGCCGAGGGATTGCTTCACGACACGTGATTGTAGCGTAAGTGTCATGGTCTGCTATGCTCTTTCGATGGCCCGAACGAATAAGTTGGCCTTGGGGCCAAGCTGTACCCGCTGCGGGGAGAGCAGTTCCGGCACGATGACCCATATCGCGTCGAATGGTGGGCCGTCGCGGATTCTATGCTGCCGCTGCACGAATCTGGAGATGGCGGAAGGGATGGGCATCCCTTATCAGCATCACGAATTTGAACCGATGCAGTTTAAGGACAGCAACGGAGGCAAGCACACCTTCACCTTCGAGACGCGGCTGTTCGGTACCGGCATTTCCTTGGATGCGATCGAGAAATGCAAGAGCGGGCGCCAAGGCTACGCATTTCAGGTAATCGGCGATCCCGGTGACGATCAACTGGTGCTGCTAGCCCGGCTGATCGAGAAGATCCGGCGAGCGCTGGCGCGGCGGCACCTGGAACGCGGCGACTATGGATGGCGCATCGGCGAACGGGGTGTGGTCCGGGCGCGCATCGAGTGCGATCTCAACGGATCCCGTCACTCCATGGACGACCTGATACCGTCGATAATCATCGACGGTCGCGAGTTCACCTGGGCCGAGTTCGGCCGCATGCTGATGACCTACGAGGGCTGGCAGTTCAAACTGGAGATCCACGACAAAAGCGAGGAGTTCTAGCCCCCCATACCCCCGCACTGTCGCACCCCGCACTTGCGCAAATCTTCCAGATTCAATACAGTTTGAGACCATGAGACTCGCTCTGTTGGCGGCGCTCCTCGTCCCTACCCTTTCCGCCCAATCCACCGGCCTGCTGAACGGCACCGTGGAAGACACCACCGGCGCCGTCATCGCGCAGGCCAACCTGGCCGCGACCGAACAACGCACCTCGCTCCGCTTCACCGCCACCAGCGATGAAGCCGGCCGCTTCAACTTTCCCCGGCTGCCGCTAGGCAACTACGTCGTCGAATGCCAGGTGCAAGGTTTCCGCCGGTTCGTCTCCCAGCCGATCCGCCTCGACGCCGACCAGACCCGCACCGCCCAGATCGTGCTGCAGGTTGGCGATACCGCCGAGTCCATCGAAGTCGGCGGCTCCATCGGCCTGGTGGAAACCGTAGGCGCCACCATTCGCGAAACCGTCGATGAGAAGCGCATCACGGAACTCCCCTTGAACGGGCGCAATCCGCTGCAATTGCAATTGCTGCTGCCCGGCGTAGTCCCCAGCGTGGGCGGGGCGAACCTGGCCCAGAACGCCACCATTACGATGAACGGCGCCCGCGGCACCTCCAACAACTACATGCTGGATGGCGGCGACAACAACGACCCCCAGATTTCCGTGGCGGCCCTCGTGCCGAATCCGGACGCCCTCGAGGAGTTCTCCATCCTCACCAACAACTACTCGGCCGAGTACGGGCGCAACGCCGGCGGTGTGGTCAATGCCATCACCAAGGCCGGTACCAATACCCTGCACGGGTCGGCCTATGAGTTCGTCCGCAACGATGCCATGGATGCCCGCAACTTCTTTTCGCTGGTACAGCAGAAGCTCCGCCGCAACCAGTTCGGCGCCAGCGTGGGTGGGCCGCTGACCCTCCCCAAGCTCTACAACGGCAAGGATCGCACCTTCTTCTTCTTCTCCTACGAAGGCGTGCGGCAGCGCACCGGGCGCACTGTCTCGAACCTGATTGTGCCCACCGCGGCCGAACGCACGGGCGACTTCTCGCAATCCGCCCGCCGTCCAACCGATCCGGTCACCCGCCAGCCCTTCCCCGGCAATGTCATTCCCGCCTCTCGTTTCGATCCGGCGGCCGTCCGCTTTCTGGACCTGCTCGTGCCGCTGCCCAACGCGCCGAATAACGCCCACATCTACAACCCGCCCGAGTCGCTCAATTCCAATCAGGTCGTCGCCCGCGGCGATCATTCGTTCAACACCAATCACCGCGTCAGCATGCGCTTCTTCAATGACAAATCGACCGCCCTCGCCGTGGCCGGGCTGCCGATTCTCCAATCCGACGTCAACTTCAACACCTATAACGCCATGGCCAACTACACGTGGGTGATCTCCCCGTCCACCCTCAACACCGTGCAGTTCACCGCCAATCGGACGGACTTGCGTCGAGGCCCGCTCCCCATCGGCGACGGCCTCAACTACGAAAAGCTGGGTGTGCGCGCGGCCTCCGACACCCCGCAATTTCCCACCAACTGGCGCGGCCAGGTGAACGGCTTCTGGAACATGAACCAGGACAACTACGTCACCATCGACCGCAAGACCTATCAGGTGCTCGACAACTTCACCTGGACGCGCGGCGCACACCTCATGAAGTTCGGCGGCGAGTTCCGGCGCACCATGTCCGACCGCGAGACGGCCAACCTCACCGATCCGCAATTCACCTTCGATGGCCGCTTCGCCGTGAATCCTTTCGCCGACTTCCTCCTCGGCCTGCCCGCGCGCATGGATCAGGGCTCCATCCGCGTCAATGCCGTACGGTCGGACGCCATCGCTTTCTACTTCCAGGATGACTGGAAGGTGCGCAACAACCTCACGCTCTCCCTCGGCATCCGCTGGGAGCCGCTACTACCCTTCTACGATGGCCGCGATCAGCTTTCCGTTTTCCGCCCCGGCGTGCAATCCACCATCTTCCCCACCGCCCCCGCGGGACTGCTCTACGTCGGCGACCCCGGCGTTCCGCGCGCCGGCATTCCCAATGACTGGAACAACTGGGGCCCGCGGATCGGCTTCGCCTGGTCGCCGTTCAAGAAGGGCAAGACATCGGTGCGCGGCGGCTATGGCGTCTTCTACGACTTCCCCGTCATGCACCAGCTCAGTTCGTTCGCCAACACCCAGCCCTTCTCCGTGCAGGTGCAGGTGAACCAGCCGCCGTCCTTCTCCAACCCCTATGGATCCGGCCGCTCGCCGTTCCCCTACCAGCCGCCAACCACGCCGGAAGCGCGGCGCGCGTTCAACTTTGTCCGGCCGGTCGTGGTGGGCGAATCGCTGGATCCCAACCTCGGCGCGGCGTATATGCAGCAGTGGAACTTCAACATCCAGCAGGAGACCTTGAACGGCATTGTCCTCACCGCTGCCTACGTCGGTTCGAAAGGCACCGGCTTCTCCACTCTGCGCAACCTCAATGCGGCAATTCCTTCCCCCACGGGCACCGGCGCGAACATCGAACAGCGGCGTCCCTACCTGCCCGGCGTGCTCGGCAGTATCTCCAGCTACGATCCGCTCGGCTTCTCCACCTACCATGCGCTGCAGTTGACGCTGAATAAGCGTTTCGCCAAACACTACACGCTGCTCGCCAACTATACCTACGCCAAGTCCATCGACAACGGATCCGTGGATGCCTTCGGCGGCGCCCAGGATCAGCGGAACTGGGCTGCCGAGAAGGGGCGGTCCGACTTCGATCTGCGCCACCGCCTGGTCACCAGCTTCCTCGCCGAACTACCGGGGCCAAAGTCGGGCCCGGCCAAATGGCTGCTGGGCGGCTGGCAGGTGAACGGCATCTTCGCCGTCAACAGCGGCCGTCCGGTGAACGTTGTGAGCGGCACGGATCGCGCCTTCACGGGCGCCGGAACGCAGCGCCCCAACCTCGTGGGCGATCCCTTCCTCGATCCCAACCGCCCGCGCGCGGACCTGATCCAGCGCTACTTCAATCCGGCGGCCTTCGCCCTTCCCGCCGCTGGCACATTCGGCAATTCGGGCCGCAATCTCCTTACCGGGCCTGGCTCCTACAACCTCGATTCCTCGCTGTTCCGCATGTTTACTCTGCGGGAGCGGCTGAAACTGCAGTTCCGCGCCGAGTTCTTCAACACATTCAACAACCCCAACTTCGGCGGCCTGGTGGCGAACATCTCCGCCCCGAATGCGGGACGCCTGCAAACGGCCAGCGATCCGCGGATTCTGCAGTTCGGGCTGCGGCTGGTCTGGTAGCCGTGCCGCGCGTTCCTTCGCCTCGCCCTCTATGTCGCGCTCCCATTCCTGGAGCAATCTCTGCAATCGCTGCACCAGATCCGGCCGGCGGGCGAACCAGTCCTGGCGCTCGCCGGGGTCGGTCTTCACGTTGAACAGGAAAGTCCGCGCTGGCGCGCCGTCAACAATCAGCTTCCACTCGCCGCTACGAACCGCCTTCTGGTTCATGTTCACCGGCGGCGGTCCGGCGGTGCGCCAGAACAGAGTGCGCTCCACCGGCGGAGCCTTCTTTTCGAGAACCGGAAACAGGTTAATACCTTCCAGCCGCGCATCGGGCGGTACCGCCGCACCCGTGGCAGCCAGGATGGATGCCGTGAGATCCATCGTAATGCCAGCTTGCGCCGAAACCGTGCCGGCCGGAATGCGGCCCGGCCATCGTAGCAGCGCAGGTACCCGGATGCCGCCTTCCCACGCCGAAAACTTTCGATGAAAGAGCGGCGCATTGTGAGACAGCCAAACGCCGCCATTGTCATTCGTAAAGATCACGATGGTGTTCCGGTCCAGCCGGAGCGACCGCAGCGTTTGCAGGATCTCCCCCACCCCGCGATCCACGCGTTCCATCATCGCCACGTAGTCGGCTCGCTCCGGTTGGGCGTGTCCGTGACCATTACCACGGGCTCCGCCGGGCGGCTGAAACGGGCTGTGCGGAGCGCTATAGGCAACATCGATAAAGAACGGCCGCGCCGCATTCCGATTAATGAAGTCGAGGGAGCGGCGCGTGATTAGGTCCGTCATGTAGCCGTCCTCGGTCGCGGGTTTATCCCCATCCCAGAGATCCGGCTGCGGTTCGCCGAACTGCGCGCCTTCCCCCGGCCGCACCGTTTGATGGGTGTAGTAGTCGATGGCGGCGCTCTTGTAGCCGAAGAACACCTCGAAGCCGTGAGCCAGCGGAGAGAACTGCGGCCTGTACCCCAAGTGCCATTTGCCGATCAGCGCGGTGGCGTACCCGTTCTGCTTCATCAATAGCGGCAGGGAATGACGCAAGGGCGGCAACCCCCGGTCCGCCCCCGCCAGGCCGGGCGCCGGGATGACGAACTCCATGCCGTAGCGTTGCTGGTAGCGGCCGGAGATGAGCCCCACTCGCGTCGGTGTGCAAGACATGGCATTGGCATAGAAGTCAGTGAGCTTCACACCATCGCGGGCCAGGCTGTCGATATTCGGTGTACGAATGTCCGGCGCGCCGTAACTGCCGGTGTCGCCATACCCGGCATCGTCGGTCATGATCAGCACGACATTAGGCCGGCCCGCCGGCGATCGTTGAAATGCCATGGAGGCGGACGCGCTCAGGAGCAGCGCCACTCCAAACACCAGCCACCGCGAACTCCTAACAGATTCTCTATGACCGAAGGCGCTTTGATAGAAGTACACCCAGCTTGGCTCCTGCGGAGAGTCTCGCATACTTCCGGAAGGCAACGCTGTCTGGCTGCCATGTGCCGCTGGCACCGCGTAGTCGCCTTCCGAACTACAGAGGTTGGATTTGCAGCCTGCGACGCAGCCCGGCCTCTCCCTCACCCGCCCTGGAGATCAGAACCCGCGCGAACGATCCAAAGATGCGCCAACCCACCAGGGACAGCGAGCACAGTCGTGTCGCCAACAGCAGATCCTCCATTCGAATTTGCGCGACGCCGTCGAACCGGATTGCATACCCCAGCGTTGGCATATCCTCAGCAGGCAAAGGCGGGAGATACAAATCCCGGCGGCTACGAAAACTAAGCAAATGATGGATCGTGGTCTTGAGTGCATCGCCTTGGCCAGTTACCGGGATAACACGCAGCAAGGAGGCGTACTCACGCCGGCCAGGAACCAGGTCGCACGTCGAGTTCAACACTGCGAACATAGGACTGCCTGCAATCCGTTCGCCCATCAGGTACGCAGCCTCCGTGGAAACGATGTCGCCCTGCAACATCGTGAAGCGATCCTCGTCCGCACTGATCGCGCTGCGGGCGACAGCATCGGCGTAGGAAATGGGCGCAACGCAGATGATGTTGGGTTGCGCAAACGCGATCTGCCTTTGCGCCGTCTTCTTGAAATGCCCATCACCGCGGATTCGATTGCCAATGCCGCCTCGTCGGTGTGGGACAAGGCTGCCAGTTGCCGCTCCAGGTTTGCGAAGAACTCCTGGTAGAAGTTCACGTCGCCGGACTGGGCCGCCGAACTCAACGTTTACGCACCTGGCGCCTTAACTCAGCAGCATCGACAATCACTTCATCGTCTTCCGCCACAGCAGGCGACTCCGGCATCTGGCTTGGGAGGTTTGAATCCGGCGCCCCATACTCGCTTGCCAGATGAAGCAGTAATTCGATCGCGGACGTCGATGATGGATGCTCGCGCAGAACCTTCGCCGCGTGGACCATTGTGTTCAGTCCGCCCTGTAGGCGCTTAGCCTCGCTCGCCAGGCCAACCAGCAGTTGGAAATCCTCTTCCCGGAGAAGCCGGAATACACCACCCTTCGTACGGAGCGTACCCACCTGCCCGCTCGCGACAGACTCCGGCCCACCCGGACCGGCCATTCGGAACTGCTCGAACGACGCCCAGGCTGGCCCGGGCCGAAGCCGCACGGGCTGTGCCCCGGTCTCGATTGGTTGCTCAACGAGGATTGTCGGCATTCTAACCTCTACCGGAAGTCTATCACATAACCACCGTTACTCTAACGAAATCCCAACGGAAGTAAGCAGCCCCATTGGTCGGTCCATGCGTCAGATTCAGCAAGCACATCCAAAAAACCTCGCCCCTCGTACCACTGCCAGGGGACAGAATGCCGCATCATCGTGCTACGATCCTACAAAACGTGATACACGCCGCGCCCCTCTTCTTCGCCCTCTCCCTCGCGCTCCCCGCCCAAACCCCACCCCCTCCCCCACTCCCCATCGTCCACACCAGCATCGTCATCACCGCCTCCCCTATCGAGCCCACCGTCGACCGCCGCGATGCCGAAATCTTCAGCCGCACCCTCTTCGGCCGCGACGATCAACTGCTCCATGTTCTCGGCGCGGGCATCAATGCCGGGCAGCACGAGGGCGGAGGCAAGTCGCTCGAGATCCGCCGCTTCGGCTTCAACCTCGATCACGGCGGCGTTGGCGGCGGCCTGAAGATCCTGGTCGACAACGTGCAGCAGAACCAAACCACGCAGGGGCACGGGCAGGGCTACCTGGGGTCGCTGAAAAGCCTCTCGCCGGAACTGGTGCAGGAGGTGACGCTGATCAACGGCCCGTTCAGTCCCGAGTACGGCGACTTCAGCGGGCTCGGCGTGGTACGCATCCGCATGCGGGAGAGCATGCCCGATCAGTTGACGGCGCGCGTACAGGGCGGCTCGTTCGGCACCGCCCGCGGCTTCCTGGCCTATAGCCCGGAGATCAAAGATGGCGATGGGCTGCTTGCTTACGAAGGGTCGCAAACCAACGGCCCGTTTGTGAATCCGCTCGGCTACCGCCGCGATAACCTCACCGCGAACTTTCTCCGGCGGCTGTCGGAGCGCGACACCTTCAGCGTAAAGCTGAATGGCGGGAAGAATGATTTCACGTCGTCGGGGCAGATTCCTCTGGACCTCGTAAACGCCGGGTCGTTGGACCGCTTCGGCTTCATCGACCCCACGCAAGGCGGGCGCGTCCGTTCCGGTACCGTAGCGGCCTATTGGAAACGGGAAACGGCGGCGGGCGCGGTATGGAAAGTGGACGGATTCCTCACCCGCTCCCTGTTCGATCTCTACTCCAACTTCACTTACTTCCTCAATGATCCGGAGCGCGGCGATGCGATCCTTCAACATGATTCACGGCTGATGGAAGGGGCCAATGCGCAGTACCTGCGCCCACTGCGCATCGGCGGCGTGCAGGGCCTGCTGACTGCCGGCGCCAACGTGCAGGCAAACCAGATCTTAGTCGGGTTGGACGCGCGGGCGGGGCGCACGCCCATCAATGTGATCACAAAGGCGAATGCGGCCGTAACGAATGGTGCCGGCTATGTGCAGCAGAACCTCAATCTGTTCAGCAACCGCCTGCAGGTGGGCGGCGGTCTGCGCTACGACCAGTTCCGGTTCGCCGTCACCAGCCGCGTTCAGCCGCTTGAGAGCCAAGCGTTGGGCGCGGGCCGCTGGCAGCCGAAGGCCAGCCTGGCCTACACGCCATCCTTCCGCCTGCCGCTAACGCTGCATGCCAACTACGGCCGGGGCATCTCGACGGCGGACGCGCGCGTCATCGTCCAACGCCCGGAGAGCCCGCGCATCGCCACGACCGACTTCTACCAGGTGGGCACATCCCACCGCGTGGGACGCCTCTCCGCCACGGCCAACGCCTTCCTGATCGACCGCTCGGCCGAGCAGGTGTACCTGGCCGATGACGGAACATTCGAGTTCAAGGGATCGAGCCGCGCCTATGGATGGGAAGCGAAGCTCGGCCTCGAGATCACCCATCACCTTTCGTTCTTCGGCGGCGTGACGAAGGTGGGCAATGCCTACTACCGTGCGGCGGAACCGCGGGAGTACGTCACCAATGCCCCGCGGTTCGTAACGAATGCGGGGCTCACCGTATCGGCCTGGCGAGGCTGGAGCGGCAGCGTCCGCGTGCGCGCAATCAACCACTACCGCCTCGACGGCTTCGATCCCGGCATGCTCGCCCTTGGCCATACCGTGTGGGATTTCGGGGTCGCACGGCGGGTGCGCCGCGGCATAGAACTGAACGTGACCGTGGACAACTTCGCCAACCGCGCCTATTGGGAAACCCAGAACTACGTCGAATCGCGCCTGCCCGGGCAGGAGGCGATGGCACGGATCCACGCCACCCCGGGCTACCCCATCACCCTCATGGTGGGCATGACCTTCCGCCTCTTCGGCAAGTAGGCTCCGGCACATGCGGTTCGAAATCGCGGGCCGGAAGGCGCCACAGCCACGCCGCTCCCTCAAAGCCGAACCATAGCCTGGCGGCTCGAACCACAGCCGCCGGGTGGACCTGGTGGGTGAAAGCCGAACCGGGTGGGGCATCGCCCACCGGCTCCACCCGGGGCGTAACGGTCTCCACATCGGCGTCCAGGAAAACCACCTCGTCATAAGGAGCGATCTCGGCCGCTACCTCCGCTGTGAGCTGGTGCAGGTGCAGCCGGTCGCCCGAAAGGCGCAGCCCATCCAGCACCCGCCAGGCGATGCCGTCATCGCCGCGCAGCGGGTTCCCAATCGCGATGAGCAGGCGTTTCATTGCCGTTGCAGCCGGCCGCGCACCGTGCCATCGGGTCCCACCAGCTCCAGCACCAGCGGCATCTGCCCCAAGGCGTGTGTCGAGCACGATAGGCAAGGGTCGTAGCAGCGGATGGCCGCCTCGACGCGGTTCAGCATGCCCTCCTCCAACGCGCCGGGCTTCACGAACCGGCGCGCCGCCTGTTCCACCGCGCGGTTGATGGCCAGGTTGTTCTGCGCCGTGGCGATCAGCAGGTTGGCGCTGACGACCAGGCCGTTGCGATCCACCTTGTAGTGATGGAACAACACGCCCCGGGGCGCTTCACACGCGCCGATGCCTTCCTCTTCGTTCAGCATCGCCCGCGACCGTACATCCGCGCTCAGCAACTCGGGATCGGCGAACAGGCGCTCCATGCGCTCCAGCGCCCCTACCATCTCGATCAGCCTGGCCAAATGATAGTGGAACGCCGCATTCACCGCTCCGGCGCCGCGCTGGCGGAACTCCACGAACTCCCGATCCGCCCGTTCGGTCCCCATTCCGACGGCCACATTCAGGCGCGACAGGGGACCTACGCGGTACATGCCATTCGGATAACCGAGCGGTTTATAGAAGGGAAACTTCATGTAGGACCACGGCTCGGCGCGTTCGTCCAGATACTCGTGGTAGCGCCGCGGATCCAAGCCACGCGCCACGACATTGCCGTCCCCGTCCACTAGGCGCAGCTTGCCGTCGTAGTAATCGGGAGTGCCGTCGGCGCCCACCAGGCCGGCGTGCAAGGAAGGGAAGTTGCCCATGCCGTCGATATCGGCGGCATACTGATCGGCCCAGCGCTTGGCGCGTCCCAAGGCATCGTCCATGGCCGCGTAGGATTCGGGCAGGCGCGCCAGCGCTTCGTCGCGCAGCTCCCCGGAAACGGTGCTCAGCACGCCGCCGGGGATGCCCCAGTTCGGATGCACGCGCTTCCCCGTTACCCCTTCGATGATCCGTTGCCCCAGTTGGCGCAGGCGGACCCCCGCTCGCGCGAACGATATGTCGTTCTCCGCCACCCCGAACAGGTTGCGTCTGTCAGGCGGCGCGTCGAAGCCCAGCAGCAGGTCGGGCGAGGAGAGATGGAAGAAGCTGAGTGCGTGCGATTGCAGGAGCTGCGCGTCGCTCAGCAGGCGCCGCTGTAGCACCGCCGCCCGCGGCGTGCGCACCCCCAACAACATATCGCCGGCCTTGGAACTGGCGATGATATGGCTGATCGGACAAATGCCGCAGATGCGCGCCATCAGGCCGGGCATCTCCGTGAAGGGCCGCCCCACCGCGATCTTTTCGAAGCCCCGAAACTCGATGACGTGAAACTGGGCGCCGTTTACCGCGCCATCGTCATCCACATGGATCGTGACCTTGGCATGCCCTTCAATACGCGTCACCGGTTGAATCGTGATTCGTGTCGGCATATCACCCAAACCTCTTGTTGCCATTCGCAGGCTCGCCTGCCAGCAAACTGCCCACCAAGTCGAGGATCTTTTCCGCCGGGGGCGGGCAGCCGGGTAGGTAGTAGTCCACCCGAACCGCCTCATGCAACGGCATGGCTTCGTTTAGTAAAACGGGCAGCACGCCCTCGGTCTGGCCGAAACGCGGGTCGCCATACGCCGCCTGCAACACGGACCCAAGCGGCACACTATTGCGAATGGCCGTGATGTTGCCGGTAATCGCGCAGTCGCCGAACGCAATCAGGATCTTTGTGCGGGCTCGGATCACGCGGATCTCCTCGACGTGGCCGTGATTCGCCAGGCAGCCTTCCACCAGCGTCACGTCCACCTCCGGAAACTCCTTGATATCGGCGATCGGCGAGTAGCAAAGGTCCACCTTCGCCGCCAGATCGAGCAGGCGCTCGTCCAAATCGAGAAAGGACATGTGACAGCCGGAGCAGCCGCCCATCCAGACGGTGGCCAGCCGGGTTTTCACCGGATCCATTGGTGCTTCTCCCGCGCGGTGACGATGTACTTGAGGAAACTGCGATCCTTGCGCATCTCACCCACGCTTGCGCCCTTGCTGAACAGCGCGCCGGTGGGGCACACCTGCACGCATTTGCCGCAACTTGTGCAGCTTCCCGACTCGCCCCAAGCCGTGCCGAAATCGCTGATGACGCGGGCATGGGTGCCGCGGTGCCCGATGTCCCAATTGTGCGCGCCTTCCACCTCGTCGCAGACCCGCACGCAGCGCGTACAGAGGATGCAGCGGTTGTGGTCCAGGCCATAGCGCGCGTGGCTGAGGTCCACCGGACAGTTCGGATGGCGATAACGGACGCGGACGTGATCCACGCCTAACGACGACGCCAGCTCCTGCAGCTCGCAGGCGCCATTCGCTACGCACACGGCACACACATGATTGCGCTCGGCAAGCAGCAGTTCCACGATCAGTCCGCGGTGCTTTTGCAGCGCCGGGGTATTGGTGCGGACTACCATTCCTTCCCTGACGGGCGTCATGCAGGAAGGCAGCAGGCGCGATTGCCCCTCCACCTCCACCAGACACAGCCGGCAGGCGCCCACGTCGGTCAGCCCGCCCAGATGACACAGCCGCGGAATGCGGATGCCGTTGTTCCAGGCGACGTTGAAGATACTCTCGCCGGGAGCGCCCGTCATCATCTGCCCATCGATTTCGAGCGTGCGGACTCTCATACCGGGGTCCCCTCCCCGCCCGGCCGGCAACTCCCGGCCAGGCAACGGTGATCGCGGATATGGGCGAGATACTCGTCCTTGAAGTGGCGGATGGTGCTCATCACCGGATTGGGCGCCGCCATGCCCAATCCGCACAGGCTAGTGGCGCGCATCAGTCCGGCCAACTCCTCCAGCAGCGACAGATCGGCCTCGCTGCCCGTGCCCTTTGCGATACGGTCCAGCGTGTCGTGCATCTGCACCGTGCCCGCCCGGCAGGGAATGCACTTGCCGCAGGATTCGTCCATGCAGAACTCCATGAAGAACCGCGCCAGATCCACCATGCAGACGGAGTTATCGACGACGATCAGTCCGCCCGAGCCGATCATCGAGCCAATCGCCTGCAACGATTCGTACTCCATCGGCACGTCCAAATGTTGCGCCGGGATGCAGCCCGCCGCCGGTCCGCCCGTCTGCGCGGCTTTAAACGAGTACCCCGGCGGTACGCCGCCCGCGATATCGAACAGGATGATGCGCAACGGGGTACCCATCGTTACCTCCACCAGGCCGGGTTTGGCGATACGTCCGGCCAGCGCGTACACCTTCGTGCCGCGGCTGGCCGCCGTGCCCATCGACGCGTACCAGGCGCTGCCTTTCCGGATGATGGGCGCGATGTTGGCGAACGTTTCGACGTTGTTGATGAGCGTGGGAGCCCCCCACAGGCCCTTCTCCGGCGGATAAGGAGGCCGCGGGCGCGGCGTTCCGCGCTGGCCCTCGATCGACGCGATCAGCGCGGTCTCCTCGCCGCAGACATAAGCGCCGGCGCCAATGCGCACATCGATCCGGAACTGAAAGTTATGGTCAAGGATGCGGTTGCCCAGCAGCCCTTCCCTCTCCGCCTGCCGGATGGCGGTGCGCACGCGCTCCACCGCCAGCGGCGATTCCCCGCGCACGTAGATGTAGCCCTGCGTGGCGCCCACCGCGAACGCCGCGATCGCCATGCCTTCCAAGACACGATGCGGATCGCCTTCGAGCACGCTGCGGTCCATGAACGCGCCCGGATCGCCCTCATCGGCGTTGCAGATCACGTACTTTACCGGCGATTCCTGCCTCGCCACCAGCTCCCACTTCAGACCCGTGGGGTAACCCGCTCCGCCCCGCCCGCGGAGACCGCTCTTCTTGATCTCCTCCACCACCTCGAATGGGGTCATCTCCGAGATCACTTTCAGCAGCCCCTGATAACCGCCCGCGGCGATATAGTCGAGCACCCGTTCGGGGTCCACGCGGCCGGAGTTCTCCAACACCACCCGGCATTGGCCCGCGTAGAAGGCGTCGCTGTCGCGCACCGTACGCCCGGCAAAGCGGCTGCGATCCCCGCGCACCAGGTAGGGAGCGTCCGCCGCGGTGACGTCGTGATAGGTTTCGTTGAGGTTCGCGCTACGCACGCAGGGAGCATGGCCGCAGAGGCCCAGACAGCCCGTGCCGCAAACTTCCACCTCGCCCGGCAGGCCTTGTTCCTGGATCGCCGCTTCAATCGACCCCCGAATGGCCGCCGAGCCCGCCGCCGCCGTACACCCCGCCACGCTGCAACACAGGATCCGGTTGCGCAGGCCGGCCTGGCGCTCGCTCTCCTGCTGCCCGGTTTCAATCAGTTCTTCGATATTCATGGCTGCGCCAGTGCCTCCACTTGCCGGACAAGCTTCTCCGGCGTCAACCGGATTTGCGGCTTGCCGTCGCAGATGACCATCGGCGCCAGGCCGCAGCAGCCGACGCAGCGTCCGATCTTGACCTGCCAGTCGGGGAAGCGTGTATGGAAGACCCGCGCCAGGTCGGGAGCCCCGGCCGTATGGCAGGCGGTGCCCATGCAGACCATGGCCTGATGTGGGGCCTTTGGCGCAAGTGCGAACAGATGATAGAAAGTTGCCACACCCACCACGCGGCTGGGGGGAAGCTTCAGTTTCGTGGCCACCAGGGCCAGGAGTTTCGGGCTGAGATAGCCGTAAAGGCTTTGCGCGGAATGCAGTACCTCGATCAGGGAGTCGCCGGAATAGCCGTGCCGTGCCATGACACGCTCGAGGCGCTGCGCGCGATCGGTGTCGGTCACACCAATTGCATTGCGATTGCAATGCCAAACGCAGGATGAAAGCTGTACTAGTCCAGATTGTCTGCGCCACGCTCCTGCCAGCGGTCGCGGCCATACCGATCCCACGGGTGCTGGTGGATGACGGCGGCTGGTGCTGGTTCGAAGACGAGCGCGTCGTGATTCAGGACGGCAAGCTGATTATCGGCACGGTGGCGGCGGGGAGTAAAGATCCGCAACGCAAAGGCAACATCGAGGTGACGGTGGTGGACCGCAAGACGGGCGCCGCGAAAACCGTCGTGCTCCATGCCCCCGCCGAGCCCGAGCGGAGCCGCTGGCATGACGACCACAACTCGCCGGCGTTTTGGGTGCGCCCCGATGGGAGGGTGCTGGCGATGTACGCCCTGCATGGCGTGGAGGAGAAGAAGTACTACCGCATCTCCGAGCCTGGCGACGCGACGAAATGGGGGCCGGAGCAGGTCTACGTCCCCAGCCCAACCTCGCGCGTCACGTACACCAACCTCCACTACCTGCCGGCGGAGAAGCGGCTCTACGACTTCTTCCGTGGCGTCCATAACAGCTACAAGCCGTCCTACCTGTGGTCGGAGGATTTCGGCGATACGTGGAAGACCGGCGGCGTGCTGATCCAGGTACCGGCGGAGGTCCGCCACCGGCCGTATGTAAAGTACGCGTCGAATGGCGTCGATACGGTGCACCTGGCTTATACCGAAGGCCACCCGCGCAACTACGGCAACAGCGTCTATCACGTTGCGTACAAGGGGGGCAATCTGCAGCGCTTGGACGGAACCGTGATCGCGCCACTTACCAAGGGCTTGGCCAAGCCGGAGGACGGCACCTTGGTCTACAAGGGTGACGCGAATAACGTGGCGTGGATCGGCGACCTGCACCTCGACAAAGCCGGCCGCCCGTTTCTGGCGTTCAGTGTCCGGAAGGATTCGGCGGGGGTTCCGGATGGCCAGGCCGGCGAGGACCACCGCTACCATTACGCCCGCTGGACGGGGCAGAAGTGGGAGCAGCACGAGATCGCCTACGCCGGCGGCAAACTGTATCCCGGCGAGGATGACTATACGGGGAACATCGCTGTAGACCCGCGGGACGCGAACACGGTTGTGATCTCCACCAACGCCGACCCCGTCACGGGAAAGCGAATGCCGCACTGGGAGTTGTATCTCGGTTCGACAAAGGACGGCGGGGCGCACTTCGCCTGGACGGCGCTGACGAAGGATTCGACTCAGGACAACATCCGGCCGCTTATCCCGATTGGCAAGGGTGGAGCGAGGACGATCCTGTGGCTGCGCGGGGTGATGCGGACGTATACGGATTATGACTTTGAGGTGGTGGCGCTGGGGGTGAGGTGAACTCGCGCCTGATAGTTGAACCTGCCCTCGGCGAACGAAAATACCTCACGCCAGAGGAGCGCAAGGCGCTTTTGAAAGCCACCGAAGCAGCTCCGCGCGGTACGGATTCTTGGTGCGCTGCTCGCCTATATCGGCTGCCGGATATCGGAAGCCCTCGCGTTGACCGCCGGTATTGCCGGCACGCCACGCCCAAAGGACTGCCCCATGAGTTCGGGATCAAGGCCCCCCTTTCCGGCGTTCCGCTCAACTTGGTACAGAAATTGCCAGGATATGCCGCCCTTTCAAGGACGGCGATGTACGCCGATTCGCTGGGTTCCGACGCCAGGCAGTTCGCTGAAAGGATGTGCCGCTGAATGCATGGCTGATATCGAGATCACGCAAGCCGAAGCAGACGCGCTCATTGCCATGGAGAAGCGATTTGTCGATGAGGACGACTGGACATTTCCGCCACCGGGTCAACGTATGGCTCTCGCGCTCACCACGCCTGACAAACGGCCGTGTCCGCATCTCCACATCTACCGTGAAGGCTATGGCGTCAAGTGGGCGGTCCCGATTCCAATCGATCGCTACAGAAATCCAGCCGATCTGTTTTCCACTTGCGAAGCTTTCTTGCAACATTGCAACATCACCGGGCCCGCCAAAATGCGGAAGGGGCTGTTTTCATGAGCGTCGCGGAGATCGAGAAGCTGATGGACGACTACCGGATGTGGCTCAAGGACAAAACCACGCTCCGGCAAACAAACGGTGAATGGGTTGAGATCACAACCCCATATCTTGACCGGCACAACGACGCCTTGCAGATATATGCCCGGCGCGAGAACGGCGGCTTTGTGCTAACCGACGACAGCTACATCATTCACGACCTTGAAGCTTCGGGCTGCAATCTGAACACTGACAAACGCAAGGATCTTTTGCGCATGACGCTGAACGGCTTCGGTGTCAAGCTGAACAATGACGCCATCGAGGTACTCGCGACAGCAGAAAGCTTTCCGTTGCGCAAGCACAACCTCATTCAGGCCATGCTCGCGGTGAACGATCTCTTTTACCTGGCGAAGCCGGTAGTTGAGAGCCTGTTTTTACGAGGATGTGGTTGCATGGCTGGATGCCAACGATGTCCGCTATATGCCGAATGTGAAGTTCACCGGTATGAGCGGTTATGACCACCATTTCGACTTCGCCATACCAAAGTCCCGCAAGCAGCCGGAACGTATCGTGCAGGCGATCAACCGGCCCACACGCGACAGCGCCCTGCAGTTCATCAATGCATGGATCGACACTCGACAGGTCCGACCGGCTGAAAGCAAGGCGTATGCAATGCTGAACGATGAGCAGCCGATTTCCGGAGGGGTGGTAGACGCGTTTCGCAATTACGATATCCGGCCAGTGTCGTGGACGCAGCGCGTGGAAGTCGTTGCGGAGCTAGCGGCTTAGAGGCGCAGTGATTCTCTTAACCTTCTAACCGAACAGGTTGGCGAAGCGCGCCGCACTACTGATGTCCGCGGCTAGGGGTAATCACGAAGACTGTTTCCGGCGATGGCGTGGGGAAACACGGACTATACCTCCGGCTCGAAGGTATGACAGGCGTGTGAAATCCCACCCCGGCTAAGGTTACGCACTCTTTGCATCAGGTCTAGCCTTGGACCTCTGGCTTGGAACCTTTCGAAGACCATTGTTTCCGTTGACGAAGCTCTGTCTCGGCCCAGCAACTTACGGCTCCATTCTCGGTGTGTTCACCGACTCCTCACAGTCCGTCGTCGCCAGTGCTACGGTCCGGAGCAACTGTTCTGGATCTAGAGTCCGATCGTGCAGCTTCCCTAGTGCGAACACTGCATAGCGGTTATGTTCGGGGTTAATGGCGGAGGGAGAGGGATTCGAACCCTCGGTACCGGTTTTAGTCCAGTACGACGGTTTAGCAAACCGCTGCTTTCGACCACTCAGCCATCCCTCCGCGGGAGTGGTGGGTCTTCTGCCATGCTAGCACAGGAAGGGATTACAATACTCACGTGAACGCCCGCCCCGCTCACCACGCGACTCGATAAGGACGGCGGCCGTTGGGGAAACAAGCCCTTGCTGGCACTCCAGGCCCGCGGCTACGTAAGAGTGAAGATATCGGGTGGCAGGCAGCCGGAGACTTTCCGATACACCCCCGCCAGCGCCCGGCTCACCCCCGAAAAGCCACCACCCTCGAAACCCCGTTCACAGCCCTAGCCTGGAAATCTCCTCCCTGAATACAACAACATACAAACTCCCACCCCAGGCAGCCCCAAACCCGCATGGTAGTAAAGAAACCGAGAAGAGGTTTCTTTTATGCTGTCTCAGCCCGTCGCACCGAACTTTCCGCGCCCGTTGTCGCGCTCCCTGCAGGTGGAAGCTCCGGCTGCCCTGCACGTCTGTACCATCGTCTCCAATCCGGTCCGGTACGCCTCGCGTTACCGGCTCTACGAAGCCTTCAAAGCCCAGAACGAGGGGCCGCACATCGTCCATTGGACCGTTGAAGTCGCCTACGGCAAACGCCCGTTCGCCATCACGGATCCTGGCAATCCGCGCCACCTCCAACTGCGCACCCAGTACGAGCTCTGGCACAAGGAAAACGCGCTCAATCTGCTCTTCGCCCACGTGCTGACGCAGGCCCCGGATGCCGAATATTTCGCCTGGGTGGATGCCGACGTCACCTTCGCGCGCCCCGATTGGGCCTACGAGACCATCCAGCAGCTCCAGCATTACGACGTCGTCCAGATGTTCACCCACTGTCAGGACCTCGGCCCCGGCTGCGAGCCCGCCGGCGAAGTCAAACGCAGTTGGGCCTGGATGTATTACAACGAGCCCTCGCCCCGCCCCTGGCAAACCAAGGGCACCATGCGCACCGCCACCGGCGGCTACGGCTACGCCAAAGGCGGCTACTGGCATCCCGGCTTCGCCTGGGCGGCGCGCCGCTCCGCGCTCGACAAACTCGGCGGCCTGCTCGACACCTGCATCGGCGGCTCCGGCGACTGGCATATGGCCGCCGCCCTCATCGGCGAGGCCGATCGCACCATCACCAGCGGCCTCCATCCGAACTACCGCGCCGATGTGCTCCGCTGGCAGGAGCGCGCCGAAACCTACGTCAAGCGCAACATCGGCTACATCGACGGCATGCTGCTGCACCACTGGCACGGCAAAAAGATCGATCGCAAGTACATGGACCGCTGGCATATCCTGGTCGACAACCAGTACGACCCGCTACTCGACCTTAAGCGCGATACCCAGGGGCTCTACCAGTTGGGCGAACGCAGCATCCGCCTCCGCGACGACCTCCGCACCTACTTCCGCGACCGCAACGAGGATTCCGTCGACAAATAACCCAACCCGCCCCCTGGAGGGCGGGTCCCCAGACCCGCGCTGGAGTTTGGACATTCTGGACGTGGTCTCCTTTCGCCGGCAAAGCGTAACAGCC
>CAYLPH010000030.1:0-92714 GCA_964385495.1 uncultured Candidatus Solibacter sp.
TGAAGGCGGCCGTACGGTCGGCGCCGGCACGGTCAGCGAAATCCTCCCCGATTAACGCCGCCGTTTCGAGTTGGTCTCATTGCGAACCGCTCCTGGCAACGGGAGCGGTTTAGCATATCCGGGCAGTTTTTGCGATACAATTGAAATTGCCCAATTGTCGTCTTTAGGGTTTAGGGGCGTAGTTTCAACGGTAGAACAGCGGTCTCCAAAACCGTGAGTGGGGGTTCGAATCCCTCCGCCCCTGCCAGTTCCGGAAACAAGCGAGAGAAGCTTGCGTCCGCGGCTTGCCCCGTAGTTTTTCAATTTCGACAGAAGTGTGAGAGTGGTTGTGGCTACTAGTTCTGCTATGGAAACCGAAGCTCGCGGAGATTCGAACTCGTTAGGCACCCGGGTGGCTGCCTGGCCCCAGAAGGTCAGAGCCTATGTGGACGACCTGAAGGCCGAGATGCGCCGGGTAACCTGGCCCTCGTGGAATCAGGTAAGGGCAACCACCACGGTCGTGATCGTTTCCGTCTTCGCCTTCGCCGCCTATTTCTGGGTTGTCGACTTAGCCATCACGCGTCTCGTCACGAAGATCTTCGATACGTTCACCAAGTAAGTCCCTAGGCTCATTCATGACCGACGAAACCGCGCCTCCCCAAGACGACGAGACCTTCGATCCGGCCCAGTACGAAGTGGTCGATGTGGACCCGTCGGAAGAAGCCGCTATCGAGGCTGCGCCTGAAGATAACGTTCCGGCCGCACCGGTTGCGGAGCCGGAGGAAACCAAGCGCTGGTACATCATTCATAGCTATTCCGGTTTCGAGCAGAAAGTCGCCGAGTCGCTGAAAACGCGCGCCGACGCCTTCGGCTTTGCAAGCAAGATCGGGCAGATACTGATTCCCACCGAAGAGGTGGTGGAGTTGCGCAACGGCAAGAAGGTGACCAGCAAGCGCCTTCTCTATCCCGGCTACGTGATGGTCCAGATGGACATGGACGACCAACTCTGGCACGAGATCAAGAACACGCCGCGCGTGACCGGTTTCGTCGGCGGCGGCAATACGCCCGTGCCGTTGACGCCCGAAGAAGTGAACCAGATTCTGTTCCGCCAGGCTACCTCGGCGGAACGTCCTCGTCCGAAACTGAACTTCGAGAAGGGCGAGACTGTCCGCATCATCGACGGGCCGTTCGCGAACTTCTCCGGCAAGGTGGATGAGGTAAACAGCGAACGCAACACGCTCCGCGTTCTTGTTACGATTTTCGGCCGCGCGACGCCGGTCGAGCTGGAATTCCTACAGGTTGAAAAGATCTAAGTAAGCAGCAGGCATAACGATGGCAAAGAAAGTCACTGGACAAGTTAAGTTACAGATTCCGGCCGGGAAGGCGACGCCCGCACCGCCCGTCGGAACCGCGCTCGGTCCGCAGGGCGTCAACATCATGGAGTTTTGCAAGGCCTACAACGCCAAGACGTCGGCCAAGGACCTGGAAGGACTGATCATCCCCGTGGTGATCACGATCTACTCGGACCGTTCGTTCACGTTCATCACCAAGACGCCGCCGGTGCCCGTCCTCATCAAGAAGGCCGTGAACCTGGCCAAGGGCTCGGCCGAACCGAACCGCAATAAGGTGGGTAAGATCACGGCCAAGCAGGTGGAAGAGATCGCCAAGCAGAAAATGCCCGATCTGAACTGCTTTGACGTGGAAGCCGCGATTCGCAGCGTTCGCGGCACGGCGCGCAGCATGGGCGTCGACGTCGTCAACTAGCCAAGACAAGCACGAATCACCAGTCGCCGCCGCGGATCCGTCCGTGGCGGCGTTTTGCTTTTTCCAGATGGGTCTCGGACAATATTTAGTATGAAATTGTTGTCGTTTGGGCTGGGAGTGGCTTATACCGTTATCGCTTCAGGCACCGCCTTGGCGCAGGGCGAATTGAATGTCTATCGCGGGACACTGGTGGCTGCACAGGCCGTGACGGGGCGCATTGCCGTACTGCCGGACTCCATCGTTTTCCTTGATGATGAGAAGCCGGAGGCATCCTTCTTCGCAACCCGCGCGATGATCTCGGCCGTTACGCCCGATGCCGAGTCCGTCACCGTACAACTTAACAAGGAAGTAAGGGACCGCTCCGGATCCACAACGCGCGTGATTCTGCGGTTGACCGCGGCATCGGAAGCAACCGCCATCCAGCGCTGGTTCGCCTCCGCGCCGGCGGTTGCCGCCAAGGCCGGTACACCCGCGGGCGGGACCACGGGAACCGCCGGCACGCTAACCTTCCGCGCACAGAAGAAGAAGATGCTGCGCGGTAAGACCGACGGCAAGCTCATCGTCGACGACACACGCATCATGTTCGAATCCACGGACGTCGCCTCCGATTCCCGCCGCTGGGAGTTGAAGGAGATCAAGGAACTGAAGAACAAGAACCCCTACGAACTGGAGATCCGCCCCTTCCGCGGCGACACCTACGAACTGCAACTCACCGACGCGATGGATCAGGCCCAGTTCCGGGAGATCGTGGACCGGGTGACCAAATCGCGCACCGAGCGCCCCTAACCTTACGCAAACCGGCGCCTTTGTGATAGAACCTCACAAGGCACCATGATCCGTGTATTCCTTGTCCTTTGCCTGAGCGCGGCCTTCGCTGCGGGGCAGACCTTCACCGCTGAGCAGGCCCTGGCAGGGCGCCAGGCGTATCTTGGCAATTGCGCCAGTTGCCATCTGCCCACGCTCGCCGGGCGCAATGAAGCCCATCCCTTAACCGGAGCGAACTTCATCAATGTCTGGCGGGATCGCACCGCGCTGCAATTGACCCGCTACATGCAGCAGACCATGCCTCCGGGCAACGCCGGTGGGCTCGGCGAAGAGACGTATGTGGCCTTGTCTGCTTTCATCCTGGAAGCCAATGGCGCAAAGGCCGGCCCGGAACCGCTCATCGCCAACAGCCGCGTGCGTATCGGCGCGGTGGCGAATGGCCAGATGCCGGCGGAGTTGCTGAAGATCCTTACCGACCCCGCCAGCGATCAGGCGGGCCTCTCCACCCGGGCGCGGCCTAAGGGTCACACCGTGCGTGGCACCGTGAAGAACTACCGTCCGGTCACCGATGCGATGCTGCGCACTCCGGATCCCGGCGACTGGCTGATGATTCGCCGCAACTACCAGGGCTGGAGCTACAGCCCCCTCAGCGAAGTGACCGCGGCAAACGTGAAGAACCTGCGGCTGAAGTGGGTCTGGGCGATGAACGATGGCGGCGCCAACCAGCCGACGCCTCTTGTGCATGACGGCATCATCTATCTTTCGAACACCAGCCATACGATGCAGGCGCTGGATGGACGCACCGGCGAACTGATCTGGGAACACAACGTAGGGCCGGAATCGACGCGCGCCTATGGAGCCACGCGGGCCATCTCGATCTGGGGCGACAAGGTTTATCTATCCGGTACCGACGCGCGGCTGCATGCCTTGGATGCGCGTACAGGCCGTCTTGTCTGGACCAGCGAAGTGGCGCCGCCCAAGCGCGGCTACAGCAGCACATCCGGCACCATCGCCATCAACGGCAAGATCCTGCAAGGGCTCACTGGCTGCGGGTCGTTCAAGGAAGAAGGCTGCTACATCAGCGCCTGGGATGCGGAGACCGGCAAGGCTGCGTGGAAGTTCTACACCATTGCGCGCGACGGACAACCCGGCGGCGATACGTGGGGCTCGCTGACCAACCTGTTCCGCGCCGGCGGCGACACCTGGATTGCCGGCAGCTTTGATCCGGAGTTGAACCGCACCTACTGGGGCGTAGCGCAGGCCAAGCCGTGGATGCAGGTGAGCCGCGGGTCGAAGTTCAGCGATAAGGCACTGTATACGAACAGCACGCTAGCGCTGAATGCCGACACCGGCAAGCTCGATTGGCACTTCCAACATGTCCGGCAGGAAACGTTTGATCTCGATGAGGTCTTCGAACGCGTACTTGTGGACGTGGATGGCCGCAAGCTGGTGTTCTCCATCGGCAAGGCGGGCATCCTTTGGAAGCTGGATCGCGTGACAGGCAAGTATCTGGACCTGGCGGAGACCGTGTTCCAGAACATCTTCTCGACGGTGGACAGGAAGACCGGCGAGCTGACGTATCGCGCCGATATCCTGGAGCAGAAGATCGGGCAATGGCTGAACGTCTGCCCCAGCACGCAGGGCGGGCATAACTGGCAGCCGATGAGCTATCATCCGCCGAGCGCGCAGTTGATTCTGCCGTTGAGCCAGAGTTGTATGGACATGTCGGCGCGGCAGGTGGAGATGAAGGCGGGGTCCGGCGGTGGTGGAGGCAATCGGCACTTTCTCGAAATGCCCGGCAAGAAAGGCATGATCGGGAAGTTGGCCGCCTACGACGTGCGGACCATGCACGAGAAGTGGGCCGTGGAGCAGCGCGCGCCGTTCCTGACCGGCGTTTTGTCGACGGCGGGCGGCGTGGCGTTCGTGGGCGATCTGGACCGCTACTTCAAAGCCTTCGACGTCAACACCGGCAAGGTGTTGTGGCAGACCCGGCTAGGCACGTCGGTACAGGGGCATCCGGTATCGTTTGCGATCGACGGCAAGCAGTACATCGCGGTCACCACGGGATTGGGCGGCGGCAGTCCGCGCGATGTGCCGCATATCATCGCTCCGGAGATCCATTTTCCGGGCAATGGGAATGCCCTCTACGTGTTCGAATTGCCGTGAGGATCGGGCAGGCCGAGGATCCAGCCTTCATAGCGGCGGACGGTCTCGGATTGCGGCGCGGGCACCGGGCGGCGGACCCAGGCGGTCATCCCCATCACGGCGAGGCAGGCGTCGAACGGGTCGTCGCTGTCGAAGCCGCTTTCGATGTGCGCTTGCAGCGATGGGGCGATTCGCAGGCCGTGCCGCGCGGCATAGGCCAGGATCAACGGCGCTTGCGCGGCGCGGGCGTCGCGGCTGGACTTTGCAAATCTGCGCCCGATGAGTTCGTGGTACCCCAGCCGCGGGTAGCACTCGGCGATGGCATACGGCATCGAGTCCAGATCGCCGTCGAACGGCCACAGCTTCCACCGCGGCGCGCGACCTTGCAGCAGCGTCTGCCAGCCGTGAATGGTGGCGCGGCCCACCTGCTGCGCGCCCAATGTCCAGAAGATCGGGCAGGCCTTCACCAACGCATCGCAACGGCGTCGCAGTTCGCCAGTAACTTGTTGCAACCGGGCGCGGGTGCCGGTGGCCGATCGGGGATAGAAGGGCTGCCCAAGCGACGGCTCATCCGACACCATGAAGAACGCGGCGTCAAAGGTGGGCAGGGCTTGCACGAAGCCGGCGATCCCGGCACGCTGGCAATACTCCCGCGGCAGGCCAATCGCGAAGTCGACGCCGACCAGCGTGGGACGATCCTCCCACTGCTTCAGGAAGTCATCCTCTACCGGGAACGGGCCGTCGACGTCAAAGCCATCGCCGCAAGGAGTCGCCACGCAGTACCAGCGTTTCCCCGCGTGCTTGCTCCAATCGGCGGCAACCAACCGCCGCATTAGCTCAGCAGTTGCTTTACGACACGGCCATGTACGTCAGTCAGGCGATAATGCCGCCCCTGGAACTTGTACGTCAGCCGCAGGTGGTCCACACCCAGCGCATGCAGCGTGGTGGCATGCAGATCATGCACATCCATCGGGTCCTCGACGATGTTGTAGCTGAATTCGTCGGTCTCGCCGTGCACATGCCCGCCCTTCACGCCACCGCCGGCCATCCACATGGCGAAACACTTCGGATGATGATCGCGGCCGTAGTTATCTTCGGTGAGCGTGCCTTGTGAATAGACGGTGCGCCCGAATTCCCCGCCCCACACCACCAGCGTGTCCTTCAGCATGTCGCGCTGCTTCAGATCCTGGATCAGCGCGGCCGAAGCCTGATCGGTCTGCATACACTGCTTGGGCAGATCCTTGGGGAGATTGCCATGCTGGTCCCAACCGCGGTGGAACAGTTGGATGAAGCGCACCCCGCGCTCCGCCAGCCGCCGCGCCAGGATGCAGTTGGCGGCATACGTACCCGGCTTGCGCGCATCGGGGCCGTACATCTCGAAGACATGATCGGGCTCTTTCGAAAGATCGGTCAACTCGGGCACGGAGGCCTGCATACGGAACGCCATCTCATACTGGGCAATGCGGGTGGCGATCTCCGGATCCTGGTAATCCTGCTGCTTGATGCCGTTGAGCTTGCCCAAGTCGTCCAGAAAGCGGCGGCGCGCCCCGGTCTCGTAGCCTTCGGGATTCGACAGGTACAGAACGGGATCGGTACCGGCGCGGAACTTGACTCCGGCGAACTTGGTGGGCAGGAAGCCGCTGGACCACTGGCGATCGGCCAGCGCCTGCGCATTGCCAAGCCCCTGCGAAACCATCACGACAAAAGCCGGCAGATCCTGATTCTCGCTGCCTAGGCCATAACTGACCCACGAACCAATGCTCGGCCGGCCCGCCAGTTGGAAGCCGGATTGAAAGAACGTCACCGCGGGGTCGTGATTGATAGCTTCGGTATGCAGCGATTTGATCAGGCAGATATCGTCGGCCACCTTGGCGGTGTGCGGCAGTAATTCGCTGAGCCACATGCCGCTCTTGCCATGCTGGGCGAACTTGAAGATGGAAGGCGCTGTGGGGAAGGTGGCCTGATACGCAGTCATGCCGGTGAGCCGCTGGCCCATGCGTACCGATGCCGGCAGGTCCTCGCCGCGGCGCTTCGCCAACCCGGGCTTGTAGTCGAACAGATCCAACTGCGAAGGCGCGCCATGCTGGAACAGATAGATGACGCGCTTGGCGGTGGGCGCGTGATGCGGCAGGCCCGGCAGAGCGCCGGTAACCGCCATCGCCTCCCTGGGCAGCAACGACGCCAAAGCCGCGGTGCCTAAGCCGAGCGTCGAACGGGAAAAGAAGTGGCGGCGCGTGATGTCGTTCATGGCTTATTCCTTCGTGATGGCTTCATCCAGGTTCAGGATCAGGCTGGCTACCGAAGCGTAGGCGGCCAGTTCGCGCGGGTTCAGCTTGGGGTCAGGTTTGGAATCGCCCTGCTTCAGATACGCCTCGACGCGCTCCGGCTTGCTGGCGAAATAATCGAGGTGATAGCGGAGGTTACTTTCAAGAACGCCGGCTTCCTCATTCGTGGGGTTGCGGCTGGTAATGAGGCGGAAGCCGTAGCGCAGGCGGCTGGCCGCATCCGGGCCGCCTTCCTTCAGCATGCGCTGTCCGGCGAAGCGCGCGGCTTCGACAAACGTCACGTCATTCATCAGGTTCAGTGCCTGCAAGGGAGTATTCGTGCGGTTCTCGCGCACTGTGCAGGTTTCCCGTAAGGCGGAATCGAAGGTGGCCATCATGGGCGGCGCCACGGTGCGCTTCCAGAAGGTGTACAGCCCGCGGCGATAGAGATCGTCACCCGTACTCTGCACATAGTCCATGTCCTGCATGACGATCTCCTTCCAGAGACCCGCGGGCTGGTACGGCTTTACGGAAGGCCCGCCGATCTTCGCGCGCAACAGACCGGCGGCGTGAAGGGCGGAATCGCGCACGGTCTCCGCGCTCATGCGGATACGTGGACCGCGGGCCAGCAGGCGATTCTCCGGGTCGCGTTGCAGCAGCTCCGGCGTAGCTTTCGACGATTGCTGGTACGCGGCGCTCATGACGATGGTCTTGAGCAGCGCCTTCGTATCCCAACCCGTCCGGAGGAACTCCGTCGCCAACCAATCCAGCAGTTCCGGGTGCGACGGCGGTTCGCCCTGCGTTCCAAAGTCTTCCACGGTCTTCACCAGCCCGGTGCCGAAGAGCATCTGCCAAAAGCGGTTTACCGTGACCCGCGCGGTGAGCGGATTGCCGGGATCAATGACCCACTGCGCAAAGCCCAGGCGATTGTTCGGCGCGCCCGCGGGCAGCGGCGGCAACAGAGCGGGAACCCCAGGCTGTACCGTCTCGCCCGGCTTGTCGTACTGGCCGCGCTGCAGCAGATGCGTCTCCTTGGGAACGGCGCTTTCCGCCATGATCATGGATGTGGGGAACGTGCGCTCCCTGTGTTCGCGCTCGGCCCGCAACGCCTGTAGCTTCGCCCAGTGCTGCCGCACGTTCTCGGGCGCGTGGTTCTCCAGGAAGTGCCAGCGGATCTGGCGCGTTTCCGCAGCCGTACGCTGCGCGGCAGGCTTGGCGGCAATCTGCTGCAGCGACGAACCGGCAGCCAGGGACTCCACTTCCTCCGGGGCCAGCACGCGCAGCCACGTGTTGACATCATCCAACTGCCCTTTGAACAGCCACTCCGGCCCATTCCCTGCCCCCAGGCGGAATGGCGGATCAAACTTACCGGCGGCATTGCGGAACGGCCGGTACAGCGTGTCCAGCAGCACCTTTACCTTGGCAGGCTTGCCGTCGACATACAGCAGCAGGCCTTCGGCCATCCGCGACCCCGTATAGGTCAGCGCCACATGATGCCATTCGCCCGCGGGCAAAGGCTGTTCGCTCTCGTAGCGAATGGCATCGTCGGCCCAATTGCTGGTCATGGTCACGAGCAACTTGCCATCCTTGATATGCACGCCGAAGCCCTTCCCGGTCGGCGAATCATTCATCTTGCTGAGAATCGAGCAAGGCTTGTCGCAGGCGTGCTTCACCCAGGCGCCCAGCGAGAAGCGGTCCGTGATGTCCACCCTACTCAGCGCCGGCGGCAAAGTCAGCACGGTGCCGCCATCAAAGGCAATGGCTTTGTTCAGCCGGCCCGGCACTACCGCCGGTTTGCCGCTGTGCGGCGGGAAGCTGTCGAGATCCCACGACCCATCGGCCATCTGCGACGGACGCCAATAACTGGGATACGTGCCTGCCAGCGACTTCTCCCACGCCGCCTGGGCCTTGTTCGTAGCGCTGCCGAGAGCCGCCAGTTGCTTCTCCTGCGCCTGGATCTTCGCGTTCAGTGCGTCCAAGCCGGCCTGCTGCTCGGCAGTGGGCGCCACGACCATCGGGGGCGAGTTCCCGTACTTCATGGCGCGGCCAAGTTCCGGCACGTTATTGAAGTACGCGAAAAGCTGATAGAACTCCTTCTGCGTCAGCGGATCGTACTTGTGGTTGTGGCAGCGGGCGCAGCCGGCGGTCAGGCCCAGGAAGACTGCTGTCGTCGTCTCCACACGATCCACCACGTACTCCACGGCGTACTCTTCTGGAATGATGCCGTCTTCGGTATTGGCGCGATGATTGCGATTGAAGCCCGTGGCGATCTTCTGCTGCAGCGTGGCGTTCGGCAGCATATCCCCGGCAAGCTGTTCGAGAATGAATTGGTGAAACGGCTTGTTCTGGTTGAACGAGTTGATCACATAATCGCGCCAGCGCCACATCACCCGCTCGCCGTCGAACTGATAGCCATTGGTGTCGGCATAGCGGGCTGCATCCAGCCAGCGCGCGGCCATACGTTCGCCATAAGCAGGCGACGCCAGCAGCCGGTCGACAGCCTTCTCGTAAGCCTTCGCCGAGTTGTCCGCAAGGAAGGCGTCAATGTCCGCCGGCGTGGGGGGTAGGCCGGTCAGATCCAGGGTGACGCGGCGCAGCAGGGTCTCCTTCGCAGCCGGCGGCGATGGCTGCAAGCCTTCCTTTTCCAGCCGCGCGAGCAGGAAGCCGTCGATTTCCGTCTTCGGCCAGGCGGTGTTTTTCACGACAGGCAGCGCGGCGCGTGCCGGTGGCAGGAAGGACCAGTGCTTCTGCCATTTCGCGCCCTCGTCAATCCACTGGCGAATGACCGCGACTTCCTTCTCGGTCAACGTGTGGCCGGTGCTGACCGGCGGCATCCGCATGCCCTTGCGATCGGTGGTGATGCGCTTCATCACCTCACTGCCGGCGGCGTTGCCGGCGATGATGGCGCGGCGCCCGCCGAGATCGGCTTTGGCGGCGTCTTCCTGGTCCAGGCGCAGAGGAATGTTCTTGTTCTTCGCATCGGGCCCGTGGCAGCCAAAACACTTGTCGGAGAGGATAGGCCGGATGTCGCGGTTGAATTCGACTTCCGCGTAGACCAAAGGTGCAAGGAGAAACAATAAGGGCAAGCCGCGCATAGAAGGACCGATTCCATTATATTTGGGGCTGGGAGACATTATGAGACAGGTCTTCGAGATTGTGCCGGCGTCGGGCTCGGCGATACCGTTCTTCGCCGTTATCCTGGCTATACAACTTGGGCTGGTGGCTCTGTTTGGATTCTTCTGGTACTCGATGCGGCACACCACATTCGAGGTTTCGGCGGACGGCATCCGGATCCGGGGTGACGTCTACGGCCGCACAATCTCCCTAAGCCAGTTGCACTTGGACAAAGCCAAGGTATACAACATGGCCGGGGACCGGGATCATAGCCTTTCGTGGCGCACCAACGGGATAGGCATGCCGGGATACTCCTCCGGCTGGTTCCGCTTGAAGAATGGCGAAAAGGCGCTGGTGTTCCTGACATCACGCGCCCGGGTGCTTTACATACCCACATCGGAAGACTACGCGCTGGTGGTGAGCCCGCGAGACACCGATGCCCTTCTCCAGGCCCTGCGTGAGGCAAAAGACGGCGTCCCCCGATGAGATGAGACCAAAGCGAGTCTCGCCCGTCCTGATAAACTGAGAACTAGACCTCATGAGCGATACTGCTGTTGCCGCCAAGCAGCCGACTGCTCCCATCGGACAGTGGCTGCCCTTAGTTCTGCTGGCCTGGCTGATTCCAGGCGCGGGACACCTCTACTTGAAGAAGACCGTGCGCGGAGCCCTGCTAGCCGTCGCCATCACCGTGACCTTCCTGCTGGGCATCCTGATGCGCGGAGCCATGTTTGAGCCGATGAGTGGCGACCTTCTGACCACCATCATCTATGTCGGCGGCTTTCTCGGCGACATGATGAGCGGCATCCTCTACCTGCTGACCGTCTGGCTCGGCTACAACCAGCCGGAGGTTGCCGGACACGTGCACGATTACGGCACCAAGTTCCTGGTGGCCGCAGGACTCATGAATGTGCTCGCCATGGTGGACGTATTCGAGATCGTCTCCGGGAGGAAGGACTAATGCCGAAGATGGCTTTGTCGCACTTTGAGGCGGCGGTCCTGTTTGCGCTGTTCACGTCGATCGTGCTCGGCGTGGTAACGAAGAGAACGGATAAGGAGCGGATCCATTATGGCGTCCGCTCCTTCGTCTACTTCCTGGGTGTGATGTTCGCGCTCGGGTGGCTGATGTACCTCGGCCACGGCTGAGCCGCGTTCTTAGTGGTACTGCAGTAGCGTCAGCAGCTTCCGGTCCACCTTGTGACCCATGAAATCGGCGTACTCGGCGTCCTCCCGTTCGGAATCCACCACGCCGAAGGAGCCGCGGAAGTTCCACAACGCCCAGCCAATCTGGTGGCTTTTGAGAATATCCAGCACATCGCACATCCAGCGCAGAAAGACCTCGTGCGGGGTTTTGTTGAAGCAGCCGGCTTCCCCGCAGTGCACCCCAACGCCTTGCCGCACCAGCCAACCCCATGGCTCGTAGTGCTTCTCCAGATCATCGCGGTTGATGATGGCGGATCCGTCGCGCTTCACCGCGGGCCACCAGGGGTTCGGATAATCCTTGCGCTTATCCACCCACCCAGCGCGGTAGTGGCTGATCTCGCCCGGGTAGTAGGCGTGCACGCTCTGCGCCACGCGGGTAGGCATCATCTCATAGACCACTTCGTTGCCGACGCTGAGCCCATCAATGATCACCGTGCGGTCTGGCGTGATGGCGCGGATGGCGTCGGTGGCGCGGGTCATCACACGGCGGTAGTCTTCTCTCGACATGAAGCCAGGGCGGGGGCTGGGCGCCTCGTTCACCAGGTTTAGACTTACTTCACTCGACCGCGACGCGCGGTAGCGCTTGGCCAGCATCTGCCAGTGCAGGACGAACGCGTCCTCGGCCGCTTTGTCGGTCCAAAGGCTGAACGGCTCGCGCTCATTGTTGTTGATGCAATAGCCAGGAGCGCGATGCAGGTTCAGGCTGACGTGCAGGTTATACTTGCGGCCGTACTCCACGATGCGATCAACCCCTTCCAGCATGGCTTCGTTGATCTTCACAGCCCCTTCGGGCGTGAGCTTCTTAGTTTGTCGCCACGACGGGTCAATCCAATACCAGTAGTCCATGGGGATGCGGACGAAATCGAAGCCAAGTTCGGCAATCATGCGGAAGTCGTCTTCGGGAATCGGAACGGAGTCCCCGCTCCATTGCATTGCCTGGAAGTAATAAAGCAGGTTGAAGCCGCGCCACCGGGGCATCGCGTTCTTCGGCATCGCGAGCGCCGGAGACGCCGCGGCCAGCCCGGCGGCGGTGGTTAGAAAATCGCGTCGTGTGCTTGTTAGCGACATGGGTCAAACACTCAAGCTCAGCATAAGTACGATTGGCCTAACTCGCAAGCATTATTTTCTAAGTCGTAGAGATAGTCAAATCGCGCAGGCTGATTGGGCGATACGGCGCAATAGTGGCGGCTCTCCCACTCCAAATGGCGCCAACTCCCCCATAAATCACTGGCCCCCAACATGCTCTCACGTTTCATTTGGCACAGCTATATGAAGACTTGGGGCCTAGTTGCATTCTGCCTTCTTTGCTCATTGCTTCCTGCTCAGGAATCGCGAGCCACCTTGCAGGGTCTTGTTACAGATTCCACCGGCGCGGTTATTCCGGGAGCCGTCATCGCCGTTAGCGCCGACACCACCGGCGTGCGCCAGACAACCTCAACCAATGAGAGCGGCCAATGGACCGTCCGCTTCCTCAACCCCGGCAGTTATACCATCACAGTAAGTTCCGAAGGCTTCCAAACGCAGGAGCGGAAGAACATCGTGCTGCAAACCGCGGACTCGAAGCAACTCGATACGCAACTGCAGTTAGGCACGCAATCCGAGAGTGTCGTGGTAACCGCGGAGACGCCCTTGATCGACACCTCAGCGGCAACGGCCGGCACGGTGATCGAAGGGGCGGCCATCACCGAGATGCCGATGCTATCGCGGATCCCCTTCCTGCTGGCCACGATGTCGCCAGGCGTCGCCGCCATGGACCAGAACCAGAACGTTGCCATGATGTGGTCGAATAACGCCGCTTCGGAATTCAATGTGAATGGCGGACGGGGCACCCGCGCCAACGAGTTTCTCATCGACGGCATGCCGAACACCAAGCGCGACCGCGTGGCCTATATCCCGCCCGCGGACAGCGTGGCCGAGTTCAAGATCATGTCGAACGCCTACGACGCACAGTATGGGCGCCAGGCCGGCGGCACCATCAACGTCAGCGTAAAGAGCGGAACGAAGGACTATCACGGCGGGGTTTATGAGTTTTTCCGTAACTCGGCGTTGAATGCGAATCTGTTCCAATCCAACCGCAGCGGCCAGGCAAAGGTGCCGGCGCACTATAACCTCTACGGCGGGACCTTTGGCGGCCCGGTGTGGATTCCGAAGGTCTACGACAAGAAGGATAAGACCTTCTTCTTTCTCACCTGGGAAGGGATCCGTAATAGCGATCCACGGTTCACCAACCGGTCCGTACCCACTGAACAGGAGCGCAATGGCGACTTCAACGGGTCATTCACCACGCGCGTCATCGGCGGAACCAGCGAACGGGTGCCGATTACTATCTTCGATCCACTGACCATCGACGGCGCCCGCACCACCACGGACGCGGCCGGCGCGAACGTGGCTAATCCGAACTTCGGATACCGTCTCCCCTTCCCGGGCAACGTCATCCCGACCCAGCGCATGAGCCCGGTCGCCCGCAACATCCTCAAGTTCGTACCGCTCCCAAACGCCGCCAGCCTGCCGACCAGCAATGCTTCGAATAACTTCGTGCCGACCAGCAGCCGCCAGAACTCCATGGCGAGTTTCATTACCCGCGTCGACCATACCTGGAACAACACGCATAAGAGCTTCGCTTCCATCCGCTGGAACCACATGGACGAACTGACCGGCGATGACTTTGCCAACGAAGCCACCGGTCTCTACCAGACCCGTATCAATCGCGGTCTGGGCGTGGATCACGTCTGGACCCTATCCCCGACGAAAATCCTCAATGTAAGGCTGAATATCACGCGGTTCGAAGAGCCGAGTTACAACCACGGCGCGGGCTTTGATCCGGCAAACTTAGGCTTTCCCAAGTCGTTTGTGTCCCAGATGGAGAAGGTGTCGTTCCCGCGCATTACGAACATCTTCGGTGACATCGGCGGTAGTGCGGGCAGCACCCCCATGAGCACCCAGAGCAGCCTGAACATAAACCTCACCCACGCCTACCGCAACTTCACCTTTCACTACGGAATGGAATACCGCCTCATCCAGGAAGCGGACGCGAACCTTGGCAACCAAAGCGGGGAGTTCAGCTTCGAAAGCGGCGCCAACTGGACCCGCCGCCGTTACGATGTCAGCGAGACGGGCTATGGATCCACCATGGCGACGTTCCTGCTGGGCCAGCCCTACTCCGGCAGTTTCCCGCGCAACGCCAACCGCTTCGACTCCATGCGCTACCACGGCGCCTACCTCCAGACCGACTGGCGCGCCACCTCCCGGCTGACGCTCAACCTGGGCATGCGCTGGGACTACGAACGGCCCTTCGTCGAGCGGTTTGGACGTACCACCAGCGGCTACGATCCGGCGGCGTTGAACCCCATCAGCGACCAGGCGCAAGCCGCCTACGCCACCGTGCTGGCCAACGTGCTACGCGATCCCGTCCGCTACCCCTTCGGCCCGCAGGTCGCACAGATGATGCCCGTGTCCCAGTTCAAGGTTTACGGGGCGCAGTTGTTCTCCGGGACCGGCGGCCAGCCGGCGACGGCGGTTAACGGGAAGTGGAACCAGTGGCAGCCTCGCATGGGCTTTGCCTACCGGCTTCGCGCCAATACCGTGATCCGGGGCGGATTCGGTCGCTTTGTTCAGGGCACCGGCACCAAGAGTGGACAGAACGGCTTCAGCCGGTCAACGCCATTCCAGGCCTCGCTCGATTCGCGCATCACGCCTTATGACACGTTGGATAATCCCTTCCGCGACGGCATCCAAACGCCCACCGGATCCAGCTTGGGCGCCATGACCAACCTCGGGCAGGGCGTGAACTGGGTCAATCGCGACGCCAACGCCGCCTATTCCTGGGATTACAGCCTGTTCCTGCAACACGAGTGGAACGGTTGGCTGCTCGAGGCGGGCTACTCGCATAACCGCACCTCCGGCATCACCTGGGACCTGCAGCAGAACGATGTCGGCTACCAAATGTGGGACTCGCTTCGTACGCCGCGCTTCGACGCCAGCGGCAAACCGCTGCAACGGCCGTATCTCGGCGATGAACAGATCCCCAATCCTTTCCGCGGGCTGCCCGGTGTGTCCGGCAGCCGTGCCACCAACGAGTTGATTAACGTCTATGACCTGCTCCGCCCCATCAAGATTCTGGGCGGGCAGGTGCGCAGCAACAACGCCTGGGGCATCAACCAGTACGATGCCCTCCAGGTGAAGGTGCAGCGCCGCTTCAGCAAAGGCTTCAGTATGCTGTTCGCCTACACGTTCTCCAAGTTGTTTGAAGATACTTCGTTCTGGGGCCCGGAAGTATCAGGACCGGTAGCGGAACACAAGTTGGGCGGTGAGGACCGGCCGCACAAAGTCTCCCTGGCGCCGATCTGGGAGGTTCCCGTGGGTCGCGGCAAGTGGGTGGGCCGGGATATGCCGAAAGTACTCAACGCCATTGCCGGCGGCTGGCAGCTCTCCGGACAATACACCATCCAGTCCGGCACTCCAGTAGCATTTGGCACAGACTCCTTCTTCGATGGGCAGGACGCTTCCATCGCGCGGAACGACCGGACCCTGGCGCGCTGGTTTGCCACCGAGCATTTCGTGAAGTTCCCCAACTCCAACGACAGCCTGGCGCTGTTTCCCGCGTGGACTGGAGTGCATTCCCTGCCGGGTGCGAACTTCGTCCCGCAGACAGCGGCCGATCCGCGGAACGGCGTCTATGCCGATTTCGGCAACTACGTCCGGCGCTATCCCACCCGCTGGGCGAATCTTCGCAACAGCCGTTTGAATGAACTGAACATGGGATTATTCAAGAATTTCCGGATCGAGGAGAGGTGGAAGATTCAGTTCCGGACCGAGATGTTCAATTTCTTCAACCACCCGCGCTTCCCGGGACCGGAGACCAATCCCGGAAGCGCCAACTTCGGACGGGTGGGAGAATACCAACAGAATCAGGCCAGAATCATCCAACTGGCGCTGAAGATCAACTTCTGACGGCGGCGGGGCTGTTAGCGGCCTTCGCTTGAAGGCGGCACCAGCCCCTTGATCCGCATGTACGTCACGATATTCCCGTAGTGCTCGTTGTTATGCGAGTTGTTAAAGTGCAACACCGTGATGTTGGCGCGCTCGCGGCCGAAGAACTTGGTGATCTTGGCGGCATCCGCGTCGGTCATGGCGGCATAAGCCGCATCGCAATAGGCGAAAGCTTCTTTCAACGCCGCCGTCAGGTCAGCCTTGGAAGTCTTCGTCTTTTCAATACCCTTCGACGCCACCTTCTCGCCTTTCACGGCCGAGCAGAACAGGTACTGCGCGTCGGCCACATGGCCCACCAACTGGCCGAACGAGCGAACCTCCGGCACCGGCTTGAACGCGTAGTTCTCTTCCGGCATCTTGTCGGCGGCCTTGATCAGATTGTTGCGGACGCCTTCATACAGAGCCTTGGCGTCGGCGGACATCGGGTTCTGCGCCCAAAGCGCGCCCGTCATGGAGAGCAAAAGAAAAAGCTTCATCGGGTTATCCTCGTGCGGCTATTTTGCCACGGCGAGCGGGCCCGATGAAGCGGTAGGCGGATTAATTTCCGTTTATTAACTAGCGCACTCGCCGCGGCCGAGTTGCAACGAGTAGGCCTCGTTGTCGCCCCAGTCGTTGTACATCTCCGGAGCGAGCTCGGTGGGCTTGGCCAAATCGGCCGTCAGTTCCTTGAAGAACGCCACCTTATGCCGCATCACGTACTGCCGGAAGTTTTCGCCTTCCTGGCGGTTGGCGACGTAGTGGTCGATGACGCGCTGCACCGCGGTGGGAGCCAAACGGGCCGGCACGCTCTGCACCGACAGTCCGAAGCGCATGATGCCCGTTTCGTCGTAGCCGCCGCCCAGCAGCATCATGTAATAAGGAACTTCCTTGCCGTTGATCTTGCGGGCGTTGCCGTAGAACCCGATGTCCCCGGCCCAGTGCTGGCCGCACGAGTTCGGGCAGCCGCTCGACCGGATCTTCAACGTCCGGACAGCCTTATCGTCGTGGTTCTTCACCTTGTCGTACAGCGCCGCGCCCAGATTCATCGTCTTGGTCAGCGCCAGGTTGCAGGAATAAGCGCCTGGGCAAGTCACCACATCGGCGATTTCGTTGGCGCCGTAGAAGTGCAACCCAATCAGCTTCAACGCCGCATACACACGCCGCAGGTTCGACACGGGAACAAAGCCCAGCACCAGGTTCTGCTCGATGGTGACGCGGATCATGCCGTCACCCGTCTCCTCGGCCAACTTGGCGACGCCGCGCATCTGGTCGCCGGTCATGTTGCCCTGCGGCACAAGTACCGTTACGGCCGCATAGCCGGGCTGGCGCTGTTCTGTCACGTTGGTTTCCAGCCAGCGGTCGAAATCCGGGTCGGTGATCTTGTTGTCGATGATGGGCAGCAGGTTGCCCTGGCCCAGTTCGGGAGCCTTGGTAACGAAGCCGCCGAAGCCTTCCGGCACCTCGGCGGGAACCGGCACGCCGCCGTTCTTCAGGATGTCGGCGTAGTTCTCTTCGATGGTCTGCTTCACCCAATCCCAGCCGCGCTCCATGATCACGAACTTCAGCCGGGCCTTGTTTTTATTGGCACGATTGCCGTGCTGGTTGAATAGCCGGAGGATGGCTTCCAGCCGCGGAATCAGCTTGTCTTCGGGCAGGAACTCGTCCAACAGCATGGCTTCGCGGGGGAGGGGGCCAAGGCCGCCGCCCACCAGGATCTTAAAGCCGCGCTCTTCCTTGCCATCCACCACGCGCGTTTTGCCGATAATACCCGCGTCGTGAATGGCGCCGATCATCGGGTCATTGTCATAACCCGAGAACGAGATCTTGAACTTACGCGGCATGCTGTCGGTAAGCTCCTTATGCAGGAAGGCAAAAGCCGCCAACCGCGCATACGGACGTACGTCGAACGCTTCGCCCGGTAGCAGCCCGGCCATCGAATCCGCCGTGACGTTGCGGACCGTGTTGTAGCAGGCCTCGCGCGTCGTCAGCCGCACATCGGCCAGCAGATTCAGAATCTCCGGCACCTGGCGCAGCGGCACAAAATGATACTGCATGTTCTGGCGCGTGGTCAGATGACCCTTGCCTTCGCAGTAGCGGTCGGCGATCAATGCCAATTGACGGAGTTGCCCGGCCGTCACCGTCCCGCCCGGAACCTTCGTCCGGATCATGTGGACGCCCGGCTGCCGCTGGCTGTAAATGCCGCGCCGCAGACGATGAGCCCGGAACTGATCGTCGGTGTATTCGCCGGCGAGATACTTCTCGATGGCGGCCTTGAAGTTCTCGATGTCGGCGCGGACCGTATGGTCGTAGTCGGCCTCGAGGGGAGTCGTCGCGGTATAGGCGGTTTCGAGAATCTCCATAATCCCTATCGACATTATAAGTTTTAAACGCGCGCCGCGCAATCGACCCAGCGCGGCTAGCTTTTCAGCATCGCACGCCGGGCCGTCGTCCCGCTCAGCGTAAACGCGCCGGTTTGATGGTCCAAGCCTGCAGGCGTCCCATCTCGAGCAACTCCGGAGCTTCGAAGCCTTCCGGATGAATGGCCCAATCAAAAGTGCGGCGGGGATCAGTGGCGACATACTTCTCGAAGCCAAGCGCCCCGCGGCGAACGGCAACGGTGGGCCCGCCCTGGTCGCCGGCGAGGGTGGCGGTGAAGTCGGCCAGCGAGAGGCGCTCCGAGCCGAACCAGACATGCGAGGGTAGACGCTTATGGGTCTCAACGAAGGCAATGGCTTCGTCGCGGCCCTTATTAAATAGGTCGCGTGGGATGGAGGTGGCGGCGACATTCGAGTCGACACGGGCGGTCGGCCCATCCACATCCATCGACTGAAAACCAAGCAAAGCCAGCAACTGATCGGCCGGCGAGTGGGGGCCATTCACGTCAATCGAGCGTAGCAGGTTCCCCCGGATCTCATTGACGTCGACCAGCGAATGAGGCGAGTCGATCAGTTGCGGCAGGTCGCGGGCGGTGACGATCCGGACGCCCGGCTGCTTCTGGATATGGGCAACGTAGTCCAATAGGATGCGATACGTCTGCTCGCTCGACTCCTTGGTGCGCAGATTCGGGCGGCGGTAGTCCGACGGCGCGGTGAACTTGCCGCGGGCGAAGTTGACGGCATCCCAGAATTCAGTGGTGACGAACTCGGTGGGGTGGTAGTAGGTGTGGATGAAGCCGCCACCCTGGGCGCGCAGTTTGGCGGCGGCCTCGTCGAAGCGCTTCTTGGCGGCGTCCAGCTTGGACGGATCATTGATATCGGCGCGCATGGAGTTGGCGCCCAGGTGGAACAGGTGCAGCACGCCCATGTACCAAAAAGGCTGGTCGTTCAGGCCGATGTGCGACCCTTCGTCCATGTAGACGGGAATGCCGAGGCGGCGCAGCGCGATGTTGGCCTGCGGCCCCCACGAGGAGCCCGGCTGGCCATAGCAACTGGGCGTGACGCCGAAGATGCGCCGCAGATCCACAACCCCCGAGGCTTCGCGGCGCTCCAACTCGGCGGCGCCTTCGAGCAGGCCGAGCGACTTGAGATACATCGCAGGCGCCGGCGGAATGCTGTGGTAGTTGGTGTGATAGCCGATATCGTGGCGGGCGAGCGCTCGGATGACATCCTTGCGCCCGCGCGATTCGAGAACCCGCGCCTTCTCGCCGACAACCTTGAATGTGGCCTTCACGCCCATCTTTTCGAGGTCGAGAGCCAGCCGTAGCGCGGCATCATCGGCGGCCGGTTCGATGTAGTCTTCGGTGTCGAACCAGAGGAGGTAGTAGATAGGGGCCTCGGCGGCGGGGAGGATGGATGTCATGAGAAAGAGGAGCACTAGCAGAGCGGGCATAGTGACTATGGTACGGCGGGCGGGGCTAACGCTGCGGTATTGATTCAGACCGATCCGCTCAGGAGGGATCCATGCCTGTTTCTGCCGCCGCGCTCCGTGGAGGAAGCGGGAGATCAGAATGCCAGCCTTTACCGGCATTCGGCATTATTGGATCGGCTTTGCAGAGCGCCGCGCCGCCTTCAAGGCTTCGCGCCCTTGTACTTTGACCCGCTGCGCGAGGTCGTTCAACCCCGCCTCGTCATAATCGGTGAACTCACCATTCTCGATATCAACAAATCCAGCGCGGACCTCCCGCCGCAGCCAGTCCACATCGGCGGCTTCCGATTCCGATTCCTGCATACGGCGCACCGCTTCGCACACCACTTCGCTAACGTTACGATACTGACCAGCCGTTACCTTGCCGCGGATGTACTTCGCCATCTTTAAAGGCAGAGAGATGTTCCATTGTTCGACGATAGGCATAGTGCGCTTCCCTCCCGCTATTGTCTCTCCAGCACGGCCCCACCGCGGAACACACCGGAGTACATTGACAATACAATACAATCATGGCGGGCAACGGATCCGAGAGCCCTAAGAACAAGCGGGTCCAATTGCGGCAAGTGAACAGGAGCAGCGGTTGATCCACATCGCTGCGCAGCCCCAGGGAATCAGCGTCACCGACTTCATTCGACGCGCCGCACGGGAGAACGCCGAGGAAGCCCTCGGGGATAGGACGCGATTCATCGTGAATGAGAAGCAGTGGGACGCGTTCTTGAAAGCGCTCGACAAACCTGCAAAAGACAAGCTGCGTCTACAGAGGCTGTTTTCAGGAGAAGCACGTTGCGGAACGGGGTCGTCAACTCTGACCCGGCATGGGTCATCGAGAAACTGACCCGTGACCACGACCTACAGCTCGCGACTATCGCTGCGGCCTTAGCGCGAAGCTGATCCCCTCCTGCGATTGCAGATGTGCCAGTACGCGGAAGAGGTTGCGCGCCGACGGGTTACCCTTCGGACCGAACATACGCATCAGGCTGGTGGCGGGAATGGCCGTGGACTGGCTCAATTCCGGGAAGCCAACCGTGGCATTGATGTAGTTGCGAAGTAGCGCTCGCCCGGTTCTCTCGTCGCCGGAAAGCATCAATTCCACGGCCTCCAGCAGCAGCGCACGCCGAAAAGCCGGCTCCCGCTGGGCGCGTTCCCGAATCGTCTCGCGAAAGTCTCGTGTCAATGCCATGCGTTACTCCTTCCGCGGCTTGCGCCGCTTGTAGTCGAGCCAGTACGAAGTGGCAAGTTCGATGTCGGCCCGCTGCCGTTGCTTAGTGCCGCCGGCCAGCAGAATGATCAATCGGTCCCCGTGGCGGCCGAAGTAGATGCGACAGCCGGGACCGTAGTCGATGCGGTATTCGAGGACGCCACGCCCCACCGGCTTTGCATTTGAGAGATTGCCAGCAGCCATCGTTCGAGGCCCGTGGTCACCTTCGCGGCAGCTTGCTCGGGAAGGGTGGTGAGCCAGTTTGCAAATGGACTCGCGGCTAACGAATCACGGTACTCGTTAACCTCCATCCTGGCCATTGCTAACCTATACGTTAGCAAATCCAGGGCACACGGCGTCGAGTAAGTTCATCATGCCCCTCCTCATGGCCTACCCCACCCCGCGCATCCTCGTCCTGGACCAAAACGGCTACACCGAAACACCCTACACCAACACCGCCCACTACCGTCTCTACAAGAACTTCCTGGACAATCCAGAGGACGGAATCCGCCAAGCCTTTGCCCCCTACCTCTAAAAAATCCCTACAATAGGGAGGGAAGCTTCATCCAAAAGAATGCGGGCCGGCGTGATCCGGACCAAGGAAAGAAAGCCTCGTATACCTTATGAGCACGGCAACAACTGCCCTGGCGGGCAAGGCGGCGCGTGATGTCCGCTTTCTGGATTCGACAATCGGCAAAAAAGTGGTTATGGCCATCACCGGGGTCGTCCTGGTGGGCTTCGTCATCGGGCACCTCCTCGGGAATCTGCAGGTCTACCAGGGGCCGCATGCCCTCGATGCCTACGCCGAGAAACTCAAATCGCTGCCGCCCCTCCTCTGGGGCACGCGTATCGTCCTGTTGATCAGCGTTGGCCTGCACATCTGGGCAGCCGTTACCCTGGCCGGACTCCAAAAACGGGCGCGGCCGGTCAACTACTTGAAACTGAAGCCCGTCACCTCCACCTACGCCTCGCGCACTATGTACTGGAGCGGGCCCATCCTGGCGCTCTTCATCGTCTACCACCTGCTGCACTTCACCACCGGACAGGCCCATCCTCAGTTCGTCGAAGGCAAGGTCCATCAGAACCTGGTGCTGGGCTTCCAGAACCCGCTGGTCTCGGCTTCCTACATCCTGGCCATGCTGCTGCTCGGCATGCACCTCTATCACGGGGTGTGGAGCATGTTCCAGACGGTGGGCGTCAACCACCCGAAGTACACGCCGCTGCTCAAGAAACTGGCAGCGGCCGTCAGCGCCTTCCTGGTGATCGGCAACATCTCGATCCCGATTTCGGTTCTCGCGGGGGTGATCAAGTAATGGAACTCGATGCCAAAATCCCTTCCGGTCCTATTGAAAAGAAGTGGGACAAAGCGAAGTTTGACTACAAGCTGGTAAACCCCGCCAACAAGCGCAAATACACCGTAATCGTCGTCGGCACGGGGCTGGCGGGCGGGTCCGCCGCAGCCACCCTGGGCGAACTTGGCTACAACGTCAAGGCCTTCTGCTTCCAGGATTCCCCCCGCCGCGCCCACAGCATCGCGGCCCAGGGCGGCATCAACGCCGCTAAGAATTACCAGAACGATGGCGACAGCATCTATCGCCTCTTCTACGACACGGTGAAGGGCGGCGACTACCGCGCCCGTGAAGCCAACGTCTACCGCCTGGCGCAGCTCAGCGTCAACATCATCGACCAGTGCGTGGCGCAGGGCGTCCCCTTCGCTCGCGAGTACGGCGGCCTGCTGGCGAACCGCTCCTTCGGCGGCGCGCAGGTCTCGCGAACCTTCTACGCCCGCGGCCAGACGGGCCAGCAGTTGCTGCTCGGCTGCTACCAGCAGTTGGAACGGCAGGTGGACGCCGGGCGCGTCCAGATGTACCCGCGCACGGAGATGCTAGACGTAATCGTCATCGACGGCAAGGCGCGCGGCATCGTCGTCCGCGACCTCATCACCGGCGCTATCAGTTCGCACCTGGCCGACGCGGTGATCCTGGCCACCGGCGGCTACGGCAACGTCTTTTATCTCTCCACCAACGCCAAAGGCTCCAACGTCACCGCCTCCTGGCGAGCCCACAAGAAGGGCGCACTTTTCGCCAACCCCTGCTTCACGCAGATCCACCCTACCTGCATCCCCGTCTCCGGCGATTACCAGTCGAAACTCACGCTGATGAGTGAATCGCTGCGTAACGACGGCCGCATCTGGGTTCCCGTGAAGAAGGGCGACAAACGCCCCGCCAGCCAGATCCCCGAAGCCGAGCGCGATTACTACCTGGAGCGCCGCTATCCCAGCTTCGGCAACCTGGTGCCGCGCGATGTCGCCTCCCGTGCCGCCAAAGCCGCCTGCGACGAAGGCCGCGGCGTTGGCGAGACCGGCCTCGGCGTCTACCTCGACTTCGCCGACTCCATCAAACGGCTCGGCAAGAAAACCATCGAAGAACGCTACGGCAACCTGTTCGAGATGTATGAGCGCATCACGGGCGAGGATCCCTACAGCGTACCGATGCGCATCTTCCCCGCCATCCACTACACCATGGGCGGCCTCTGGGTGGACTACAACCTGCAAAGCACCGTCCCCGGCCTGTTCGTGCTGGGCGAGGCGAACTTCTCCGACCACGGCGCGAACCGCCTGGGCGCCAGCGCACTCATGCAGGGTCTCGCCGACGGCTACTTCGTCATCCCTTATACCCTGGGCAACTACCTCGCCACCTCCAAGCTGGACAAAGTGGAGGCCAGCCATCAGGAAGTCAGGCGCGCCGAGCAGTGTACCCAGGAGCAGGTGAAACGCCTTCTAGGCATCAAGGGTAAGCGCACCGTCGACTCCTACCACCGCGAACTCGGCAAGCTGATGTGGGAGTACTGCGGCATGGCCCGCAATGCCAAGGGCCTCCAGTTCGCCGGCTCCAAAATCGCGGAACTCGAGCAGGAGTTCTGGCAGAACGTGAACGTCGCCGGCGAAGGCGGCGAACTCAACCAGTCGCTGGAAAAGGCCGGACGCGTGGCCGACTTCTTCGAACTCGGCAAGCTGATGTGCCACGACGCGCTGGTTCGCGAAGAATCCTGCGGCGGCCACTTCCGCGAGGAGTACCAGACGCCGGAAGGCGAGGCGCTTCGCCGGGACGACGATTTCGCCTATGTATCGGCCTGGGGTTATCGCGGTCCGGGCAATCAGCCGGAACTGAACAAAGAGCCGTTGTCGTTCGAATACGTGCACCTGGCACAGAGGAGCTACAAGTAGTGAAACTCACACTGCATGTCTGGCGGCAGAAGAATGCCGCGTCGCAGGGTAAGATGGAGCGCTACGAGGTGGAAGCGAACGAACACATGTCGTTCCTGGAACTGCTCGACGTGCTCAACGAAGGCCTGATGGCCAAGGGGCAGGAGCCGGTGGCGTTCGATCACGATTGCCGCGAAGGCATCTGCGGCTCCTGTGGGTTCATGATCAACGGCGTCGCCCACGGGCCCATGCCGGGCACCACCGTCTGCCAGTTGCACATGCGCCACTTCAAAGCCGGTGACGAACTGTACCTCGAGCCATGGCGGGCGTCCGCTTTCCCGGTCGTGAAGGACCTGGTAGTGGACCGCAGCGCCTTTGACCGCATCATCGCGTCCGGCGGCTATATCTCCGCGGCCACCGGTTCGGCCCCGGACGCCAACGCCGTGCCGATTCCGAAGAAGTACGCCGACCTGGCGATGGATGCCGCCCAGTGCATCTCCTGCGGGGCCTGCGTGGCGGCGTGCCCCAATGCCTCGGCCTCGCTCTTTACCTCCGCCAAGATCAGCCACCTGGGTGTATTGCCGCAGGGACAGCCGGAGCGGCGCGAGCGTGCCTTGCGCATGGTCGCCACCGCCAATGCCGAAGGCTTCGGCAACTGCACGAACATCGGCGAGTGCGAGGCCGTGTGTCCCAAAGGCATCCGGCTGGAGTTTATTGCCCGCATGAACCGCGATTACATCCAGGCCAGTTGGCTCCAGCGCCAGGAATCGGCCGCTGGCGGAGTTGGGTGAAACAATTTTTCGATTCGCATTTGACCTTTTTCTTGGAGATGTAGTATTCTGGTTTGGGCGCACACGTGGCGCGCCTCACCACCCCATCCACCACAGCCCCGCGCCACGCGTGCGCTGCCTAAAAAGCAGCGCACTTTTCATTTAGGCCTACCCTCCGGAACTCTTCCCCATTTCGAGGTGTCCAAAAGGACGTAGCGATTTCGTCCGCCTGGGCCCATCTCGTACGTTTCGCTCGAACTTCAACTCCTTCAGGAGGTTAGCCGCTATGTTCGAGCAATCTTTGGTTGCTGTTCCGCGCCATTCCGGGCGCGCTACTACGTTTGCCGTATCCACCACGCTTCAGGTCGCGGTGGTGGGGACCCTGCTGCTGGCTCCGCTCCTCTTCATCGAGCGGCCAGAGATGATTCATCTGGATTACCGTCTGCTGGCACCCCCGCGCCCGGCGCCGCCGCCATCCGTCAAGTTGGTGGAAGTGCCGAAAGCCCTGTATAAGTCGTTCGTTGACTCGGCAAAGCTCGTGATGCCGAGCCGCATTCCCGATCGCGTCGCGCAGATTATCGATGATCTCCCGGCTGGACCCGAGCCGGCCGTGGACCCCGGTGGCGGTGTCGTCGGAGCCATCGGCGATCCCAGCGCCGGCGGCGGTGCCCTCGGCCTGTTTCAGAACTCGCGCGTGGCGCCGCCCCCGGCCGAGCCCGCCAAACCAGTCGAGCGCGCCGCCAGCACCGCGGCGCCGGTCCAAACGAAGCCAGTCCGCGTCGGAGGCGCGGTCCAGGAGGCGAAAATCATCCGCCGCGTGCTGCCGGTTTATCCCCCACTCGCGAAGGCGGCGCGCATCTCCGGCACCGTCAAGCTGATCGGCATCCTCAGCCGCGACGGGCGCATCCAGGAACTAAAGGTGATCGAAGGCCATCCGCTGCTGGTGGCCGCCGCCGTCGAGGCCGTCCGGCAATGGGTATACCAGCCAACCCTGCTGAATGAGCAGCCGGTGGAAGTGATCGCCCCCATCGACGTCCACTTCCGGCTGAACTAGCAGCCACCACACCGCAAACCCGTCGAACCAAAGTGCTTCAAGCTCAAGTTACAATGAGTACTGGATGAAGGAGAGCTAATGTCGGCGATTCGCATTCCAGATTATTTTCGTCCCCCTTTGGAGCGTCTCGCTGCCATGTCGGTGGACGACCTTACGGCTGTGCACCTGGCGCTCCGTAGTCTGGAGCCGAAAGTCAAGCCCGAAGCTTTGGTCGCCTCTCTCGCGGCGCATCCGCTGTGCCAGAAGCTTCCTGAGTTGGTTGAGTTGGCTAAGGCTTTGTCTGGAATGAGCATCGCTCGAATCGACCGGGATATTCCGCTAGACGAATTTGTGGAAAGCGTCGCGGAGTCACTGCCGCAGCTGAAAGGAAAGATCGAAGAACGGGCCACTTTTGAGAGCCGCTTGAAGGACCTGCTTAGCATCGGGCCCTTTCTCCTATCCGCAAGAGCATTCAGCGTTCAGCACGAATATCAGCATGTGTTCACGGGTGCAAGGGTTGTTACGGACCTTCGACCGGTGTTCGACCAGTCGGGGGTGGCACCACAAGGATTGATGATCGTTCATAACCTGAAGGTTAGATACATCCACAGTGGTGAGGAGAAAGAAATTCTGTTCGCGCTTGACGACGCCGACATAATTCTTCTAAAGTCCGTTTTGGTGCGGGCGGAAACCAAGAGTGCCTCGCTGGAACGGGTGATTGCTTCGACAGGTATAAGCTATCTAGAATCGAAGGAACCATAGGAGGTCGGGAAATGTCCACCAGTGCTTACTTTCAGCAAACAAGCCGCAATGACCTGTTCGTGGTCGATAGAGCCTGGAGCGATACTGAAGAACCGCGGCAGGACCCCGCATTTCTGCCGACGAGTATGAGCGCCTCCGGCACCTCGCTCATGACCAAGCGACTCTCCTACCTTGCTCGACGGCTTGAGCGACGCTCCCATAGTAGCGAGGGTGAGATCCAGAAGTTTGACGTAACGCTTTCTGAAACATTCAAGGTAGGCATCGAGGAGTACCCCCGTATTTCCATTGACTCCAACGTGCTCCAGGGCGCACCTTGCATTCGTGGAACACGAATCCCGGTGTACATGGTTTTGGACGCCGTCGAGAGCGGTGGAAGCCTCGAGTCAGCAATCGAGTCCTACCCCAGGCTCGTGATGGAGGATGTGCGCGCCGCAGTCGGGTTCGCGAAGCTCATTGTGGAGTGCCCTATTGAGTACAAAACTCCGGCTGCTTCTCGATGAGTGCGTTCCTGAAGCCGTGAAACAGGAGATCAGATCCTGCTCCGGGGTCTCCTCAGTCGAAGAAATCTCCTCCAGCCACCCGCTTGGAAATAACAGCACCCCTGACACCGAAGTGGTTGCGTACGCCACTCGCAACAAGCGGATACTTGTAACCGTTGAAGGCCGCCTGAATGAGAAGGTGTTCACGATATGTACTCATGAAGGCATTATCGTCATTAACGCCACTCGCCGGCACGAAACAGCTAAGGCAAGGCTATTCACGAGGTTCATGCAGTCAGGCGAGCGCGGCCGGTCCGGGCATGCGGTAACAAAGTTGCGCTTGAATCGTTCGGAGCGAATTTTCAGGACACTTGATGGGTTCATCGAATCTGAGTTCTTCGACCTCGACTGAAAGTCCGCCCTGAACTAACTCCACAACTCGTTAATCGGCCCATAAAGGTCGCGGTCAGAGAACGGCACGTACTCGAAGCCGCGGCCAATCGGGTCATCCCTTCGGATCGTTGTGTAGTCGATGCCCAGGGCCGAATAGATCGTCGCCTCCACATCTTCGGCACGAATCTCCCTGGCGCGGCTCCAACCGGGCTCGCGGGTGCTGCCCCCCGCCGCATCCGTCACCCCGATCGCCCGGCCGCCGGTAATTCCAGCCCCGGCAAACAGCGCGGTCTGCTGCACGTGGTGGTCGCGGCCTTTGCCAGTATTGATATTCCCCGGCACGCGGCCAAATTCCCCCATCGCCACCACCAGAGTCTCGTCCAGCAGGCCATCGCTCTTCAAGTCGGCCAGCAGCGTGCCCAAACCGTTATCGAACTGCCGCATCACCGCGTTATGGCCGGCATTATTGGCATAGATGTTTTCGTGGTGATCCCAGTCGCCCTGATTGATCTGGATAAAGCGCACGCCCGCCTTGGCGCGCAGGATATTGCGGGCGGCGATACAGGCGTTGCCGAATCCCGTCGTGCCGTAGCGCGTGCGTTCGGCCTGATCGAAGGTGAAAATGCGGTCGACGTCGGGGTTGTAGGCCAGGCGCCGCGCCGCATCGGCGAACGCGAACTGCTCATGCACCTCGGCCCCCAGCGCGCGGCTCGCCTTCAAGTCCGCGTTTAGTTCATCCAGCAATCCCAGCCGCCGAACGAACCGCGGTTGGCCGTCGCGATGCGTTGTGTTCGCCATGCCGCCCCCACCGGGACTCACATAGAACGGGCTATGATCCGGCGCCAGATAGCCGTTCCCCGGCCCCACCGTCGTATTCAAATGGACGAACGCGGGCAACACCCGTGCACTGTCACGGCCGCCCAGTTCGATAGAAACTACCGACCCAATGTGCGGCGCAATCCGCGAACTGCTGAGCGTGGGGTTACGCCCAATCTGCACCCATGTCTTCGCCAGGTTATGCACCAGCGCCCACGCCCGCATCGACCGCACCAACGCGATGTCCCCGATGCGTTGCGCCAGATTCGGCATAGCCCCCTGCGGCCAGCGGATGTCGCCGAAGTTGGTAGGCGCGAAGTTCGAGGGCACCCAGGCGCCATCCTTAAAATCAAACGTATCGATCTGGCTGGGGCCGCCCGACATCAGCACAAAGATGCAGTTCTTCGCCTTATTCTGCAACGCCGGCGCTGCCCGGGCGATCCGTTCCATGGGCCGCGACGGCAGCAGAAAGTAACCACCCACGGCGGACGCCGCGTGGCGGAAGAACATGCGCCGGCCCACATCCGGGCGCCTCCAGAACGGCGACCCGGCCACTCCTGTCCAGTCGAATCCGAAACGGTCTTTCATTGCGGCTCTCCTAATAGCTGAACAGGAACTCGGGCTTATTAAGCAGCGCCCACATCAGGTCTTCCAGAAATTGGTTCCGCTCGGTGGAGTCCTTGGCTTTAGCCAGATACTGCGCCGAGGTTTTGCGTTCGGTATCAGTCGGAAAACGGCCCAGCGTCAGCAGATTCAGTTCATCAATGGCGGCATCGTCATCGCCGATGCGGGCGACGGCCTGCAGCGTTGGCGATGCCGTCAACCGCACGCGGTTCAAAACGAACTGGTCATTCATCAGATTCATCATCTGGAGAATCGATAGGCTGCTCGAGCGCGGTTGCGAATCGCGATTCCCCCGCAGAAACAGGTTCAGGAAGGTCGCCACGGCGCCGTTCGACCGCGGCTCGGCGGGTTCCGGCAGTTGCATGGCCCACTGCAGCGGCTGATCGAAAAACTTCACCGTGTACGACCCCGGCACGCCCGTTGCCTTGGCAACCGCGTCATGCACCTCTTCGGCCATCAGACGGCGCGGATAGTGCCGCGCAAAGGACGTGATGTAGTCGTACTTCCATTCGCCTTCATACCGGGAACTCCGCTGGTAAGCGCTCGATTGGGCAATCGTACGCAGCACGCCGCGCAGATTGTAGTCGTACGCTTTCAGAAAGCTGGCCAGTTTCTCCAGCAGTTCCGGATGCGTCGCTTGTAGCGTCCAGGGCGCCGCCGGGGGATTCTCCGGATCCAGCCGGGCTGGGTCCAGGCTCTCCATCGGCTCCACCAACGCCAGGTTGAACATCTCTTTCCATATCCGGTTGGCGAAGTTGCGGGCAAACATGCGGTCCTTCACCAGGTTCTCGGCGAACGCCTGCCGCCAGTTGTTATCGGAGGGCGTGGCGCCGGTGTCGATGTACTCCGGAGTCAGGTTCCGCACCGTGCCAATCGCGTTGCGGTCCGGGCGATTACCCCAGTTGGTGTTCAGGTCATAAGAGCCGGTGGTACGGTCGGAAACATCGAAACTGCGCCAATAAACGTTAGTATCCGGCACATTGCGCTGCGGCATGTTCAAGCGGGAGAAGAAGGCGGCCATGCGCCAGGCCTCCACCCGGGTCTTCTTCGAGGCCCACAGATTCACCTGCTCCAGATGCCCGCGCCCGCTGTGGCAGAGCAGGCAATCCATCTCGCCCAAGCCGAGGAACGTGCCGGCCGTAACCGACAGCATCGTATCGTAGGTGTCCTGGATAGGCCCCATCGGCGTCTTGGACGAAATGGGATAGTTCGTGCCGCCGCTGAAGTTGTCGAACGTGTTGCCCGTCGAGATGAGCATCTGGAAGACGAAGTCCTTGATGCTCTGATCGGCCTTCAAAGATTCGCGGATGTAGGTGTGATAGGCCTTCACCCCGCCCTGCTGCCGGTCGAAGTTGGACGGGAAGGCGTTGTTCTTGAGCAGGTCCGCCCACCACATCGTCCACTTGTCCAGGAACTCTTCGCTGGCCAGCAGCTTGTCGATAACCTTGTCCCGCTTCTTTTCGTCGCCGCTTTCAACGAAGGCGCGAACATCGGCGGGGGAAGGAATGCGCCCGGTCAGGTCCAGGGTGACGCGCCGCAGGAACTCCTCGTCGCCAGCGGTTGGCGCGGCTTCGATCCCACGCTCGGCCAGTTGGTCAAAGATGTAGGTGTCGATGAAATCGCGGCGCGGTACCGACCAAGGATCGATATTGCGAATGCCCGAAGCCGCCCGTGGCGCGTACTTCGATACGGCTTCCATCGTCTGCCGGTGGATGCGGAGTTGCCGGGTGAGATATTCGTCAGGATCGCGGCGGAACGTGCAGTCAGCCGCGTTACTGGATAACGGAACGCCACACACCAAGAGAAGCGACAGAAAGGTTCGCAGGGCCATACAACCGTTCCCTGATTGTAGCGCTTCATACTCCACGCCGGGCGGAGATTCCGCGTCATACTCTGACGTAGATGGCCGAATATCTGCTCAAATACGCGGACGCCCGCGGCCAGATCAAGGAGCAACTCGCCGAAGCCGATTCGGAAAAGGAGATCCGCGATCGCTTCCAATCCCAGGGCTTCCTGATCTATTCCATCAAGCCAAGCGGCAAAAGCCTTGTTTCCGGCTTAGGCGTCGGCGGCAAGTCCAAGAAGATCAACATGGAGAAGTTCCTGATCTTCAACCAGCAGTTTCTAACGCTGGTGCGCGCCGGCCTCCCCATCCTGAAATGCCTGGACCTGCTGGCCGACCGCTTGACCGATCCGAAGTTGTCCAAACACATCCAGACCGTGCGCGACGAGGTTCGCAACGGAGCGCTGCTCTCGGACGCCTTTGGGGCGGCCGGCGTCTTCCCGCCGATTTACGTCACCACCATCATGGCGGGCGAGAAGTCCGGCGCGCTCGTAGAGGTGCTGGAGCGATACCTGGCTTACCAGCGTATGTCGATGACAGTAAAGAAGAAGCTGATGCTGGCCCTGATTTACCCGGCGGTGCTGGTGGTTCTCGTAACCATGCTGATCGTCTTCATGGTGACCTACGTTGTGCCGCAGTTCGCCACCCTGTATTCGGGCCTGGGGGCGGCGCTGCCGGGCATCACCCAGATGCTGATTACAGTGGGTACCGTGGCTCGCGAGTACATCGTCGTCATCGGGTTGACGGTCATCGGCACCGTGGTAGCTGTCCGCCTGTGGGCCCGGACCGAAATGGGCAAGGAGCGGTTGGATAAGTGGACCCTCAATACACCCGTGCTGGGACCCATCTGGATCAAATACCAAATGGCCCAGCTAGGCCGAGTGTTAAGTACGCTGTTGCTGGGCGGCATTCCGCTGATGCAGGCACTGGAGACCGCTTTTACATCGCTCGAGTCGCGCCTGCTGCGCAAGGCTTTGGAGCGCGCGCGCCAGTCCGTCAAGGAAGGCCAGCCCCTGTCGCGGTCCCTGGATGCGAGCAAGATTTTCCCTTCCCTCGCCATCGACATGATCGAAGTCGGCGAATCGACGGGCGCGCTTCCCGCGATGCTGAACTCCGTTGCGGAGTTTTACGAAGAGGACGTCACCACCCAGATGACGGCCACGCTTAGCCTGATTGAGCCCGCCATCATGATCTTCATGGGGGGCTTCGTGGCGTTCGTGCTGGTGGCGCTGTACTTGCCGATCTTCTCGCTTTCCGATACGCTGGGCGGCGGATCCCGATAAGAGTTTCCACGCCCGATGCCTGACCCCTGCACCGACTTCCGGCTGCCGGCCGCCGAACAAGCCGAGGGCTGGACCCTGCTCTCCGACGCCTCCGCGCCGTCTCACTGGCAGGCCGGGCTGGATGTGCCGTTCCCACCGCAGGGCTGGACCATACGAGGAACCTGTCTGGAGCTATCGGATCCTCGCACCGGCGGCTCGTTGCATAGCGCGAAAACCTACCAGGACTTCGACTTACGCTGGGAATGGGAGATCGCTCCAGGTGGCGATTCGGGCGTGCGATACCTCGCCCAATACCAGCCCGTCCCCCCCGATCTGGCGCAGTTGCCGGAGTTCCTCGCCGGAGCGTCGGGCGTACTCCTACTACTCAGCATCGTGTTCTTCCTGATCGGACGGCTACGCTACAGACGCGCTGCCTTGGCGGCCGGGGTTACGATGGTCGTGCTCGCCGTGCTTGGCTTTTTCCAGTCCGTGCGAGTGAACGATTCGCAGGAGAATCAGTATTATCGCGACGTTGTGGGCTTGGAGTACCAACTCCGGGACGACGGCGAGGGTGCCTCACCCAAACAGCGTAGCGGTGCCCTCCACGATATCCTGCCCAGCCAGCATGCGGTGTCCGGACGAAGCCACTCCGGCCGGATCGTGGTGTCGGGCGGCAAGGTGCAGCACTGGCTCGACGGCGCTCTGGTCCTGGAGTACAGCCAGGATTCGGAGGCATTCCGGACCGGATTGCAGCAGACCAGCTATCGGGACGTGGAGTTGGAAAAGCGGCGCAAGGGACGCCTGCAGTTGCGGAACCAGGGGTCGCGGGTAGTGTTCCGGAACATGCGCATTCGGGAAGGTTCGGTCCAGTGATGGATTCCCCTGCAATTCCGCACGTATGGATCATCGGAGGTTTTCCCGTCCCCAATGGCTATCTCTATCGTTCCCAATTCGGCGACCGTGACCGTCACGTCCCCGCCCGGCGTTAACGCCCCTACCATCAACGCCACGGATGTCCGCTTTACATCCCAAACCATCCAGTTAGCGGGATCGGTGCAGTTGAACGGACTGCCCGCGGACCCCACCAACGGCTGGCTGGTGGGCTGGATCCAGGCCCAATGGATCGAAACGAACTGGGGTTACTATCGCGGCCGGTTGAACAATCACGGCAGCGCCTTCCAGCAGCGCGCGCGGCCGCCAGCCAGGCCGGCACAGGCCTGCCGGGATACGGTAGGCCCCGTCAGCGACATCTTCTACTCCACCAATCCGGCGCTGCGGGCCGGCCCCGGCGCGGGCACCGCTTTCCCGCAGACGGTTTCCGTAGTATTCCGGGATACCCCCAGCGAAACGTATCCGATCACGGTGACGAATACCCTGACCGGACAGCCGAACTTCCTCCGCGAGGTCCAATTGGAGTTTCACTTCGCCACCATATTCGTGGTGCGCGACCCGGCGGGGGTATTCCACCAGTTGAAGCATCTCTACTGGAACATGCACTGGCAGTATCGATTCACGGCCAGCGCCTTTCCGCCCACGACTGGCAGTCTCACGGCCGCCCCCGTTGCTGGCGGTGTCGGTGGAAATGTGAGCCGCGTCTTTTCGGGTGCGGCAAATGATAAGCGGTTCGCGGGCGTGCTGACTTCGGCACAAACCTCGAGCTGTAACGTGGTGGCCGGTAACGCGTCCACTAATCCGAACGTGCGGGAGTCACGCGTATGGGACAATTTCGACGTGAGACGCTAGGTCTGGCTCTGACCGTAATGGCTTGGACGGCCTGTGCAGGAGGTGCTGTGAATTCCGCTATCGTGATCAAAAACCTGGAGAAACCGGGAGCCTTTTCGGTAACGAACGAGGGCCCGGATATTGACTTGGAGCGCCACGTGGTGGTGGAGAAGCAGGAAGGCGGCGCCTGGACCAATACCGATGCCGATGTCCGCCTGATTGCCTCCTGCGAGGAGCTGGAAACGGGCACCACGCGCCGCCTGGCCCGGGGCGAGACCCTCGTCGTAAAGGGTTGGGACGGCTGGAGTTGCGACGGCCAGTGTCCGCGCCCGTGCCGCGCCAACCTCTACCTGGGCCCGGGCACTTTCCGCTTTGTCGTGCAGGCCTCCGGCGGCAAGCAGCGCTGGGAGGGGCCGGCGTTCCAATTGGGCGAGGATCCTCGAAAATAGAAGTTGCACTGCCGAGGATTTCGCGAGTGGATCGTATTGGCGCAGAAAACAGCTACTCGGAGCGCTTATGCCAGTCGTCCCGGCAGCCGCGCTCCGAGGCCGACAGGCCGCCGGTGTCCGGCAGGATTTGCTTCCAGCGTTCGTAAGCAGCCCAATATGCATCGACGCGCCGCATTTCCTCCTCCAACACTTCGCCCACAAGGTGGGACACCGACGTGTTCTTCGCAGCCGCTTGACGGCGGGCCCACTGGGCGATGTGGGGCTTGAGCTTGATGGTCATGTTCTTAGGTCGAGAAGTACATTCGTAGCGAGGAAGAAACGCTCACCGGCGGCGATCATAAATCACGTCGCGCGGCAGCCTTTCGGAAGCGGGTAAGCCTTCCTTAACAGGCTGAATCTGCTTAAGCTTTTCGTAAGCCGCCCAATACTCATCCGTCCGACGCATCTCGCTCTCCAACATATCGCCTACCAGCCTGGATACCGATGTATCTTTCGCACCGGCCTGCTGTCGGACCCATTTCGCGACCTCCCGTTTGAGCGTGATGGTAACGTTCTTGAGCTTAGGGGTCTTTGGCTCCGACACGAAGCCAATGTAACACGAACTTCGTGTAGCTGATTTTCCCTCCACGTCCCGCCCCCCCCATACGTCTTTCTCTATGGCGAAGCATGGCAGCCCCCGACCGTCCTCAATTCCGCGACCCCCAACTCGAAGCCAACCAGGCCAAAGCGATGGCCGGGCGCTACCGCTGCGAGTACGTCGACCTGAAGGAAGAGCGCATCGATCACAGCCTCTTCTCTTCCGTTCCGGTAGACCTGATGTTTCGCTATAACTTCGTCCCGCTGAGCGCCGAGAACGGCCATCTGGCCATCGCGCTGGCGGATCCGCGGAACCTCAACTTAATCGACGAGTTATCGATTCTGCTCGGAAAACGGCTGCACGTCAAGGTCGCCACGCTCTCGCAGATCTCCGATCTACTGAAGAAAACCGAACAAAGCCAGCGCGTGCTGGACGAGGTGACCGAAGGCTTCGCGTTGGACGTGGTCGGGGACGAAGAGAACCAGGACGAAACCCTTTCCATTGATCGGCTTACCGGCACCGATTCGGACATCGCCCCGGTCATCAAGCTGGTCGATACCACCATCTTCAATGCGCTCGAGCGGCGCGCCTCGGATATCCACATCGAAACGCGCGACCAGGAAGTGGCGATCAAATACCGCATCGATGGTGTGCTGCAATACGCTATGCCGCCGATCGCCAAGGAATGGCATTCCACCATCATCAGTCGTATTAAGGTGATGAGCGAACTGGATATTGCCGAGCGGCGCGTGCCGCAGGACGGTCGATTCCGTGTTCGCTACAAAGGGCGCCTGATCGATTTCCGCGTTTCGGTGATGCCCACCATCCATGGCGAAGATTCCGTGCTCCGCGTACTGGACAAGGAATCGATGAGCGAGAAGTTCTCTTCGCTCAGTCTCGACGTGGTAGGCTTTTCCGAACACGACATCACCCGCTTCCGCCGCGCCATCAAGGAGCCCTACGGCATGGTCCTGGTAACCGGGCCAACAGGTTCGGGCAAAACCACCACCCTGTACGCCGCGCTGATGGAGATCAAGAACGACGAGGATAAGATCATCACGATTGAGGACCCCGTCGAATACCAGATCAAGGGCATCACGCAGATCCCGGTAAACGAGAAAAAGGGCCTGACGTTCGCCCGCGGCCTGCGCTCCATCCTCCGCCATGACCCCGATAAGGTCATGGTGGGCGAAATCCGCGACCAGGAAACCGCGCAGATTGCCATCAACGCCGCGCTTACCGGACACCTCGTCTTCACCACCGTTCACGCCAACAACGTCATCGACGTGCTGGGCCGCTTCCTGAACATGGGTGTGGAAGCTTACAACTTCGTATCGGCGCTGAACTGCATTCTGGCGCAGCGGCTGGTGCGCATGATCTGCGAACACTGCAAGAAGCCGGTGGAGTATAGCGACGAATACCTCGTGGAATCGGGTTTGAAGCTGGAAGAGTGGCGAGACGTGACCTTCTATGAAGGCGCGGGCTGCTTCGATTGCGGTGGCACGGGCTATCGCGGCCGTACGGCGATCCACGAACTGCTGGATCTGTCCGAGCGCATCCGCGAGATGATCCTGCAGCGGCGTCCGGGCAGCGAAGTGAAGCGCGCGGCGAAGGAAGAGGGCATGCGGTTCCTGCGCGAATCGGCGGTGGAGAAGGTGCGGATGGGCATCTCCACGCTGAAGGAAGTCAACAAGGTCACGTTCATTGAGGGCTAATGTCGCTGATAGATAAGTTCCGCCACCTGCTCACGGACCCGCCGCCGGAATTCGTCTTCGAATTCTCCGAGACGGGCATTGCCTGGGCGCATCATGGCAAGACGCTGGCCTCCGGCTTTCAGCCGCTGGAACCGGGCGTGATGGCGATTTCCCCGGTGAAGGATAACGTGCTGAAGCCGGAACTGCTGGAGCAGGCGGTGATGCGCATCGTGCCGGAGGACCGCCGCCGCCGTCCGTGCGCCATCATCCTGCCCGATTACTGTGCGCGGGTTGCGGTTCTGGATTTCGACAGCTTCCCTTCCGAACCCGCCGAGCAGCTATCGCTGGTACGGTTCCGGGTGAAGAAGAGCGTCCCGTTCGATTTGGATGCGGCCAACGTGAGCTTCCATGTGCAACCGGCCGCCGGGGGACGCAAGAAGCGCGACGTGGTGGTGGCCGTGGTGTCGCTGGAGATTCTGGCCCGTTATGAGGCGCCGCTACGCGTTTCCGGCCTGCATCCGGGCCTGGTGACGATCTCGGCGCTGTCGGCCTTGAACATGGTGCAGCCGGGCGGGCTGGAGATCATCGCTAAGCTGAGCGGCAGCGCCCTCACCGTGGCGGTGGCGGATCAGAACGCGCTGCGCATGTACCGCTGTGTGGAGTTGGATCAGTTGAACGCCGAGTCCGTGCTGGCGGTGCTGTTCCCCACCTACGCGTATATCGAAGATGAGTTCAAGAAGAAGCCGGAACGGCTGCTGCTGTGCGGCTTCGGCTCCTTCGGGGAAGTGATCGCGCCGGGTCTGGAGGCGGAGTTAGGCACGGCCGTGGAGCCGCTGCGCTCGGCGCTGGGCAGTATCGGCACATCGAATGCGGGGCTGCTGGGATACCTGGCGGGAACCGGCGTGGCGTCGCTGGAGGTGGCCGCGTGAAGATCCACATTAATCTGTCGAGCGAGCCGTTTCGCAAGGAGCGGCCGTACATCGTCACGACGGTGGCAATGAGCGCAGTTCTGCTGCTCACGCTGGGCTACCTGACCTACGCCGCGGTGCTGGGCCGCGATGAGGCGTTTGAAGCCCGCCAGGAAGTGGAGAAAGCCAAAGCGCAATTAGCTCTGCTGCAGCGCGAACAGAACCGCCTGGAGGGCATTCTGCGGCAGCCGGAGAATGGCGAAGTGATCGAGCGCAGCGTGTTTCTGAACCAGTTGCTGTTCCGCAAGGGCATAAGCTGGACGCGCATTTTCGCCGATTTGGAGAAGGTGACGCCCTACAATGTGCGTTTGGTGCAGGTGCGCCCGCAGGTGACTCCAGCCAATGAGATCTATCTGGAGATGGTGGTGGCGGCCGCCAGTTCGGAGCCTGTGATCGAGATGCTGATGAAGATGGAAGGGTCGGCGCAGTTTGGAGCGACCCATGTCGCCAACTGGCTGCCGCCTTCGCAAACCGAGCCGCTGTACCGCTACCGGATCAATGTGAACTATGCCCAGAAGCTCTAAGCTCTCCGAGTTGAAATCGAAGATCGCCGAGAAGGTGCCGCTGAAGGCGCACAACGTCACGGGCGATCCGCGCACGACCGGGCGCATCATCGTGGGTATCCTGCTGGCGGCGAACGTGGTGGCCGGTCTGTTCGCGTTCCGGCCCTGGGCGGAGACCCCGCTGCAGTTGGAAGAGCAACTGGTGAACTTGAAGAAGACGCAGGTGGCCACGAAAACGACCATCGGGCAGTTGCGGATTCTGACCACCAAGTCCGAGACGGCGCGCAACGAAGGCGATCAGTTCCTGGGTAAGTATTTCCTGGGGCGGCGGACGGCGGCATCGACGCTGGTATCGGAATTGACCAGCATGGCGAAGGACGCGGGGATCAAGCCGAAGGAGCACAGCTTCGCGTTTGAAGGCATCGAAGGCGCCGACAATCTGGCCATGATGACGATCACGGCTAACTACGAGGGCAACTACGGCGATCTGATCAAGTATGTGAACCGGATCGACCGCTCGCCGCGCTTTCTGATTGTGGAGAGCCTGGCGGCGACGCCGCAGCAGGGCGGGCAAGGCGTACTCAACATCAACATGAAGGTCAACGTCTTTGTAAGAGACGACGGCGCATTCCCGCAGGTGGCCCAGGCGGCCGCCGCGCAACCGGCAGCCGCCGCGAAAGAGGAGTTGCCATGAAACTGGGCGCGGAACCGAAGAAGATCGCGATGTTGGGCGGCTTAGGCTTGTTGGCCGCGTATTCGATTTATACCAATCTGCTCTCGGGCCCGGATATACCGGCAAGTGCGCGCCAGAGCCAGACGGCGGCACGGCCGGCCACCGGGGCTGCGAATCCCGATTCGGGCGCGGCGCCCACACCCGCCCAACAGCAGACCGCGGAGCGCTTGGCGCAGCGGCGGCAGGTGATGGGTGGGCGTCAGGCAGTGGGCGAGTTCCGGCCGACGTTAAAGCCGGCGCGGCCCGAAGACCGCGCGGATCCGATGAAGGTGGATCCGACGCTACGGCTGGACCTGCTGGCAAAGTTGCAGAACGTAACGTTGTCAGGCGGGCAGCGAAGCTTGTTTGATCTGGGGACCCAGGCGCCCGCGGAGGCGCCGAAGACGGCGGATGTTCCCAATATCCCCGTGAAGAAGAGCAAGGGACGGATGGATGTGGCGATGCTGTATCCACAGCCGAAGCCGGCGGAGGTGAAGCCGGCGGACGCGGTAAAGCCGCCTCCCCCGCCGATTCCGCTGAAGTTCTACGGTTACAGCTCGGCCCGCACCGGCGGCGCCAAGCGGGTGTTCTTCCTGGAAGGGGAAGACATCTTCGTGGTGAACGAAGGCGACCTGGTCAAACGCCGCTACAAAGTGATCCAGATCCGCTTAAACTCGGTAGTAGTAGAGGACACGGAGCACAAGCACCAGCAGACGCTTCAGTTGGAAGAGCCGCCCAACGCCGGTTAGCAGTAGAGGATTGCTCATGATGCAGTACGCCCATCCCGTCAAAGCGCGCCGGAGCGAATCAGGCTTCATGCTGCTGTTTGTATTCCTGCTGGCGGCGGCGCTGGCGCTCAGCATGTACGTGGAACTGCCGCGGCAGGCCTTTGAGGCGCAGCGCATGCGGGAAGAGATGGTGGTGGACCGCGGCATGGAGTACCGCCGCGCCATCCAGCTTTACGTCCGCAAGAAGCGGCAGTATCCGCCTAATATGGATGCGCTGGAGAAAGACGGCACGCTGCGGTTTCTGCGACGCCGCTACGCCGATCCGCTGACGGGCAAGGATGACTGGCGCCTCGTGCATATCGGGCCGAATGGCGAGTTCACCGATTCGGTAGTGAACAAGCAGAACCAGGGCAAGAAGGAAGGCTGGTCGAATAGCTTTATTAGCGAAGGGCCGGTAATGGGCGCCGCGCCCACCAGCGCGAATAGCACTGCCAACCCGGCTGTCAATCGGGACCAGCAGCGGGGTATGGCCGCGCAAGGGATGCCGGCGCCGGGCGCCGAAGGGCAGGGGCAGGGACAGGTTCCCGGTCAGCAGCAGAGCTACAGTGAGGCGGGCCCCGGTGGGTACTTCAACCCGCAGCAGCAACAACTGATACAGCAACAACAGCAGCAACTGCAACAGCAGCAGTACAACCCGAACTATCCGTCGCAGGCCACCAATTCGCAAGGCTTCAATCCGAATAATCCGCAGGGACAGCCGGTGCCATACCAGCAGGTGGGGCCGATACCGCAGGGGCAGATGGGGTATCCCACCTACCCAAGCACGTATCCAACCGCGGCCCAGCCTGGCACCATTCCCGGCACGTATCCCACCGCGATCGGACAGCCCGGCGTGATGACACCGAACCTGCAGGGGACCACGGGGATCAATCCGGTGAACCCGTATATTTCGCCCGCGGGGCAGGTACCCGGCAACGTGCAGCGATTCCCCATGTACGGCACTCAGATTCCCGCCAATTCGCAGACTGGCGGCGTGGTGCCGCAGCCGAATCCGTATGCGAACCCGTATCAACAGCAGGGCGCGAACCCGTACCAGCAGCAGGCGGCGAATCCTTATCAGCAGCAAGGCGGCTTCGGACAGAACACGGGACAGACGGGCGGCTTCGGGCAGCCCGGTTATGGGCAGCCGGGGTACGGACAACCGGGCCAGCCTGGCATGGGGGGCCAACCCCAACCCGGCGTGGGCGGTACAGGACAGACGCCCATCATCAATCCAGGCGTCGGCCAGCAGATCATGAACAGCCTGACACGGCCGTCGGCGCCGGGCGGCATCGGCGGTATGAATTCGGGACTTTCACAAGGCATGGGCGCGGGCATCGCCGGCGTGGCCAGCAAATTCGAAGGCAAGTCGATCATGCTGGTGAATGAACGCGACCTCTACCAGGAGTGGGAGTTCCTCTACGATGCGCGGCGCGATAGCGCGATGACCAGTAGTGGCGTCAACCTGAACACCCAGGCGACGCAAGGCATGGGGCAACAACAGCAGCAGAACCGCGGGACATCGACGTTTGGCGGGGGTGGCGCCAACAACGGTGGGGGTTTTGGGGGCGGGGGCGGTTTCAACAACGGCATGGGTGGCAGTACGGGCGGCGGCTTCGGGGGCAATTCCGGCTTCGGCGGCGGAAACTCAGGCTTCGGCACCAAGCGCTAACTTAAAGCCAACCGCGAATCGCATCGCAGATTAAGGCGAACGTAACCTCGGGCGCCTCATGCTGCGGCTCATGGCGGCAGTTTGGAATCACAACGGAGTCCCCGCCGATAGCCTCCAATTGGCGCTCGGTACCATACGGGTCTTCCCTGCCCTGGAGGGCCAGGATCCACCGTCCGCGAATGATGTCCGCGCCGATATCCCAGTTGTCGAAGGCCGGCGATAGCCACATCCCGGCCCAATCCCAAAACAGCCGCTCAGCCTTGTCGCCATGATGCTTGCGCAGGCGGGGCAGCAACCGGTCATAGTCCGCCACCACTTCACGAATCCCTTGCCGGGTGATGTCCTCGACAAAGACATGGGTGGCCTCCGTAACGACGGCCCGCACAGGCGAGCGGCACAGCAGCGCGATGGAGCCGCCGTCGGAATGTCCGATCAGAATCGGATTCCGCACGCGCTCCTCATCGAGCAGAGCTTCCAGCCTGCGTGCTTCGCGATGCAGATAATCGGGGCCGATGGGCGCGGCACGGGGTTCCGACTTGCCGTGTCCTTCGCGGTCATAGGCCAGCCCCGGCAACCCCACCGCTTCGCATAGCCGGCGCGGGAAGTCGCGCCATTGGCTGACCGAGCCGATCCCATGATGTAGAAACACGACCACCGGTTCGGCCCGCGAGCCCTGCCAACGTTCCACGTACATTCCCTTCACATCCATATAATCAAGTTGTGAATCAACGCTTTCTCCATCGTGCCATTGAACTGGCGGCGGCGAATGCCGGCAGCGGCGCCGGCGGGCCGTTTGGAGCAGTAATCGTGAAGGATGGGCAGGTCCTCGGCGAAGGGGTAAATCAAGTCACTGCCATCAACGACCCAACAGCGCACGCGGAGGTTCTGGCCATTCGGGAGGCCTGCCGGAAGCTGGGCGTATATCAACTGCCTGGTTGCGAGTTGTACACCAGTTGTGAGCCTTGCCCGATGTGTCTGGGGGCGATCTACTGGGCGCATATCGACCGCGTCTATTTCGCCGCCACCCAGCGGCAGGCGGCGGAGGCCGGCTTCGACGATGCGTTCATCTATGAGCAGATCCCGCTGGCCCCGGAGCAGCGGAGCATACCAATGGAGCACGTGGAGCTACGCGAGGCAATGGAGCCGTTCGAGGCGTGGAAAGGGAATCCGCAACGGACCCCCTATTGAGCCATACAGGCGCGTTCCAGTGCGCTGCGGAGAGGCGGCATCAGCGTCTCATTCAGTTTGCGGCCGCCATGGCTGATATAGAAGACGTCCATGGCCTTGTGAGCCTCCGTGGACACCAGTACCAACTCAATATTGCAGCCGTTATTCGATAGCGCGGAGGCGATGTCGTAGAGCAGACCGGGACGGTCTTCGGACACGATCTCGACCAGAGTTGCCGACTCGGAAGCCTCGTTGTTAAAGGAGACCTTCGGAACAATCATGCTGCGCTTGCTGGGCAGCACGGGTTTGGGGCGGTACTTCAACAGATCGCGCACCTGCTGTTTGCCGAGCAGGACGCGCTCCAGTGTAACTTGCAAGCGGTCCATCTCCGGGGGATTCAATTCGAGGCTGCGCGACGGATCGGCGAAGACGAACGTATCGAGTATGGTGCCCTGCTGGTTGGCGAAGGCTTCGGCTTTGAGGATGTTCATACCGAAGCTGGAGAGCGTACCGGCGACGGCGGCGAACAGATACAGGCGGTCTTTGGCCAGAACCGTAAGTTCGTAGCCGCCGGCGCCCTTGCGGACATCGATGGCGATCTCGGCGTCCTTGCGGCGGCGGTCGAGTTCGAGATGGAGCTCGATCTCCTCTTCGGTATGGGTGCGGAGGTAGCGAACGGGCAGGCCTTTAAGGAAGGCGGTACGTTCGTCGCTTTGCTCGACGGGCGCGGAGATGCGGTCGGTCTGCAACTCGCGGGTAAGCTCGTCGTGGGTGGCCAGGTAGACGCGCCACAACTGCTCCAGGCGCCAGGGCGAGAGGGCCGTGGGATTGACGCCGGAGACGTCGGCGTAGGTCATCACGGTGAGATACTTGAGCGCTTCGATAGTGCCCACCTTATCCGCCAGCATGCGGGCGGTGGAGGGATCGTCGAGGTCGCGCGAAGTCATGGCCGCCGACAAGGCCAGGTGCTGATCGACCAGGAACAGAACGAGCTTACGCCACTTCTCCGGCACCTGGATGCGAGCCATGGCCTGCACCACGAGTTTCGCGCTTTCGCGTGAGTGGTCGCCGGTGCGGGCGCCTTTGCCGACGTCGTGGAACAGCAAGGCCAGACGCAGCACCGCGGGCTCTTCGAGTTCAGCCAGCATGGTGGCGAATCGCCTGTGGCCGTGTTCGGTGGTGCGGGCGAGGTTCTGCAGATTCTCGATAGTAACGATGGTGTGCTCGTCCACCGTGTAGCGATGATAGAAGTCGCGCACCACCAGGCACTCCACCATCTCCCACTCGGGGAAGATGAGGCGCAGCACGCCCGTGTCTTCCATGGCGCGCAAGGCCATGGCGACGTGCGGCAGCGAGAGCAGTTCGCGCAAGGCCGGCCACAGGGGCCGCACGTTGGCGATGTAGTTCGCGAACAGCGGCAGGTGCTCCTGGACGCGGCGCTCGGTTTCCAGCGCCAGCGGCAGGCCATGGCGGGCGACAAATTGGAACAGGCGCAGAACCAGATCGGGGTCCCGTTCCAGGGCGAGCGGCGCCTTGAGATAGATGCGGTCGCGGGAGACCGTGAAGTCGGAGTTGGACAGGCGGGTGCGCCAGTCGCGGAAGCCGGATAGAAGCGACGTATTGCGCGACTCGACGGCGTCCATGGAACGCATGCAGGCCCGCGAGATCGACCGCACGTAGCGGTAGAAATCGCGCATCCAGGCTTCCGCCCCGGCATGCTGGGAGAACGGCTGCTCGGCCAGCTCTTCCTGGGCATCGAAATTCAGCACGTTGTTGTCGCGCCCGGTGCGGTAGTGCAGGTAGGTGCGCGCCTGGTAAACAAAGCGGCGCGCCGGATCAAGATCCTCCGGCGAGGCGATGTCGTTCATGCCGGGCAGTTCCATCTTGCGGAACCAGTCGACTAGTTGGAGGTCGCGCAGCCCGCCGGGCCCCTCCTTGAGGTTGGGTTCCAGGTGGTAGATGGTATCGTTGAACTGCTTGTGGCGGGTACGCGCCAGCTTGCAGATTTGGCGGGCAAGCGCGCTACGGTTATTCTCAAAGAACTTCTTCAGCTTCGGCTGGAGACGCGCATAGAGTTCCAGATCGCCGGCGAGATAACGCTGGTCGATGAGGCTGACGTTCAGTTCGATGTTCTGGTCGTGCAATTCGCAGCACTCGGGAACCGTGCGCACGGACTGGCTGACCCGCAGTTGCGTGTCCCAGAGAGCCTGGATAAACGCCGAGATGGCGTCCCGCCGCTCCTCGGCCAGTTTCTCGTTCTCGACCAGCAGACAGATGTCGACATCGGAGTGCGGGAACAATTCGGCCCGGCCGAACCCGCCCACCGCCAACACTGCCAATCCCATGGGAAAGGCCGAAGCCAGGTGAACGGCAAAGGCCCCCGTCACCTGGCTTTCCACCCACTGGTTCCTGGCCGTCAGTACAGCGGCGGCGTCGCCGGTCTCCAGAAAGGCCGGCTTTAGCTGGTCGAGTCCCCGGCCATGCTCAGAGCGCGGCTTCACCACGGTCGTCATTTCGGATTCGGATAGCCTCTGCGACATCGTAAACGAAGATTTTCCCATCCCCGATCTTTCCGGTTCTGGCGGCGTCGGCCAAACGGCGGACAACTTCCTCGGTACGGCTGGCCGGAACAACCATCTCGATCTTGACCTTAGGCAAGAGATCGACGGTGTATTCCTGACCGCGGTAGACCTCCTTATGGCCCTTCTGCCGGCCATGGCCGCGGACTTCGGTGACGGTCATGCCGTCGATGCCGATGGCCTTCAACGCTTCCTTGACCTCTTCCAACTTAAACGGCTGAATGATGGCTTCGATTTTTTTCATGGCGTTGCTAGCTCCCCCTTAGGACTCCAGATTGTACCCTTCTTCGCCGTGCTGGGTGAGGTCGAGACCGCTGATCTCATCTTCGACACCGACGCGGACGCCCAACACGATATCGCAGATCTTGAGGATGATGAGGGTTCCCACCACACCCAGGGCGATGGCAATACCGACGCCAATGGCCTGATCGACGATCTGGCCGGGGTTGCCGTCCACCAGGCCGAGGGCCACGGGCTTGCCGGCGCTATCCTTGAGAGCATTATTGATTTCATTGGTGGCGAAGACGCCGGTGAGCAGAGCGCCCAGCGTTCCGCCGACACCGTGGACACCGAAGGCGTCCAGCGAGTCGTCATAGCCGACCTTGGACTTCACAATTACGACCATGGCATAGCAGATAAAGCCGGCCGCCAGGCCGATGATGAGCGCGGGCATGGGCTTCACGAAGCCGGAAGCGGGCGTGATGGCGACCAGGCCGGCGACGGCGCCGGAGATACCGCCAAGAACGCTCGGCTTGCCATTGTGGAGCCATTCGGCCATCAACCAGCCGAGCGCGGCGGCCGCGGCGGCGAAGTGAGTGGCAACGAAGGCGCTGGTGGCCAGCGAGCCGGCGCCGAGGGCGCTGCCCGCGTTAAAGCCGAACCAGCCTACCCACAGCAGGCAGGCGCCGATAAAGCTGAGCACCAGGCTGTGCGGTTTCATAGGCTCGACACCGAAGCCCTTGCGCTTGCCCAGGTAGAGGGCGCAAACGAGGGCCGAGACACCGGAGGTGATGTGCACCACCGTGCCGCCTGCGAAGTCGAAGCAGCGAAACGCGCCGCCGAGGAAGGCGTTGAGCAGGCCGCCCTTGCCCCACACCATGTGGGCCATCGGCAGGTACACGATGAACAGCCACAGCGTCATGAACAGCAGCATGGCGCTGAACTTCATGCGTTCGGCGAAAGCGCCGGTGATGAGCGCAGGGGTGATGATGGCGAACATCAACTGGTAGACCATGAAGGTCTGCTGCGGGATGGTGGCGGCATAGTCGCCGTTGGGGGCGGCGCCGACGCCGTTCATCATTACATAACGAAGGTCGCCGAGGAAGGCGCTTCCTTCGCCGAAGGCAAGGGAATAGCCAACCAAGGCCCAGAGGACGGTAACCAGGCACATCATAATGAAGCTTTGCATCATGGTGCCGAGAACGTTCTTCTTGCGGACCAAGCCGCCGTAGAAGAGGGCAAGGCCAGGGCCGGTCATCATTAATACTAGAGCGGCGCTGGTGAGCATCCAGGCGTTGTCGCCGGATGTTTGGGCGGCGGCAACCGCGCTTTCGAGCGCGGCGATCTTATCGGGAGCGGCTGTTTGCGCTAGAGCGGCCGCCGCGCTGAGTGAGAGCAAACTGAACAGTCTGTGCATTCAGGGAACCTCGTCGGGGCGTAAAAGACTGGGGTGGAACATCATCAGGATGCCGCGCCGGGGGAGGCTACAACAACTAAAAGGTTTTGATGGAGCGCATTATGAATTTCTATACCCGCTGAGTAACGCTAGCAAAGTCAATCAGTTAGCGGATCGTTTCGATCGTCCCTATCCGCTCGATCAGTTTTTTTGATTGGTACTTCCAACCTTTCAGCACTTACAGTGGGATCACCCGATAGCAGTATCCGATAACACAACGCAACAATTGGAGTTAAAAGAAACGAATGTCCCCACGCAGAGACCTGAGGGTAGCGGCCTGCCTCCTGAGTCTAACCGTCACGGCACTGGCACAGACAACCTCCCAGACCAGTCAGCCGGCGCCTGCTCCGGCGCCTGCCCCTGCTCCATCGCCCTGGTCCTTGGGCCCGATCGAGTTCAGCGGGTTGATCGACGGCTACTACTCGTTCAACGCCAATCATCCGGCATCTAAGGCCAATAATCTGCGCAACTTCGATGTACGCGCGAACTCATTCAGCTTGAATATGGCTAAGCTGGAACTCCAGCATAGCGCGGACCCCGTAGGTTTCCGTATGGATGTCGGCTTCGGCCGCGCCTTCGACATTTTCCACCTAACCGAGCCCGGCCGCGACGGCCTCCGGGTGCATGAGAACATCATGCAGGCATACGTGAGCGTGAAGCCCCCGAACGCGGGCGGCTTTCAGTTCGACTTCGGCAAGTTCTACACCTCCGCCGGCGCGGAACTTACCGAGACGCACCTGAACTGGAATTATTCGCGCGCCTACCTTTATGCTAACGGTCCTTACTACCATTTCGGTGCCCGCATGACAAAGCCGATCACCAGTTGGTGGAGTGGCGGCGTACAGATCATCAACGGCTGGAACAATGTCGAGGACAACAACAGCGGCAAGACGTTCGCCTTCACGTCGGCGATGACCGGCAAGAAGGTAAGCTTCTTCTCGAACTACTACGTCGGCCCGGAAAAGACGAACACCAACGAGGGGTACCGGCATTTCTGGGACAACGTGCTCACCGTGAACCCCACCGACAAGAACTCGATGTACTTCAATATCGACGTCGGAAACGATAAGGTGAAGGGTGGGCAGAACAACGACTGGTGGGGTTTCGCCTTGGCCCACCGCTACGCCCCGAACGACTGGTTCGCCCTCGCCCAGCGCTTTGAACTGTACGACGATAAGCGCGGCTTCATCACGGGTACGGCGCAGAAGCTCAAGGAGTTCACCCTAACCGCCGACTTCAAGATGAAGGAAGGGTTCCTGACGCGGGTGGAGTATCGCCGCGACTGGTCCGACCGCGCCTTCTTCGACCGCGGCAATGAACTGGCGTCGGCAAAGGCTCAGACGACGATGCTGGTCGGCTTCATCGCCTACTTCGGACCAAAGCGTTAGACAAGGTTTCCAAGCGAAGTCTGTTGACAGGCCGGATGCCCAGGCAACCCCTGGGGGCATCCGGCCTCTTTTTTCCCTGCTACGCTACGAGACAATGTGGACCCGTCGATCTCTACTCACCCTGGCAGCCACTGCCCCCCTGGCGCGCAGCGCTCCCCGTGCCGACATCCTTGAAATCCGTAACATGACCGCGGACGAAAATCACTACCACGGCTGGCCCACGCTGGCGCGGCGCCGCAACGGCGAGTTGCTGGTGGTGGTGAGCGGTTCGCGGGAAGCGCACGTGTGCCCGTTCGGCCGCGTGGAACTGATGCGGTCGAAGGACGATGGCCGTACCTGGGGCTTTCCCGAAGTCTTGATGGACACCGCGATTGACGACCGCGATGCCGGCGTCTGCGAAACCGCGCGCGGCAGTTTACTGGTGACCACGTTCACGTCTCTGGCGTATGAGCCGATTCTGGAGAAGGCTTCGAATTGGTCCACGGCGCGGATGCAGGCGTGGCGTGCCGCCCATCACCGGCTATCGGCATCGCAACGCAAGGAGATGCTGGGCACCTGGATGCTGCGGTCCACCGATGGCGGCATGACGTGGTCGGCGCCATATCGGGTGCCGTTAAACAGCCCGCACGGCGCGGTGCCGGTGTCCGATGGGCGAGTGCTGTACGCGGGCAAGGCTCTGTGGGAGAAGGGCGGGCGCGTTGGCGTGGCGGAGTCGGCGGACGACGGCGCAACCTGGCGGTACCTGGCGGACATCCCCACGCGGCCCGGCGATAGTGTGGAGCACTACCACGAACTGCACATGATCGAGGCCAAGAACGGGAAGCTGATTGCGCAGATCCGCAATCACAATCCACAGAATGAGCGCGAGACGCTGCAATCGGAATCGGCGGACGGCGGTAAGACTTGGAGTGTGCCGCGGGCAATTGGCGTGTGGGGACTGCCGACCCATCTTTTGAAATTACGGGACGGGCGCCTGCTGATGACGTACGGCTATCGCCGCAAGCCGTTCGGAAACCAGGCACGGGTGAGCGCGGACGATGGCGCGACGTGGTCGGAAGCGGTGACGATTTCCGAGGACGGCATGAACGGGGACCTCGGCTATCCATCGACGGTGGAGTTGGCGACCGGCCAGTTGCTGACGGTTTGGTATGAGTTGCTCAATGGATCGTTGCGGGCGCAGTTACGGCAGGCGCGGTGGCGCTTGCAGGGGTAAGGCGATGCGGCGAGTCATCCCTGCCCTGCTGATCGCAATTGGAGGGTTCGCGCAGAACTCCACGTTTACGCGTCCTTCGGAGTACTGGACGCCGCCGGGGTCAACCTTCCCCGGCAAGGAATGGGAGACAATCGCCAAGCCGGAATCGGTGGGATTCTCCCCGGCGAAACTCGAGTTGCTGCGGGCCTGGCTGAAGACGCAGAACACGACGTCGATGATGGCGGTGACCGGCGGGCGTGTGCTCTTTGCTTATGGCGACACGGCGGAGGTCAGCAAGATCGCGTCGATGCGGAAGTCGGTGTTGGGCATGCTGTTCGGCAAGTACGTAGCGGCGGATGCGCGCGTGCTGCATGCCACGGTGAAGGAACTGGGCCTGGACGATGCGGAACCGTTTCTGCCCATTGAGGAGCGTGCCACGCTGCAGGATTTGCTGATGGCGCGCTCGGGCATCTATTGGAAGGACGCCGATCGCGATGGGCCAAGGAAGGGCAGCGCTCCACCGGGGACGCAGTTTTCTTACAACAACTGGGACTACAATGCGGCCGGGACGGCTTTTGAGAAGATCGCCGGCAAGCCGATTTACGACGCGCTGGAGACGGATTTGGCACAGCCCATCGGGATGCAGGACTTCGACAAGTCGAAGCAGCGCAAGATCCAGGTGATACCGCAGCGGAAGCTTTCCGTTCACCCGGAGTACGCGATGTACCTGTCGACACGCGATCTGGCGCGATTGGGTTACCTGATGGCGCGCCAGGGCATGTGGAATGGCGTGCAGGTAATGCCGAAGAACTGGAGCGAATTCCAAACCACGCTGGTGACGCCCGCCAGCGAGTTGTGGCCGGTGGAGCTGCGAAGGCAGTTCGCGCGCGGCCCATCGCGGTGGGGCTACGGCGTGATGTGGTGGGTGTGGGATGAGCCGGTGGGGACTACTTCGGCGAATTGGGGGCACCTGACCGGGTCCTACACGGCGATGGGAACCGACGGCCAGTACCTAACCGTCATACCAGGCGCGGACCTGGTGATATCGCATAAGAACAGCAATATCGACCAGGAGCCGAATCGCAACGTCACGATGTTCGAGTACATGACGATGCTGCAGATGCTGCTGGCGGCGCGGAATTAGTGGCCGAAACGCTTCACGATGTAGACGCCCGCGAAGATGATGGCCATGGCGGTGATCTCCGGCCGCCCGAAGGGTTCGCGGTAGAACAGCCAGCCGAGAATCGCGGCAACGATGGGGTTGACGTAGGTGTAGGTGCTGACCAGCGCCACGGGTAGGCGGTTCAACGCGATGACGTACGACGTGTAACCAACGATGGAGCCGAACGTAATCAGGTAGACCACCGCTCCGATGCCCTTGGGTGTCCACAAAATCGGCTCCCAGTTCCACAGCATCGCGGGCAGAAAGAACAGGCCGGCGGTGAATTGCTGGACGGCGGCGCTGGCCACGGGATTAGCTTCGGACTTGCGGCGCCGCTGCAGAATCGAGCCGAGGCTCCAGGAGATACCGCCGAATTGCAATAGCAGGAAGCCTTTGAAAACGGCGCCATCGAAGCCCTGGCGCATCACGTCGGGCGCCACCAGGATCAGTACACCCACCATACCCAGCAACACGCCAGCCACCGCGCCCTTGGTGAGTTTCTCTCCTCCCGGGAACATGGTTTCAATGCCGATCATCCACAGCGGCGACAGGGTGACGAACAGCGCCGCCAAGCTGCTGGGAATGAACTTTTCGGAGACGGTCAGGCAGGTGTTGCCGATGCCGAGGATCATGGCCCCGTAGAGGCCGGTCAGGATCAGGTCCTTGCCCTTGGGGAACTGGAGGCGAGCCAGTTTGGAGCCGGTGATCAGCAGCAGGCCCGAGGCGATGAAGCGAATCGGCACCAGCATCAACGGCGGCACCGACTCCAGCGCGATGCGGATTCCCAGGTAGGTGGTGCCCCAAAAGAAGCAGACGGACGCAAAGGCGAGGTAAGCCGTAAAAAGGGGATGACTCCGCAAGATATCAGAATATCAGTGCGGCCTGCGTGCGCCCCCGGTTACTTGCAGGTGTTCACCACCACTTCGACGCGGCGGTTCCTGGCGCGGCCCGCCGGATCGTCGCTCCCGTCGGGCTTCGTGTTGGGCGCAGCGGGCCTCTTTCGGCCGAGGCCGGCGATCTTGGATTCGCCCGCCGGCACGTAACCCTTGTCCACGAGCCAGGCCTGCACCGCCGCGGCACGCTTCTCACTGAGAGTTTGGTTGTAGCCATCGTTGCCGTGCGCGTCGGTATGGCCTTCGATCGTTAGTGGTTTGCCGGCGCTGTTCTTCAGCAGGGGACCGAGCGCCTGCAACGTTTCCTCCGCATCCTTTGAGAGCGCCGATTGATCGTAGGCAAACAGCGCATCGGCACCGACGATCAGCCGCTGCTCACATTTGGCGTCCTGCACCCGGATGGCTTGCATAACCTTGGGCACCTGCCACGGTCCCTTCGGTTTCTGGATCTCGCCAGGCACCTGCCATTTGCCCTTGGGCTGCCGGATCTCGTACTGCTTGGGCTGCTGCGCGGGCAACAACAGCCCAACCAAAGCCGCCAACAAAAGCATCATTCACCCCCTCCGCGCACCCGGATCGAGTCGGGCTGATTGACGGACGGCAGCCAGCGCGCGAGTTCCTGCTTCACCATGGTGTAACGGGCGTCGCCGGCCAGGTTGTGCCATTCCAACTCATCGTCCACGTGATCGTAGAGTTCTTCAGTCCCATCGGAATAGCGGATGTATCGCCAGCGGTCACTGCGCAGAGAATGATTGTTGCGGCCGAAGGTGGTGAGCGCGGGGCGTTCACGCACGGCGGCTGGATTCTTGAGCAGCGGCACCAGGCTCTCGCCTTCCAAACCTGGCTTGGGCTTCAACCCGTGCAGTTCGACGAGGGTCGGGTAGATATCCATCAGACTGACCGGGCGCGGGCACCTGCCGCCGGGCTTGGTAACGCCGGGAGCGGTCATCATCAGCACATTGTGCGTGGCCTCTTCCCATAAAGCGAACTTGCGCCAGTGCAGCTTTTCGCCGAGGTGCCAGCCATGGTCGCTCCACAGCACGATGGTGGTGTTGTCTTTATGAGGGCTGGCGTCGAGGGCATCCAGCACCTTCCCAAGCTGCGTATCGGCGAAAGCGATCGAGGCCAGGTAGCCCTGCAGGGCTTTGCGGTACTGGTTGTACTTCAGCACCTTGGCATGATCGCCATCGGGCTTGGCCATCTTCTTTCCGATGGGAGGCACGTCGTCGAGATCGTCGTCCTTCACGCTGGGCATGTGGATCCTGTCCAAGGGGAACATGTCGAAGTACTTCTCAGGCACGTACCATGGCAGGTGGGGACGGAAGAGCCCGCAGGCCAGGAAGAATGGCTTGTCGTGCTGCTTGGCCAGTTGCGCGCTGACGTACTTCACCACCTGCCCGTCGCCCATCTCGGCGTCGGACACCTTCACGGGCCCCCAATCGAAGTGGGCGGTGTTCGGGATGCCGTTAAGCGGGCGCCCTTCCGGCATGGGATCCACGGGCTTCTGCTTATCTGGCGCGGGGAACCACTCGTCCCAACTGGCCGGGTCGGGGAAGGCATCGTGATAGATCTTGCCGGAGCCGAGCGTCTTGTAGCCGTTGGCGCGGAAATGCTGCGCCAAGGTCACGGCATCCTTGGCTTGCGCCGATTGGCGGAAGGGCTGGTTGTTATCGTAAACGCCGGTGGAGGACGGGCGCATGCCGGTCATCAACGCCGCGCGCGAGGGGTTGCAAAGCGGCGCGGCGCAGTAGGCCTTGGTGAACAGGACGCCGCGGGCGGCAAGGCGGTCGAAGTTCGGAGTCTTGGTATCGGGGTGGCCGCCGAGGCAGCCAATCCAGTCGTTCAAATCATCGACGGCGATGAACAGGACATTCTGCCGGGTGGCGGGGCGTTGGGCGGCCAGCGGCGCGGCGAGTGTGGAGGCGAGGAGTTGGCGGCGAGTCATCATAGGAAACGGGTCCTTACTTGAGAAATCCACTGCGGCCGGGGTCGGCCAGAGTGATGCGGGCGTTTTCTTCGTCGTCGATGGCCAGCAGTTCGCGTTCGGCGGGAGTGAGCGAGGCCTTCGTTTCTTCACTGAGCAACTGGCGTTGGAACTGTTGCTGGGGCTTATCCCAGCGGGTGTAGAAGGCATGCAGGCAGCGGCGCGGGCCCCCGGAGCGATTGGCGGTTCCGCCGTGCCAGGCATGGGTGTTGATCACGGCCACCGTGCCCGCGGGCGCGATCACCAGCACCTCCTCCGGATGCTGCGCCATCGGGTCCGCCATGACATCCTGTGGAAACTTGCGCCATTTGTGGGAGCCGGGCACCACGCGCGTAGCGCCGTTGTCCGCCGTGAAGTCATCCAGAATCCAAATGACGTTGCAAACGATGTTGCCGTGTTCGTCCGGCAGTTGGCCGGAGTCGATATGCAGCGGTTGCACCCAATCGGAGTGCGGCTGCGGCGAACGGGCGTTGAGGCTGCTCAGCTTGAAGCGGCCGGGAATGACGGCGGCGACATACTCGACAATCTCCGGCATGGCGACGATACGGCGAAACACAGGCCCCTTGTCGACGACGTTCGCCAGACGCTGCGTGTGCGGCTCCTGTTTGAACTCGGATCCGGCGCGGTCCCCTTCGTTCTCATAGATTCGGTCGAGGCTCTCCCGCAGTTCGGCCAGCAGTTCCGGGCTCATAAAGCCCGGCAGAAGCACAAAGCCCTGTTCGTCGAGTTGTGTGCGCTCGGAAGGAGACATGGGATGATTGTACATTGGTCCGTTCCCTGCCCCACATCGACCGTTTATTGGTCCGCGCCACAAACTGGGTTGGCGACGCCGTGATGAGTTTACCGGCGCTGCGTGCCCTGCGCGATCACTATCCGAAAGCCCATATCGCCGTGCTGGCTTTGCCGTGGGTGGCCGATTTGTATGGGCGCGAGCCGTTCTGCGATGAAGTGATTGCGTATCCCGCGGGGCGGGGGCGCAAGGATTGGCGGGCGAAGCTGCGATTGGCGACGCAGGTAAGGGCGCTGCGCTTCGATGCGGCGATCCTGCTGCAGAATGCCTTTGAAGCCGCGCTGGTGGCGTGGCTGGCACGGATTCCGGTGCGTGTGGGCTATAGCCGCGACGGGCGCGGGCTGCTGTTGACGCATGCGATTGCCGTCCCGGAGAAGGGCAGCATCCCGCGGCACGAGAGCTATTACTATCTGGAGTTGCTACGGCGGGCGGGCCTGCAGCCTGCGTGGCCGGACGAGATGGTGATCCGGCTGGATGGGGCGATGGCGGCACGCGAGGCGGGGCAGGCGGCGATGACGAAGCTCGGCATCCGCGGGCCGGTTGTAGGAGTGTCTCCCGGCGCCGCTTATGGCAATGCCAAACGCTGGCTGCCGGAGCGGTTTGCCGAGGCCGCTGCCAGGCTGGGTGGCACGGTGTTGCTGTTCGGGTCGGGTTCCGAGCGCGACTTGTGCGAGACAGTGGCGGCGGATCTGCAGCGGCGCGACGTCGAGGTCCATAACATGGCTGGGCGCACCAGTCTGCGCGAGTTCATCGAAATGGTGGCGGCCTGCCGGGTGATGCTGACCAACGATTCGGGGGCGATGCACATCTCGTCGGCGTTGGGAGTGCCCACCGTAACGGTCTTCGGCGCGACGGATCATATCGGTACAGGTCCCACCGGCCCACTGGCGCGGATTGTCCGCGAGCCTGTAGAATGCAGCCCGTGCCTGTTGCGCGAATGCCCGATTGATCATCGCTGCATGAAGGCGGTGACGGCGGACCGCGTGGTGGAGGAGGCTTTGCAAATCATCCCATGATCGACACGAGAACCAAGATTCTTCCTTACGAGCAGATTGACCCGGCATTGCCGAAGGTGGCCGCTTATTGTGACCCGCTGCTGCCGGAGCATATCGCCAACCTGGCGGAGTTGGGCCACGACATCGCGATTCTGCTGGTGACCCCGCCGGACGCCTATTTGGAGCCGCGCGCGCGTGCGGAGTTGGCTGCGTCGTTAGGGTTTGTGAAGGCGGTAGCCATCGTGGAGGACGCGCGGCATCCGCTGCTGGAGAAGGAAGCGCAGCGGCGGGCCGCCTTTCTGGCCTACGTGCGGGAGCGGGCTCGCGATTAGATGCGCGAGATCCTGGTCATCCGCCTGGGCGCCATGGGCGACGTGATTCACGTACTGCCCGCGGTGGCTTCGCTGCGGGAGAGCTTTCCGCAGGCCCGGCTGACTTGGATCGTGGAGCCGCGGTGGATGCCGTTGATCGACCGCGCACTAGTGCAACAAGTGATTCCCGTGAACCGCCGGAAGTGGGCCAGCATACGGCAGGCGTGGCAGGCGTTGCGTGCGCAGGCGTTCGACATGGCGATCGATTTCCAGGGGCTGATCAAGTCCGCGTTGGTGGCGAAGGCTTCGGGCGCGGCGCGGGTGGCGGGTTACGCGACCCCCCGCGAGACGGCGGCGCGGTGGTTTTATCATCTCAAGGTGACGAAGCAATCGGCACATATCGTAGACCACCATTTGGAACTGGCGCGCGCGGTGGGCGCCTCGCGGATGCGGAACGACTTCCCGTTGCCCGCGGGCACGCCGGAGGGTACGTTGCCGGAGGGGCGGTTCGTGCTGGCCTGCCCGTTCGCCGGATGGGCGTCGAAGGAATGGCCGCTGGAGCGGTATGCCGAACTGGGTCGGCTCTTGGCGGAGCGCGGCGTGCGCCTGGTATTGAACGGGCATGCGGCGGTAGAAGCGCAGTTGCTGCGGCTGGATCAGGTGGATGTCCATATCTCGTCCATCGCGGGACTGATCGACGCCACGCGGCGGGCAACGGCGATACTAGGGTTGGATAGCGGCCCGTTGCATCTGGCGGCGGCGCTGCGGAAACCGGGAGTGGCTTTGTTTGGTCCGACCGACCCCACGCGCAACGGCCCCTATGGCGGTACGATACGCGTGTTGCGATCACCAAACGCCGTAACTTCCTATAAACGCTCGCCTCAGGCGGATCCAAGCATGTTGGCCTTGACGCCCGTGGAGGTGGCCGACGCCCTGCTGGAGGTGATGCCGTGACCTTCCCGAAGCCCTACGCCGACGCCGTGCAGCGCCTGCGCGTGCCCGGTGGCTTCGTTTTGCTCGGCGCCTTTCTGCTGCTGTCGGATCCCAACCTGGAGCGCATCGTCTGGGGCCTGCCCGTCAGTTTCCTGGGCTTGGCGATTCGCGCCTGGGCCGCTGGTCACCTGGAGAAGAACCAGAGTCTGACGATGTCGGGCCCCTATGCGCATGTTCGCAACCCGCTCTATGGCGGATCGCTTTTGCTGGCGGGCGGACTGGTGATTGGCTCGCGCAGTTGGGCCGTTGCCGCGATCTTCGCCGCCACTTTCCTGCTGATCTATCTTCCGGTGATTCAACTGGAGGAGCAGCACCTGAGGAAGCTATTCCCCGATTACGGAGCGTATGCCGGGCGCGTGCCGTCTTTGGTGCCTAGGCTTGCCCCCATCCCTTCGGAGAAGCCATTCCGCGCGGCGCTTTACCGGAAGAATAAGGAATGGAAGGCGTTGTCGGGATATTTGATTGGGTTGCTGTATCTGGTCGCGCGGGCTGTGACCGGCTAACGTAAAGGCGAATAGGGCGCCGGGCGCAGCAGCACATTAGAGATATTCGAGACGATCTCGGCATCGCTCAAACCGGGCGTGCCGCGCAGTTTCAACCACTCCGGGTCGGCCAGGAACGCCGTCCAGGCCTTGTCGCGGGCGGCCAGATTCTCATAGACCACCAGATACGTCAGGTTCGGCAGATCCGCCCCGGCGATGGCTTCGCCGAAGAATACCGGCGTGATGCCAACCCGGCGGAAAATGCCGATCTCGCCACCGGCTTCAAACATCCCGATCTTCTTTTGCAGCGTGACCGGGCTGTTCGATTCATAGCGGCGCAGTTCGAACACGCGCCCGGGCTTGGCGCTGTCCACGCCAGGGTACTCCACCGCGGGCATGCTGCCGAAGGCGCGCAGCATCGTGGTTTCCACCCGGACATAGCTGAGCCCACCCTTGCCATCCAGGGCGGCCAGTTCTTTCTGATAAGGCTTGTCCGCGGCCATCTTCTGCAAGGCGGCATCCATAGCCGCCATCGAGTCGAAGCTGGAAAGAACCAGCACGAAAGGGCCGTTCGGCGCGATGAAGTTGCTGAAGACCCCATGCACTTTGCCCCCCGCGCGCCCCACGGCCGGCATAAACGACTGCCGGATATAGTCGTTGGTACGCTGCCCCTGCCCATCGGCGCTATTGCGTAGCTGGAAGTAACGAAGTTCGAGGATCTGGGGGGTACCGGCAGCGGCGGCTAACGGCGCGCCGGCGGCAGCGGGGACGGCAAGAAGGGATTTGCGGCGAGTCATAGGCGAACCCCCAGTGTAGTCGATTAACCCCTTCGGCCTCACAGCCTTCCGATTGACGGTATTCGTTAGAACGGATAGCCTGTAGTGGTGTCCGGAAAACTGGCAGCCGATATCAAGCAGACCAAGCCGTTTCGCCATATCGAAGAGGAGGCCTTCCTGAATCTGCTGCGAACCACCGACGCGCTAAAACAAGGCGAAACTGAGTTTCTGGACCGCTACAGCCTTTCTCACGCGCAGTACAACGTCTTGCGGATTCTGCGGGGTGCGGGCACCGAGGGGTTGCCATGCGGAGAAATCGGCGCGCGCATGATCACCCGCGATCCCGATATTACGCGGCTGCTGGACCGCCTGGAAAAGCGAGGTTTGGCGCAGCGTTGCCGGGAATCGAAGGACCGGCGCGTGGTGACGGCCCGCATCGCTCCGGCTGGTCTGGAACTGCTGGCGTCAATGGATACGCCGTTGCTCGATATGTTGAAGGGCCTGCTGGGACACATGTCGCAGAAGGACCTGAAGACGTTTATCGAATTGCTGGAGAAGGCTCGGGAAAACGAGGGGTGAATCCAAAGTGGGGGTAGCGGCATCTGGAATGGTGCGCAACAATTCAACGTTGCAACGATATTCGTAGAGAGGAATAAATATGACGCGTTCCCTTGCTCTTGTCGCTCTCGCTTTCACCGCTACCCTCGCCGCCGCCCCCCGCGACGCCGCTGGTCCGGCCACCTATACCATCGATGCCACTCACTCCTCGGTGGAGTTCAGCGTCCGCCACATGATGGTGTCGAACGTGAAGGGCAGCTTCCAGAAGGTCACCGGCACCGCGGTGTACGACCCGAAGAACCTGGCCGCCTCCAAGCTGGACGCCACCATTGATGTGAACACCGTCAACACCAACGAGCCGAAGCGAGACGCTCACCTCAAGAGCCCTGACTTCTTCGACGTCGCTAAGTATCCGTCGATGACGTTCAAGTCGACGCGGTTCGCGAAGAGCGCGAACGGCCTGAAGGTGACGGGCGACCTGACCATTCACGGCGTGACGAAGCCTGTGACGTTCAACGTGGAAACCACGCCCGAGGTGAAGGACGCCTACGGCAAACTGCGGTTAGGCGCCAGCGCGGCGACCACGATCAACCGCAAGGACTTCGGGCTGACCTGGAATACGGCATTGGAAGCGGGCGGCGTGGCGGTAAGCGACGAAGTGAAGCTCTCGCTGGACATCGCGTTTGTGAAGAACTAAGGCTGGATGGCGGGCTTCACCTGCATCCCCTGCGTGAGCACGACATCGGTGGGCAGGGCGACGGCGGTCCCGGCACTCAGCCCCGACGTGATTTGAAGGCGCGTAACGCTGGCAGCCCCGAGTTCCACGGGTTGCCAGCGAACGGTTTCGTCCGTTTGAAGGACGAACACCCCGGTTCTGCCTTCCACGCGGCGCAGCGCCTCCTTAGGAATGGTGATAGCGCTGGGGATAGAACGCGTGCGAATCCCGGCGTTGACATTAGTATTGGGGATAAGCGAGCGCTGTTCGTTCCCGATGACGGATAGCACTTCGCCCACCTGGCGGGAACCGAGCGTGGTGATCTGGGTGGGGAGTTTCTCCACGGTACCGGTCCACTCGCGGCCGGGCAGGGCGTCCCAGGTCACGGTGACTTCCTGGCCCACCTGCACGCTGCCGAGTTCCGGCTCATCGACATACAAGACCACGCGGACGCGATCCAACAAGCCGGCATAGCCCACCAGATCGCCTGGCCGGAGGTAGGCTCCGGGACGGATGTCCAATTGATAAAGGGTGCCGGCGATGGGGGATCGCACCACGGCCTGTGCGATCTGCTGGCGGGCCAGCGATGCGGCTATCTCCGCTTCCCGGATGCGGCTTTCGGCTCCCGTGCGATCGGTGGCGGAGACAAGCGAGCCCCGCCGCTGCTCCAATCCCCGAATCTCAGCCTCCGCGGCGGCCACTCTCTGCTTGGCCTGTTCGAGTTCGTAGCCGGTGGCGGCCTTTTTCTCAACCAGACGGGTGAGCGACTCCACCTGCCCGCGGGCATTCGCCAGATCCAGCCGCGCGCGGTCAATCGAAGCGTTGATCTCGGCGATGTCGCGGGTGCGGCCGCCCTGCTGGAGCGCTTCCAATTCGGCGCGAGCCTGCGTCAGACGGGTTTCCGCCGAGGCCAGATCGGCCCTCGCCACGGTGGTGTCGAGTTCGGCGATCACGGCACCCTTGGCCACCACCTGGCCTTTCTCCACACGCACGCGCAGTACGGCCCCTTCGCGCTCGGAACGAATGGCGGCATACTCCAACGGCTCCACCTTGCCGTTAGTGGAAACCGCGCTCACCAGGGGTTCCTGGCGGGTTTTGACGAAGCTCACCTCCGGGGGCGCGCTGCGCAGTTGCTGGAGATACAGCATGCCGGCGGCAATCGCCACCAGCGGGGTTACCCAAAAGATCCACTTCATGCCGCGGGACCCGCGCAATAGTCAAACAAAATTTGCCACTCCGCTCTTTGGACGCGCTGGGCCAGTTGCCCGGTTTCCGAACCTGGCCGGCGGCGGGCCTCTTCGCAATAGTCGATGAAGGCGAACGGATCCCACTGGGTGCCCGCGGGGTAGCCGAGTTCCAGAGCGGCGTCGCGCAGGCGAGGGAAGATGGGGTGCGCTCCGGCGCGGCGGAACCAGTAGGCGGCGTTGCCGGCGTCGGGTTCCTGGCGATGCAGGATGCCGTGCCAGAAGCTGCCGTCGGCGGTATAGATCTCCTGCGAGAGGGAATGCGATTCGTCCAGGCAGGAGAAGTACAGCCACAGGCCGCTCATGGCGGCCTCCGGGGCACGGCTATGAGGGAACCACTCGTGGGCCTTAGCGGTATGCAGGATGCGCCGCGCTTCGCTGGAGGAACAGGCGCCCTGAGCCAGCGGCATCAGCCGCTCGCCGTCGCCGTCCAAGGCAAGCAAAGCGGCGACAGCGGGGCCGTAGGCGTGAGAGTCGAATACCATGCTCGACTTCCATTGTGCCAAAGCCGCACCTTTCAGCGGCCGCCAAACCAGAGCTTGCCGGCGGTGGTTTCGAGGATGGCCGTGCGCTGCGCGGCGCTCAGCGGCAGGTCCTTCTGGAAGATGCGCAGGTGTTCGGCGAAGCTGACTTTGGGAGTCCAGAGGGAGTTGGGAAAGTCGCTGCCCCAGATGCAACGTTCGGCCCCGTAGGCAGCGATTACGTCCAGGCAGGGCTGGTGCATGTCGGCGCAGGGATAGCCGGTGGCGCTGCCGGTGGGCAGGAAGGTGAGCTTGGCATGCAGGTTCGGATGCTTTGCGAGGCGCTTCACGGCGGCCACGGTGGGCTCCAGATCGGCGCCATGTTTGATGTTCATGCAGTGATCCAGCACGACGCGGAGTTTCGGAAACGCAGCCAATAGCGTGGCTACTTCCGCTTCTTTCTCGCGTCCGACCAATACATTGATGACGATGCCTTCTTCGGTCGCCGACTTCCACAGCGCGCGCACGCCGGGGTGATCCAGCTTGCCGTTGCGGGCGGGAATACTGCGCATGCCCTTAATGCCGTACTTGCGCGCGTAGTGCTTTAGAAGGTCGGGGCTGTGCGCGTCGTCCGGATCGAGGGTGCAGACGCCGGCGGTCCAATCCTTGGACGCCAGCGCCGCGTCGCAGATATAGCTGTTGTCGAAACGATAGAAGGTGCTGACCTGGATCAGGCACGCACGCTCCACTCCGTTCGCTTTGGTGACCGCGCGCAAATCCTCCAGCGACCCTTTGCCGTCCGGAACGCGGAGCGGCTTGGCGATGGTGGGATAACGCTTCTCGTCGGGCGAGTAGATATGGGCGTGCGTGTCGGCGATGGCCATGCGTTAGTCGCCGCTGATCGAGACCAGCTTCTGTCCTTCCAGCGCCGCCTTGGCGTCTTCCATGGTGAACTCCTGGACCTTGGCGGACATATTCATGGAGCAGAACTTCGGTCCGCACATGGAACAGAAGTGGGCGTCCTTGAAGCCTTCCTGGGGCAGGGTCTCGTCGTGCATGGCTTCGGCGGTCTCCGGGTCGAGCGAAAGAGCGAACTGCTTGCGCCAATCGAAACGGTAGCGGGCGCGGGAGAGTTCGTCGTCGCGGTCGCGGGCGCCGGGCCGGTGACGGGCGATGTCGGCGGCATGGGCAGCGATCTTATACGCCATGATGCCGGCCTTGACGTCTTCCTTGTTCGGCAGCCCCAGGTGTTCCTTCGGGGTGACGTAGCAGAGCATGGATGCGCCGTACCAGCCGATCATGGCGGCGCCGATGGCGGACGTGATGTGGTCATAGCCGGGCGCGAAGTCGGTAACCAGCGGACCCAGCGTGTAGAAAGGCGCCTCGTAGCAGAGCTCTTTTTCCTTCTCCACCTGCAACTGGATCTGGTCCATCGGCACGTGGCCGGGGCCTTCGATCATCACCTGCACGTCGTACTTCCAGGCGATCTTCGTCAGTTCGCCCAGGGTCTTCAATTCGGCGAACTGCGCCTCGTCACTGGCGTCGGCCAGCGAGCCGGGCCGCAAGCCATCACCCAGGGAGAAGCTGACGTCGTGCTTCTGGAAGATCTTGCAGATGTCTTCGAAGTTCTCGTAAAGGAAGTTCTGGCGATGGTTCTTCACCATCCATTCGGCCAGGATGGAGCCGCCGCGGCTGACAATGCCCGTGATGCGCTTGGTGGTGAGGGGAATGTACTGGATGAGGACGCCGGCGTGGATCGTCATGTAATCCACACCCTGCTCGGCCTGCTCTTCGATGACTTCCAGCATGACGCTGTTGGACAGATCCTCCACGCGGCGCACGCGGGATAGAGCTTCGTAAATGGGCACGGTGCCGATGGGCACGGGAGAGGCGTCGATGATGGCTTTGCGGATGCGCGGGATGTCGCCGCCGGTGGACAGATCCATCACGGTGTCGGCGCCATACTTCACCGAGTAGCGCAGTTTCTCCAGTTCGCCCTCAATATCGGACGTGGTGGCCGAGTTGCCGATATTGGCGTTGATCTTGCACTTCGATGCGATGCCGATGGCCATCGGCTCCAGGTTGTGGTGGTTGAGGTTGGCCGGGATGATCATGCGGCCGCGGGCCACCTCGTCCCGAACGGTTTCCGGACTCAGTTGTTCGCGGCGGGCGACATACTGCATCTCTTCCGTGATCACGCCCTTGCGGGCATAGTGCATCTGAGTTCGAACAGAGTCGTTCAGGCGGGGAGTAACCCAATCTTTACGCATACGGACACGATTATGGCACGTATGGGCCATAGATCGGGCTCCCCCGGCTGCCGAGTGCTGGTTTACGTCCGCGGGCCTTCGATGCGATCAAGGCGGGCCTGGTGGTCCTCGATACGCTCATCGTGTGCAATGGCGATGTTGGCAAGCCGCTCGAGCAGGACATGATCTTGCTCGAGGCGGGCATGGTCAAGCTCCACGGTTTTGGCGAGAGTCGCAACGGCGCGCTCGGTAGCTTCGGCCGCTTTGCGCAAGCCGGAAACCTCGTGGCTTAACAGTTCGAGGTTCATCGTGAGTGCTTCGATTCTCTCGTCTATTGTCATCCTGTATCTAGTATCGGCCTTGTCGTACTTTGCGCTACTGCCGCTTCTCCAGCACCAGTTTCATCTCGACATCCCCCTGGGGCGAAACGATCTTCCGGCTGACGCTGTAGGTTTTCCCGTCCTCCGCCATCATCCAGCGCTCGGTCACGGTGATGTCGTTGCCCTGCACGCTCAGTTTGTACTCCATCCGCAGGGCATCCTCATCCCAGTTCATGACAGTCTTCACCGGCACGCCGCGGACCTGGTTGGAAGTCTCCTTGCCATCGGTGCTGTACAGGAACTCCACGGTCACTTCGCCCTGCTGGGTGGATTGTGTCTGCTTCAGCTTGAGTTCCGGTTCCTGGTGCTGGATGTCCTGCTCCAGCTTTTCGGGTAGCGGGAAGAAGCCGAAATCGCTCTTATCCGCCACCAGTTTCCAGGCCCCGCTGAAATTGGGCTTAGCCTGGGCGCCCAGCGCACCCAGACACAATGCCGCCATCACGATTAGACCCTTCATGCCAGGCGCTCTCCTTACTGCTTGTCGAAGCTGACCGTGATATTGACGAGTCCCTGCGGCGTGGTGAGGCGCGTGGCCACCTTCAGCAGCTTGCCGTCCTTGGACAAGGTCCAGTGATCCTCCTGCTGGATCTCGACGGTCTGCACCTGGCGGGTGGACTGCACGATCAGCGTATCGCCGTTCCATCGGGCCGACCCCTTCACCTCGCCATTGGGCCCGCTCTGGCTGAAGGGCTTACCGTCGGTAGTGTAGGCGTATTCGCTCTTTACTTCGCCGCGGGCGCCGGTTTGCAGGGTCTGCACGCGGATTTTCGGCTCATTATGTTCAATGGTGCGGGTCAGACTGGTGGGCGCCGGCAGGTTGCCGAAATCGCTGGTCTTCGGATTCATCTTCCAGGCGCCGCTGAAGTTAACGTCGGCGGCCCATGCGGCGCCTACCAGGGAAAACAGAACGAGCAATCGCATAATGGGCATCATCGGCAGGTTTTGTTGTGCCGAGTATAGCGCGATCCCCCTATAATCAGGGGTTGCTGCGTTTTGCTCCCTGGGAAAAGGCCGCCCTGTCCGCTGCGCTGCTGGCGTATCTGGGGCTGCTGATTCACTTGGCGCGGACTACTGGGATCACTGTAGACGAGCCCTCGCATATCGTTTCCTCCATCCTCTACTGGGAGGGTAACGACAACCTCAAGCCTCGCGATATGCCGCCGCTGATCAAGCTGATCGCTGGCTGGCGGGCTGGCGGGGCAGGGTTCCGCTTGGTTGAAGAAACGCATGAAGCCTGGCGGCTGCGGCATGAGTGGCTGTTGGCCCAGGATATGGTTGCGCGGACCCCGCAGCGGCTGCTGCAGCCGGCGCTGGCGCAATCGCGATTGCCGTTGCTGGTGTTTCCCATGGGCACGGCGCTGCTGTTGTGGTGGTGGTCGCGGACATTGTTCGGCCCGCTGGCGGCGATGGTGTCCCTATTGCTTTTCCTGCTGGAGCCTACCGCGCTGGGCCATGCGCCGCTGTTCAAGAACGATCATGCGGCGGCGTTCACCTACCTGTTGTTCTGGTATTGCGCGTGGCGGCATTGGCGGAGCCCCGGCTGGCTTACCGCCATAGCGCTTGCCTTCGGACTGGCGCTGGCCTGCACGGCCAAGCTGTCGATGCTGGTGCTGCTCCCCATAACGGCGGCCATCCTCGTGGTGCGCCGCTGCCGCGCGGGCTTCGTGGTGGCGCCGTTGGTTTGGCTGCTGCTGGTGGCCGCCTGTCAGGGCGAATTGCGCTGGCTGTACGGTATTCCCTTCCCCGCCCACATCTACGACGGCGCCGTGTCGCTATTCGGAAACACGCAGGGTAAGGTGATCTCGGTTTATCTGCTGGGTAAGGTGCGGCCGCAGGGGCATTGGGCGTACTTCCTGGTGGCGGCGGCGGTTAAGGCGCCGGAAGTGCTGCTGGTCTTAGTGGGCGCTGGCGCCGCAATCCTGCTGGTGCGCGCGGCACGGGGGAAAGTGGCGGTTGAGGACTTGTTGTGGATCCTGCCCGGGCCACTGTACTTCGCGCTGGCGTCGCTGACGCCGCTGCAGTTCGGCTTTCGCCTGGTGCTGCCGGCGCTGCCGTTCGCCATCCTGATCGGCGGCGTTGCCCTGCAGGCGTCGGGTCGGTCCAGATTCCGGCTGCTGGGATTTATCGCGCCGGCGCTGATGGCCACGGCGCTGGTGGCGCACTATCCGCATTACATTTCCTACTTCAATGTCCTCTCCGGCGGGCCGCGGAACGCCTTGCGGTACTTGTCGGACAGCAATATCGGCTGGGGCCAGGATCTGCGTTTCCTCAAACGCTACGTGCAGGAGAACAAGGTACCGCGGCTTTATGTGTCCTACTTCGGCTTCGACAGCGTGTACGCCCATTTGCGCGAGGACGAGGTGGTCTGGATCCAGCCGCCCTATGGGGCGCTCCCCGAGAAGCAATACCAGCCCGGGCCAGGCCTGTATGCCATCAGCAGCAGTCTGCTCACCGGCCAGTTCTTCGCGACGGAATGGCGCGATTACTACAAGGCATTCCGCGATCGTAAGCCGATCGCCTATGCCGGCAACTCCATCTACATTTACCGCTTCCCTTAATGCAGGCTCACTCCGGCTTCGGCTCGGCGACGAAGCGATACCCAACGCCGCGCACCGTCAAAAGATGCCGCGGGCGTCCCGGATTGTCTTCGATATACCGCCGGAGGCGAACCATGAAGTTGTCGATCGCGCGCGTGTCGGTGTCTTCGTGCAGGCCCCAAACCTCCTCGAGCATCTTCTGGCGGGAGACGGGCTTGCCTTCATGCTGGATGAGATATCGCAGGACGTGGCTTTCCATGAGCGTCAGTGGGTATACCTGCTCGCGCACCACCAGTTCCAAGCGGTCGAAGCTGACCGCTTTGTCGCCGAAGTGGAACTCCTGCACGGGGCTCGGCGCGGCCGATTCTGGGCGGGCAGGCGCGGTTCCCATGGCCGCCTGCATCCACTCGCGCCGGCGCAGCAATCCGCCGATGCGGGCAATCAGGATGGCCAGTTCGAACGGCTTGCTCAGGTAGTCGTCGGCGCCCGCGGCGAAGCCCTTGAGGACATCCCCGGCATGGCCCCGCGCCGTGAGAATGAGCGTCGGCGTGTAGAGCCCCTGCTGCCGCATCTCGGTAACCACGGTGAATCCGTCAATGCCCGGCAGCATCACATCCAGAACCACGACATCGAAGGCACGGGCGGCCAGCAGCGCCAACCCAGCCTCGCCGCTATCGGCCACCGCCACCTGGTAGCCTTCCGCCTCGAGATTGAAACGCAGCCCTTCGGCCAGGTGCGTCTCGTCTTCCACCACCAGTACCCGGTTCATTGCATCACCGGCAATTGCAGCACGAAGGTGCTGCCGGTGCCAGGCCCCTCGCTTTCCGCCCAAACGCGCCCGCCATGGCGTTTGGCGACGGCTTTGACGATATACAGCCCAAGTCCGGTGCCCTTGACCCTGGTGGCCAGCGGCCCTGGCACACGGTAGAACCGCTTGAAGATCTGTTTCAGTTCGGGCTTGGGAATGCCGGCGCCCGCATCGCTAACGCGGATGGCCACATTCCCGTCGGCCACCGGCGCCGCGCTCACGCGTACGCGGATCGGGGGCTTGGAGTACTTCACCGCGTTGTCTAATAGGTTCAGCACGGCCGCTTCCAGTTCTTCGCTATCGCCCAGAACCTCAATGGGTATCTCCTGCTCGAAGGATAGGGAATCCGGGTCCAGATGATGCAGGCTGCGGGTGCGCTGCACGCAGCCGTCTATAAGCACACCCAGATCGACGCGGGCCAGATTCAGGCGCCGGGCCCCCATGCGTCCGGTACGCAGGATCTGTTCGATGGTGGCCAGCAGCCGGTCGCTATCCTGCAGCATGATGCGATAGAACTCCTGCCGCTTGTCTTCATCGACGGGCCGCTTCTGCAGCGTCTCCAAATAGAGGCGGATGGAGGCCACGGGCGTCTTCAACTCATGCGTGACCGCGTTGATGAAGGCATCCTGTTGCTCATTCCGGCGGATCTCACGGACCAGGAAGGTTGTGTTGAGAACCACGCCGGCGATGAGCAACGCCAGCAGAATCACGCCTAGGAACAACAGCACGCCGGTACGCCAGTTGAGCAGCACCCAACCGACATAGAGCAGGACGCAGATGGCGATCAGCCCCGCCCCCAGGGCAATGAAGAAGGCAATGGATTTCTGCCGTCCGGCAACGACCACACCGCTATTATCGTCGACACTGAGGAGAGATGCCGCAAACGGAGTGGGGCTGGCTGATCACCGAAGAGGAGTTGCGGACTTGGATCCTGTACGAGGATGACAGTCTGCTGGTGGTCAACAAGCCGGGCCTGGTGGTTTGCCATCCTTCGAAGCATGGTCCGTGGTCCAGCCTGGTGGGGGCCTGCCGCGAGTACCTCGGCGTGGACCGGCTGCATATGCCGTCGCGGCTGGACCGGGAAACCAGCGGTGTGGTGGTGTTGGCGAAGAGCGCGGAACTGGGTTCCGTACTGCAGCGTGCGATCGAACACCGGCAGGTGGAGAAGGTCTATCACGGCTTGCTGTGCGGACATCTTAATCGGGAGGTCGCGGTCGATCAGCCGATCGGCAAGGCGGAGGGTTCGGCGGTGTGGATCAAACGGGGAGTGGCGAGTGGCGGGCAAGAGGCTTCCACCGTCTTCACCCCTCTGGAGTACCGGCGCGGAATGACGTTGGCGCGCATCGCCCCGCGCACGGGCCGGCTGCATCAGATTCGCGTCCACGCCTCCTGGCTGGGCCTGCCCATCGCCGGCGACAAGATCTACGGTCCGGACGAGCGCCTATTCCTGGAGTTCCGCGAGCAGGGGTGGACGCCGCGTCATGCCGCGATGCTGCCGTTCCCAAGGCAAGCCCTGCATGCCAGCGAATGGCGCTGCCCTTTGGCGGGGTTGGCCTTTTCCGCCCCCCTGCCACGCGAGGAATGGAACTGGTCAGTCCTTCTCGAAGAGGGCCGCGCGATTGATCCGCTCCCCCTTTAAAAACACCGCCGAGATACGCTCGCTATTATTGATCTGCTCGAGCGGGTTCCCGTCCAGCAGCAGCAGCGTTGCGTCGAAACCTTCGGCGATCCGGCCGGTTTGCTTACCCAACCCCAACACGCCTGCGGCGGCGGAAGTGGCGGCGCGCAGCACGCCGGCCTTGGGCAGCCCGGCCGCCGCCCATAGCTGCATCTCGCGATGCACCGCCGGGCCGTGGATAAGCACGCCATTGCCGGAACCCGTTCCTGTGACCAGGGTGACCCCGGCGCGATGGGCGCGGCGCAAGGTCTCCTGAGCCGCCTCGAAATCGCCGGACGCCTTGAACTTACCGGCGAGGGTCTGCTTGGTGGAGGCCACCAGCCCTTCCAAGGCCACCTGCTGCACCAGAGACGCATCCAGGGTTTGCAGGGTATTGGGATCGAGCAGCGCCAGCATAGGATTGTAGGCGGCGCCGCGTTTCGCCATCTCCGCCAGCAGATCGTCACTCAGGACGGCGGCGTCCATGCCTTCCAGTAGATGAATGCCGGCCTCGACGCCGGAGCGCGCGGATGCCGCATCCGTCACCGTCATCGATACGTGGATCCCGCGCTTCTTGGCTTCCTCCACAATGGCCCGCACAATGGCGGGATCCAGTGCGCCGGCGATATGTAGAAACTGCGCGGAGCCCGCCAATTGCGCCACCTGCGAGCGGGCCTCGTCAGCCGTTGTGGGATAGAAGAACGTATCGCGCTCGACTATGCCCCGCGAACCTTCCGGCAGGAATCGTAGGAATTCGGTGCCGCGGCCGCCTTTGGTGGTGAACAGGCGCCCGGTCACGATTAGATCAGCTCCGGATTTCTCGCCACGCTCGATGCGGGTACGGGCCGCCGCCACAACGGATTGGGCGTCGGCGACGCTGCGGACGGCCGTGACGCCACTATAGAGATAAGCGCCGAGCCCTCGCACCGTCCATTCCACAGGCTCAAAGCCATCCCAATTCTGGCGGACGCCGCCGGGCAGCAGCAGTTGCACGCGCACATCATGGAAGCCCGGCAGTAGCGTCTTCCCGCTGGCTTCCAGGGTTTCCACCGCGGGGTCTTCCGGGGGTACGGTCGGATAAACCTTGACAATCTTGCCGTTGCGTAGCAGCAGGCCGCCGGCCTCAATGACTTTGCCGTCGCCAACCAGGATGCGGGGGCCGCGGATCAGTATTGGGCGGTTGCGGCGCATGTCGCGCATCAGCAGCAGCGATTTGCTCAGGTTCTCCTCCGACCTCGACTGCCAGACCCCAAGAACCAGAAACGGCAGCAGAACGGCGGCTAATGACAGCTTCGCGCCGCGCCCGAGCTTCTCTTCCTTCTCCCAGCGAAACAGCCGGACGCCTAGAAACGTCGCGACCACCACCGTAACCACCATCGCCACGAGTGACTTGGCGTTCGCGGCCAGGCTCTCGCCGCGCACCAGAATGCCCTGCAGGCCGGTGTAGAGATACGGCGTTGGCAGGAACTGGGCCGCCACCTGCAGCCACTTGGGCATGGAACTGACGGGGAAGGTGGCGCCGCTGAGGAACAGCATCGGCAGGTACAGCAGTTGGATGATGATCTGGCTTTCCTGCATGGAATTGGCCACCGCGCCGATAATCAGGCCAATGGAACGGAACGCCAGCAGCCCGAGGGAAAGCATCACGAAGAGCGAGATCCAGCGCTCCGGCCACGGCATGCCATAGTAAAGCGTAGCGATACCCAGAATCAGTGCCGCGCCGGGCAGATACGAGATCAGCCCTGTGACCAGGCTGGAAACGAGAATCGGCAGCGGCGTGATCGGCGCCACCTTGAAGCGCCGCAGGATGTTCTGCTCGCGTTCCACCACCGCCCGCATGCCGGCTCCGAAGAAGCCGCTGCCCAGCACGCCCAGAATCATCACCATGGCGATAACCTGGGTAATGGCGCCGCCGCGGGCCGCCCCGAAACTCTGGGCGAAGACCACGAAGAACAGCAGCGGAAGCAGGTAGTTGAAGAACAGCACGACACGGTCGCGCATGACCAGTTTCAACGTAGTGCGGATATAGGTGACGTAGGTTCGCATCAGTCGCGCAGTTCTTTGCCGGTTAGTTCGATAAAGGCGTCTTCGAGAGTGGGCCGTTTCAGATGGATGTCGTGCAGTTCGATGCCGCTGCTATCCACCCACTTCACAATATCCACCAGGGTGCGGGCGGGCTTGGCCGAATGGGCGATCAACTGGCGGCGGTCGTCGGAAACCAGGATGCGCTCGGCTTCGGCGAAGGAGGGCAGTCCGGCGGGCAGGGGCGCTTCGGTGTGCACCTCGATGCGCGAACTGCCCAGCGTCTTCTGCTGGATCTCGCGCGGCGTGCCGATGGCGACAATGCGGCCCTCATCGACGATGGCCACACGGTCACAAAGGCGCTCGGCCTCTTCGATGTAATGGGTGGTGAGCAGAATGGTGCGCCGCGCCCGCTTCATCTCTTCGATCAGCCCGTGGATCTCCAGCCGCACCTGCGGGTCAAGGCCGGTGGTGGGCTCATCCAGGAAGATGAGTTCCGGCTCATTCACCATCGCCAGCGCGATGGCCAGGCGCTGCTTCTGGCCGCCGGACAGGGTGCTGTAATAGGCGCGGCGCTTTTCCGTAAGTTGCAGGCGCTCCAGCAGTTGCTTCAGATTGCTGTTCTTTTTATAGAACGACGCGAAGAGATCCAGGGCCTCTTCCACCGTGATCTTTTCCGGCAGGTTGGTGGCCTGCAGCGATACGCCGATCCGCTCCTTGATCTGGCGGCTTTGCTTATCCGGATCCAGCCCCAGCACGGACACTTCGCCGGAACTGCGCGGGCGCAGCCCTTCCAGGATCTCCACCGTGGTGGTTTTACCGGCGCCGTTGGGGCCCAGCAGTCCGAACACCTCCCCGGACTGCACTTCGAAATCGATGCCGCGCACGGCCTCCAGCGTACCGTAGCTCTTCCGGAGGCCGCGGACTTCAATCGCGTTGGGCAAGTTAGACCGCCACCGCCACCCGCTGTACCACGTCAATGCAGGCTCGCATGAAGGCGGGCAGATCGGCGGGCGTGCGCGACGTGACCAGGTTGCCGTCTACCACCACCTCGGCGTCCACCCATTCCGCCCCGGCGTTAATCACGTCGTCCTTGATAGCGAAGAAGCTGGTGGCTTTGCGGCCACGCAGCATGCCATTGGCTGAACAGAGCACCCAGGGAGCATGGCAGATGGCCGCCACCAGCTTGCCCTGGCTATTGCAATCGGCTACGAACTGGTTCGCCCTGGCGTAGCGACGCATGTGGTCCGGGGCATAGCCGCCCGGCACGACGACCCCGTCGAAATCGGACGCGCTGACGTCGTCATAGGATTTCTGGGCAGTGGCCGGATAGCCCAATTTGCTGGTGTAGGTCTGGCCGGCCTTGGCGCCGATTAGAACCACCTCGGCTCCGGCTTCCTGTAAACGGTAGAGCGGATACCAGAGTTCCATCTCCTGGTACACGTTGTCGACAAAGATAGCGATACGTTTGCCTTTGAGTTCCATGCTATCCCCCATTCTACTTGGGGGAGCCGCTGCCCCCGTACCGCTATTTATCGGATTCCGGCGACGCGGCGGGTTCTTCGCCGTCATTATCCGGATGAATGAAGGACGTCTCGCCTTTGCGCAGCTTTTTCAGGCGTTTGCGAATCTCCAGTTCCTGTTCGGAGGTGCTCTGCCGCAGGCGCTGGATCCGTTGCGCGCGTGCCTGCACCTCGGAAGAAAGCGTCGCGTTCTCACGCTGGAGATCGCGAACCTCCTGCCATTTATTCTGAAGCGCCGCGAAGCCTTGGGGTCCCTGGAAGGCTGCGTAGATGTAAGAGCCGGATAGCACGACGGCCACAGCTACACCAATTTTTGTTGTCACTTGCATCGTTACCCTACCGCAGGTATTCCCTTATGTTTGTACCCCGAAATGTGTACAGTTGGCTAGACTTTTCTTAGTACCCATGATCCAGGCACCTGAGTTTCGGGTTGTTCTTTGTACCTGCGGGTCGGCCGAAGAGGCATCGAAGGTGGCGCGCGGGTTGGTCGAGCGGGAGTTGGCGGCTTGCGTCAATATCGTGCCCACGGTGCGTAGTGTGTACCGCTGGCAGGGCACCGTGGAAGAAGCCGATGAGCACTTGCTGCTCATCAAGTCGCGGGCTGATCTGGTGACCGCTGTCGAAGAAGCCATTCGGGAGTTGCATAGCTATGAGGTTCCCGAAGTACTAGTGTTACAAGTAATGGGCGGAAGTAACAGTTATGTTGGTTGGCTGGCCGCCAATTTGCGAGTACAATCTTCTACACCTTGAGATCCGTTGAGTCTCTTCTGGCAGCATTCTTGGACGGAGACCGGCACGCCGCGAATGAGTTCATTCCGCTGGTGTATGACGAACTGCGCCGCATTGCCAGACTGCGCCGTGCCAACCTGAGCACCTGGCAGAGTCCGGGCACCACCAGCCTGGTCCACGAACTCTATGTGAATCTGGCCGGGCAGCGCGGCCTCGAGATCCGCGACCGGATGCAGTTTCTGTACCTGGCGTCGGTAGCCATTCGGAACCTGGTGGTGGACCACGCCAGGCATGCCTCGCGGCAGAAGCGCGGCGGTAACGGGGTGGCGGCGCCGCTCGATGATCCCGCCGGGCCGGACTCGAACACGGAACAGGTGCTGGCCATTGATGAGTCCCTGAACCGCCTTGCCCTGGAGGATGCCAGGCTCTGTCAGATTGTCGAATGCCGTTTCTTCGGGGGGCTGACGGTGGAGGAAACGGCGGAGGCACTGGGCATTTCGGCGTCGTCGGTGAAGCGCGGCTGGGATACGGCCCGCGCCTGGCTCTACACGCAGCTACGGAGCGGCCTGTGACCCGGCTGGAGCGCATCGGCGACTTGTTCCACCGCGCTCTGGAGCTGCCCGAGGAGCAGCGCGCGGCATTCCTGCACGCCGAATGCGCCGACAGCCGCGAGCGGAACGAAGTGCAGGCCATGCTGGCCGGGCACACCAAGGCGTTTGCCTTTTTCGACGAGTTGGGCCATCAACTGCGGGCTGAAAGCGCGCTGCCCACCGAAGACAATTGGGAAAACGCCGCGCTAGGCCCGTACCGGCTGAAGCGTGAGTTGGGGCGAGGGGGCATGGGAGTGGTGTACCTGGGCGAGCGCACCGAGAGCGGCTTTGCCCAACTGGTGGCCATCAAAGTCATCCGCAGCGGTAAGGAGTCGGACTACTCGAAGCAGCGATTCCTGGAGGAGCGGCGGATTCTGTCGCGGCTGCGGCATGACGGCATTGCCCGGCTGTACGATGGCGGCCAAACTCCGTGGGGGTCGCCCTACCTGGTGATGGAGTACGTCGAAGGCGAGCGCCTCGACGAATACTGCCGCAAGCAAAATTTGAATCTGCGCGGGCGTTTGAAGCTGTTTCTGCAGGTCTGCGCCGCCATCCGCTACGCCCACGGCAATCTGGTGATCCATCGCGACCTGAAGCCGGCCAATGTGCTGGTAACCGCGGAGGGCGTACCGAAGCTGGTGGATTTCGGAATCGCCCGAAGGTTGATCGACGACCGGCCGGACGGCGCAGGTGCGCCCGACCCGTTACTGGCCCTAACCCCGGACTACGCCGCGCCGGAGCAACTGCTGGGGCAGCCCGTAACAACTCAAACCGACGTTTGGGGGCTGGGCCTGATTCTGTACGAACTGCTGTCGGGCGAGCGGCCGTTTCGCGAAGGGCTGCAACGAAAGCCTGACAGCGAGCCCCCCGCACTGACGCCACGCTGCCAGCCGGAATGGCGAAGCGAGGTGGCCAGCGATTTAGACCCCATTTGCCGCAAGGCGCTGGCGCTACGTCCGGAAGATCGCTACGCGTCCGCCGAGCAACTGGCGCAGGACATCGAGCGCCATCTGGAGGGTTATCCGGTGTCGGCGCGGGTCCCGGCGCCCGCCTACCGGGCGGCGAAGTTCATGCGCCGGCACCGCCAGGGCGTGGCGGTAACGGGTCTGTTCGCGCTCGTTCTATTGGTGGCTGGCTCCATGCTCGCCGTGCAATCGGCGGCCTGGAAGCGGGAGCGCGACAAGGCCCAACGCGTAGCGGGCTTGCTGGTAAACCTGTTTACGCAGGTGGATCCGGACGAAGCCCGGCAGCGCGTGATCCCGGCCCACGAGGTGCTGGATCGCGGCGTGGAGACCGTCGACCGCGAACTGCGCGATGAGCCGGAAGTGCGCACCGAACTGCTGGATGTCATCGCGCAGGTGTATCACAAGCTGGCGCGGTTTGAGGAAGCCGGCAGACTCTACGGCAATATCCTCGCAAGCACCCCGAATCCGCGGGAGAGGGCCGCCCGCCTCCATCGCTGGGGGCAGTTGCTGCATGACCAGGGCAAGTACGACGAAGCCGCGGCGCGTCTGCGGGAGGCGTTGCGGATCCGCCAACAGAATGGCGATCCGGCAGCCGCCCAGAGCACCACATTCCTCGCGTTAACTCTCTACCGCAAGGGCGAGTTCAAGCAGGCCGCCCCGCTCTTCCAGGAGGCGCTCGACTCCCTCCGCAAACAGCCGGCGGCGAAGGTGGACCTGGCGGACGCCCTCAGCGGAATGGGCTTGCTGCGCTTCGCCACTGGCGACTATAAGGGTGCCGAGGCCCCGCTGCGTGAGGCGTTAACTTTGCAGAAGCAGGTCTACGGCAGCCAACACCGGCAGATTGCCGATACCCTGAGCAACCTGGCCGCGGTACTCAGCCGGCAGGGCCGCGATGCCGACAGCGAACCGCTGGCGCAAGAGTCCATCGATATTCTGCGCAAAGTGCGTCCGCGGCATCCAAAACTGGCAACCGCCCTCAACAACCTGGGCCTCATGCTGGCCTCTAAGGGACGCGAGCCGGAGGCCGAATCGCTGCTGCGCGAATCCCTGGCGATCCGCCGCGGCGTGCTGCCCCCCTTGCATCCGGACCAGGCGCAGACTTTATCCAATCTGGGATGGCTGCTGACGTCGCTGCATCGCTTCGATGAAGCCGAACCGCTGCTCGCCAGCGCTCTCGACATCCGGAGAAAGGCCTTCGGACCCGGCCATGTCCTGACAGCGGATGCCACCGGTAGCTTGGGGATGCTGTATCTGGAACGCGGGCAACCGGCGAAGGCCGCGCCTCTCCTGGAGGAGGCACTCTCCACTAGCGTGGCGAAGATCGGGCAAAAGCATCCGGTTGTGGCCATCCATCGCAACAATAGGGCGATCCTCTGGGCCTTGCAGGGCGATTCGCGTGCCGAAACGGAGTTCGCCGAAGCCTTGGCGATACGGCGCGCCACGTTGCCCAAAGGCCATCCGCACCTGTCCTGGTCATTATTAGGATTTGGCTCGCTGCTCGCCTCGCTAGGGCGAACAGCCGAGGCCGAACCGCTGTTGCGCGAAGCCGTCGAGATCCGGCGCAAGACTCTACCAGCCGGCCATGTACTGATTCGGGAGGCCGAGTGGGCCTGGAAGAAGGCCAACGGCGAACCGGCAGAGGTCCCCTCGCAAGCATTCTCCGTCGTCGTTCAGCCACTGCGGCGAAGTTTTTAAGATTTTCTGAGCCGTTTGCCGGACTTTTGTCGTTTACGCCTGTGGACGGGACTGTACATGAGTTGGAGACTGAGTATGCGCGCTGTTTTATTGCCTTTGCTTCCCCTGCTGCTAACCGCGCCGGGCTGGAGCGCCGACGAGAAATCCCCGCAGGGCTTGTCCTTCCCAAGGGTTATCCGTCCGAACATCACGGAGCCCGTCCCACAGAAGCCGAATGCCGGCGCGTGCCAGGCAAGGCCGGTGCAGCGGACGCCGGCGGCGCTGCAACTGCTGGCCCAGATGGAAGAGCGGCCACGCGACTTCTACGGACTCCCAGGCCACCCTCCCGACAAGCGCGCCGGGCAGCGTGTCAGCGGCAATACAGCGGGCGCGAAGAATGAGCGAGCGGCCACCCTAGGTACGCAGCGCGTAACGGGCGTAGAACCGAGCGGGTGCGAGCCAGCGCCCACGGCCCGAACCCAGTTCACCGTGAGTGACCCCACAGTGTTTCATTTCCTGACGGTCAGCGGTGCGGTTGCGGGCGAAGTCGTGGTTTGGGAATGGCTGCGCCCGGACGGTTCGCGCCACGACAGCACGCGGTTGACCCTGAACGTAAGCGGCAGCGTCTGCATGTGGGCCGGGCTGAATATTGCAGGTACCTCGACGGCCGGATTCCCGGGAACATGGACGGTAAGGGTCACCGTGAACAATGTGGCGCTGGCCTCCACCACCTTCACGATCGGAGCAGGCGGCACACCCGGCGGTGGCGCCGGCACCCGCGTCTGCCGCAACGAATTAAGCCTGTTCTATCAGGGGGCGCACAGCCTGGGCACGGCCTGGGTTCGGCCGGTTTTCGAAGGAGCTTTCCTCTCCCCGCTGGCGATTTCCCAGATCCAAGGCGCGCTCGACAACCTGCTGGCGGGCGTCAACGCAATTCCCTGTATCGTCTTTGACCGTACCAAGATAACGACGCTTTCCAGGCGCATCCCGAGCCTCAGCCCGGAAGCCGCGATTACGGAGACCGAAGCGCTGATCCGCGACCTGCAGTTGGCCGTCCGGACCGTTTCGCTCACCTGCGACAGCGGTGTGAACCTGGAATCCCTGTATATTGTTGGCGTCCACCTGGGCGCGGCCATCGGCTGGTCGACCGGATTCACCTGCCAGGACGCCATCCCCGCCGACGTGATCTCCGCCATGCAGGCCCATCTTGAGACGGCCCGCCAGGCCGCCGAGGCATACCGGCCCTGCTCCTCGAGCTTCGATCCCAATCTGTTCCGCACCGCCATTAACCTCAACGAGCCTGGCATAGAGGTGTTCACGGACCTGGTCGGCGTCTACAACCTGTACGTCTGGAACGTATCGTTGTCGGAATGCTGCTGTGTCTGCGGCGGAACGGGCGGGTCGACCGGCGGCAGCACGGGCGCCGTGGGCATTGTGAGCGGCACGGTTCGCAATGCATCCAACGGGCAGGTGTTGGCCAATGCGAGGGTTACGGTCGTGGGCGCTACCACCATCAATGCCACTACGGCGGCTGACGGCACCTATACGCTACGCTCCGTGCCCGCGGGCGCCCAGAGGCTGGAAGCATCGGCTACCGGCTTCATCACCACGACGGTGAACGTCACCGTTACGTCCGGCCAGACCCTGACGCAGAACATATCTCTGTCGCCGGTTCTGCAATCCGGACAGATCCGCATCACCCTGAATTGGACTAAGACCAATAATCAGCCCAATGACCTGGACATGCATTTGGTGGGCCCGGTGCCCAACAGCACCAGTTGCTTCCGGATCTACTACAGCAGCCCAGGCAGCCTGACGGCATCGCCCTTCGCGCAACTGGAAGTGGATAACATCAACGTCAGCGGCGATCCGCCTACGGAGACCGTGCGCATCGAACGGCTGACGCCTGGCATCTACCGCTTTTACGTCCATAACTACTCGGGGAACTCGCAGGCGGAACTATCCGCCTCGCGGGCCACGGTGCAGGTGTTTGGGTCCGGCGGGCAGACCTTCAGCGACACCGTGCCGTCGGGAACGGGAGTCTACTGGAGCGTCTTCACGATGGACGGGACCACGGGACAGATCACGCGCACCGGTACGGTCAGTGGAACGGCGCCGCCGCAAACCTGCCGCTGAGAGCGGTGGGTTTGCGGTCCCCTAAAAACGGGTTGGCCAGCCTGCTTTACGATGAAGATTAATGCTTCCTGACGTGCTGGTCGTGGGTGCCGGTGTCTTCGGCGCCTGGACGGCGTGGCATCTGCGCCGCGCCGGCTTGAAAGTGACTCTCTGCGATAGCTATGGCCCCGCCAATGCGCGCGCCTCCTCCGGCGGCGAGTCGCGAATCATTCGCTCCGGTTACGGCCCTCGCGATGTCTACACCGGCTGGACCATGCGGTCCATCCCCCAGTGGCGCGCCCTTGCCGATCAGGTCGATCCCGGCCTGTTCGTGCAGTGCGGCACCCTGTTCGTGGCTCCGGGAGAAGACGGCTTCGCGGCGGCGACCGAGACCGCCTTCGCCAAGTTCAAAGTCCCCTATGAGCGCCTCTTTGCTCCGGAACTGCGGCGGCGCTATCCGCACTTCCAGTTCCACGACCACGAGTTCGCTCTCTATGAGCCCAACGCCGGCGGTGCCTTGGCACGGCGTGCGATACAAAGTCTGGTGCGTCTGCTGATCGAAGAAGGCGTCACTTATGAGCAGCGATCCGTAACCGCGGCAGGGGCAGGCGAGGCCGGGCACACCGTCTACGCCTGCGGTCCCTGGTTGCCGAAGATCTTCCCCGATCTGCTGGGCCGGCGCATCCTGCCGACCAAACAGGAGGTGCTGTTTTTTGGTCCGCCCGCCAGTCACGTGACCACCTTGGGTCCGCGGTATACACCGTGTTGGATGGATGTCGCTACCGGCATGTATGGCTTTCCCGACCTCGAAAGCCGGGGCTTCAAGGTGGCCAACGACAATCGCGGTCCCCAGGTGGACCCCGACACCCAGGAGCGGACGGTCTCCGCTACCGCCATCGCCCACGCGCGCCAGTACCTGGCCTGGCGAGTGCCCGTGCTGGCCGATGCGCCGCTGGTCGAAACGCGCGTCTGCCAGTACGAAAACACAGCCAATGGCGACTACCTCATCGACCGCCATCCCGAACTACGGAACACGTGGATCGCCGGGGGCGGTTCCGGTCATGGTTTCAAGCACGGCCCCGCCGTGGGCGAGTACCTGGCCGGTCTGATTCTGGGCACCGGCGTCCCCGAGCCCCGTTTCAGCCTCGGCTCCAAGTCTGAATTCGCCGAAGCCGGGGCGTTATCCAGCATGTAGGAGCTTTCGGGCTCCCTGCCGCTACTTGGCCAGTTTCCTGATCGCGTCCGTCAGCGCCGTGTTGCGTTTGATCTTGGCCAGTTTTTCGGCGTCCCCTTCGGCGCCCTGCCGTTCGATGGCCTCGCGGTATCGCTCCTGATGATCGGCCAGCGCAAGGGGCGTCTCGTTCTGGGCGTTCTTCGTATCGAGCTTCGCGCCCTTCGACAGCAGGAACGCCACCACCTCCGCCGATCCACCCAACACCGCAATGTGCTGGATCGACTGGTTCTGCCGGGGCAGCGTGATGGGCTCCACCGGATCCGGAATCTTCTCGGTAGGGTTGTAGCGCATCTGCAAGTCTGCCCCGCGCGCCAGCAATTCCTTGGTGGCTTCCAGGTCGCCGGCCATCACCGCGACCGAGAACGGCGTATGCCCGTCCTTCCGTAGTTGATTGGGATTGCCACCCTGATCGCATAGCAGCTTAACGAGTTCCAGGTTTCGGGCACCCGCCGCGATATGTAGCGGCGTCGAGCCTGTTGGCGCTGGGTTCAGCCGCACATCGCCCGCCGGACCCGGCGTCGGATACCGAGTGGCTTCGTTTGGATCCGCGCCGTTTTCCAGTAACCGCTTCACGATCGCGAGTGCATCCTCTTTGTCCGTCGCGGGCGCCTGCCCATCGCTCCGGCCGATCGTCAAAAGCGCGGCCTTGTTGCCATACGCCCCGCCACGGCGGAACTCCGGCCCCATGGATGCGTCTGCAACCGCGAGCGCCGCGCCGTGCAGCGGCGTATAGCCCGCGCCATCCGCGCCCTTCGCTTTTGCGCCCCGATCAAGCAGCAGTTTCGCCATCGGCAGGTCCGCCCGGAACTTCTGCGAACTGCCCGCCGGCGCCGGAGCGCCCTTGCCCGGGATAAACGTGGTGTTCGGCGGATCCCAATTGTAGAGAGCGGCCAGCAGCGGCGTGGCGCCATCGGCGGACGGCTGGTTCACATCCAGACTCGCATCCAGTAGCATTTTCGCCGATTCCAGATCATGCCGCTGCACGGCGAAGAACAGCGCGCTCTGGCCACCCTTCTTCGCTATGTATTCGCCATCGGTGTTCCAGGGAATGCCGGTTTTACCGAGCGTCACGGTGGTGGGCGCGTAGATGGTGTACTTCACGTTCCATGCCTTGGTCACGGCCTTCGTATCGGCGCCCTTATCGAGCAGCATGCGAACAATCGAAGGCGTCCCCATCGCCCACATCAGCGCTGTTTGCCGGAACTTCTTCTCCCGCGCATTAACGTTGGCGCCGCGCTCCAGCAGCATGCGGACCGCATCCGTCTGGCCCATGCGGCAGGCCATCATCAGCGGGGTCTCACCGTTCTCGCGGGCCAGGTTCGGATCCGCGCCCTTTGCCAGCAGTAGCTTCCCCATCGCCGTGTTGCCGTTGCCGATCGCGAGCGCCAGCGGCGTGATGCCAAGTTCGGTGGCGAGGTTGGGATTCGCGCCTGCGCCCAGCAGAAGCTCCGCTACGGCCAAGTTGCCGCGATTCGCGGCCCATGCCAGGGCCGTGGTGCCGTCTTCCTCCCGAGCGTTCACATCGGCGCCTTGCTGCAAGGCTGTCGACACCGCGGCACGGTCGTCGGAGCGAGCCGCATCCAGCAGTTGATCGCCGCGATTGGCCAGCGCTGGACCGGCGAGCAGCAGGGCTGCCAACACTATCCGCCGCATCGCTAGACCTCCAGCCGGTTCAGCTTGCCGGTGCTATCGCCGAATTTATCGGTGGGCACGCCGATCTTGTCCAGCATCGTCAGATACAGGTTCGTCAGCGGGGTCTCATCGCCTGGGAACTTCAGATAGCGGCCGCCTTTAACACGGCCCGCCGCACCGCCGGCCACGATGATGGGCAAGTCGCGCTGGCTGTGCGAGGTCGGCACACTGAGGTTGCTGCCGTAGAGGATCAGCGAGTGATCCAGCAGGCTCCCATTCCCTTCCTTTAGCTTGTCCATCTTGTCCAGGAAGTAAGCGAACAGCGTCGACTGATCCACGTTGATCCGGGCCAGCGCGTCCAACTTCTCCTTCTCGAAGTTGTGGTGCGAGATCTCATGGTGGCCCATCGTGATGTTGAGGTGCGGGAAGTTCATGGACGTGGCTTCCCGGCCGTAGAGGAACGTCCAAACGCGGGTCAGATCGGCCTGAATCGCCAGTGCTTGCAGGTCGAACATCAGCTTCACGTTTTCCACCCAGGAATCCGGCACCCCCGCCGGGCGCGTCACATCCGGCAGATCCTTCGGCTGCTTCCGCATGGCCACGTCGATGCGCCGCTCGATGTCGCGAATGGATTCGGTATATTCGTCGAGCTTGGCGCGGTCGGCGCTGCCCAACTGCTTCTTCAACTCGGCGATGCGTTCGGTTACCGCATCCAGCGCGCCGCGATCCGCCATCTGTTTTGCGGCCGTAGCAGCCGGATCGATCTTGCCGCCTTCCCCGAACAGCCGCTCAAAGACGTTGCGCGGGTTGTAGTCGAACGGCAGTGGTGTGGTCGCGGTCTTGAACACCGGGCCGATATGGGCGCTGCCCGCGGCCACCTTCTCGGCGGCCAACTCCAGTGAGGCGAACTGCGTCTCCTTGCCCAGATACCGCGCGGCAAGCTGGTCGATGGAGATGCCGACGTGCACCTTGCCCTTCGTCATCTCGACGCCCGTCAGGAAGGAAGCGATGGCACGGTCGTGGAAGCCAGGTTTCGAACGGTCCGGATCGGACGAGAGCCCGCTCATGATCACAAGCTTGCTTTTGTGGCGTTCCAGCGGTGCCAGCGCCTCGCTCAGTTGGTAGTTTGTGCCTTCACCTCTCGGCTTCCAGCGATCCTGGTCGACACCCAGCGGGTACATAAGGAAGCCCAGGCGGCGCACCGGGGCGGCGGCCGTCGTCCGTTCGGCGCGCAGGGCGGGCACCATGGCATCCAATAAAGGGAGGGCAAGCGCCGTTCCCGCTCCACGCAGGATGGTTCGGCGGGGGATGTGCTTCTTCGTTACGATCATGGCTGCTTCCTCGACATCAACGTTCCTGGGTTTGGCGCATCTGGAAGGGAACGGACTTCGCGATGGCTTCAATCAAGTCGCCGAACCGGTAGCGGTTCGCCTGGGTGGTCCGCAGGATGGAGCGCACGGTGGGCTGGTCGCGGGCATCCAACTCGCGCCCTAACGCGTACGTCATCAGCTTCTCCACGGTGCCGCGGGCAAACTCATCGGAGCCGGTGAGCAGACTTTTCAGTCCTTGCGGGCCGTGGAAGGCCTTGCCGTTCATCAGCTTGCCCGATGCATCGATCGGCCCGCCCGCATCCTCCGTCCGCCAGCGCCCCAGTACATCGTAATTCTCCAAGGCAAAGCCCAGGGCGTCGATGCGTACATGGCAAGACATGCAGGCGGGATTCTGGCGATGCAGTTCCGTCTGTTCGCGCGTGGTCAGCTTGCGGCCGGCGGTGGCGGTGGCTTCCAGCGGCGGCACGTTGGCTGGCGGCGCCGGCGGTGGCGAGTTGAGCAGATTGTTGAGAATCCACTTGCCACGCAGCACCGGCGAGGTGCGCGCCGCATGGGAGGTCATGAGCATGACGCTGCCTTGTCCGAGCAGGCCACCGCGCTGGTCCTGGCCTTTCAGGGAGACGCGGCGGAACGCAGGCCCCGTGACGCCCTCGATGCCGTAAAGCCGCGCCAGACGCTCGTTCACATAGGTGTAGTCCGCCGATAGGAGATCGTAGATGCCGCGGTTCTCGCGTATGAGGCTCCGCACGAACATCCGCGTTTCCGATCGCATGGATTCCACCAGCGCCGTGTCGTAGTCCGGGAACAGGGTTCGGTCGGGCTCCACGTCGTTCAGGCCGCGCAGACCCAGCCATTGCGAGGCGAAGTTGTCCGCCAGCGCTTCGGCCCGCGGGTCGGCCAGCATGCGTTTGATTTCGGTACCCAAGTCGGCTCGAAGCTTGCCGGCACTGGCGGCGTCCAGCAGAAAGTCATCCGGAATCGTACTCCAGAGGAAGAAGGACAGCCGCGAGGCCAGTGCGAACTCATTGACCGGATGCACGCTACCGGGCGCCGCGCCCTTCGGATCGAACTCCAGGCGGAAGAGAAAATCGGGAGCCAGGAGAACATCGCGGATGGCGGCGGCGATTGACTCTTCAAAGCCCTTGTTCTGGCGGGTGGCGGCGTAGGTTTTGAGATAGGGCCGCAGGTCGGCGGAGGTGACGTCGCGGCGGAAGGCCCGGCGCGCGATGGACGTCAGGATACGCGCCGCGCAGGAGGGCTCTTCGCTGGGCGTGCCGCCCTTACAGAGGAAGATGCGCTGGCGGCTGGGCGTCTCGCTGACGCCGGTGGGATGGAAGGGGCCGGCAATCTCGATGCGGTTGAGGATCGGGGGGCCGGGCAGGCCATCGAAGGCCGCTTCGCCGGAGGTCATGCCGGCGATCTCGAAAAGCCTCACCCGCCGCCCATCGACGCGAAAGTCTAGTGCCGGCCGAATCGCCGTACCGAGGATATCGAGCGGTCCGCCCAACGCCGCGCCGCCCTGTCCGGAGACGTCCGACACCGGGCCTTCGCGGGCCGCAAACTCATCGGGAAACGTGACGACGACGTTATGCGAGCCGGCCTTCAGTTTCACGCGAGTGGTGAAGAAGCGAACGCCAGGCGTCGGCGTGAGGCTGTCTTTGCCGAGGAAGGCGCGGAGGTCGTACCCGCCATCATGCGTGAAGTAGTGCTTGACCTTGATACCGCCCCGGGTTCCAAACGGCATCCCCTCTTGCCAGGCCGCTTGTGACCCTTTGGCGGGATAAACTTCGGTAACGGTGGAGGCGTCGCGCACGCCAGCCGCCAACTCCGTGACGCGCCGGCCTACCTTCAGATACTGCTCCAGCAGCAGCGGCGACAGGGACAGCGCGTCGGCAATGTTGTCGAAGCCGGCGGCACTGCCGTCCTGCGGGAGTTCGGCGGCTACGGGCAGGTCGATGGCCAGCAGGTCGCGAATGGCATTGGAGTATTCCGTGCGGTTCAGCCGTTGGATGACGGGCTTGCCGGCGTAAGGTTTCTGCTTCGGCGCGGCGTCCAAATCTTTGAGGAGCGCTGTGGCGAAGGCATCACGGGCGGCGGAACCGGGGTTCGGCGCGCCGGGCGGCGGCATCTCACCTGCCTTCACGCGGCGGGCGACGCGTTCCCAGATATCGGGCCGGGCCGCGGGGGTGCCGGGGGATTCGCCTTCCAGGCTCAGACCGCCGGATTTGGCAGAACTACCGTGGCAGCCCACACACATCGACTTTACGAACGCGGCGCGATCCAGAGGCTGCGCTCCCAGCAGGGCGGGGAACAGGATAGAAACGATTCCGAGCATCCTACGCCTCGCATGCTATCACGGGAAGCGCTATCTGGCGGCGGGTACCTCGAGGACGCAGGAGCAGGACGCGGTCAGCAGTTCACGGAGTAGCGGAATATGCGAAACCAAAGGCAGCCTCTTCACGGAGATCAGGCGTAGAGACCTGATGGTGAACCCGGATTCCCTCATGATCTTCTCGAAACGCGCGACCGTCATCCGATTTAGACCGCCTTCCACCTCGGAATACCGTGTCGCGTTATCCGACCGGTAGCGCGAGCGCACGCGCAGAACCGTGGATTCCGGGAAGAGCAGGTTGACCCAAGGAAGCCTGCAGAATCCATCCATGTGTGAACCGTGGGGCGAATACCAAGGCTCGGCGAAGGCTACGACGAGCAGCCCCCCTGGACGAACCGACTTCCCCATTAACTTCAGAATCGCGACCGGATCGTCGAAGTGCTCGAAGCTGCTGCAGGAATAGACAAGGTCGAAGGCCATATGGTCTACTGGCTGCGTCGTCAAAGTTAAGTTGGGCGGCCATGGCTTGTTCCAGTGCTCCATCAGACCGGGGCGCGGAAGGTCGATGCCAACCACTTGGGTCCCAGGGAACTGCTTAGCCAAGGCTCGGGCCTGCAGACCGCGGCCGCAACCGAAGTCGAGAACGTTCTTAGCGTGCTGGACATACCCCAAAAACCCGGGAACCGCTAGCTTTAGAAAATCCAGGGCGTTATCTTCGTTGGCCGTTAGGGTTCCCCCGGGGATCTCAGGCTCATCTAGCCTTCGGCAGAAACGAAGAAGCAGTCCCTCACGAAAGGAAGGCATGACGAATAAACGAGTGTATGGCTTCGATTACGGCGCGGTCAAGGCGATGGAGCGTACAATCCTCTTAGATATGGAAGACACCGGACGCGTGAAGCCGCCGTTCCGCGACGGCATGGTGAATCGGGACGCATGCTAGAACCGGCAAAGCAGCGCCATATTGTTCTGGCATTCCTCGTGCTGCTGGCGATACTCACGTTTCTGGATAGGCTTTGCATTGCCGTGGCGGGGCCACGGATGCAGGCGGAATTGGGGATTTCTACCGAGCATTGGGGTTGGGTACTGGGCGCGTTCGTGCTTTCTTACGGGCTGTTTGAGATCCCCACGGGCATCATGGGCGATCGCAGCGGCCAGCGGTCGACGTTGACGCGTGTGGTTTTATGGTGGTCTATCTTCACATCGTTGACGGGCGCGGCATCGAATGTGTGGGTGCTGATCGCCACCAGATTTCTATTCGGCGCGGGCGAGGCCGGCGCCTATCCGAACATGGCTGGGGTAGTGGCGCGCTGGTTTCCGGTACGGGAACGGGCACAGGCGCAAGGCTTCATCTGGGGGGCCAGCCGCTTCGGAGGCGCGCTGGCACCGTTGACCGTGGTGCCGATTCAGATGGCCTTGGGATGGCGTGCGTCATTCTGGATCTTCGGCGCGCTAGGCATTGTATGGTGTGTGGCGTGGTGGCGCTGGTTTCGGGATACGCCGGCGCAGCACCCCGCGGTGACGCGGGAGGAGTTGGCGGAGTTAAAGGGGGCGGTGGCCGGGTCGGGGCATGCCATGGACTGGGGAGTGCTGCTGCGTAGCCGCCAGATGTGGATCATCCTTAGCATGTACGGCTCCTATGCCTGGGGCTCCTGGTTCTACTTCTCGTGGCTGCATACCTATTTGATAAAGGCTCGCGGATTCACCGAGTCGGAGATGGCGATCGCCTCATCGTTGCCATTCCTGTTGGGTGCAGCGGCCAACATTGTGGGCGGCCGGCTCAGCGATCATGCGGTGCGGGTGTACGGGGCGCGCCGCGGGCGCACGCTGATCGGGTCGGTGTGTCTGAGTGTGTCTGCGGTGCTGTTGATGGCGACGGCACTCACGCCAGGCAAGCTGACGGCGGTGGCGCTGTTGACCGTGAGCTTCGGCGTGATGGACCTGATGCTGCCGTCAGCCTGGGCGTTGTGCGTGGATATGGGCGGCGAACATACGGGCGCGGTGACGGGTGCGATGAATGCGTCGGGGCAGTTGGGCGGCTTCTTCTGCACCGTGATCTTCGGTTATGTGAGTAGTTATTTCCAAAGCCTGCATGCGCCGCTGCTGGTCATCGGCTGCATGCTGTTATTCAGCGCGGCGATGTTCTGGCAGATTGACCCAACTCGGCCGCTGTTTGAGAAAAAGGAGCATTAGTGTCGCCGGATCGCATTTACGCGAAGTATTGGGTGGAGTCGGCCTTTCCGCTGCAGCAGGCGGTGGAGGTGATGGCCGGCGAGCAGTCTTCCGGCACGTTTATCAAGGTGCCGGGCGAGACGGAGGAGTTGAAGAACCGCCATGCGGCTCGTGTGGAGAGCCTGACGGAGTTGGAGGTGGTGGCGGCGCCGTCGCTGCCTGGGGCGCGCGTGCCGAAGGGGACGGCCGTGCCCGTATACCGTCGCGGCGAAGCGCTTCTGTCGTGGCCGCTATCGAACATGGGTGCGTCGCTGCAGAACCTGATGGCGACGGTGGCCGGGAACCTATTCGAGTTGCAGCAATTTAGTGGCTTGAAGCTGCTGGATATGAAGTTGCCGCAGCCGTTTCGCGATAAATACGCCGGGCCGCAGTTTGGCGTGGCGGGGACGCGCCGGCTGACGGGCGTGCCGAAGCTGCCGCTGGTGGGCACCATCATCAAGCCGAGTGTGGGGTTGTCGCCGGAAGCGACGGCGGCGATGGTGGGGCAACTGGCCGGGGGCGGTATCGACTTCATCAAAGATGATGAGTTGCAGGCCGATGGGCCGCACTGCCCGTTTGAAGACCGGGTTCTGGCCGTGATGCGGGTCGTCAACGATCACGCGCAGCGGACGGGTAAGAAGGTGATGTACGCCTTCAACCTAAGCGGGGATTGGGATGAGATGCGGCGGCGGCACGATTTCGTTTTGGCGCAGGGCGGAACCTGCGTGATGGTGAGTGTGAATGGCGTGGGGTTGACAGGCGTGGTCGAACTGCGGCGGCATTCGCAACTGCCGATCCACGGGCATCGCAATGGGTGGGGCCTGTTCAGCCGTAGTCCCCATATTGGCATGAGCTTTCTGGCATACCAGAAGTTCTGGCGATTGGCGGGCGTGGATCATCTTCATGTGAATGGGCTGCGGAACAAGTTCTGCGAGCCGGACGATTCGGTGATGGCATCGGCGCGCGAATGCCTGTCGCCGATGTTCGAAGGGGAAGGCCGCGGCTGCGAGATCATGCCGGTGTTCTCGTCGGGACAATGGGCGGGGATGGCGATGGATACGTACCAGGCGATTCAGAGCACGGACCTGCTGTTTGCGTGCGGTGGGGGGATTGTGGCGCATCCGGCGGGTATCGGCGCGGGGGTGCGCAGCATCCAGCAGGCGTGGGAAGCGGCGCTGGCCGGGCAGACCTTGGAGCAAGCGGCCGCGCAACATAGCGAACTGCGGCAGGCTATCGAGACATTCGGATGAAGACACCGGATAAGTTTCTGGCGTGGTACGGCGATGACTTCACCGGCTCCACGGATGTGATGGAGATGCTGTCGCTGCATGGGTTGCGGGCGGTGCTGTTTCTGGAGCGGCCCGATGCGCGGCTGCTGTCGCGATTCGCGGGATATCATGCGTTTGGACTGGCGGGTAGCAGCCGCAGCCGGAGCCCGGAATGGATGGAGGCGGAGTTGCCCTCCGCGTTCGGCTTTCTGAAGGCGTTGGGGACTCCGCTGCTGCACTACAAGGTGTGTTCGACTTTCGATAGCTCGCCGGCGGTGGGCAGCATCGGACGGGCGATGGAGATTGGGCAGCGTGTGATGGGGTCGCGATGGGTGCCCATTGTTGCCGGGGCTCCGGCGATGTCCCGGTTTACGTTTTTCGGGCACCTGTTTGCTTCCAATTCCGGCGAGGTGTTTCGGATCGACCGGCATCCGACGATGAGCCGCCATCCGGTGACGCCGATGGATGAGGCTGATTTGCGGCTACACCTGGCGAAGCAGACGGAGCGGCGTATTGGGCTGATGAGCTTCCGGGATGTTGTCGCTACGGATGCGGCGGCGCGATTGGCGCAGGCTAAGGCGGACAACGATGCCGTGCTGTTCGACGTGATCGATGCGGCGACGCTGGCGGGGACGGGGCGGTTGATCTGGGCGGAGGCGGAGCGGGCGCCGCTGTTCGTGGTTGGCTCTTCTGGCGTGGAACATGCGCTGGCGGCGGGTTGGGGCGCGCAGGCTCTGGCGAATCCTTCCCATGTGGCGGTGGAGCGATTGCTGGTGTTGTCGGGGAGTTGTTCGCCGATTACGAGCGCGCAGATTGCGGTGGCTGTATCGAAGGGGTTTGCGGCGGTGCGGCTGGATCCGCTGGGGTTGGGGAACGGTGATAGCGAGGCGGTGCGGCGGCCGGCCGAGGAGGCCATCGCGGCGTGGCGAACTGGTCGCAGTGTGGTGATGTATTCGGCGGGGCACGATACGGAGCCTTTGGCTCGTGATGTGGCGGCGCGGCCGGGATTCCGGGAGAGTTTGGGTGAGTTGTCGGGCCGGGCATTATGCGCGGTGTTGGATGCATGTCCGGATGTGAAGCGAGTGGTGGTGGCGGGCGGGGATACGTCGAGTTGGGCGGGTAGCTTGCTGGGTGTGCAGGCGTTGACGTTCGTGTGTTCACTGGCGCCGGGCGCGCCGTTGTGCCGGGCCTGGTCGAATGAGGCGCGGCGCGATGGAATCGAGATTGTGTTCAAAGGCGGCCAGTGCGGCACGCCGGAGTTTTTCCTGGATGTGAGAGGAGATGGAAGGTGAAGAACGTAGCATTATTGGGTGCGGGCGGGAAGATGGGCCTGCGGTTGACGGCGAACTTGCAGGGGAGTCCGTATGACGTCCGGCATGTGGAGATCAGCGAGCGCGGGGTGGCGGCGTTGCGGGAGCGAGGCGTGACGGCGGTGCCGTTGGAGCAGGCTCTGGATGGCGCGGACGCGCTGATTCTGGCGTTGCCCGATAACCGCATCGGGCCGATCTTTGGGGCGATTGCGAGCAAGATCGCGCCCGGGACGATGGTGGTGATGCTGGATGTGGCGGCGCAGTATGCGGGCGTGCTTCCGAACCGGCCGGATTTGACGTACTTCATTACGCATCCGTGCCATCCGCCGGTGTTGTCGTATGAAACGGATCCGAAGGCGCATACCGATTTCTTTGGCGGGGAGTTCGCGAAGCAGCACATTGTCTGCTGTCTGGCGCAGGGGCCGGAGGAGCATTATGCGCCGGGAGAGGCACTGGCGCGGGTGATTTATAAGCCGGTGATGAACTCGCATCGCTGCAACGTGGAGCAACTGGCGATTCTGGAGCCGGTGTTATCGGAGACGATACTGGGGACTTGCCTGACGATGTTGAAGGAGGCTACCGACGAGGCGGTGCGGCGTGGCGTGCCGGCGGCGGCCGCAAGGGATTTTATTCTGGGGCATATGCGGGTGGAGTTGGCGATTTGCTTTCAGGAGAAGGAAGGGGCTGTGTTTTCCGATGGGGCGTTGAAGGCGATCGACCGGGCGATGCCGGTGTTGTTCCATCCGGATTGGAAGAAGGTGTTTGAGCCGGAGGCGATTGCGGAGAGCGTCCGGCATATTACGCAGACGTAGGCTACTGATTGCTGGCGGCCGCCAGCCGGGACAGTCTTCCAAGGAGTGACTTACTTCGCTTGTTCGGCGAGCCAGATATTACCGGACCGGTGTAGAAGGGAGAAAATGATCTCGTCCTTTCCGATGGCGGGTCCGAAGCCTGCCAGCCCTGCTGAGTAGGGAGCTGCCACCGTATCGTGAAACTCCTGAACAGCGAAAGGTTCGCCCCTTAGCCGCTTTGTCGCCGGATCCAGCGGCTGGGCCCAGATGTCCGGGTAGCCGTCTTTCAAAGAAATAAAGTAAAGCAGATTTCCATCCGGCGACCACCAAGGGCGTGAGTTCATACCGGGGTAGGCAGCAATCGTGATCCACTCGCTCTCCGGAGCGGCGCGGAGGTCGCGAACCGGCGCAATTTTGAGCGGATGGTTGGACGCGGCAGGAATATGAAAAGCCACCCATTTCAAGTCTGGCGATAACTCCGCTCCATGGATGTCGAGCTTCGGGTGGCTGATCAGCTCCTGTTCGCGCGCTTTATCCGGATCGAATGTGAAGAAGCGTGTCGGCGCCGTCCTGTAGAAGACAAGAAAGCGTCCGTCCGCCGACCAGCCGTAGACAGACCCAAACTTCTGAGGGTCGACGATACGCTGTGCCTGTCCGCCGGCGACGTCCATCAAATGAATACCGGGGCTGCTGCGGGCGTAGCTATACGCCAGCTTAGAGCCGTCAGGCGAGATCTTGGCCCGCGCGGACTCGCTCAACACAGCCGACTCGCGGCCGTTCCCGTCACGAACACGAACTTCGGATCTTCCGGGACTCAGTTGCGTGTACCCCATAACAGAGGCATCCGCGGACAATGTTGGATAAAGTTGCGATCCTCCGGAGTGCGGCAAAGAACGTATGGGGCCTTTGGCCTTCCCCGTATTCAAGTTTAGAGGCAGTTTCCACAAATGATACGCCGACGATTGTGGGGAGAACACGAAAGCTTCCCGCCGTCCGCTGACGCTGATCACGCGATTTGTAGCCGAGGTGAGCTTACGGAGAGCGGAAGGTTGCCACGTGTTGCCTCGTAGCTCAAGTTCCCAGATGCCGTTGCCCTGGGCAATAAGGAGCCTTTCCCCAAACCAGCTTCGAACATCACCGAGGTAAGTAACAAGGCCGTGCTTGGCAAGAAAGGGTGCTATCCCGGTTTTGCGAGAGGCGCCGCCCGACAGTTGGGCAATCCAAAAATCGTAGGATCCCCTGTCGCCAACGCCGTCTTCCCCCCAGATCAACAACTCTTTCCCATCAGGTGACCAGAGGGGAACCAAAGCCTGCGGAATGTCTGCCCCGACGGCTGTTGGCGTACCACCTGTCGTTGGAATCACAAAAACCCGCGAGCGCGCCAGATCGCTATAGCCCTCGCAATAGGCTACCCATTTGCCATCCGGTGAGAACTGTGGGTGCCGCGCTCCTCGGACCAGCAGCCGTTCCTCTCCGCCGAAGGAAGGCACGAGAAAGAGGCTCCCCCTGCGGGAGAAGGCGACCAGGCTGTTGTCAGGTGAGATAGCCGGTTCGACCTCATCGCCCGGGTCGCTGGTGAGCCGCAAGGGCCGGGCATTGGGCAACAAAGGGTGCGTCCATATGTCAAGGCCGCGATCCCCAGCCCGGTCGGAGGCATAGGCCACCAGTTTGCCGTCCATGGAAAGCGTGGGGTCGGTGGTGAGCCCGCTATCGGCGGTCAATTGCCGTACCCGCAGTTCCGGCGCGGGCTGGGGGCGGTTCAAGAACCATACCAAGCCGGCCCCCGCTGCCAGCAGGGTAACGCCGGCGAGCGCGAGCACGGGCATGCGCGAACCGGCACGAGCCGCGGCGGCTGGAGTCTGCAGTTTGCCTGACTCGGAGTCTTCCTTGACCTCCTCCAATTCCAACTTCACGTCGGCCATGCTCTGGAAACGGCGGTCGGGATCTTTGCGCAGGCAGCGCCTCAGGATCTTGTCGATTCCGGCAGGTTGCCCTTCGAGAGGCTTGGGATCTTCGCGAAGAATAGAGGCGATGATCGAGGCGCGCGAGTCCGCTTCGAAGGCTTTGCGGCCACTGAGCATTTCGTACAGCATGGCGCCGTAACTGAAGATGTCGCTACGGGTGTCCACCTTCTTCGCTTCAGCCTGTTCGGGCGACATGTAGGCCAGGGTGCCCATGACCGTCCCGGCTTCGGTTTCGGCCCGCGCCAGGAGGGTGCTTTCCTCACTGCCGGATGCCGCTTCGGTGAGCTTCGCCAGGCCGAAGTCGAGAATCTTTACCCGTCCGTCGGCAGCCACCATGATGTTGGAGGGTTTCAGGTCGCGATGGATGATACCGGCGGCGTGGGCTTTGGCAAGCCCGTCGGCAACGGGAATGGCCACTTTCAGCGCCTCATTGAGGCGCATGCCTTGGCGCGGAATGACGCCGTCTAGTGTAGTGTAATCGAAATAGATTGTATAAACCGCCGACTTGTGCCATGCTT
>CAYLPH010000031.1:0-89160 GCA_964385495.1 uncultured Candidatus Solibacter sp.
TGAAGCCGTGCTTTCTGGCGTTCTGGGAGGAGGTGGCTTTGCCTTCCGGGGTTTTGGGGCCGGTGGAGTGCTGCGAATTCTCGCGATTGCGTTCGGTTTGGTCAGTCATACGGGACGACCATAGCATGGGGGGGTTGGGGTAGTCCTTGTAACGTGTTGATTCTATTAGAAACAAGGCTTGTGACTGGAAGCGGGACCAGGGAACGGCGGGCTTCTATTTTGGGGGTGACGTAGAAGAGGCGCGACGTGGACGTCGCGCGCAGGCGTGAACGCCTGCCCCACTCGAAGGGGTCGGGTCCCGCGGCTTCCGGGAGGTTTAAGCAACCAGCCGGGGGAGACTTCAGGCTTTCGCGAAACTTCCGGCACAATTTTGCATTAGTACCATCATCCTGCCCTCTCCCCGACCTTGTGTGCCGCCGATTGGAGTAATAGCCAGAGGTTGCGTATGGCATTGTCAGTTCCGGAGCGGATGGTAACCGTCCTTATTATTCAATTGTGCGTTTGGGGTATCGCGTTTGCCCAGGAACCGCGCGCTTTCCTACGATCCAGTAAGGTTACGGCGGAGCGGTTGGCGGAACGAAAGGCGCCGCCTGGATTCGTGGTTCGGCGGGCGCGGCTGGTGGAGGTGGACAAAGAGTCGTTTACCGGTTCCGCCGAGGGTGGCCGGCAACTCCAGCTCGACCTGTTCCCGGACGCCTCGTTCACGGCCGAGGAACTGCGCGGCTATTGGACGGCGGACGGTTCCACCTACATCTGGACGGGGAGGCTGCGGGGCATGATTCGCGGGCGGGTGGTGATTGCCGCCACCGGGGACATCGTCTCCGCCAACATCGAAACCGACAGCAGCGGCTTCTTTACGCTCCGCCAGTTCGACGGCGAGACGCATGTTCTGGAGCAGGCCGAAGCGCGTCCGGCGCGCACGATCAGCGATGCCGTCAAGATCCCGATGGAGGAGCGTCCGGGCCCGGATTTGGAATTCGAAGCGGCCCTCGCCGCGGCGGCCGCCAAACAGGGCATGGAACGGGAGGCCGCCGGCGATACGCAGATTGACGTTCTCGTTGCCTATACGGCCCGCGTGCGTAACCAACTAGGCAGTTCCAATGCCGTCCTCAACAAGATTAACCTGGCCATTGCGGAAGCCAACCAGTCCATGGTGAACAGCGGCGTGCCGATTGAGTTCCGGCTGGTGCACACCATGGAGACGAGCTATCCGCCGTCCGACGAGACGGCCAGCAACGGGCTGAGCACGGCGCTCAGCCGTCTGCGTAGTACCAGCGACGGCTACATGGACGACGTGGCAACCGCCCGCAACACCTACGGCGCCGATCTGGTCAGCCTGTGGATACACGGCTATGGGGCCAACGGCGGTACCGTCGGGCTGGGCTACCAGTTGCAGAGCCCTACCGACACCTTTTTCACGTCGTATGCGTACTCGGTGGTGGAGCAGGCCTGGGCTCCGGGTCCCGGGTATGCCTTCAGCCACGAGATGGGTCACAACATGGGCGCCGCCCATGACCGCAACAATTCCGACCCGGGCGATGGCGCCTACTCGTATGCCCATGGCTACCAGTGGACCGGAACGAACGCGTTCGCGACGATCATGGCCTACGACTGCTCGAATGTCTACTGCCCGGGCATCAATTACTGGTCGAACCCGCAGGTGAGCTATCTGAACAACGCCACCGGGATATCGAGTTCCTCCAGCAATGCGGCGAATAACGCGCTGGCGCTGACCAACATTCGTACGTTCATCGCCAACTTCAAGCCGACCGCGTCCGGCGGCGGTTGCACGTATACGGTCAACCCCACCAGCATCTCGCCCAGTTCGGCGGGAACGAGCCAAAGCGTAAGCGTGACAACGCAATCCGGCTGTACGTGGAGTGCCAGCACTTCGAACTCGTGGATCACCTTTAGCGGCGGCAGCGGCACCGGCAGCGGAAGTTTCACCGCGGACATCGCCTCGACTACATCGGCCCGTACGGGCAGTATTTCCGTGGGTGGGCAGACAATCCCGGTCAACCAGTCCGCGCCGTCCGGCACGATAACGGTCACCATCGCCAGCAGCCCGAGTGGCCTTACGTTGAGCGTGGACGGCAACTCCTGCACCAGCCCCTGTTCGCGCACGTGGACGGCCGGCAGTTCGCACACCGTTGCGGCGGGGACGCAAACGGCCTCGGGCGGCGACATCCGGTATACGTTCACGTCCTGGAGCCAGGGCGGCTCCGCTTCGCAGACGGTCAGCCCATCCTCCGGCACGACCTACACGGCCAATTTCTCGACGCAGTACCGCTTCAACCTGTCGGCCAGCCCCGGTAACGGCGGCTCGATCAATGTCAGCCCGTCGAGCGGCGATGGCTATTATGCGGCCGGCACCTACACCTTCACGGCCGCGCCGAATAGCGGTTACCAGTTCAGCAGTTGGTCTGGCGGCCTGGGTTCCGGCAACGTGAATCCGCGCACGACGAGCATCAGCGGGGCGCTGACCGCGGGGGCCAATTTCACGGCCGCCGCCAGCAACGTCAACGTCACACTGGGGACCAACCCCAGCGGCTTGCAGCTTACTGTCGACGGCAGCCCGTGCACGTCGCCTTGCGCCAGAACCTGGGCCGCGAACAGCACCCACACGCTTGCCGCCGCCGGCACGCAAACGGGCAGCGGGATCCGCTATACCTTCCAATCCTGGAGCCAAGGCGGCGCCGCCAGCCAGTCCGTGACGATAGGCTCGGCAACGGCCACCTACACCGCGAATTACGCCACGGCGTACCTGTTGACGACCAGCGCCAGTCCGGCGGGCAGCGGGAGCTTGAGCGTGTCGCCCACCTCCGCCGACGGCTACTTCGCCGCCGGGACTACCGTGCAAGTGAACGCCGTGCCGGGTTCGGGCTATCAGTTCACGTCGTGGTCGGGAACCCAGGGCGGCTCCTCGAATCCCCTCACGTTCAGCATGGCCCAGCCTTCGACGCTGGTCGCGAACTTCAGCTCCGCGGCGGTCGCCATCACGCTGCAAACCAGCCCGCCGGGGCTGCCGCTGGTAGTGGACGGGCAGACCGTGCAAACTCCCCACAGCCCGCCCTGGAGCGCCGGGTCGACACACACCGTGAGCGCCCCATCGAGCAACGTGGGTAGCGGCACACGTTACCAATTTGTTTCATGGAGCAATGGCGGGGCGCAGACGCAGACCATCACCGCCGGCCCGGGGACGCTTACCGCTTCCTTCCAGACACAATACCTGCTGACGCGGCTCACATCCGGCAACGGCAGCATCACGGCCAGCCCCACTTCGCCGGACGGCTACTATGGGGCCGGCGCCTCCGTCCAGTTGACGGCGATTCCCGGCGGCGGCACGCAGTTCGCCGGGTGGAGCGGCGATGCGGGCGGGAGCGCGAATCCTACTTCCGTGGCCATGTTGGCTGCGCGCACCGTTACCGCGGCCTTTGGGGCGGCGTCGGTCTGCAGCTATAGCTTCACGCCGGTGGAGGCCTCGATTGCCGCCTCGGGCGACATCCGCACGGTTCGCCTGAGTACTGGTCCGGCGTGCAACTGGACGGCGTTATCCAACGCCTCCTGGATCACGATCCTATCGGGCGGCGGTGGAACGGGACCGGGTGTCATCCGTTATCAAGCGGCTCTGAACAGCCTCACCGCGGCACGGACATCGAGCATCTCCGCCGCCGGTGCGACATTCCCCATCACACAGGCTCCGGCCAATTGCACCTATACATTCAGCGGGCCGGCGGCGCTGCTGGCTGCTTCCGCCGGCGGCTATGCCGTTTCCGTTCAAACGCAGACCGGCTGTTCCTGGCTTGCCACTAGCAGCACGCCGTGGATTAATTTCAATGGAGTAAAGTCCGGAACGGGCTCCGGCAGCTTCACGTTCGACGCCGCTGCCAATACGGGCTGGATCCCACGACCGGGCTCGGTGGTCGTGGCGGGTCAGACGCTTCGCTACCTGCAACGCGGCTCCGAGTCGCCGCTGTTCAACGATACGTCCACCGGTCATCCGTTCTTCGCCTATATCAACTACCTGGGCGCGACGGGCATCACCACCGGGTGTAATGGGTCGGCTACGGACTACTGTCCGGAATCGCTCATGACCCGGTCGGAGATGGCGGCTTTCATTGTCCGCTCGCTGCTAGGAGAGAACTTCTCCTACAACACCGTGCCCTATTTTGCCGACGTGCCCGCTTCGCACAGCGCGTTCCGCTATATCCAGAAGCTGCGCGATCTCGGTGTCACGAACGGCTGCACGGCCAGCACGTACTGCCCGGACGCCACGGTGACGCGCGGCCAGATGGCGGCGTTCCTGGTGCGCGCCTTACTCGGCATCAGCGCGACGGACACCTTCCCGTATCCGAGCGCGGTCTTCTTCAGCGACGTCAGTGGGTCCCATCCGTTCTACGCCTACATCCAGAAGCTGCGGGAGCTTGGAATTACGGCTGGCTGCACCGCTACGACTTACTGCAGTGAGGATGGCAATACACGCGGGCAGATGGCGGTATTCGTGACGCGCGGCTTCTCGCAATAAGGGAGCGCGCGGAATGTGCGAGTTTGCTCATTGCGGTTGCCGTCGAATACGACGCGCGTAACACTCGTCGCCGCTTTGCTTTCTAAGTGATGAACGCGCACTTTGCGTTTCGCCCCTGTCAGGCTCTAAGCCGGTGAACCGATGGCAGGCGTATACAACCGGCTGATCTTGCTCGGAGGAAGAAACGGCACGCGGTCTGAACTGACGAAGGATCGCGTGCCTTGTCTCAATTCCCCCACATTGCGGATCAGTGGCAAGATCCCCGGTTGTCGCGGCCGGAAGGCCTGCGTTACTATCAGGGGGTCCATGAAAGCCGAGCCGTCCAAGGACGTCACCCTTTTGCTGGAGCGTTGGAGCGCGGGCGATAAGGACGCTCTTAACGAACTCACTCCCGTGGTCTACCAGGAATTGAAGCGCCTGGCGCGCCGCCAGATGATGCGCGAGCGGCATGACCATACCTTGGAAGCCACCGCCCTGGTTCATGAAGCCTATATGCGGCTGGTGGGACAAAAGGAAGCCCGCTGGCAAAACCGCGCCCACTTCTTTGCCGTCGCTTCGGAGATGTCACGCCGCATTCTGGTGGATCACGCAAAGGCCCGCAACGCGAAAAAGCGCGGCGGGCCCAAGGTGTCGCTCGACGATGCGCCTGAACCGGCCTTCCAGGTGGACGAGGATGTGATCGCCATCCACGATGCCCTGGAACAACTGGCGAAGCTCGATCAACGCCAGGCGCGGATCGTCGAGCTACGCTACTTCGGCGGTTTGTCGATTGAGGAGACCGCCGAGGTAATCGGGGTCTCCGCACCGACCGTAAAACGCGACTGGCTGGTTGCCCGCGCGTTTCTGCAACGCGCCCTTAGTCAGCAAACCGGCGGGTCTTCGACACCGGCTTTGCCTGAGTAGTGGGGGCACCTTCGGCCTCGAGCAGGGCCATCACGGCCCAACTGGTAGCGGCCGCCGAAATCCACTGATCGCGTCCATGGGGGAAGCCGCTATCCTTCAACGGCTGGAAGGGGAAGGCGCGCGTCTTCACATGCCAGGTGCCGTCGGCCTGCCGCGTTTGCTTGAGGAATTCAACACCCTTGCGCGTTGCCGGTCCGGCGGTGGCGGGCAGGTTCTTGGATCCGCGTAATTGCGCCAGCGCATAGATGGCTTTTCCGGTGGCATAGGCATCGGCGTCGAGGCGGTCCAACTGCGCCCAGCCGCCGTCCTCGCGCTGCGCCGACACTAACTGGCGAGCCGCTTCCTTAACCTGCGCCGCCGGAGCCCCGGCCCAGTGCAGTCCGAGCAGCTTCATGATGCGTTCCTCGCCGGTGGCCGGCTGGATCTTGGCGAGCCAGGCGGCGGCGCGGCGGACCCGCTCGTCGATCTCGGCCTTGCGGCCGGGGATCGGGTATAGCGTGAGAGAGCGAATGCTCATGGCGGTGGCCTGCACGTCGCCACTTTCGAGCGGGGGACGCGGCGCCCAACCGACCCAGCGGCCCTCCGGGGTCTGCTTCAGCAGAAGGCTGTGGACGATGGAGGCCGTGAGGTCATTGGCGGGCATGTTCTGGGCCGCCATCGCTTCCACGAAGTAGCCGCCCGCGATGGTCATGTCGGGCACCGCGTCGCTCCCTTCGGCCAGCACTTCGGCGGCTGGCATCATCATGCCCATCAACTGCTTCATCATCATGTCGACGGATTCCGCGTTTACCGCGACACCTTTGCGGCTGGCCGCGGCAGCCGCCACCAGGGGCAGCGTGTGGTTGTGGCAAGTGGCGCAGCCGCCGGAACGCAGCGTTTCCTTGCTGGGCAGCAGCATCGCCATCGTCTTTTCGAGGGGCACGTTTACGCCCGCGCCGCGCACGTCCTTGGTCTGCGCTGCGGTCCGCGACGGCGCGCCAATCTGGCGCAGTTTCTTCGTTACCGCCGTCTCGCCGCGAGCCATGGCCCAATCGAGAGCGGATTCGCCGGCCTTGTTGCGCGCCATGGGGTCGGCCTTGGCTTCCAGCAAGGCATCGACGGCCGCTTCGTTATTGGCGTCGCCGTAGGCGGCCCACATGAGTGGCGTCGCACCCGTGACATCCGCTGTGTTCACGGGAGCGCCCGCCTCTACGAGGGTACGGATCATGGCGGCATCGCGGCGCATGGCGGCTAGGGTGAGTAACGGCATCTTCAGCGGCGTGACCGTCGCATCCACTTTGGCTCCCTTGGCCAGCAGCGTCTTGACGATATCCTGGCGGCCGTAGAGCACCGCTTCCGATAGCGGCGAGCCGTTGTGGCTGTCGGTGGCATTGACATCCGCTCCGGCAGCCAGCAGCGCTTCGATAGAGGCGGGATCGCCGAGCCGCGCCGCGTCGATGAGTGCCGTACCGCGCCCACCGCCCGTCGGGATGACCGGGATCCCGTCGATACGATCCTTCACGTCCACCGCCGCGCCCTTGTCGAGGAGCATCTTTACCGTCATGGCCGACCCGGGGGCCGCCGCGGCCGTCATCAGCGCCGTACGTCCCGGCCCCGATTGCACGTTCCCATCGGCGCCCGCGTCGAGAAGGATCCGGGCCTTTGCCGGATCGCCGGCCGCCCAGAGGAGCGCGGTGGCGCCCGCGCCGTTTTTGTTGTTGACCCGCGCGCCGCGGCGAACCAGCACACGGACAGCGTCGGCATTCATGTATAGCACCGCGTTCATCAGCGCCGGCGTGCCCTTCTCGTCGGTGGCATTCGGGTCGGCGCCCTGTTCCAATAGTTGTTTCATGCGCGTGGCGTCACCCTTGCGGATAGCCTGGTGCAACGCCTGATTCCGCGCGCCGGGCTCAGTGACAGGTGCGGCGGGGTACGCCGGAACTGCCAGGGCCAACCAGACACATGCGAGCCCCAGTGTCTTCTTCATGGTAGTGATCCCTCCAGATCGTTTCGAGGTGTGGTTCCCTCTGCCTGATTCACGCGACGCTACCGCGCGGGATGGATCAACAGTGAGTCAAAATAGTTCACTGTGGATGCACTGCGCTGGGCCAAGGTAGGCGAGCTGTTCGACCAGGCGCTGGAGCTTCGCCCCGACCAGCGCGGCGAGTTTCTCACCGAGGCCTGCGAGGGAGACGCGGATCTGCGCGAGCAGGTGGAGTCGCTGCTATCGGCCCATGAGGATGCGGAGGTGCAATCGGGGCGGTGGCGGGTGGAAGCCGGTGTGGTGGAAGAAGGCGCGCGGATTGGCCCCTATGTGGTGATTGGCAAATTGGGCGCGGGCGGGATGGGCGAGGTGTATCGCGTCAAGGATGAACGGCTGGGCCGCGAAGTGGCGTTGAAGATTCTGTTGCCCGAACTCGCCGGGGATAAGGAGTTTCTGGAACGCTTCCGGCGCGAAGGGCGCGCCGCGTCGGTACTGGAGCATGCCAACATTTGCCGCCTCTATGATGTCGGCGAATGGGAGGGGCGTCCCTTCCTTACGATGGAACTGCTGGATGGCGAAACGCTGCGCCAGCGCCTGGACCGCTGCCGCATGGGCGTGCTGGAAGCGGTCACCGTCGCGATCTCCGTTGCCGAGGCGTTGGGGGCGGCGCATGCCGAAGGCTTCGTGCATCGCGACATCAAGCCCGCCAACATCTTCCTCACGCGCGGTGGTGAAGTGAAGGTGCTCGATTTCGGATTAGCCAAGCGCATGCGGTCGTCGGTGGCCAAGGATGAGATCACGCTGACGCGGCGCCGCAGCACGCCCGGCACGCCGCTCTACATGTCTCCGGAGCAGATCCTGGCCGGCGAGATCGACAGCCGCACCGATACTTTCTCGCTGGGTGTGGTGCTGTACGAGATGGTGACGGGGCGGCCGCCATTTCAGGGCGGGTCTCCCAACGAGATCTTCCGGCACATTCTGGCGGACAGGCCTACGCCGCCGCGCCAAGTGGAGCCGGCGCTACCGGCGGAACTCGACCGTATCCTGCTGCGGGCGTTGGAACGGGATTGCGAACTGCGCTTCCAGTCGGCGCTGGATTTGAAGGCGGAGTTGAAGGGCTTGCTGCGCGTGGAGCCCACGGCGGCTGTTGCCAGCGCGGAGCATCCCCCGCCACGCTGGTGGAAGATCGCGGCCGCATCGCTGTTTACGTTTCTGGTGGGCATGGCCATCGGCGAGTTCCGCGTTCGCACGCCTAGCATCACGACCGCGCGCTACGTGGCCGTGGATGGATCCGCGGGTGTCAAGGAAGGCGCGGTTTTCTCGCCGCAAGGCGATCGCATCGCCTACAGTTGGAATCCGGAGGGTTCGGCCTCGTCGGCGATCTACGTGAAGCTGATTGAGACCGGCAACGCGCAGCGCATCACGAAGGGAATCGCGCCGGAGGTCTGGCCTGCTTGGTCGCCGGATGGCAACTACGTGGCCTACGCGCGCTTGGTGGGCAGCGAATCGGGCTACTACTTCCTACCCGCTCTCGGTGGTAGCGAGACGAAGATCGCGTCCATTTACAATCTGCCCCCCTTCTTCGCGGGGCGCCAGTTGGACTGGTCGGCCGATGGGGCCACGATCTGGGTGGCGGACCGGCTGAGTCCCGAGGGGCCGCCGAGCTTGTTCCGGGTCTCCCTGCGGAGCCGGGAAGTGACGAAACTGCTGGAGGCGCCGAATCAGCAATTGGCGCATCCGGCGGCGTCGCCCGATGGGAGGCGGATCGCCTTTACCATGGGACCCAGTTTCGACGCGCAGGATATCTACGTGGCCGATGTGAACAAAGGCAACCCGCGGCGCGTCACCACCGATGGGGCGCCGATCGCCGGCATTGCCTGGACACCCGACGGGCGTGAACTGGTTTACTCCTCCAAACGTACTGGCCTGTTTACGTTGTGGCGCATCAGCGCGGAAGGGGGCGCGCCGCGTCTGGAGACGGCTGCCGGGCCGGACGCCTACGGGCCGTCGGTGTCGCGGGATGGGAGGCGGTTGGCGTTCACGCGCCGTATTCTGAATATCAATTTGTGGTCGGTGGCGGTGGCCGGGGGCGCGGAGCCGGAGCGGATTGCGTGGTCCACGCGGCGGTCGCTGGATCCGGATGTTTCGCCCGATGGGCGGCGGATCGCTTTCTCGTCGGATCGAACGGGTTGGTGGGAGATTTGGGAAGCGGACCTCGATGGAGGGGCGCCGAATCTTGTGACGAATCTACGGGCTTCGCAGGCGGCGCGGCCGCGGTGGTCGCCGGACGGGCGGTTCCTAAGCTTCGATGCGCGGCAGGAAGGGCATGCGGATATCTATGTGGTGGCGGCCGATGGGGGCACGGCGCGCCGCCTCACGAGTACTCCGAGTGAAGAGGAGTACCCCTCGTGGTCGCACGACGGCAAGTACATTTACTTCACTTCGAACCGCACCGGCCAGCGGGAGTTGTGGCGTGTGCCGGCGGTGGGCGGCGATCCCCAGCAGATTACCGAAGGCGGGGCCGAGACCGCGTTGGAAGGGCCGTCGGGGACGGAGATCGTTTATGCCAGGGGCCGGAAGCTCTGGCGGCGGCAGATGGCCGATGGGAGCGAGCAGATGATCTGCGATGTGGTGGAGAACGACTTCGCGGTAGGCGGCGGTGGGCTGTTCTTCGTGCCGCCCGGACCGTCGGACTACCGCATGGTGGATTGGATCGACTTGCGGAGTGGCGTGCGGCGCCGGGTGCTGTCCGGGATTGGGCCACGGGGTCCGGACAGCATCGGAGTTACGCCGGATGGGTCACGGCTGGTGTATAGCCGGATTGATTCGAACGAGAGCGAGACGATTATCGTGGAGCGATGAGGCGCTCGTCAGGCCCAGAGTTCGTAGATGGGGCCGTAGAGGTCCTGGTCCGCGTAGGGCACGTACTCGAAGCCGCGCTGGAACGGATCGTCGTAGCGGATGTTGGTGTAGTTGATGTTGAGGGCCGAGTAGATGGTGGCCTCGATGTCCTCGAAGCGGACGTCGCGTTCGCGGGACCAGCCGAATTCCTTCGTCTCGGCGCCGGCGTCGTCGGTGGCCCCTAGCGCGCGGCCTCCCTTGATGCCGGCTCCGGCGAACATGGCGAACTGCTGGCTGTAATGGTCGCGGCCGGCTTGTCCGGTGAGGCGGCCGGTGGTTCTGCCGAACTCGCCCATCACGATGACGAGAGTTTCGTTCAGGAGGCCGCCGGTCTTAAGGTCGGTCAGTAGGGCCGAAAGGCCGCTGTCGAGCATGCCGGTCATTCGTGGCAGGTTGGCGGCATCGTAGATGGCGGCGTGGTGGTCCCAGCCGCCGAAGTTGATCTGCACGTAGCGGGTGCCCTCGTCGGCGGCGAGCACCTTGTAGGCCGTGAGGCAGGCGTTGCCGAAGCCGGAGTTGCCATAGCGCTGCGCCTCCTGCGTGGTGTAGCGGAAGGCTTGGTCCACCTTGGCGTTGAACATCATGCCCTTGCCGGATTGGTAGAAGGCGTCGTAGTCGGTCACTTCGGCGCTGAGCGTGGCGCCTTTGCGCAGGTCGCCTTCGAGCGATTGCAAGAGGCTGAACTTCTGCTCGAAGCGCGTCTGGCCGTCGGGATTGACGGTGTCGGGGAAGCCGCTCTGGGCGGGGGTGAACTTGACCGGCCCGTAAGCGGCGTTGAGGTAGCCGGAGCCGATCATGTCGTTGGCATTGAGTCCGAGGAAGGTAGGGAAGGTGTCGGTGGGGCGGCGGTCGCCCTTCTTTTCGACGGAGACGATGCTGCCGATGTTGGGAGCGATGTCGCCGAGGGCGGCGGCGGGCGAGCGCCCGATCTGGGCCCAGGCCTGGGCCAGGTTATGTTGTAGCGCCCACGACCGCACGCTGCGCACGATGGCCATGTCGGGCAGGTTCGTGGCCAGCTTCGGCATCAGGCCGGTGGGCCAAAGGATGCCGTTGACGGTTTCCGGATTGAAGCTGGTGGGGGTGACGCCATTGAGGACCTTGAGGTCGAAGGTGTCGGTGTGCGAGGGCGCGCCGGGCAGCAATACGAACACCACGTTGCGGGCTTTGTTGAGCAGCGTGGGATTGCCGCGGGCGATCACGCCGGTATTCTGCGTAAAGGCGGGTTGCGCGAGCACCGCGCCGCTGACTCCGGCTCCCAGCACTTCAAAGAAGCGGCGCCGTGTGAAGAAGGGCCTGGTGGCCGCGAACGCGTGGCGATGCGGGTGCTTCGTCACGAACCGATTGAATTTTTCCTGGCCTTGCATGGCTCTCCTCCGTTAGTAATTGAAGATGAAATCGACCTTGTTATAGAGGGACCAGAGAAGATCTTCCGCCTTCTGCTGGCGATTGCCGGATCGCAGGTGCGCCGCTGCCAGGCCGAGTTCCTGGCTGTTGGGCTGGCGCGAGAGAACGTTGAGGTAAAGGATGCGCGTGAGCTGTTCGTCGCTGCCCTGGGTGAGCGCGCGGCGCAGCAGGCTGCCGCTTTCCACGGTGCCGGTGGGGCGCGTGCGGCTCATCACGAAGGTATCGTTCATTAGATTGAGGGCCTGGAGCGTGGAGCCTTCGCCTCTGCGGTCCTCCGTGTCGCGATTGCCGCGATAGAAGCTGTCCAGCCAGGAACTGGCAGCGCCGCCGGGCGCGCCGACGACGTCGGGGAGTTTCATGGCGGCGTTCACGTTGCCGAGCCCGCCCACCGCATAGTTGACGGGGACGTTGCTGGATTGCACGACGGCATCATGCACCTCTTCGGCCCAGAGCCGGCGGGGCATTTTGCGGGCGTAGAGGTTCTCCCAGGCGGGGTTCCACTCGCCGTTGTAGCGGCTGGAAAGCTGGTAGGCCTCACTGGAGACGATAGTCTTCATGAGGGCGCGCAGGTCGAATTTCTGGTCGATGAAGGTTTGCGCGAGCGCGTTTAGGAGGCGCGGCTGCGAGGGTTGCAGGGACCACGGAGCGGCGGGTGGGTTATCGGGATCGAGACGGGCGGGGTCGAACTGGTTGGTGGGCTCGACGAACGCCTTGGTCATGAACTCCTTCCAGATGTAATTGACGGCGGCGCGGGAGAACTGGAAGTCCTTGGTCACCTCACGGGCGAGGGCGGCGCGGTAGTTCTCGCCGGCGGCGGGCTTGGCGCCGTTGAAGGGATATTCGGGCGCGATGGTGCGGGTGTTGCCGATGGCGGTGCGGGGCGGGCGGTTACCGGTGGTGGTATTGAGCTGGTAGTCCGTCCGGTTGCGGGTGTTGTCTTCCACCGTCCAGTAATAAGGATTGACCTGTGTGCTGTCGACCCGGACGCGGGTCATGGAGGTGCGGGCGAAGAAAGCCGAAAGCTGGTAGGCCTGGACGCGGGTGGCTGTCGCGCCCCAGACGCTGAGCGTATCCAGATGGCGGCGGCCGTTGTGGCACATGATGCAGTTCATGTGGCCGAGACCGAGGAAGGTTTCGGCTACGTTGGACGCCTGCTGATCGAAGATGTCCTGCTGCGGACCGCCGGTGACGAAGCCTCCGACGACCCAATTGACGTCGCCTTTCTGGTAGCTGTTAGCGCCGGTGGCGGTGATCAGTTCGGTGGCCATGCGGTCATAGCTTTTGTTGGTGGCGACGGCGTCCTTGATCCAGTTGTAGAAGGCATTGCGCCCGTCGGCGTAGCGTACGACCTGGGTGGTGCGGACGGTGTTCTTGAGCAGGTCGCCGAAGAACATGGTCCACTTGTCGACGAAGGAGGGCGATTGGAGGAGGGTGTCGATGAGCCTGTCGCGCTTGTCGGGAGTGGTGTCGGCCAGGAACCGCTCGACTTCGGTCTGGGTGGGGATACGGCCGGTGAGGTCGAGGGTGACGCGGCGCAGGAACTCGGCGTCGGTGGCTTTGTTGGCGGGAGTGGCTCCGGCGTCCTTCCAGGCCTGGCTGAGATGGCGGTCGATGACGTTATTGGAGTCGGCTGGGCGGCCACCTTCCTTATCCAGCGGGGCGAGGTTCCGGACGACCTCCGATGTCATCCGGCTGAACTCGAAGTCCCGCTTGGCCTGGGCCGCCAGACCGGAGCGGGTCCAGCGATCCCGTTCGGGGCCCAACAGCGAACAGTTGGCGTGTCCTTCGGGGAGTTCCTCCGTCTCCTGCTCCTGAGCGTAGATGTAGGCGCCGGACACAGCGACGAGCACTGTGGCGGCGAAGATTGTTCTTTGTTTTGTTTTGCTCATAGCCACGTAACTGCAAACACCGGTGGTGGGAAAGAGTTTCTCGGGAAAACACCTGAGGTGGTACCATTCCTAGCTTATGCCCGATTTCGACGTCGTGGGCGTTGGACTAAACGCTACCGATACCGTGATTTTGGTGCCGCACTTCCCCCCCTATGCGGGGAAGGTGGCGTTTGACGAGGAGATGATGAGTCCGGGCGGGCAGGTGGCCAGCGCGATGGTGACCTGCGCGCGACTGGGACTGCGCACCAAGTACGTTGGCACGGTGGGCGACGATCTGCGCGGCCGGATCCAGATGGAGAGCCTGCAGAACACGGGGATCAATCTGGATCATGTGCTGGTGCGCAAGGGTGTAGCGAACCAGACGGCGTACATCATTATCGATCGCACCACGGGGGAGCGTACGGTTTTCTGGAGCCGGCCGGAGGAATTGCGGATGCAAGCCGAAGAGATGACCGATGAGATGATCGGGAATGCGCGGCTGCTGCACATTGACGGGCACGATACGGAAGCCGTGGAGCGCGCCGCGCGGATCGCACGCGAGCACGGCATGCCGGTGACGGTGGATGTCGATACCATCTATCCGGGCTTTGAGAAGGTGCTGCCATACGTGACGCACCTGATCGCCAGCCAGGAGTGGCCGGTGGCCTGGACGAAGGAAAAGGATGCGCTGCATGCGCTGGATAAGGTGCAGCAGGAGTACAAGATCCCGGTGGCGGCGATGACGTTGGGCTCCTATGGGTCCTTGGCGCGGGTAAACGGGCAGGTACACTATTCGCCGGCATTTGTGGTGAACTGCGTGGATACGACGGGGGCCGGAGACGTGTTCCACGGGGCCTTCTGCTATGCTGTGCTCGAGGGGATGGACGTGCCGGATGCCCTGGAGTTCTCCAATGCCATGGCGGCGTTGAACTGCCGGGCGCTGGGCGCTCGGGGTGGCATTGCGACGGCGGCGGAGGCCAGGGCGTTGATGGCGCGGGCCGAGCGGCGCATCCATCCGGAGTACGCCGGCCGGTATGGCCATGCCGCCGGGCGATGATCCCATTACGCGACACACAACCGAGCTATAGCACCCCGGTCATTACCGGCATTCTGATTGTTCTCAATGTGGCCCTGTTCCTGTTTGAAGTGTCGTTGGACGAGTTCAGCCGGAACGAGTTTATCGCCACGTTCGGCATCGTGCCGTCGCGGTTCCAATATCTGACGCTGTTCACCAGCATGTTCCTGCACGGCGGCTGGATGCACCTGATCGGCAACATGTGGTTCCTGTGGATTTATGGGGACAACGTGGAGGACATTCTGGGGAAGGGCAAGTACGTCCTGTTCTACCTGGCATGCGGGGTGGCGGCGGGGTTGGTGCATGTGATGCTCAACCCTGGGTCGCGGGTGCCCACGATTGGCGCGAGTGGGGCGATTGCGGGCGTCATGGGAGCCTATATGGCCAAGTTTCCGCACTCGCGGATTTTAACTCTCGTTCCGATTTTCATCTTCATCCAACTGATTGAGATTCCCGCGGTGTTTATCCTGGCATACTGGTTTATTCTGCAGGTGTTCAGCGGGGTAGGCGAGATTGGCCACTCGAACGTATCGCAGGGAGGCGTGGCGTGGTTCGCGCACATCGGCGGCTTCGTCGCCGGCTACCTGTTGGTGCGAGTGATGGGAGCCAGCGACCGCTACCGCCATCGCGCGGATCTGCACTGGTAACTTATGCTCGATCTTGCTGATGATTTTGAGCCGCTCGACTTACTGGCGATCGCGGCGCACCCGGATGATGTCGAACAGACGTGCGGCGGTACGCTGATCCGCCAGGCCGAGATGGGCTATCGCACGGGGGTGTTGGATTTGACCGCGGGCGACATGGGTACTCGCGGCACGGTGGCGACGCGGATTGCCGAGTCGCAGGTGGCGGCGAAGCACATGCTGGCGGCGTGGCGGGGCAACGTCGGCTTCCCGGATGCGCGGCTGGAGAACAACCTGATGGCGCGGATGACGCTGGTAGGCGAACTGCGCCGCTTGCGTCCGCGGGTGGTGATTCTTCCGTATTGGGAGGGGCGGCACCCGGACCACTACAATGCTTCGAGGCTTTGTTATGAGAGCTGCTTTCTTTCGGGGTTGAAGAAGCTGGATGAGGGGGAGTCGGTGCCGCACCGGCCGGTGAAGATCCTGTACGCGTCGATGTATGCGAACGTGACGCCGTCCTTTGTTGTGGATATCACGACGCAGTTCGAGCGGCGGATGGCGGCGTTGCTGGCGTATGAATCGCAGTACGGGGATCAGGAAGAAGGCGGGGCGATGTTCCCTAAGAAGGAAGAGATTCGCGACCGGCTGCACTCGATTGCGCGGTTCTACGGGAACTTGATTGGAGTGAAGTACGGCGAGCCGTTTGTGGTGAAGGAAGCGCTGCGGGTGGAGGATGTGATGACGATGGGGGTTCGGAGTATCTAGGGCGCTATACTTGCGGTAGGGATTGCTTACGCTTATGAAACGCTCCGCGACAACCGAGTCGGTAAAGCTTGATTTGAACGCATTACCGGAATTGCTACGAAAGAGGCGGTCTGGCATTAAGATGAAGATCGACCGGGAAGCGTTCTTCCGAGGCCTGCCGGGGAAGCGCGTTTACGCCTACTCCGTGTATCCCAAGGACATCACCCTTCTCGTCCGTGAGGACAAGGAGGGACGGAAGACTCTGGGGCGTTGGGCGAACGGCCGCTTTCGACCGCTGAAGAGTATCAACTAATTGCCTCCAGCAATAGATGTTTCCACCGTCTCATCCTATCTTCAATCGGAGATGGCCGACGGTAAGCCCTGGGCTATTGTTCTCGCCGGCCACAACGGATCGGGGAAGTCTACCCTCTGGTATGACTATATGGCTGACGATCTCCAGATGCCTCTCGTCAACGCGGATCGCCTGACGTTGTCCCTGCTCCCGCCGCCGGGCCCAGACAACCAGCAAAGGGCTTGGGCAATCCGCCTCCGGGACGAAGACGAACGCTGGCAGCGGCTCTCCCAGCAAAGCACGCAGGTGTTTCTGGAGTTGACGATGAAGCATCGCCTGTCATTCGCGTTCGAAACGGTCTTCTCCTACGTCGAGACGCAACCGGACGGAACGGTTAAGAGTAAGACCGACCTGATTCGGAAGCTGCAGACCCATGGCTATCGTGTCGCACTGCTTTTTGTGGGGCTCGCGAGCGCCGACCTGTCGATCAGCCGTGTGTCCACGAGAAGGGCACAAGGCGGACACGCCGTTCCCGAAGATAAGCTTCGCAGCCGCTTTCCCCGCACACAGCAGGCGATTGGGATTGCGAGCGAGGTTGCGGACCTCACGTTCATGTTCGATAACAGTAGGGATCGGGCCAACGCGTATACCCTCGTGAGGGCACAACGGCAGTCAGAGATCATCTATGACTGCCGGAACCCGGACCTGAATCATGACGAGGCGCTACGCGAAGTTGCTAGTGGCTGGCTGGAGAAAGTAGCCCCGGCCTACTGAGCGTAGGCGATGGACTTGAGCTCGAGAGTGTCGCCCTTCACGGTGCCGGCCACCTTCACCTTCTTATCAAGGAACTTGGCGGCCTGGGCGGGATCGGAGATCTTGTAGACCTTGTTGTCGCCGTCGGAGACGAAAACAGCTTTATGGCCGCCCTTGAGGCAGGCCGAAGCGCACTCACGGGCCCCTTTGTCGGCGCTGGCATTGGCGGCGCCGCAGGCGCTATCGCTGATCCAGCCGACCATGTCGCCCGCGAACAGCGACGTTCCCAGAAAAACCGAGGTGAACAGAAGTTTGCGCATGATAGTAGGGTATCACCTAGTCTGACGTGAGCGAGGCGTTCATCCGTTCCAACTGTTTGACGAGGAAGTCGAGCTTGGAGAAGGGCTCGCCGCCGGTGCGGGCCCAGTGTACGCGACCCTTCCGGTCGATGAGGATGGTGGAGTGCAGTTCCATCTCTTCGAAGTCGTCATAGGAGCGGAAGCGGCGGGCATTCTCATGATCGCGATCGGAGAGGATGCGGACGCCGGGTAGCTTCATACCAGCAAGGGCTTTGGCATTGGCCTCGGGAGGATTGCCGCTGACGGCCAGGACGACGGTGTCCAAGCGCTCCCAGTCGGCCTTCTTCGCCTCGATGTCTTGAAGCTGCTTCATGCAGTGCAGGCATTCGCGGCCGAGATAGAAGACCAGGATCACGTTCTTGCCCTTGTAATCGGAGAGCGTGACGGGCTTGGATTCGGGATCCTGCACGTCGAGTTTCGGGGCAGGGAAGGGCTCCCAGACGTTCGGGCCGTACTTCGACAGATCCGTATCGGAGTACTTGCGCTGCGGCATGGGGGAGTTGTCCTTGGGGGAGGCTTGGATGCCGGTGGCGAGGGCATCGCGCAGCAGGGGCAAGTCTTTCGAGGCGCCACTGGCGGTGTAGAGCAGCCGTTCGAGGTAGGGGAGCGCTGCCTTGTCCTCCTGAAGCGCGTGGTGGGCGCGGACCAGCCCACTGAGAGCCCAGATGTCGTTGCGGGTGAGTTGGAGCGCCTTCTCGAAAGCCTGCCGGGCGAGGTGCGGGGTGCTGGCGGCGAGATAGGCGTTGCCGAGCACGTTGTAGAGAACCTCGGGGTAATTGGGCGGATCGTTGTCGCCGGTCTGCAGGTCGTACTGTTTGGCGGCGGCTTCGCTGAGCAGGCTGAGACCGGCGAGCGTATCGCTGCGGTCGAGGGCGAAGCGGGCCTTCAATTCGATGGTCTGCAATTCGAAGAGGCCTTTCAGTTCTTCGTTCTTATCGAGGTCTGCCTTGAGTTTTTGGTGGGCGGAGAAGGCCTTCTCGGCGGCGATGGCGTCGCGGCGGGCGAGGTGGACGCGAGTTTCGGTGTAAGCCTTCCACAGGCGGTCATGCGGGGTCTCGCGCCAGGGTAGCAGGCTGGGCTTTAGAAGGTCATCCCAGCGCTCGAACTTGATGAGGGCGCGCATCATGGATCGCAGGCCCTGCGAGTGGCTCGAGAAGGAGGCGTCGCTATTGCCTTCGGGATCGAGCGGGGCGTCGATCAGTTGGCGGGCGCCGAAGATGGCGGCATCGGGCAGGCCGAGTTGCTCCTGGATGTAGCTCAGGTAGGCGCGGTTGTGGCCATAGTTCCAGTTGTTGAAGGGGAAAGTGAGGCGGTCGAGCATGTAGCGCTTCTCGGCGCGGGTGGCGGCATCCATGCTGATGGCGGCCTCATGCCAGAGTCCGGCGGTGGCGTAGACGTGGCCGGGCATGTGAAGGGCGTGGCCGGAGCCGGGGGCGATTTCGCCGTAGCGTTTGCAGGAGACCAAGGCCTGCTCGGGCTGGTGGTAATTCCAGTTGTGGATGCGGTAGTGATGGGCGCCGGGATGGTCGGGCTGTTTGGCGAGGATCTCGCGGATGATCAGCTCATTCGCATAGCGCGCTTTGCCGATGCCAGCCAGCGCCAGGGCCGCCTTGGCCTCCATATCTTCGGGGTACTTGAGGCCGATAGTCTCGAGCACTTTGACGTAGTCGCGTTCGCGGCTTTCGTAGTTGTCGCCGCGATCGCGGAGGGATTCGTGATGCAACAAAGCCTCGGAGGCTTCGATATAGAGGCGCTCGCGTTCGGTGACGGAGGATCTGCGTTTGGAGGCTTCACGGAGGAGTTCGGCGGAGCGCTGGCCGGAGGTGGCCTTGGACAGGCCCCACCAGGCCATGGCGTTTTCGGGCTCGAGTTTGAGAGCCCACCGGAAGGCGCGTTCGGCCTCATAATCCCAGAAGGAATGGAGTAGCGTGATGCCCTGATCGAACCACTGCTGCACTTCGGGGTTCCGGTGCGTGATGGGGAAGTGGACCTTGCCGATGTTAGGCATGAGCCAGGGCTTCTGGCGCGGGCCGGTATCGAAGTTTTCGCCGAGGTGGGAGTGGCCGAGCTTGTACTTATCGGCGATCTTGGGTGCCTGGGCGCAGAGGTTGGCAGTGATAAGGGCGAAGAGCAGGATAACGCGGATCACGATTCCTCTCATGATACGGGTAGAGCCGGGGCGGGGTTGTGAAATGTTGTCTCGCTTGGGGGGGACGGTGGGGGCTTCCCGCGGAGCCCTGGCAGCACAATCGATATGGTCAGGCCGGTATTGCCGGGCGGGACGGTCGCGCGGCCGGACCCAGTGCCGTTTGCCGGGCCACGGTTGAGGGCCGGGCTCCCAGAGCGCCGCCTCCAGATCCTGCTCAGCGTCTGGGGCCGAAATCGGGTAGGTAGAAGTCGAGGTTGCGCCGGTCTTCCCCTTCGCGGATGGCCAGTTGCGTGGCGTTAGTCCAGCCGGGAACGCCGGGATAGTAAGTGACAGGGAAATTATCGTAGAGGTCCGTGGAGAGGTAATACCAGCCCGGAAACACATTGGGAAAGGCGAACTGCCCGTTGGCATCGGTTTGGGCGCGGTAGGAGGCGCGCCGGACCGTCGAAGCATCTGGCCAGCCTAAAAAGCGGACGATCCTGTCGCGAAGGAAGTCGAAGCGAAAGTAGTTGGTGGACAGCGACTGCGCCTCTCCGGTGAGGTGTAGCGTTGCGTGGCGAAGCGGTGCGCCTGCGGCCGTCCGCGCGACGCCCTCGACCTGGGCGTTGGACCGCATGCCGATTCGCAGTTCGGAGCACGACTCCGGGAGGATCGATGCCGTTTGGGCTCGGCCGGTCTGGGCGAAGTTCGGCCTGGTCGCAGCGACGGTATAGGTTCCGGGACGAAGGCTGGGGATGGTATAGCCCTCGTCCTCGCGCATGATGCCCTGGACGGTCTGGCCTTCGCCGCTGAGTTGAAACCATGTGCCGGCGATGGGGATAAAGTTCGACCGGGCGACGATGGTAACGGGAACAGGCCGCCGGGCCTTCGCGGAGCGGCGGAACTGATCGACGAAAGGATGAGAGACGGGAAGGACAAACCCTTCGCAGTATCCGATCTGGTAGCGGCCATCGAGGCGAGGGATAACGGCGAGGAATTCGGGTTCCGCCGAAGGGTTGCGGTAACCGTCGAGGAGCAGGACGGTGAGGGAACGCTGGTTGGCCAGTCCCCAGAGCATTTCGAGAACCGAAAAGGTGACGCTCGCGCCGCCGTGTGGGGTGCGGGTCTGGGCGGCCGGTTTGCCGATGAAGACGGCCATGTTGGGCGAGAGCCGCTCGCAGAGGCGGTCGGGGGCGGCGCACGAGCAGGCCGGTAGCTGGGTGGTGAGGAGAGCCAGCAGCGCGGCGAGGGTCATGGGCGTTCTTGCGGATAGTTTAGCCAAGACTAACGCCGTTTGAGGAGGTAGCGGGCGAGGAGGGCGCCGGCGAAGTAAGGCGGGAAGTCGGACCAGTGGAAGGTGGTCCCGAGGAGCAGGCGGCCGGGGAGGGTGTGGCGAACAGCTTCGAGGAAGGGCGGGTGCCAGAGTTGGAGGAACTCGATGAGGCAGGTGAAGGCGAGGGCAGTGAGGGCGGAGAGCGTGGGTGGGAGGATATAGCTGGCGAGGATGGCGAAGGCGAGGACGTAGGCCATGCCGCCGCATGCGTCGCGGAGGAGAGGTGGGATGGGGGCGTGAAAGCGGAGGAGATAGCCGGTGAGGATGGTGAGGAGGAGGGCAGCGGCTTTGTTCATGGGGGGGCGGGGGGTGAGTTGATTGTATAGAGATCTATCGGGTCGGTAACCGTGCGAGGCTGTATACAGGTGAGCAGCGACAAGATTCTTGCCACTCTTCGCCGGGTTCCGCTCTTCCAGGAACTATCCACCGATCAGTTAACGGAACTGGCCGCTCACGTGAAGACCGCCCGGTATGACGCCGGGGAGGTGCTGTTCACCGAGGGCGAAGCGGGCCGTGATCTGTTGGTAATAAGCGCGGGTTCCGTGCGCGTGGGCAAGAGCGCGGCGAGTGGGCGGCAGCAGTTGCTATCGATCGAGCGGGAGGGAAGTTCGCTTGGCGAGGTTTCCGTGTTCGATGGCGGATGCTACTCGGCTACCGCGATTGCGATAACGCCGCTGGAGGTGCTGCGCGTGAAGGGCGAGCAGTTTCGCCGCTTCTGCTCCGTGCACCCGGACGTGGCGTTTGCGGTGATCCGGGTTCTAGGCAACCGGCTGCAGCAGGCGCGGAACCTGGTGGAACAGTTGTCGTTTGCGACGGTGCGCGGGCGGCTGATTTGCGCATCTACTGCGGTTGGCGGACGAACGTGGCGTTGCCGGCGCGGGTGGAATCGCAGTGGACCTGGATGAGAACAACGAAGAACTCGCGGCGCGGTTGGGCACGGTTCGGGAACTGGTGTCGCGGAATCTGGGCCGGTTGCATGGGGAGGGTCTGATTCGGATGGAGCGCCGGAGGGTGGTGATTCCGGACCGCCGCCTGCTGGAGGCGGAACTGGAGGAGTGACGGAGGCGTGACAAAAGTCATCGCCAGGCGGACGGGGCTGACTCTATTCTGGACTGGCACCTCAACCAGCGCGAGGTTTGCGGAATAGGAGTTAGCTGTGGCGTATGTTAGTGCCGAGCCCTGCATCGGGGTTCAGGATACAGCTTGTGTCGATATCTGCCCGGTCGATGTCATTCATCCCCGAAAGGACGAGGCGGAGTTTGGAACAACCGATCAGTTGTACATCTTCCCGGATGACTGCATTGATTGTGGGGCCTGTGTTCCAGTGTGCCCGGTATCGGCGATATACAAGGCGGAGGATCTGCCGGGTAAGTGGTCCCACTATGCCCAGATCAATGCGGAGTGGTACGCGCAGGCGACGTGAAGAGAACGCGGCGCAGGCAGTTGATCGCGAATCCCCGCTTATGGTGCAGTGGACACGATGTCGCCGCACTACGCGTTTGTTGGCTGTTACTCCGGTTATGCGCCGGGGCAATTGGGATGGGTCGGGTCGAAGCAGCCGGGGGAAGGGATTGTCTCGTTTGCCTTCCATGATGACGGTTCGCTGACGCCAACCGGTATCGTGACCAGGCAGGATTCGCCGACCTGGCTGGAAATACATCCGAACCGCCGGTTTCTGGTCGCGTGTCATGAGCTTTCGCACCATACGGGTGTGCCCGCCGGTGTTGGGTATGTCACTTCGTACCGGATCCAGCCCGGTGGCGTGCTGGAGAAGGTAGGCACGCAGGCCACCGGCGGTCGCGGAAATACCTGTGCAACATTCGACCGGACGGGGCGCTTTCTGCTGGTGACACGGTATTGGGAGGGTGGCATTTCGGTGCTGCCGTTCGACTCGGATACGGGTGTCATTGGCGAGGTGACGGCCGCGCCGGTACACACGGGTTCGGGGCCGCATCCGCTGCGGCAGTCGATGCCGCATCCGCATGGGATTCATGGCGATCCGCGGACGGATCTGGTGTATGCGATGGATTTGGGAACGGATCGGGTTCACCAGTACCGGCTGGATACGGAGTCGGGGAGGTTGACGCCGCGGGGTGCGGTGGCGCTGGCGGCGGGGAGTGGACCGCGCGGGATCGACTTCCATCCCTCGCTGCGGGTGGCGTACGTGAATTGCGAATTGGATGGCACGGCGGTCGTCTGCGAGGTGGACGACGAGAAGGGATTACTGCCTGTCCAGACGGTGCGGTGTTATCCGGAAGATTTCCGCGCGGCGGGGCATCCGGATAATCTGGGCAAAGGAGATTATTGGGGGGCGGAGGGGTGTTTGTCGGCGGATGGCCGCTACTACTATTACATCTGCCGGGTGCATCAGAGTCTTGCGGTGTGTGCCGTGGGGGCGGACGGGCGGCTGGCGTTGTGCGGCCGGGCGGCGCTGGCGGCTCATTCCAATGCGCGGAATCTGACGCTGGATCCGAGCGGGCGGTATTTGCTGGTGGCCAGCCAGGATGCGGACTGCGTGGAGTGCTTCCGGATTGGGGCGGAGCGGGGGATGCTGGAGTTGGTGGGAAGGCAGCATGCGGCGTGTGCCGCCGATGTCGCGGTGATCTGACGCGACCTACTCAGCGGGTTCCGGGGTTCTAGTCGAGTAGTGGGTGCAGGACGTGGCCGTGGACATCGGTGAGGCGGCGGCGAGTGCCATTGTGATAGTAGGTGAGTTTCTCGTGGTCCAAGCCCAGCAGGTGGAGCGCGGTGGCGTGGAAGTCGTAAAGGGTGGCCGGGTGTTCCGCGGGCTTGTAGCCCACCTCATCCGAGGATCCGTACGAGATGCCAGGCTTGAGGCCGGCGCCGGCCATCCAGCAGGTGAAGCAATCGGGGTGGTGATCGCGGCCCGCGCCCTTGCCGGCGCCTTGGGAAACCGGCGTGCGGCCGAACTCCGTAACGCCCATGACCAGGGTGTCGCGCAGCAGGCCGCGGCTGTCGAGGTCGGCCAATAGCGCGGCGACGGGCTGATCGTACTCCTTCGCCATGGTGGTGTGGTTCTGGAGCAGGTTCCCGTGCGCATCCCAGGTTTTGCCGCCCCCGCCGTGATAGATCTGGACGAAGCGGACGCCTTGCTCCAGCAGGCGGCGGCCGAGGAGGCAGTTGCGGGCGAGGGTGGCGGTTTCTTTCTGGTCGAGGCCGTAGAGCTTGCGGGTGGCCTCGGATTCGCGCTGCAGGTCGGCGATGTCCGGAACGCTCAGTTGCATGCTGGCGGCGAGTTCGTAGGTGCGGAGGCGGGCGTCGAGGGTGCTGTCGCCGGGGTGGGTTTCGGCATAGCCGCGGTTCATGCGTTCGAGCCAGGCCATGCCGGCCTTGCGGGCTTCGGGATTGAGGTCCTTGGGATTGGAGAGGTCGGGGACGGGGTCGCCTTCGCCGCGCAGCGCGGTGCCTTGCATGGCGGCGGGCAGGAAGCCGTTCGTCCATTGGACGCTGCCGCCCCAGGGCTGGCTGGTGGGGTCGGTGAGGACGACGTAGGCGGGGAGGTTTTCATTGAGGGCGCCAAGGCCGTAGGTGACCCAGGCGCCCATGGAGGGGAACCCGGTGAGGATGAAGCCGGTGTTCATCTGGGCGACGGCGGGCATGTGGTTGGCGCTTTTCGACGAGAGGCTGTGGACGAAGGTGAGCTTGTCGACGACCTTCGCCATGTGGGGGAGCAGACCGCTAACCCAGCGCCCGCTCTGGCCGTGCTGTTTGAAGTCGAACGGGCAGCCCATGAGGTTGCCGCCCTGCCCGAAGAAGGTGGGCATGTCGAAGGGCTTGCCGCTGCGGGCCTGGAGGTCGGCTTTGTAGTCGAAGGTGTCGACGTGGCTCATGCCGCCGAGCGCGAAGACCTGGATAACACGTTTGGCCTTAGGAGGAAAGTGAGGGCCGGCGGCGCTGAGAGAGGATAGGGCCAGCCAGCCGAGGCCGGCGCCGGCGTCGAGCAGCAAGCGGCGGCGCGTGAGCCTATTCGACATAGAGAAACTCGCTTGTGTTGAGGATGCCCCAGCAGAGGGTTTCGAGTCCGTGCTGGGCGGCCAGATCCTGGGCTTGTTGGAGCTCCCAGGCGGCGGGTTCGCGCTGGTAGGCGAGGAGGAAGGCGCGGCGCACCTGGGCGGCGGGGTCGGGAGTGTCTTTGGTCAGCCGGGCGGCGAAGCGCTTGGTCTGCTGCTGGACGAAGCCGTTGTTCATGAGGCTGAGGGCTTGCAGGGCGGTGGTGGTGGCGGAACGCTTTGGCATTTTGACGGCGGGCAGCGGACAATCCATGGATTCGAGCAGTGCGTCGCCGGCGGTGACGACGTTCATGCGATAGATGGTGCGGCGCTGCTGGGCGGGCTCTTCGGATAGCGTGGCCTTGTATTCCTTGTAGGACCCGCCGCCGCCGGAGCCGATGGTGAAAGGCCGGAAGGAGGGTCCGTACATTTCGCGATGGAGGGAGCCGCTGACCGCCAGCATGGTGTCGCGGGCTACTTCGCCTTGCACGCGGGTGGGCGAATAGCGCCACAGGAGGCGATTGCCGGCATCCTTAGCGGCGGCTTCGGGGCGGTGCTTGGCGGATTGGCGATAGGTATCCGAGAGCAGGATCAGGCGGTGCAGCGATTTGAGGCTGCCGCCGGTCGCGCGGAAGGCAACGGCCAGTTCGTCGAGCAGTTCGGGGTGGCTCGGCTGGCCGCCGTTATAGCCGAAATCATTGGGGTTTTCGACCAGGCCGGCGCCGAAGTGATAATGCCAGACGCGGTTCACGGCCACTCGCCAGAAGAGCGGGTTATCGGGGTGGGTGACCCAATCGGCGAAGGCGCGGCGCTTGGCGGCGTCGGTGGCATCGGCGGGCAAGCCGAGGTCGGCGGGGAGGGTTCGCAGAGCGGACATGCCGCCGGGGGTGACGATATCGGCCTTACGAGTGACGTCGCCACGGACGAGCAGGCGGGTGGGCTCGGCGGGGCGAATGGAAGGGATCCAGGCCGGCGGGGGTGTGGGTTCGGCGGCCAGTTGTTTTTGAAGGGCGGCGAGTTCGGCCTGGTGTGCGTGCAGTTGGGCGAGGGCGGGCGGGCTCAGGCGGGCTTCGAGATCGGCGGCAGTGAAGTTGGCGATGCCGGTTTCGAAGGAAGCGGCCAGTTCGGCGGGTTGCAGCGGGCGGTCATAAAGGCGGGCCTCTTCGAGGACCACGTCTGGAGAAACACTGAAGCGAACGATCGCATCGGCAGCGAAGAAGGTTTGCAACTTGGCCGCCGGTGTCCCCGGTTCCGGCAGATAGGCCTTTCCGTAGGGCTGGCCGTTGCGGTAGATGCGAATGCGGTCGTCGGCGGTGTAAACGATGGCCACTTGGACGCGCTCGCCGGCCTGTGCGGTTTCCGGAGCGCCGCCGGCGTCTTCAGTACGGAAGTTGCCAATGGAGTTGTTCTGCCACTTCGGTTGCTTGCCGCCGGTCAGTTGGATGCCGTCGAGGCTGGAGCCGCGATAGCCGCTCTGGTTGCGGATCTCGAACAAGGTGACGGATTTCTCGGGGGCTTTGCGGAGACGTATCCAGGCTTCAAGGGTTTTCTCTCGGATGTCTTTGGGGATCGTGCCCGTGGCGGTGACCACGTTGTCTTTGCCATCGCCGAGTTGCAGGCCACCGCCATCGAGGCGCGCCTTGGGGGTAAGGGTGCCATGAAGCGTGCCGATTTCATCGTGGGCATCGATGTCGAAGGTCCAACGGGCGATCGCGGCGGACGGCGCGGCGGGACGGACGGAGCGATACAAGGTGGCGATTTCGGCGGTTATGGCGGCGATACGGTGATGGATGGGCTGCAGGCGGGCTTCGCGGGCTTTATGCTCTTGCGGCGTTAGCAAGGGAAGAGACCCGGGGTTCACGTCGATCATGTTCTCGTTGTTATCGAGGCTGGGCCAGACGGCCGAGAAGACGCTGCGCATGCGGTAGTAATCGCGCTGCGGGATGGGATCGAACTTGTGGTCGTGACAGCGGGCGCAGTTGACGGTGAGGCCGAGGAAGCTCTGGCTGACGACGCCGAGCATCTCTTCGAGGGTGTCTTCGCGAACCGAATCGCGCTCGGACTGGACGGCGGAGGTGAGGCCGACGGCATCGGTGGGTCCCATGGTGAGGAAGGCCGATGCGACGAGGCTGTCGTGGGTGACGCTGGGCAGTACATCGCCGGCGATCTGTTCGCGGGCGAATTGAGGGAAGGGCTTGTCGGCGTTCAGGCTGCGGATGACGTAGTCGCGGTAACGCCAGACATGCTCACGCATCTCGTCGCGTTCGAAGCCTTCGCTTTCGGCGTAGCGGGCGACATCGAGCCAGTGGCGAGCCCAGCGCTCGCCGTAGTGGGGCGAGGCGAGGTAGCGGTCGACCAGGCGGGCGTAGGCATCGGGGGCGGGGTCCGTGACGAAGGCTTCGACTTCCGTGGGGTCGGGCGGGAGACCGAGGAGGTCGAAGCTGAGGCGGCGGATGAGGGTGCGGCGATCGGCGTTGGGGGATAGGGAGAGGCCGGCGTCGCGGAGTTTGGTGGTTACCCAGTGATCGATGCCTTTGGGGGTTTGCGCGCGGAGCGGTTGTAGGGACCACCAGTCGAGGCCGGCGCGCTTCTCGATGAGGTTGGCGGACCAGGGGGCGCCGGCGTTGATCCAGGCTTGGATGGCGTCGCGCTCGGAGGCGGGAAGGGGGGCGGACGGCGGCATCTGGCCCTCGGTGATGCGCTTCCAGAGGAGACTGTTACCGGCGGATCCGGGTAGGAGGGCGGCACCTTGGAGGCCGCCTCGGAGGGCCGCTTCCCTAGAGGACAGATCGAGCTTTGCCATCTGGACTTTTGCGTTGTGACAACTGAGGCAGCGCCGCTGTAGCAGCTCCGTCGCGGTGGATTCGAGTTCCGCCGCCGCGGCGTCGCAGGACAGCAGGATTAAGGTTGCCAGGCCCAGTCGCACTGCAAGACACCATATGAGGGTGGAAGGCTGCTGTCAAGCGGCGTGTGTACAAGCGGTTGGATTACTTGCGGTAGCGGTGGGTTTTCCAATCGGCGGCGGCGCGGGCGTTGCGGTCCCATTGGATACGGCCTTTTCGTAAAGTCATCTCGGCGGCGATGAGTTGCTTGCCCGTGAAACGGGCGCCGGCGGAATCGAGGAATCCGAACTCGCCCTGTTCGATGCGAAAGACAGCGATGTCGGCTTCGGCGCCGATGTCGAGATTGCCCAGTTGGGGCCGCTGGATGACCTGGGCGGGCTTCCAGGTGGTCATGCGGATGAGGTCGGAAAAAGGCACGCCGAGGTTCAACAGCTTCGACATGACGTTCGGCAGATCGCGGGCGCCGCTATTCATGCTGCCGAAGTGCAGGTCGGTGGAGATGGTGTCGGGGTAGAACTTGTGCTGGAGCGCGGCCATGGTCATGGGCCAGAAGAAGCTGCCGCCACCGTGCCCAACGTCGAAGATGATGCCTTTCTTTCGAGCCGCCCAGAGGACGGGGTTGACGCTTTTGTCGGGGAGGATCTCGCCGCGCAGGCCGGAGAAGCAATGGGTGTAGACGTCGCCAGGGCGCAGCTTCTGTTCGAATAGCGCCTGGATATTTCGTTCGGCGGTGACCTTGCCGAAATCGACCATAACGGGGAGGCCGGTTTGCTTACCGGCGGCGACGGCACCGTCGACGGCGTGCCAGCCGGGTCCGGCGTAATGCGCGGTTTTGAAGCCGATGATGAGCTCGGGGTGCTGCTTCGCCATCTTCACCGCGCCCGCGACATCCATCTGAGCCGGGTCGTCTTCATTGCCAAAGCCCATGCCGGCGGCGACGATGTTCAGCCAGGCGAGGACCCGGGTCTGGGAGCGGGCGATCGTGATCTCGCGGAAGTTGGGGAAGTCGCGCCAGCCGGAGGTGCCGGGATCGACCAGGGTGGTAACGCCCGTGCGAAAGGAGACGGCATCGGGTTGCACGCTTTGGTTGCGCTTCGGTGGCGGGTTGCCGGGCCGGTTGTAGAGGTGGGCATGGAGGTCAATAAGGCCGGGGGTGACGTAGAGACCGCGGACGTCGACAGTCCTGGCTTGGCCCGGCACGATATCTTTGGCCACGCGGGCCACCTTGCCGGCGGCGATGGCGACATCCATCACGGAGTCGATATTGTTCTTCGGATCGATGACATGCCCGCCCTGGAGAACCAGGTCGTAAGGAGCCTGCGCGAACAGGGACGCCGCGATGGCCAGGAGCAAGCCGGTTTGCTTCATCGTCCTCGCATCATACGCGATAAACTGTAGCGTTTGCGCATGGAGATTACGCATAGCACGGGGCCGGTGGGGGCCGAGATCAAGGGTGTGGATCTTGCGAAGCCCTTGGACGAAGGGGCGTTTCGCCGGATCGAGGCGGTGTTTCACGATCGTGGCGTGATCGTGATCCGCGATCAGAAGCTGACGCCGGAGCAGCACATCGCGTTCAGCCGGCGTTTTGGGCCGCTGGAGATTCACGTAGCGGCGCAGTACTTAAAGCCGGGTTTTCCGGAGATCCTCGTGGTTTCGAACGTCGTGGAGGAGGGGCGGAACATCGGGCTGGCGGATGCGGGGCAGTACTGGCATAGCGATCTGTCGTATATGGCCAACCCGAGCCGCTGTTCGCTACTGTATGCGATTGAGGTTCCGGTGCGGGATGGCGAGGTGCTGGGCGAGACGCTATTTGCAAGTGCCGCCTATGCGTACGACACGCTGCCCGCGGCTTGGAAGGAGCGGCTGGAGGGGTTGACGGCGGTGCATCGCTACGGCGACCGGTATCAGAAGCAGCAGGCCGCTGGGGGCAGAGGGGCTCTGAGCCAGGAGCAGTTGGCGAAGTTGCCGGATGTACGCCACGCCGTTCTGAGACCGCATCCGATAACAGGCCGGCGGGTGCTGTTCGTGAACGAGGGCTTCACAGCGTTTATCGAAGGCATGCCGGTGGAAGAGAGCGCCGCGCTGCCGCCGCAACTGTATGCGCATATCGTGCGGCCGGAGTTTCTGTATACGCATCGCTGGCAGGCGGGCGACCTGCTGATCTGGGACAACTGCCTGGTACAGCACCGGGCGGTGCGGAACTATGCACTGCCGTTGCGGCGGTTGCTGCATCGGACGACGGTGGCGGGAGTAGAAGCGAAAGGGTCAGGAAAACAGGTACGCTAGTGTACTGGGCCCCGTCGGCCGGACTGCCAAAGGCACACTCCGGCGCCTTGCTTTCCTGATCCATGAAAAAACTACTTGCACTAAATCGCGGCGAGATCGCGATCCGTATCTTCCGTGCGGCGAATGAGCTGCGCATCCGGACCGTGGCGGTGTACTCGAAAGAGGACCGGCTGAGTTTGCACCGGTTCAAAGCCGACGAGGCGTATCTGATTGGCGAGGGCAAGGGCCCGGTGCAAGCCTATCTGGATGTGGACGGCATCGTGGCGATGGCGGCCGAGAAGGGTGTGGATGCGATTCACCCCGGCTACGGTTTTCTGTCGGAGAATCCCGCTCTGCCCCGCGCGTGCGCCAGGCACGGCATCACGTTCATCGGGCCCAGCCCGGAGTTGCTGGATCTACTAGGCGATAAACGCGCGGCGCGGCAGCTTGCCCAAAAGGCCGGGATTCCCGTTGTTCCTGGAACCGAGAAGCCCATCACCAAGGTGGAGCAGGCCGTCGAGATGGCGAAGAAGATCGGCTTCCCGCTGATCGTCAAGGCAGCGTTCGGTGGCGGCGGACGTGGCATGCGCGTGGTGGATAAGGCCGCCGATCTGCCGGCCCGGTTCGAAGAAGCGCGGCTGGAGGCGGGCAACGCATTTGGCAACGACGCTCTGTTCATGGAGCGCTACATTCGCCGGGCGCGGCACGTGGAAGTGCAGATTCTGGGCGACCGGCACGGCAACATCCTCCACCTCTATGAACGCGATTGTTCGGTGCAGCGGCGCCATCAGAAGGTAGTGGAAGTCGCCCCGGCGGTGGGCTTGGCGGAGAACATCCGCAAAGGGTTGTGGGACGCGGCGGTGGCGCTGGCCAAGTCCGCGAACTACTACAATGCCGGGACGGTGGAGTTCCTGGTGGACGTGGATAGCGGCGAGTGGTTCTTCATTGAAGTGAATCCGCGCATCCAGGTGGAACACACGGTCACCGAGGTGGTAACCGGAATCGACATTGTGCGGGCGCAGATTCAGGTGGCGCAGGGGCTGGAGCTGTTCGGCAAGGAGATGGCGCTGCCCGCGCAGGACCAGGTGCCGCTGCATGGCTGCGCCCTGCAGTGCCGCGTTACTACGGAAGACCCGGAGAACAACTTCATCCCGGATTACGGCAAGATCCACACGTACCGCTCGCCCGCGGGGTTCGGCATTCGATTGGATGGCGCGTCGGCGTATGGTGGCGCGGTGATCACGCCTTACTACGATTCGCTGCTGGTGAAGATGACGGCGTGGGGTCGTCAGTTCCCCGATGCGTGCAGCCGCATGGACCGCGCGTTGCGCGAGTTCCGCATCCGCGGCGTGAAGACGAACATTCCGTTTCTGGAAAACGTGGTCAACCACGAGCAGTTCCAGAGCGGCCAGATTACGACTGGCTTCCTGGCCGAGACCAAGGAACTGTTCCGGTTCGCCCCACGGCGGGACCGCGCCACGCGCCTGCTCAGCTATCTGGGCGAGGTGATCGTAAACGGCAATCCGGAAGTGGCGAAAAAAGCAAAGCCCACGGTAATCAAAGAAGTGCGCGTGCCGGCACACATTGCCGAACCGCCGCCGGCGGGCACGAAGCAACTGCTGGATAAGCTGGGGGCGGAAGGCTTTGCCGAATGGACGCGCAAGCAGAAGCGGCTGTTGCTGACCGATACGACATTCCGCGACGCGCACCAATCGCTGATGGCGACGCGCATGCGCACCTACGACATGATGCGCATCGCCAATTACGTCGCGCACAACCTGAGCAACCTGTACAGCCTGGAGATGTGGGGCGGCGCGACCTTCGACGTAGCGCTGCGGTTTCTGCACGAAGATCCATGGATGCGGCTGTCGCGGCTGCGGGAAGCGATTCCCAACATCTGCTTCCAGATGCTGCTGCGGGCGTCGAACGCGGTGGGCTATACGGCGTATCCCGATAACGTTGTCAAGGCTTTCATCCAGGAGGCCGCCACGCAGGGCATCGACATCTTCCGTGTCTTCGATTCGCTCAACTGGCTGCCGAACATGAAGGTGCCGGTGGAGGCCGTTCGTAAGACGGGACGGATTTGCGAAGCGGCCATCTGCTATACGGGCGACATTCTGGATCCGAAGCGCGATAAGTATCCGCTGGCCTATTACGTGAAGATGGCCAAGGAACTGGAGAAGATGGGCGCCCATGTATTGGGGATTAAGGATATGGCGGGGCTGCTGCGTCCTTATGCCGCCGAGAAGTTGGTGAAGACGCTGCGGGAGGAGATTGGGCTGCCGATCCACTTCCATACACACGACACCAGCGGGATTAACGCATCGTCGATTCTCAAGGCGGCCGATGCCGGCGTGGATGCCTGTGACGGGGCGCTGGCTTCGATGAGCGGCACCACCTCGCAGCCGAATTTGAACTCGGTGGTGGCGTCGCTGGCCAATACCAAACGGGACACGGGTCTGAATCTGGACGCGCTGAACATCTGCTCGGATTACTGGGAAGCGGTACGCCACTTCTATACACCGTTCGACAGCGCGCCGAAGTCCGGCACGGCGGAGGTGTACCTGCATGAGATGCCGGGCGGGCAGTACACGAACCTCAAGGAACAGGCCAGTTCCATGGGGCTGGGCGATAAGTGGCCGCAAATCGCCCGCATGTACGCGGATGTGAACATGGCCTTTGGGGACATTGTGAAGGTGACGCCATCGAGTAAGGTGGTGGGGGACCTGGCTATCTTCCTGGTGAGCCATGGCATGTCGATCGAGCAGTTTCTGGCGCTGGGGCCGAACCATTCCATCACGCTGCCGAATTCGGTGATCGAGATGATCTCGGGCGATTTGGGTGAGCCCGATGGCGGCTGGCCGAAGAAGGTGGTGGAGGTAGTTCTGAAGGGCGGCAAGCCGCGCAAGGGGCGTCCCGGCGCGCATCTACCCGCGGTGGATCTGGAGGAAGCGGCGGCCGTGGTCGAGAAGAAGACCGGCCACGAGCCAACGCGGACGGACCTGATGAGCTACCTGATGTATCCGGACGTGTTTACGAAGTTCGCCAAGAACCGGCAGACCTGGGGGGACCTGGACGTACTGCCGACGCCGCAGTTCTTCTATGGGATGGAGAAGGGGTCGGAGATCACGGTTGAGATCGAGTCCGGCAAGGCGCTGATCATCAAGTTTCTGGCGGTGAGTGAGCCCCATCCGGACGGGACGCGGACGGTCTTCTTCGAACTGAATGGACAGCCGCGCGAGGTGACCATTCGCGATAAGACGCTGCAAGTGGCCACCGCGGCGCGGGAGAAGGCCGATCCGAAGCATCCGGGGCACGTTGGGGCTCCGATCCCGGGCGTCATTAGCAGTGTCGCCGTCGAGAGTGGCCAAGCGGTAAAGAAGGGTGACCGGGCGCTGGTTATGGATGCGATGAAGATGCAAACCACGGTGTACGCGCCCGTCGACGGCACGGTGAAGAAGATCGCCATCCAAGTGGGGCAAAGCGTGGAGCCGAAGGACCTCTTGTTGGTCATTGAGTAGGGTCTGAAGATGCTACGCTAACCTCTGTGTACCCTAACCTCTATGACCTCGACCCGGGCCCGGATGCACCGGAGATCGTCCGGATAATCGTCGAGATCCCCAAGAACTCGTCGAACAAGTATGAGTTCGACGCCAAAGTGGGACTGTTCAAGATGGACCGCGTGTTGTACTCGCCGCTGCACTACCCCGGCGACTATGGATTCATTCCCGGCACTCTGGCCGAAGATAACGACCCGATGGACGTTCTTGTCCTGCTGAGTTCTCCGACCTTTACGGGGTGCACGATGGAGGCGCGCCCGGTCGGCATCTTGAACATGGAAGACAACGCCGAGGGCGACCAGAAGGTTCTGGCGGTGCCGCGCAATGATCCGCGCTATGACCAGATTCACACGCTAGATCAGATCTTCCCGCACGTGCGGCGCGAAATTGAGCATTTCTTCACAATCTATAAGGAGTTGCAGGGCAGCATCACGCGGTTGCGCGGCTGGGGCGGGCCGGCCGCTGCTCGCAAGGCTGTAATGGAGAGCCGCCAGCGGTATCTGGACCGGAAAAACGAAACCTCAGTTGACGCCGTAACCGTCTAACCGGCGGAGGAGAGTGGTAAATGTTGATACGGATCGTCGCCGCTACAGTCTTGGCTGTCGCGCTCGCCAGCGCTCAGACCGGCATGAATAACGACGAGCTCATCAAGCTGTCGAAGGCCGGCCTTACCGAGGACTTTGTCGTCAACCTGGTGGAGAAGGAGCCGCAAAAGCTCAACTCCGACGTATCGGAGCTGATCCGGCTGAAACAGGCCGGTGTGAGCGACCGGGTTCTTACGGCGGTTGCCCGCAAGGCCCCGGCCAAAGAACCGCTGACGACGCCAGGTCTAATACAGATGGTGAAAGCCGGAATCGGTAGCGGGCTGCTGCAGGAACTGGTGGAGTCCAAGGACGCTAAGTTTTCGACGGACGCGATGCGGTTGGCGGAGTTGAAACAGGCCGGATTGGGTGAGCCGGTGATCGCGGCGATGTTGAAGAAGAGTTCTTCGTCCGAGCCGCTGACCGCGGATGGCGTGGTGCAACTGGTGCGGGCCGGGTTCAGCGAGAGCTTCCTGTTGGATCTGATCGGGAAGCAGCCGGCGCGGCTGAAGGTGTCGACGGCGAATCTGATCGACCTGAAGCAGGCTGGCGTGAGCGAGCGGGTGTTGGCGGCCATGGTGGACCGCGGGGCGGCGATTGCGATCCCGGCGGGTACGGCCATAACCGTGCGTACGATTGATGCGATCGATTCCGAAGCGGCTAAGGAAGGCGATAAGTTCAAGGCTTCGCTGGAAGAGCCGCTGGTGATCAACGGGGAGACTGTGGCGCCGAAGGGCTCCGATGCCATGGTCGCATTGGCGGCGGAGAAGGATTCCGGTAAGCTGACGGGCCGGGCGGAGTTGACGATCCAACTGGCTTCGGTGACCGTAAAGGGACAGCCGGTGAACGTAGTGTCCACTTCGGTGACGGAAGTGAGTGGATCGCGCGGGGCCAGGACGGCGAAGACGGCCGGTGTGATGGCTGGCGTGGGCGCGGCGATTGGAGCGATTGCCGGTGGGGGTAAAGGTGCGGCGATTGGCGCCGGTGCCGGTGCGGCGGCGGGTGCGGGGTCGCAGATCTTTATGAAGGGCCAGAAGGTGAAGATCCCGTCCGAGACGGTTTTGAAGTTCACGATCGAGAATGCGGTGGAGGTAAGGTAAGCCGAGCTTAAGCCGCTTCGTTGCCGCTGGCGGTAGTCTTGTCCTTGCGCAGCGAGACGCACGAAAGGAACGCCATGCGTTTCACGTCACCCTGCTCCTCGCGCACCATACGCTGCAGTTCGGGTAGGAATCGCGGATTCCCGGTCTTGCCCATGGCGGATGCGGCAGCGGCGCGGAAGGCGGCGTCGGTATGATGGCAGAACTCGAGTAGCCGGGCCTCGGCCATGTCGCGGCCGCCGTTCCGGGAGAGCGCCGTCAGCGCCGTGGTGGCGACGCGATGATGCGGATCGGCGGCGAATTTCTGAAGGATCTCGACTTCTTCCGGCAGCGGGTCCACGGTGAGGAATACCTCGACGGCATTGGCCCGAACGTCTGGGTCCACATCGCCGGCCAGATCCCGCATCCATTGCGGATTCCGAATGCAGCGGATGATGAGGGGTGCGAGCTTGGCGCGGATACTGGATGGGGAACTGCGCAGCAGATTGGTGAGGATGGGGATGACGCGAGTAACGTTGCCGAGATATCCCAGGATATCCAGAACACGGTGCAGCCTTTCCCAGTCGGCCTCTTCGGATGGCTTCGCTCCAGGGCCTGTCACATCCTGTAACGCCTGCCGCAATAGCTGCGACTCCATGGTGGGATAGGTCCTCTGCGCGACCTGGGCCAGGTCTAGGGCTTTCTCCCGCTGGAAGGCCTCGGGATTGGAGAGGGCTTTCAGAAAGACATCCCGCTCCATCAAGATCCCGATGAGCAAGTTTCGTCCAGCGTCGGGAATCTCTTCGCGCAACACCTGGCAGGCCGCATCGCAGAAGCGCTGCGGCGCGCGGTCCGCGAATTCCCGGATGGCTCGTCCCGTAGATGCCGGACTTCCCCCGAAGACCTGGATGAGGCTTAGAAGCGCTCCGTGCGTGATCACCGCATTCGAACTACCCGCGGTCAACCGATGGTCCACAGTTGTGCCCTCTCCATGCCTACTTATCGGGTCAGGGCCGCTAGACTTTGAGCGCTTCGCGCCGCAATACACTAAATGGACAACATGTTTCTTCTCTTTTGGATTGCGGTGAGTGTGGGCGGCGCGGCGGCGGCCGAGCCAGCCCTTTTGGTATACGGGTCTACCCCTGCTGGAGTTGCAGCGGCGGTGACGGCAGCGCGCCAGGGACACACCGTAGTCCTGGCCGAACCCACGGGGGATATCGGCGGAATGCTGACCGGCGGCCTCAGTTACACCGATTTCCGTACACGGGAGTCGGTGACCGGCTTTTTCCGCGAGTACATGGACCGGGTGCTGGCGTTCTATACCCGTAAGTACGGGGCGGACTCCGCGCAGGTGCGCGACTGCTTTTTTGGAGCCCACGCCGAGCCGCATCTTTCCCTGCAGGTGCTGCGCGAGATGATGGCCGAACAGAAGACGCTGCGAGTGGAGACAAAGTGGAAGCTGCGTACGGCTGTACGGAACGCCGGATCCCGCGCCGTGGAGCGCGCCACGTTCGATACCCCGCAAGGCAGCCGCGAGGTGCAGGCGCGCTTCTACATCGATGCCACGTATGAGGGGGATCTCGCCGCGGCCGCCCGCGTGCCCTACCGGTTAGGGCGCGAGTCGACCCGAACCTACGGCGAGCGCTACGCCGGGGTGCTCTATTTCGACCAGGGGCGTATTCTCCCGGGGTCGACGGGGGAGGGCGACAGTTCCGTACAGTGCTCGAACTACCGGATGATCATGACCAATGATCCGGCTTTGCGGGTGCCGGTGCCGAAGCCGGCGGCTTACCGGCGCGACGAGTTCACGCACCTGCTGCCGCTGTTCCAATCGGGGAAGATCGCGAACATCTATTCGGAGGACCACTCGGGCATCCTCCGCCTGCAGCGGCTGCCGAACGGCAAGAGCGACATGAACGATATCAAGCAGGCTCCCGTGCGGCTGGCGTTGCCGGGCGAGAACCAGGAGTGGCCGGAGGGCGATTGGCCAACGCGGGATCGCATCGCGCAACGGCACATGGATTACGCCATGGGCCTGCTCTACTTCCTGCAGAACGACGACGGGCTGCCCACGGCCATTCGAGAGAAGGCGCGGGAGTGGGGGTTGGCCAAGGATGAGTTTACGGGCAACGGGCACTTGCCGACGGCGTTGTACATCCGGGAAGGCCGCCGTATCCAGGGCCGCTACACCTTTACCGAACACGACACGCAGTTAGCGGCGGGGTCGGCGCGCACGCCGGTGCAGCGCGATAGCGTGGCCATCGGCGATTACGTGCTCAATAACCACGGCCATATGCCGCAAGGGCCGCTGCATCCGCAGTTGGTGGAAGGCGACTTCGCCGCGCCCACCTATCCGTTCCAGGTGCCGTACGGGGTGATGGTGCCGCGGGATGTCGATAATCTGCTGGTGCCGGTGGCGGTGAGCGCGTCGCATGTGGGCTATTCGGCCATCCGTCTGGAGCCTACCTGGACGGCGCTGGGCCATGCGGCAGGCTTGGCGGCGCATTTGACGCTGCGCGAGGGTAAGGTCGACGTGCCGAAATTGCAGGCGATGCTGCATAGCCAGGGGCAGGCCACGATCTACACGACGGACGTTCTACCGTCACACAAGCTCTTCGCGGCGGCGCAATGGGCCGGAGTGCGTGGATTGCTCAGCGATGTGGTGGAGTATCGGACGGCGCGGCTGGAGCCGCTGCGCAAGTATCCGCACGGGCTGCAGTATAGCTATGGCTTTCCGCTGCATGCCGTGGAACCTGACGCGGCTCTGGACGCGCGGCTGCGCGAAGCCTGGGATAAGCGGCTGCCCTGTCCGCGGCAGGCGGCGACCACGGCCCGCACGCGCGGCGAGTATCTGCAGCAGGCTTATCACGCCTGCGCGCCCGCCGGGACAAAGGAGTTCACGCTGTTCGATGTAACGTTCGATTACACCAAGCGGGATGCGGAAACCTCGAAGCCGAACAAGTCGCATTACTACGTGAAGGAGCCGGTGCTGAACATCGCCCGCCCGCGCAACTGGACCTGGCCGCTGGATTACCGCAATGGCAACGTGCGAATCCGGCTGGAGGTGCTGTCAAAACCGGCGGGAGGCGCGCCCACCACCTGGACCCTCTGCTACATCCCGAATCGCGGCCAAGGCAATGGCTACGGCTGCACGGGAACGGACATCTATCGCGAAGCAGGCGTTTATGAGAAGGAGGTGCCGATGACCTCGTTCTGGCAAAACGAAGCCATTCTCTGGGAAGAGGGGATCAAGCAGATGGACCTGGTCATCAAGGATGATTCGGGCGGCGCCGGACATGCGCACAAGCGTGCCGACCATGAGCGGTTCTTCCCAACAAGGGTACGGATCACGATGACGCAGATTCCGAAGTAGATGGCACCGGGGAGGCTTGACAACGTAGGGAGGGAGGCGCATAGTTAAGCAGAAAGGTACAGAACCACTCACCAGTGGGTCTTACTTATGAGCTGGCAGGCTACTTACCGGGATCGCCTCACCACCGCCGCCCACGCCCTTCAGGCGGTTCACTCCGCGAGAACGGTTTACATCCAGCCAGGCTGCGCGACGCCGCAGGCTTTGGTAGAAGCTTTGGTCGCCCGCGCGCCTGCCGTGACCGCCGTGGAAGTGGTACAGATGGCCAGCTTCGGCCCGGCCGCGTATGCGGAACCGCGATTTGCGGCTAACTTCCGAGTGAATGCGTTATTCATCGGGCCGAACGTCCGCGGTGTGGTGCAACAGGGTCTGGCCGACTACACGCCGATTTTCCTGCATGAAATCGAAGAGCTTTTTCGTAGCGGCCAGAAGCCATTGGATGTGGTGTTGCTGCAGGTGGGCCCGCCGGATCGCAATGGGCTGATGAGCCTGGGTCCTGGAGTGGACTGCACGTTGACGGCGGCGCGTTGCGCGCGGCATGTGATCGCGCAGGTCAACCGGCGTATGCCGCGCACGCACGGCGATACGTTCCTGACGGTGCGCGATATCGGCGCTTTCGTCGAAGACGATCGCGAGTTGGTGGAGTTAGCTCCCGAAAAGGCCACGCCGGAGCAGCGGCGGATCGCCGAACGGGTGGCGGAACTGGTGCCCGATGGCGCGACGCTGCAGATGGGCATTGGCGCAATTCCGAACGGTGTGCTGGAGTGCCTGACCGACCATCGCGACCTTGGCATGCACACCGAGATGTTCACCGACGGCGTGATCGGGCTGGTGGATAAGGGCGTCATGACGGGACGGTTGAAGACGCTGCATCCGGGGAAACTGGTGGCGGGTTTCGCCCTTGGCACAAGGAAGCTTTTCGACTTCCTCGACGATAACCCGCTGTTTGAGTTTCACCCCATCGAGTATGTCAACCACCCGGGCACCATCGCGCGCAACGACCGCATGGTGGCGATTAACTCGGCGATCCAGGTGGACCTGACGGGGCAGGTGTGTGCCGATTCGATCGGCACCCGGCCTTACAGCGGTTTTGGAGGACAGACGGATTTCATGCGCGGTGCGGCGGCCTCGCGCGGCGGAAAGCCAATTGTGGCGATGCCTGCGACGGCGCGGCACGGGCGAGTGTCGCGCATCGTGCCGGTGCTGGATGCAGGCGCGGGCGTGGTGACCACGCGCGCCGATGTGCATTACGTTGTCACCGAGTTCGGCGTGGCGTATCTGCATGGCAAGACGCTGCGCCAGCGGGCGGAGGCGCTGATCGCGATTGCCGCGCCGCCCTTCCGCGACCAGTTATACGAAGCAGCGGTGCGGGCGCATTGGCTGGACGCGAGGCGTCCCGAGGCTGTGCCGCAGCCGGTTTGAGAGGCGCTTATGGATTTAAAAGGGCGGGTCGAGATAGACCGGGAGCTCTGCAAGGGATGCGGGCTGTGCGTGGAGGCCTGCGTGCCGAAGGTGTTGCGCCTGTCGGCGCGGCTGAACGCATCGGGCTATGCCCCGGCTGAATACACAGGCGCGAACTGTAGCGGCTGCGGGCTGTGCTTTCATGCGTGTCCGGAGCCCGGCACGCTGCGGGTTTGGAAGCTGACACCGGTGGCGGCGTAGGAGGAGGCAGCCATGGCACGGCAACTGTTGAAAGGAAATGAGGCGGTCGTGAAGGGCGCGCTGCTGGCCGGGTGCCGCGCGTTCTATGGGTATCCGATCACGCCGGCCACGGAGATTCTGGAAGCCGCGGCCTGGTACTTCCCGCGGTGCGGCGGGCAGTTCCTGCAGGCCGAAAGCGAAGTAGCGGCCATCCACATGGTGTATGGGGCGGCAGCTTGCGGGCAGCGGGCGATGACGGCCTCCTCGGGGCCGGGGATCAGCCTGATGTCGGAGGCGTTGAGCTACCTGGCGGGCGCCGAGTTGCCCTGCGTGATCGTCGACCTGATGCGGGCGGGTCCAGGATTGGGGAACATCTCGCCGGAGCAGAGCGATTACTGGCAGGTGACACGGAATGGCGGCCATGGCAGCTATCGCAGCCTGGTGCTGGCGCCCGCGACGGTGCAGGAGATGGCCGATTTGACGCGGCTGGCCTTTGACCTGGCCGATCGGTATCGTAACCCGGTGTTCGTGCTGGCCGACGGCACCATCGGACAGATGATGGAGCCGGTCGAGTTCCAGGAGCCGGCACGGGCGCCGGTGACGCCGGCGTGGGCCGTGGACGGTACCGCCGCCACTCGAAAGAACCTGGTGAGTTCCATCTTCCTGAAGCCGGATGACCTGGAGTTGCACATCGCGAAGTTGGAAGCGAAGTATGCGCTGGCCGAACGCGAGGTGCGGGTTGAGCGCTATCGCACCGACGACGCCGATATGGTGCTAGTGGGCTACGGCATTGTGGCTCGCATCTTGAAGCATGCCGTGGATGAACTGCGGGCGGAAGGCATTGCGGCCGGCTTGCTGCGGCCGATTACGCTGGTGCCATTCCCGTCGGCCGAGTTGCGGCGGATGGCGGCTACCGTGAGCGAGTTCGTGGTGGTCGAGATGAGCACGGGGCAGATGGTGGAGGACGTGCGGTTGGCGGTGAACGGTGCCGCTCCGGTATTGTTCTACGGAAGGGGCGGCGGCAACCTGCCCAGCGCGGAAGAGGTGAAGGCATTGGTGGAAGGCCGTGTGCGGAAGGAGCGGTTGGTCCATGCTTGAGAAGGAACTGTGCCTCACCCATGAGAAGCCGGCGGCGTTCTTCCCGCACTTTGAACGGAAGGGCGAGGGGGAAGACCAGACGCACTACTGTCCTGGCTGCGGGCACGGGATCGTGCATAAGCTGCTGGCTGAGACGATCGACGAACTGGGCATCCAGGACCGCACGATACTGATCAGTCCGGTAGGCTGTTCGGTGTTCGCCTACTACTACTTCGATACGGGCAATGTACAGGCGGCGCATGGGCGTGCCCCGGCGGTAGCCACTGCCGTGAAGCGGGCCAATCCGCATGCCATCGTGATCAGCTACCAGGGCGATGGCGACTTGGCGGCGATCGGGGCGGCCGAGATCTTGCACTGCGCCAATCGCAACGAAAACGTGACGGTGCTGTTCGTGAACAACAGCGTCTATGGGATGACTGGCGGGCAGATGGCGCCGACATCGCTACCGGGACAGAAGACCACCACCAGTCCGGGAGGCCGCGACCCCGCCCGCGATGGCTATCCCATGCGGGTATCGGAGTTGCTGGCCACTTTGGAAGGGCCGGCGTATATTGAACGCGCTTCGCTGGGGAACGTGAAGTCGATTTTACAAGCGAAGAAGGCGATCCGCCGGGCCATCGAATGCCAGATGGAAGGCAAAGGATTCTCCCTGGTGGAGTTGCTGTCGCCGTGTCCGACGATTTGGAAGTTGGATCCGGTGGCGGCGCAAAAACGGGTACACGACGAGATGGAGCGGTACTTCACGCCGGGCATCAAATGCGACCGGCGATCCACTCGTCCTGAACCGCGAGAGGCGGCACCCCCTCCGCCTCTCGCGGACTTTTCGCGGCTGTTGCACCTGCCGGAGGACAACCACGGAGCGGCGCCGGCGCATGGGCATGGGGCGGACCGTTTGGACTGGCGCATCCGCATCGCCGGCTTTGGCGGGCAGGGTGTGCTGCTGATGGGGCAGTTGCTGGCGGAGGCGGCGATGGACGATGGGCTGGAGGTATCGTGGCTGCCGTCGTATGGGCCGGAGATGCGCTCGGGGACGTCGAACTGCCATGTGCGGATCTCGTCTCATCCCATCGATTCGCCGCTGGTGACGCGCGCCAATGCGCTACTGGCGTTGAATGAGCCGTCGCTCCGCAAGTTCCTCGATACGGTGGAGCCGGGCGGCCTGGTGCTCTATAACGGCGAGCATCTTCCGGAGGACTGCCGGCGGGAGAACGTGAGCGTCTATGCGCTGCCGTTCGCCGGCATTGCCAATGAATTGGGCAGTGCGAAGGTGGGCAACATGGTGATGTTGGGGGCGTTTCTGGCGCTCTCGCATTTCCTGCCCGATGAACGGATGGAAGCGGCCCTGGCGCGGCTGGTGAGTGGCGAGCGCTGGGTGGAGATCGACAAGAAGGCGTTGGCGGTAGGCCGGGAGCGTGTCCCGGCGGAGGAGTTTCGACATGCCTGACTCGATGACTGACCCTTTGGTGTACTTCGAAAATGACTTCGTGCGGATGTCGGAGGCGAAGCTGCCGATATTGACGCATGCGCTCCACTACGGCACGGGTGTGTTTGAAGGGATTCGCGGCTATTGGAGCACCGATGACTGTGAGATGTACCTGGTACGGTGCGAAGAACACTTCAAGCGCTGGAAGGCGAACTGCCGGATCCTGGGCATTGACCCGAAGCCGGCCGCGGACGAGCTGGCGCATCTGGCGGCGGACCTGGTGCGGCTGAATCATTTCGAGACCGATGTCTACATTCGCCCGCTGGCGTATATGTCTGGGAACAAGGTGGGCATCCGGCCCGACGGCTCGTACCGGTTTGCGATCATTGCGCTGCCGTTCGGCCGTTACCTGCCGGCGGACAACGGCCTGCACGCGGGCATTGCCAGTTGGCGGCGGGTGCAGGACAACGCGATCCCGGCGCGCGGTAAGATCTGCGGCGCTTATGTCAATAGCGTGCTGGCGACAATGGAAGCGAAAGCCAATGGTTTTGACGAAGCGATTCTGCTGAATGAAGACGGCCATGTGGCCGAGGGGGCGAGTTGCAATCTGTTCCTCGTGCGGGACGGGCGGCTGATCACGCCGCCGCCGCAGGACAACATTCTGGAAGGGCTTACACGGGCTTCGGTGATGGAACTGGCGCGGCGGGAAATGGGATTGCGCGTGGTGGAACGTTCGATTGACCGCACCGAACTCTACATGGCGGAAGAAGCGTTCTTTACGGGAACGGCGGTGGAGTTGGCGCCGATTACGCGGGTGGACCATCGGGAGATCGGCGACGGCAAAGTAGGTCCCCTTGCCACACGGATGCAGAAGCTTTACCTTGATGCCACGCACGGACGCTTAGCGGCGTACCGGCACTGGCTGCTGCCGGTGTACTTGCCGGTGCTGGCAGCCTTACAGAAGTAAGGTAGTATCGCGCGATGGACCGAAGGAGGCCGATATGCCCGAATTGACAGCATTCGGTTGGGTTTTCTCGGCATGGGGTCTGGCGACCACCGTCCTGGTGGCGCTGCTGATCCGTCATGGCCTGGTCTCGATGAAAGAAGACGACCAGCTATTCCTGGATGACGCGCAGCATCAAATGGAAGCCGAACAGAAAGAGATTACCTCCAAGCTGGCGCATCTGCGGCCGTATATCCAGGGGTTCGGCATGTTGTCCGGCGTGCTGTTCCTGGTGATGGCCGGCATGGTGACGTATGGTGTGCTGCAGGTGATGCGCGGCTAACTAACCGCCCCGGCATCCAGTACAATTGCCGGGATGGAGCGTAGAAGCTTTCTCGGCGGGGCGGCGGCATGGTTGTCCGCTGCGATGGGAGATCCGGCCCTGGCACAAGGGCCGAAGCCTCCGAATATTCTCTTTGTCCTTTCCGACGACCATAGCCGGCCGTATCTGGGCACTTACGGGGCGGATTGGATCCAAACGCCGAACCTGGACCGCTTTGGCCGGGAAGGGATGGTCTTTGAGCGCGCCTTTACGGCGGCGCCGCAGTGCGTGCCATCGCGAACGGCTCTGATGACGGGGCGTTCGCCGGTGGCCGCGCGCATGGGGCGCTTCAGTGCGCCGCTGCCGCGCGACGTTCCAACGGTGCCGGAAGTGTTGCGGTCGCGGGGGTACTACACGGGCGTGTGCGGCCGGTACTTTCACCTGGATGGGCAGGTGAATCCAGCGCCGCTGACCAAACAGATCTACGACAAACACAACCTGAAGACCTGGAAGAACCGTGTAGATGTGCTGGACATCTCCGGCCAGCCGAAAACAACGGCGCTGTTCGCGGACTTCCTGGAGGGTGCGCCGAAGGACAAGCCGTGGTTCTTCTGGATCAACTACGGCGATCCGCATCATCCGTGGGACGCTTCGGTGCGGAAGATCGATCCGGCGGCGGTGAAGTTGCCGCCGCACTGGCCGGATTTGCCGGGCGTACGTGAGGACTTGGCGCGCTATTCGGAAGAGGTGGAGCACGCGGATCGTGATTTTGGCGACGTGATGGCCGCGCTTCGCAAGGCCGGTCAGGAAGAGAACACGCTGGTGGTGTTCATGGGCGATAACGGGATGGCGTTTCCACATGGGAAGGGGTCGCTGTATGACCTTGGGCTGAACGTACCGTTGATGGCTCGCTGGCCGGGGCGGATTAAGCCGGGGCGGACGCGCGCGCTGATCTCGGGGGAGGATATCGCGGCGACGTTTATGGATGCGGGTGGGGCATCGCTACCGGTTGGAGTTACAGGGCGCAGTTTCTATCCGCTGTTGCGCGGCGGCGCGTACCAGCCGCGGGAGTATATCTTCGCGGCGCGGCTGCACCATGGGAACGGGCCGATGACACCCGAAACAAAGGCCAGTACCTTTGATTTATCGCGCTGCGTGCGCAGCGAAAAGTACAAGCTGATTTACAACCTCACGCCGCAGATGGAGTATCAGCCGGTGGATAGCGCCGCGGATCCGGGCTGGCGGGAGATGCAGGCCGCTCATAGGGAAGGCAGGTTGAAGCCGGAGATTGACCGGACGTATTTCGGTCCACGCCTGGTGCTGGAGCTGTACGACCTGGATGCGGACCCTGGCGAGTTGCACAACCTGGCCGGTAAGCCGGAGATGCGCGACGTACAGCAATCGCTGATGGCGGCGTTGCAGGAAAAGCTGGTGATCGATTCGGATTTTGTGCCGCCGGTGTTACTGGAATCGATGCCGCGTCAGCCCGCGCGCAAGAAGCAGTAGCGGGCGGCGTCGCGCACGTCATCGAGCAGGCGGCGCATGTCGGCCTCGGTGGTGCGGTAGTTGAGCACGCAGCCGCGGAGGGAGAACTTGCCGTGGATCCGGGTGTTGGAGAGATAACTGCTGCCGGCGCGCTGGAGGGCGAGCAGGATCTGTTCGTTGAGGTCGTCGAGATTGCCGCTATAGTCTGGCGGCGTGTAGCGGAAGTTGAAGATCGACAGGCCTATGGGGGCGAGCAGTTCGAAGTCCGGAGCTTCGGTGACGAGACCGGCGAAGTAGCGGGCGCAGGCGATGTTCCGCTCTATGGCGGCGGCCAGGTTCGGAGCGCCGTGGAGCTTGATCTGCAGCCATAGCGGCAGCGCACGGAAGGGGCGGGAGAGTTCCGGGCCGAGGTCCCAGAAGGCGAAGGCTTCGTCGTCGGAGAGGCCGACGGGGCGCGTGTAGTCGGCGTCATGGGAGAAGGTGGCGATGGCGGCCTCCGCATCACGGTAGAGGACGCAACCGCAGCCGACCGAGGAATAGAGCCACTTGTGGGGATCGAGGGAAAGCGAGTCGGCCCGTTCGATGCCGCGGAACAACGGCTTTGCCGACGGCGCCAGAGCGGAGAAGCCACCGTAGGCGCCGTCCACGTGCAGCCATAGGCGGTGGCGATCGGCGAGGGAGGCGATCTCGGGCAGTGGATCGAATGCGCCAGTGTTCACCGAGCCGGCGTTTGCCACGATGCACATGGGCCGCATGCCGGCGTCGCGGTCGGCTTGGATGCGGCGCTCCAATGCGGCGAGATCCATGCGAAAGGCGGCGTCCGTAGGAATGAGAACGACGTTATCCGACCCAATTCCCAGCAGCCGGGCGCCTTTGACAATGGAGAAATGCACCTCTGTTGACGCATAGATGCGCAGCGGCGGCCCGTTGCCCGTGCCCTGGCGGCCGGCTTGCGGATCGGCCTTCGAACGCGCGGCGGCCAATGCGGAGAAGTTCGCCAGGGAACCGCCGCTGACCAGCAGGCCCGTGCCTTGCGGCGCGAAGCCCGTCATTTGCTTCAGCCAGCCGAGGACGACGTGCTCCATTTCGGCGGCGGCGGGCGCGGAGCGCCAGGACGTAACGTTGGCGTTCAGGGCGCCGGCCATCAGGTCGCCGATGGCGGCCGCGGCAGTGCCGGGCGAGGCGACGTAGCCAAAGAAGCGGGGATGCCCGTTGTGCCGGCTGAGTGGATAGACGATGTCGCGCACGGCGGCGAGCAGATCGGACGCTGCGGTGGGAGCTTCGGGCAGCGGTTCGGACAGTAGATCGCGCACGGCTTGGGCACTGGTGACGGGCATGACCGGCGCGTGCGGAAGCTGTTCGTAGAAGGCTTCGACGATCCGCACCGCTTCTTCCGCGGCCCGCCGGAACTCCCGCGGACTGGTATCGAGAGGCGACGCCATCTTTAGTTGCGTCCGGGAACCATGGGGACAAACATGACGGGAATGACGGAGCGCCGGCGAAGGCTGCCATCGGCCATCTTTTCGAAGACCAGCAACTGCTGATCCTCACCGCCGATCGGCGCCACGATGCGGCCGCCTGTTTTCAGTTGCCGCACGAGCGCGGCAGGCAGTTCCGGAGGCGCGGCGGTTAGGATGATGCGGTCGAACGGGGCGTGCTCGGGCCAGCCCTGATAGCCGTCGCCGGCGCGCACGGTGACGTTCTTGTAGCCCAGCCGCCGCAGCACCCCCTCGGCCCGCTTCGCCAGTTCGGGGACCACTTCGATGGAGTAAAGATGCCGCACTAATGGCGCCAGGACTGCCGCCTGGTAACCCGAGCCGGTGCCGATCTCCAGCACGATGGAATCAGGGCGCGGCTCCAGCAGTTCGGTCATGAGTCCAACGATGTAGGGCTGGGAGATGGTGGCGCCATAGCCGATCGCGAGGGGGCGGTCCTCATAGGCATGCGCCTGCAACTCGGCGGGCACGAACTCGTGGCGAGGCGTGCGCCGCAGCACGTCCAGAACGCGTTCGTCCTTTACCCCCCTTGCCTCGATCTGCTCCCGTACCATGGCCTCCCTCGCTTTCGCCGGCGGCCCCTGCGCATAGGCCAACACCGGGAAAAATACGTAGAAAACCGCAATTCCACGCACAAGTCCAGTATCCCGCAAGTACAATACAAGGATCATGGCTCAGGAACGGGTTGCGGCCCGCGTGCCCGCGCAGGAAAGTACGGGAGGGTTGCTGCGGCAACTCGGCGTAATGAGCGCGGCGGCGTTGGTGGTCTCGAATATGATCGGGACGGGCATCTTCATCACCAGTGGCTTCCTGGCCGGGCAGTTGGGGGACCCGTCACTGGTATTGGGCGTCTGGATGGTGGGCGCGCTGTGTGCGCTGGCCGGCGCTTTCTGCTATTCCGAACTCGGCGTCAACTTCCCCAGCTCCGGCGGCGAGTATGTTTACCTGACCAACGCCTACGGGCCGGCCTGGGGCTTTATGACGGGCTGGATCTCGTTCGTGGCGGGGTTCTCGGCGCCCATCGCGGCGGCGGCTCTGGCGTTCTGCGGCTATGTGGGCTACTTCTTTCCCGATGTGAAACCGGACGCTTCGCAGACGTTTGCCCTTGGGCCGCTGAGCGTCAAGTTCGGCTTGGCGCAGTTGGTGTCGTGCGTGTTGATTGTGTTTCTGTCGCTGCTGAACATTACCGGCCTGCAGCGCGTGGCTCGCTTCCAGAACGTGTTTACAGGGCTGAAAGTGGCGGTGATTGTGGCGCTGATTTGCGGCGGATTCGCGGCGGGTTCGGGCAATTTCGGCAACTTCAGCCAGCCGGCGGTACGCACCAGTACGGTGCCGCTGCTCCAACAATTCGCCATCAGTTTGTTTTGGGTGTACGGCAGTTATAGCGGTTGGAACGCGGCTACGTACATCGCGGAGGAATTGCGCAAGCCGGAACGAACGCTGCCCCTGGCGCTGACGGCCGGAACCGCCCTCGTAGCCGCGCTCTACTTCGGACTGAATGCGGTGTTCATCTACGCCCAGCCGCTGGAGCAGTTGAAGGGGCAATTCGCCATCGGCGTGCTGACGGCCCGCAGCCTGTTCGGACCGGAGATCGCCAGCGTGTTTGGCGCGTTGATGGCGGTGGCGCTGGTCTCGACGGTGAACGCGATGGTCACCATCGGCCCGCGCGTCTATTACGCGATGGCCAAGAACCGGGCGTTCTTCACGTCGGCGGCGAAGGTGCATCCGAAGTGGCATACGCCGGTGAACGCCATCGTCTGGCAGTGCATCGCGGCCATGCTGATGACGTGCATTCCGTTCAGCGACCTGTTCATGTACATCTCGTTCACGCTGAACCTGTTCGCCGGGCTTGCGGTGGCCTCGCTGTTTGTGTTCCGCAAGCGTCCGGGCTGGGTGAAGCTGCCGGTGGTGAGTTTCCTGTTCCCGCTGATACCCGGCTTCTTCCTGCTGGTGAGCGCGTGGATGTATTATGTCGGTTTAACGGTGGAGCCGGTGGTCTCTCTGGCGACTATCGGAACCGTCGGCGTGGGAGCCCTGTTCTATCACTTCCGAATTCGAGACCAGAAGAACGTATAACGCATGCCAGTGGTAATGGATGGAAAAGCGGTTCGCGATGCGATCCTCGAATCGCTGCGGCCTCGTGTGGCCCGTTTAGCGGAAGAGCGGCGGGCGCCGGGGTTGGCGGTGGTGCTGGTGGGACACAACCCAGCCAGCGAGATTTACGTCCGTAGCAAAGTGAAGGCTTGCGAGGAGCTTGGCATCGTCAGCGAGAAGCATCTGCCGACGGGGGATGTTACGACCGAAGAGATGCTGTTCCTGGTGAACCGGCTGAACCAGCGGCCCGACATCGACGGCATCCTCGTGCAGTTGCCGCTACCCGAGCAGGTGGACGAGCAGGAAGTGCTGCTGGCGATTGATCCATCGAAGGATGTGGACGGTTTTCATCCCTTCAGTTCGGGAAACCTGATGGCGAATCGCGCGGGTTTCCGGCCATGCACGCCCGCGGGTGTGATGAAACTGCTGGAGCATTACGGCGTGCCGCTGGAGGGCAAGCATGCGGTGGTGGTGGGCCGCAGCGACATCGTGGGCAAGCCGATGGCGATGCTGCTGCTGCATGCCAATTGCACGGTGACCATATGCCATTCGAAGACGCAGAACCTGGCGGCGGAATGCCGGCGCGCCGATATCGTGGTGGCGGCGATTGGCCGCCCTGCCATGATCACGCGCGATTTCGTGAAGCCAGAGGCGGTGGTGATCGATGTGGGCATCAACCGTTTGAAGGAGCGCGATCGCGTGCTGCGGATGTTTGGGGATAACCCCACCCGGTTGGCTTCGTTTGAGAAAAACGGCAGCGTGGTGGTGGGCGATGTGCATCCGGAGGTGTTCGAACACTGCGCCGCGTACACGCCGGTGCCGGGGGGCGTGGGTCCACTAACGATTGCGATGCTGATGAGCAACACGGTGGCGAGCGCGGAATGGCGTCTGGGGATTTCGCCGGAGTAGCCGCGGTTCAGAAGCGCAGCGTCTGTTCCAGTTCCTCCAGAAAAACGCGCAGTTTTGGGGCGGGGAGCGAACGCGCGGGGTAGAGCGCGAAGAACTCGACCGGCGCCGGTTGCCAATCGGGCAGGACGGGAACCAGTTGTACGTCGTTGCGGGTAAGGAAGGCCGGCAGCATGGCAATGCCGAGTCCTCCGGTGGCCAGCGTCTGGGCGACTACGGGATCAGCCGCCGTGAGCCGCGGATCCAGGCGCACAGTTGTTTCCTTACCCTCCTTCGACAAAAGACGCAGACGGGAGCCCGTCGGGGAGCGGCTGACGGCGATCACGCTATGGGTGGATAGATCCTCCGGACGCGAAGGTGCGGGGTGTTGCGCCAGGTAGGCCGGCGCCGCGAAGAGCGCCAGTTGCATGGATCCCAGCTTTCTTACGACGTAGGACGAGTCGGCCAGGCGCCCGACGTGGATAACAACATCGAGCATCATTTCGAGCGGGTCGAGACGGCCCCCTCGTAACACCAGGTCCAGCCGGATGCGAGGGTACTTGCGGCAGAAGGCCGGGAGCAGCGGGGCAAGGAAGGAGCGGGCGAAGGTGACCGGTACGCCGACACGCAGCAGTCCGCTGGGCTCGGCGGTGTAGGCACGGACCGCGCGTTCGGCGTCCTCGACTTCCGCCATCACGCGCTCGCAGTGGGCGAAGAAGGTGGCGCCGATTTCGGTGAGAGCGACGCGGCGGGTGGTGCGCTGCAATAGGCGCGTCCCGAGCGATTGTTCCAGGGCTTGGATCTGGCGGCTGAGTGTCGATTTTGGGATGCCGAGCGTGCGGGCGGCGGTGGTGAAACAGGCGGAGCGGGCGACCCAGAAGAAGGCGCGGTGATGGTTCCAGTCGGAATTGGCGGATTGTTCCATAAGGGCAACAGTGTGTTGACATCCATTCTATTGTTCCCGGAGCGGGATCCGAGCATCCTATCAGCGGAGGTAATGGATCATGCCGGTTTCCGGGGCGAGACGAAGGGTGATTGGCGAGTTGGCTGGGTGGGATGGCGTTCAGACGCAGCCCCACCGGTTTGGCGGGACGGAATGGGTTTTCGGCAAGCGGGAGATTGGACACATTCACGGAGACACGCTCGTGGACATTCCATTCCCCAAGCGTGTGCGCGATGAGGTGGTCACCGCCGGAGAAGCGGAGCGGCATCACGTGCTGCCGGAATCGGGTTGGGTGAGCGTGTGGTTACGGGGTGAGGACGATGTGGGACGGGCCGTGCGGCTACTGCGGCGGTCCTATGAACTGGCTGTGGCACAAAAGGAACGAATGGAGGCAATGGCGTGAAGAGAGTATTGCTATTGGGTGCGACCGGGAACCTGGGGTCGCTGATCGGCGAGGAGTTGAAGGCGCGCGGGGCGCGGTTGCGTTTGCTGGTGCGGCCGGAGAGCGTCGGTAAGGTGCCGGGGGAACTGGCGGACGCGGAGGTGGTGACCGACGAGGCCGGTGCCTTCGACGGCGTCGACGTTGTGATCTCGGCGGTGCAGGGCGGGCCGGAGACGATCATTGATGCGCAGTTGCGATGGCTGCGGGCGGCGCGGCAGGCCGGCGTGCGGCGGTTCTTTCCATCGGACTTCAGTTTCGACTTCTTCGGTCTCGGAGAAGGGGAGAACGTGAACTCCGATTGGCGGCGCGCCTTCGCGCGGGAGGCTGCCAAGGAAAGGGGCGATGTGGAGGTGGTGCATGTGCTGAACGGCTGTTTCCTGGATCACCGGGTGTTGTTCGGCTTTCTTGGCGCCATCGATCTACGGAAGAGAGAGGCCTATCTGTGGGGCGATGGGGAACAGAAGATGGAGTTCACCACGTATGCCGACACGGCGGCGTTTACGGCGGAGGCGGCTCTGGACGAGCGTCCGTTGGCCGGCTCCTTCGCGGTGGCTGGAGAGTCGCTGACGTTTCACGAACTCATGAAGGAAGTAGAGGCAGGCGCGGGATTCGCGTTGACGGTGGTTCGGCGTGGATCGCTGGCGGATCTGGATGAGGCGATAGCGAAAGCGCGAGCCGAGCAGCCGGGCAATCTATTCGCCTGGCTGCCGCTGATGTACTGGCGCGGCATGTTGAACGGGAAGGGGCGGCTTTCGCACTTGCGGAACAGCGAGTACCCGGGAGTGAAGCCGTTGCGGGTGCGGGAGTACCTGGCCCAGACAGCCGGCTGACCTACGCCCGCATGTTGTTGAACACCTCGGCGATGGTGTTGACGTTCGCTTCGGCGGCGGCGCGATCGGGCTGTTCGTTGTCGACGTTGTACCCCTCCATCTCGCCGCTGCCGCCATCCTGGACCACGATGCCATCGCGGCGTCCCAGCACGTAGATGCCTTTGTACATGACGCCGTAGTGGACATCGGCTTGTGGAATGAGCCAGGCGATCTGGCCTCGCACGGGGACAATGGAGGTGTCGCTCCAGAGGGCGCGGGCGCCGTAGCCGGTGCAGTTTACGATGGTCCTCTGCGGGAGGGCGTTGAGATCGTTGGGAGCCTGGAACTCGCGGTGTTCGATGCGGCCTCCTTCGAGCAGGAAGTCCGTGACAAGCCGGTGCTGGTAGGCGGCGATGTTGAAAGTGAGCGAAGTGTTGCGGCGTGCGTGTTCCGCCGGGAACGGATGCGAGCCGGCGGGCAGTTCCCGCGAGCGTGGGGTGATGTCTTGGATGCGGTCCTGGAAGTGGGCAAAGTCGAGTTCCCCGGCCGCAGCTTGGTTGGATCCGAAGGCGCCGTCACCGAGGATGTAGCGGTCGGTCCACTCCACCGGATCGCCCGGCAGTCCCAGAAAGCTCTCATACATACGGAAGCTGTCGCGGCACATGCGCTCCCAAAGGGCGGGGAAGTCCGCGGAGATGGCGTTCGTAAGGGCGATGCGCGAATCGGGCGTCCACGACCCGGTGGCGCGGCTGGAGCGCACGTAGGGCGGTCGCTCCTTGGCGTAGATGGTGACCTTGGCTCCGGCGCGTTGCAGAGTGATGGCAGCGGTGATGCCGAGCGCGCCGCAGCCGATGACGGCGATGTCGCGCTCGCCGGTGGCAAGGACCTTCTCCATGACGACGCGGGCCGAGCCCCAGGAGAGGGACCAGCCGCTGCCCCCGTGTCCGTAGTTATGGACCACGGTCTTCTCGCCCACCTTTTCCACATCCAGGCGCGGGCCGGCGGCGCGGAAGGGGCGCAGACAGACGGTGATGCGAAAGAGGCGGGTGATCTCGGCGCGAACAGGAGTTAACCGGAACGACGTTGCCGGTGCCGGCGGAGCCGGGCTATGGATAACGGTCTTACGCGCGCTGACACAGCCGCTCAGGGCAAGCGCGCCGGTTCCGAGGAAGGCTCGGCGATTCATCGGTGAACCGCAGTGTAGCAGAGGGGATCTTACTTGTTGAAGAGAACGTCTGCAAAATCCATGAAGCCGGTACGCCGCGTATCAACCAACCACTTCGCCGCCTTCAGCGCACCGCGGGCGAAGCCTTCCCGGTTGCGAGCCGTGTGACGGAGGGTGATGGTATCGGCGGCCGAATCGAAGCCAATCTCGTGGGTGCCGGGAACCGCGCCGGCGCGGTTGGAACTGACGTCGATATTGTTGGTGTAGCCCGCGTCCTTCATGCGATCAACCAACTGAATCAGCGTGCCGGAGGGCGCGTCTTTCTTCTGGTTGTGATGGATTTCCCACGCCCATGCCCCGTAAGCGGGCTCATCGGCCAGCAGCTTTGCCGCTTCGGCCACCAGGCGGGCGAAGACGTTTACGCCGACCGAGAAGTTAGGGCTGTGGATGAAGCCGATGCCGGCCTGCTCCACAATCTGCCGTACGTGATTGCGGTGCGCGGCCCAACCCGTAGTGCCGACGACAGTAGCTACGCCGAGTTTGGCAAGGCCTTCGATATTTCCGATGACCGTATGAGGCGAGGTGAACTCGATGGCGACATCCACCCCCGCGAACTTCTCCGGAGTCATCGACTCGCCGCTGGCGTTGTTGAACTCATCGAGGCGTACCACGGTTTCCAGGCCGAATTCGCCCGACAATTGGTCGAGCATCCTGCCCATCTTGCCGTAACCGACGAGCGCGAGTTTAGGCATTAGGCAAACACCTCCGGATCGGGATCGGCGAAGAACTCCTCATGCAGATTCTGGACGGCCTGCTTGAGGTCTTCGGCGGCGATAACGAATGAAAAGTTCAGCGTGGACGAGCCCTGCGAAACCATCAGCACATTGATCGTCTGCAGGGCGCGGAAGATGCGGACGCCGACGCCTGCGGTACCTCGAATGTTATCGCCCACCAGGCACACCAGAGCGCGTTGGGGCTCGATCTCCACTTCGGCAATCTTCGACAACTCGGTGCGCAGGTCTTCGATGTGGCGCGCGTCGTCGATGGTAAGCGATACGCTGACCTCGCTGGTGGACAGCATGTCCACGGGCGTTTCAAAGCGGTCGAAGATCTCAAAGATGCGGCGCAGGAACCCGTGCGCCATCAACATGCGCAGCGAGTGAATTTTCATCACCGTGATGTTCGGCTTGCAGGCGATGGACTTGATGATGTTGCGCGAGGGCACCGACTCGCTCACGATCCGTGTGCCCTGCACCTCCGGCCGCCGCGAGTTCAACACCAGCACGGGGATGTTCTTTTCAACGGCGGGCAGCACCGTTGCCGGATGCAGTACCTTTGCGCCAAAATACGCCAGTTCGGCCGCCTCTTCAAAGGAGATGGTTTTGATCAGGTGCCCGCCGGGCACGATCCGCGGATCGCAGGTGAGCATACCGTCGACATCGGTCCAGATCTGGATCTCTTCCGCATCGATGCCGGCGCCCACGATGGACGCCGTGAAGTCGGAACCGCCGCGTCCCAGCGTAGTCGGCACGCCCTGTAGCGTGGAGCCGATGAAGCCGCCCATGACGACGACTTTACTTCTGGCCAGTGGCGCCACCACGGCTTGGAGCTTCGCATAGCTTTCCGGGTACAGCGGCGCGGCTTGGGTATGGCGGTCGTCGGTATGGATGACGTCGCGCGAATCGACGTGAGCCGAAGGCATGCCGAGGCGGTCGAAGGCGAGCGCGACGATCTGGCTGGACAGACGCTCCCCCAGGCCCGACACCGCATCCACCAAAGAGGGCGGGAAGTCGCGCAGCAGGGCGATTGCCTGGATCATGGCGTCCAGTTCCGCGAAGTGCCGGTCGATGATCGCTTCCACGGCGGTGGCATCGGCAACCAGTCGGCCGGCCTCCAGCAGGTGGTACGTCTTCAGTTCGCGGGCCTTCTCCCGCGCATCGTCAATCCGGTTCTGCTTCGCCAGCCCGGCAATTTCCAGCAGGCGATTCGTGGTCTTGCCCATGGCGGAAACCACCACCACGGGACGCCGCTCCACGCGTGCTTTGACGATGCCCGCGACACGCGTTATCGCGGCGGCGGACTCGACCGAGGAGCCGCCAAACTTCATTACGATCATGTAACTCTGTGTTCCTTACCTAACTCGCCAGCAGCCGTTGCGCCAGATTCTGATAGATGTCGACCGCTTCCAGCAACTGCGCCTTCTCGACGCGCTCCTCCGAGGTATGCGCCACGTGGATGGAGCCGGGGCCCATCAGCAGCGGTTCGCCCCAGGCGCCGCCAAAGGCTGGGATGTCGGTGGTGTACTTCACCACGGTGGTGGCAAAGCCTTCCAGCCGCACCAGGCGTAACGCCGCGATGCGAAGTTGTTCGGCGACTTCCACCCGTCCGCCCACAACATGATCCAGCGACTTACGCAGCCCGTCGCCATCATCCACCAGGCGAATGAGGAGCTCGGCCTTGGCATAATCCGGCACGACGTTCGGCGCCCGCCCGCCCGTGATGGTGCCGATGTTGATGGTGCTTTCGCCCAACATCGGATCACTCGGAAGCGGCATGCGGCGGATATCCTGCAACACATCGAGTAACTTGTCGATAGCCGAATCGCCCAGCTCCGGGTAGGCCGAATGCGACATTCGTCCGCGGCCTACCAGTTCGACGCGCATGGCGCCCTTTGATCCAAGCGCCAGTTGGTTCTCGGTAGGCTCGCCATTGATCAGATACCTCGCGCCGCGCCCGTTCTTCGCCGCGTGATAGGCTCCGGCGCTATTGCGCTCTTCCCCGACTACCAGCAGGAAGCCGAGGTTGCGCGTACCGGCGGCCAGCAGCGCTTCGATGGCTTTGATCATGCTCGCTTGAATGCCCTTGGTGTCGCATGCGCCGCGGCCCCAGATGTAGGTGTCGTCCTCACGCGACGGGAAGAACGGGGGGACGGTGTCGATGTGCGTCGAGAACGTTACGGTAGGCGTGCCCCAGGTGGCCAGCAGGTTGAAGCGCTTCGGCTCCACTTCCATCGTCTCGAAGGTCCCGCCGTACTGCTCGCAGAGCGGTTTCAGGTACGACGCCCAGTATTCGCCAACGGCCAGCTCATTGCCGGTGATGGACTCAATATCCACGAGCGCGCGAGTAAGTTCGAAAACGTGCATATACCCTATTTGCGAATAGATGGCTCTGGAAAGGCAAGCAGGGCGGGAGGATAAAGAGGGCGGACCCCGTGAAGACTTCGGCGGAAAATACCGGGCCCTTTGGTGCGCGCCGGAATCAATCCAGCGCGCCGACTCTTGGCCGCCGCACCTCTACCAGGAAACTTTCAGTTTACCACGACTCAAAGTCGTCAATAACTTCGAACTTGATGCGGGCCGAACCCATATGGATCTCGTCGCCGTGTCGGAGCGTGGTGCCTTTGCTGGCGCCTTTGGGGAGCGAGTAGGATTCGCCGCTGCGGAACAGGCGGGTGCCGCGGGAGCCGCTGATAGCGTCGTAGAGCTGATAGGCCCCGGCCTCGGCGTTCCAACGTAGAAAGGCATGTTCCCTGGCCACGTTGGTCTCGTCTTCGGCGAAGGCCAGATCATTGACGCGCACCACGCCGCCGCTGGTGCTCATAACTTCCCTTAGCCGGCCGAGATTGATACGGTCGGCATCGGAAGTCACTTCGGGTGAGTCCAGCGCCTTGCCCTTCAAGATCGTGAGCCGCACCTTGCGCCGTTCGCCGGAAGGCTTGGCCGGCTTTGCGGCGCCATCCCGCGTACAGCGCAACACATAAGGCTGCGGCAGCACCGCCTGCTGCGGGTCCACCGTGACGCGGATGCTGCTGTTCAGTTCGCGGGGACGGCAGCCTTCCTCAGCCAGCATCTCGACAATGCGATTGGCGAAACCGGCGTCGCCTTCAAACACCGATTCATAGGCGGCCTTCTGCTCGTCATCTTTCACGAACACCAGCAGGTCCAGGCGGTTGTAAGGGAAGGTGCGAATCCCGCGTTCCTGCACCAGGATGCGCCCGCGCACATCCTCCAGCACATCCTTGCAAAGCTCTATAAGCGTCTTTTCCTTTGGCGCTCCGGCCACCGGCTTGACGATGCCGGAGATGCCTTCCTGAATCTTGCGTTCCAGATCTTCCAGCCAGCTCATGGCAGTAAGCCTAGCTCCTTTGCGGCGGCGGCGACATCGGCGGCGATGGGCGCGGCGCTGCGACCGCCATAATCGCCATTTTCCACCAGCACGGCGAAGGCAATCTTCTTCGGCGCATCCCCGAACGGCGCGTAGCCGATGAACCAGCCGTGCGAGCGGCGCCCGCGTGCCAGCTCCGCCGTGCCGGTCTTGCCGGCGATGGCGATGGCGTTGGTGGCTGCGGCACGCCCGGTGCCTTGCGTCACGACGCCGCGCATCGCTAGACCCAACCGCTGCGCCAGATCCGGCGAAATCAAGGCGCGCGGCTCTTCCACGCGGGGATTGCTCTCGTCCACAATCCAACGCCCATACGGCATACGTCCGCCCGCCGCGACGGTGGCCGCGACGCGCGCCATCTGGAACGGAGAGGCCACCACCTCGCCTTGTCCGTAAGAAGACTGCGGCAGGTACTTGTTCAGCTCTTTCGCGGTGTTCGGGTTCGCCACCGCGATGCCAAAGATACGCGCCGTATCGAACAGCGCATCGGCGCCCACTTCGTGATGCCCAAGCTGCGCGAAGTAGGCATTGCAACTAACCACCACGCCCTTGGCCATATCGACGGAGCCATGTGGGACGCGATCCTGTATGTCGTCGCGTATGGGCCGCGTCTGGCCTGGAAGGGTGGCGCCGACGCGACCGTCCGGCAGGCGCCCGCAGTTGTGCTTCTGATCTATCAGGTTCGGATCCTTACGCAGGGCGGCGATGGCCGTCACCAGCTTGAACGAAGAGCCGGGCGGATAGAGCCCGTAGCGGGCGCGATCCAGCAGCAACTCCTCGGGGACAGGCGATTGCGGCCCTCCTTGCAAAGGCGCGATCTGCGCCAGAGTCGGCCAGGGATGGCTGACACTGGCCAGCAGGTCTCCGCTGGCGACATCCATCACCACCACCGCCGCGCGATCCCGCTTCAATCGCTTGAGGTGCCGCTCCACGATGGCCGAAACGCGCATCTGCAGACGCGAGTCGATGCTCATCTTCACGTCCCGAGGGCGCGCCATCAGTTCCTTCACCTGCGGATGCTCCGGCTCCCAACGATGGCGGATGAGCGGTAGTAACTCGCGGTAGTCGAATTTGAGACGCCGTTCCAGATCGCCATCGCCGTCGCGAAACTCCTCCACCTCAATGCCGTCGTCGAAGCCTTGCAGCCGCAGGCGGGAGCGCGACTCTTCAAACGCCGTGTTGCGGGCGCCGCGCTTCAACGCCGTACGCGTATCGCCCAGCACGTAGAACATCTGGGGTCCAAGCGGATAGTGGCGGCGGTCCAGAAAGGCCGTGGTCTGATCCAGGCGCACACCCAATGCTTCGTACTTCGCCTTATTGGCTTCCACCTTGGCGAAGTCGCTGGTGGCCAGCGGCAGGCCGTTGCGGTCGTAGATATCGCCCTTGGGAATCAGGCGCGCCGCCCCGGAAATGCGCGGATTGTAGGCGTAGCGGCGCACGCCGTCGGCATTCAACGCCAGCGAGCCGCGAAGCAGGGTGTTATCGGCGCGCACGGTTTGGTACCAGCCCGCGCGGACTAGAATCGCCAGACCCGCCAACGCCAGCAGCCCGGCCAGCCGCATCGCGGGTTTACCGAAGGCCGCCGCCTGTTCCCGGGCGGGCAGCGCCGATACGCCAATCACGATCCCAATCAGCGCGAAGTTGGCCAGCATGGAACTGCGCCCATAGCTGAGGTAGGGTGTCACGACGCCGGCCAAGGGCGCCAAGCCGAGTATGCCGCCGGCGATCAGGACCAATTGGAAGGCGGTTATCAGCGTCAGCCCTAGCACCAGGAAGAAGGTGTACGGGGAAGGGGCCCGCAGGGCAATGCGCAAAGACCGGTAGATCAACGCGCCGAATGCGATAAAAAGCAGGACAAAGCCGATGTAGCCGAACTGCTCGCCAAAGACGGACAGAATGAGGTCGGTATGGCCGGCCGGGATCGACTGAGGATAGCCCAGGCCCAGGCCTGTGCCCGTGATCGCGCCCGTCGATAGCGCCCAGAGCGAATGCGCCACCTGATCGCCGCCACGCGCCGAGTTATCCCAGATGGACAGCCACATGTCGACGCGGTCTCGTACGGTGGCCGGTTCGCCGGTCCAATAGCCGGTCAGAAAGCCCGTAAGAATCAGTGAGAGGCCCACAAACGCCAGCCGGAAGCTGTTGCGCGCCACGCTATAGAGGGCCAGGAAAAGGCAGCCGATCACCAGCCCGGGACCCATGTCACGCAGCATGAAGAACAGCAGCATCGCGACCGCGACACCGCCGAATACCGGCAGGGTATAGTCGAGTCGAGCCACGTGCAGCAGCCGCGCCAGGCCCGACAACGGACCGGATTGCTGGCGCATTTCGCGCAGCACATCCCAATTACGCCCGAAGTAGCCCGCCAGGAACATTACGAGCAGGATGCGGATCGCCTCCACCGGTTGCAGGCCGAAGAGGTTCACCTTGGCATCGCTTCCGGCCGGGCCACTGCCGAACACGAATAGCAGCAGCGCCAGAACCAGCGCCCCGAGCAGCGGCAGGAAAGCAAAACGCCGGATCTCGTCCCAATCCCAAAGCGACGCAGCGACCATAATGACGCAGCCCACGGCGACGCCTTGGGCGAAGTCGCGGAAGATGAGCGTGTCGCGAATGGGGTCGCGGAGGCTGACCATCAGCGCCAGGCCAAGCCCGGTCAGCAGATGCACCAACGGCAGTAGCGTGTTGTCGCCGGCAAAGCCGCGGATGCGCCAGAACAGGTGCGCGGCGTAGAACGACAGCAGGTAGACGGCGCACCAGAACAGGAAGCTGTTGCGGTAATCGGCGGCACCGCGGACGGCCACCATCGGCTTGAAGGCGGCCAGTTGCTGTGCCGACAACAGCGGCACGCGCACCGTGCGCGGATCCGGATCGAAGATCTTTTCCTTCATCCAATCGCGCAGTTTGGCGTACCAGCCGCGCCTGGCCAGCCGCTCCTTTTCGAGACGCGCCGCCCGCTCAGTGGCCGCTTCCAGGCGCCGCGGCAGTTCGATTAAGTTGCGCTGGGCGGCCAGATCATTCGCATTCACCGTGATGCGGCCGATGGCGCCGATGTTCGACAGGCCTTTGTCCCGCTGGATGATCTGGCGGATGCGCTGCGCGGCGAACTCGCGATCTTGTGGCTCTTCCAGCACCCGCAACTGGCGCGCAATGCGATCCGGTTGCGTGTTGCGATCCAGCGTGAGGATGCGCCCCTGCGCGATGTCGGCCTGGTAATCTTCCAGCCGTCCGATCTGCGCCCGGAAGACCAGGAACAACGCACCGAGCGTAACGAGAGAGGCGGCCAGCAGCAGCACAAGTTCCCGGCGGCGTAGGCCTGCGCCCTCACGCCGTTCGCGGTCACGGCGCTGGCGAGCGAGGATGGTGCGGTCAACGCGGGCGGTAGTCATCGTTCCGAGTTCGTGTTCTGGGTGCCGGCCATCTCTTCCATACGCATCTGGATAATCTGGCAGCGAACGATCAGATTCTTGAGATTATCCACCGCATGTTGATAGACGCCCAACTCCTGGTAAACCATCGCGGCCACCTCGCAATGCTGCTTCGCCTTCTCTAACAGACGCATCTCCTGCTCCGGCAGTTCGCGCATCTTCGTGGATTCGGCGAAGGTGCGGTCCGCCATGCGCCGGTGCCCGTCCGCGATCTGAGCCCGCTCGCGGTTGCCCACGCGATGGCCGGCCTCCTGGGCGTTCTTCAGGGCCTCCTCGGCGCGGTTCAGATCGATGGCGTCATAGGTGTAGAGAATCGCCAGGCCGAGGTAAGGATCGGGCCATTTGTTGCGGAGCGACGCGGCTTCGTTGAATCTCTGGATGGCCGTATTGGTATAGCGCTGGCGCAGCGACGCATCAGCGCGGGCAGCCTTCGAACTGACCTGGATACGCGCCAGGTGGCCTTCGCACAGGCGCAGGGCGGCCCTGGCACGGGCATTGCCCCCATCGAGCTCCAGAGCGCGGCCAAGCCAGGTACTGGCCTGCTGCCACTGGCGCTGGTAAACCGCCGGCGCATCGGTCATGCGGTATTCGTCGATGATCTCAAAGGCGCGGGCGAGAAACTTGTCGCGGATGGCATTGCGCGCAGCCACGGTGAGCACCGGCATCCACGTCGCTTTATCGAGTTCCTGGTACTGCTTCCAGGCGGCATCGAGATCGGTGATCTGGTCGCGCTGGATGGCAGTGGCCAGTTGGGAACTGCGGCTGACGGTGGAATAGCTGCTCACCCCAGCGCCCACTAACGTGAAGCCCAGCAAGCCTACCAGCGCAAGACGCATGTTCGGCGTGGTGCCCTTCGGCAAGAGGGTACGCCGCGCCGCCTGGCTTACGGGGTTCGACGAACGAATGGTGGGGTCGGGATCAAGCGCCCGTGCGCTGGTATCCCGTACCGTCTCATCCATTCCCCCATCCGCGCCGATGCCAAGGAACTCGTCAAAGGCAATCTGTGCCGCGCCCGGCGAGGGGAAGCGCTCGGCCGGGTTGCGCCGTAGCATGCGCTGGATGATGCGCCGCAATGCCAGCGGATAGTTCGGCGGCAAGGGCGGCGGGGGATCACTGGAGCGGATGCGCCGCTCTAATAACTCGCGGCTCTCGGCCTGAAACGGCAGGTGGCCCATCATCAACTCGTAGAGCATGACGCCCACCGCCCACAGATCCGATTGCAGATCGGCCTTGCCGCTCTCCAGCCGCTCCGGCGACGTGTACGCCGGGCTGTTCCAGGGCATGGTGACCAGCGTTTCCTTCATGGCGCGGGCGATGCCGAAGTCGAGCACCTTCACTTTCCCGGTATTGCGTTCGATGCGCACATTGCGCGGCTTCAAATCGCCATGCACGATGGCCGTGAGCGGCTTGTCGTCGATAACAATTTGGGCGGCGGCCAGCCACTGCAGCAACCCGCACAGGCTTGACCCGATGCGCGCCACCTCGCTGGGCTCTGGCGGCTGCGCCCGGTCGCGAATGACGGTGGCCAAGTCCTCGCCTTCCACGAACTCCATTTCGATGAAGAAAGCCCCGGACTCTTCGTCGATGCCGTAGCTGTAGACATGTACGACATGCCCGCCAGGGTCCTGGAGTGCCTTCTGCAGTTTGGCTCCGTAAACCTCGGCCGCGAACTTGGCTTCCTCCTCTTCGCCCACGCCTTTGCGTACGATCTTCAACGCCACCCGGCGGCCTTCCCGCAAATTGCCCGCGACGTAAACATCGCCGAAGTTTCCATGGCCCAGGAAGCCTTCGATATAGAAATCCAGGAAGCGATCGCCGGCTCTCATAGGCGGGCTCCTGTTGGGCGGGCCGGCGGCGCGGGTGCCGGCCGAACGGTGTTCTCCGGGGGGATGCCGGGTTCCGGGGAGTCGAATACATTGCGGCGAATGGAACCCTGGCCGCTGCGCCAATCCAGCGCCCGCTTGTTGGCGCTGAACTGATTGTGTTCGATCAGTGGCGCGCTCTGGTTGTCGATCACGAGCGCCGTTCCGCTGTTGCCGTGAACGAAGCTGGCGCGAAGCGTGGCATTGCTGGAACCGCTGAACTCCACGGCCGCCACGCTAGCCCCACTTATATCCAGGTTCTCCAAAAACACCTGGGAATCCCGCACTTGCACTACCCGTTCAAACCACTTGTTTCCATCAGGGTGTATTGAAAATCCCCGCAGCGTGGCGCCGTTCACACCCGTGGCGCTGATCACCGGTTCGGCGGGATTGCCGGGCCCCAGTAACGCCGCACCAGGAGCGCCGGTAATGGTCACGCCGGTCCGCAGCACGATCTGTTCGCGATAGTCGCCGGGGCTGACCAGAATCTCATCTCCGGGGCGCGCCTGCTCCAGCGCGGCGGCGATGGTGGCGATGCCTTCCGGTCCCACCCGCAGCTGGCGGGGAGCCTTGCGTGCCGCCGCCTCGTGCCCCAGCCACGCAGCCAGAACAGCCACCACCAATAGCAGCAGCGGTGTCCGCCAGCGGGCGCGCTTTTCCACGGGGCGCCACTTGCCGGTATCCTCGATGGCCGGCGCAGTCTTGGCGCGCGGGAACTGCTCGCCTTCCAGGTACACCGCCGAGGCGTTATCCTTGCCACTCTCGGTCGCCAGTTCCAGCAGGCGGCCCGTGACGCGTTTCGGCGACCCCGCGCATTCTTCCACCACACGCCGCAGTTCGTCCTTCGCCAACACATCGGAGACGCCATCGGAGCAGAGCAGGAACGCCGCATCGGGCTCGAAAGGCTCGCTGCCGGTCTCAATGAACTCGGCATCATCGGGATTGTGGCGCCGCGCGCCCACGTCGCGATACACCTCGTTGCGGCGCGGATGGTTCATGGCTTCGGTTTCACTGATCTCGCCTGTATCCAATCGCTCGCCCACCGGCGAGTGGTCCCGCGTCAGCTTCCGAATCTCCCCATGCCGGATCTTGTACAGCCGCGTATCGCCCACATGGCCCCAATGCAACTGGCCGTCTTCCACAAGCGTCACGGTCAGCACACAGCCCATGCCCTGCCATTCGGGCTTGGCCTGAGCCTGGGCGTAGATCGCGTTGTTGGCCAGCGCGATCGCTTCCCGGATGCGGCGTTCGGGCGTACCTTGGGTTCGCTCCAGCCGTTTGCGGATCTCGGCCACCGCGATGTTGGCGGCCTCCTGCCCGGCGGCCTGTCCGCCCATGCCGTCGACCACAAAGTGGATGCCAAGCGAGCGATCCTCATACACCGCGTCTTCGTTGCGGCGGCGGACATGGCCCGCGTCGGTGCTGGCGTCGGAAACATAACGAGGGGACATGCGGCGCCTACTCCTCGCTGCGCGCGGCCAGCACAAACAACAGCGCCGCCACCGCCAGCAAAGCCAGCAACACAAATCGGGCGGTATGGAGCAACTCCAGGGACATGCTGTTCACTCCGCCTCGGCGCGGAACAGAAGCGTTACCGTGTCGGCCAGCCGGATCTTGGCCTTTCCCGGCAGCTTGATCTCGTTGTCTTTGGGCGCCGCCTGTCCATTCACCGCGGTGCCGAACTTGCTGGTATCGCGCAGGAAGAAGCCGCGCTTGCCGTCATCCCAGCGGATCTCGCAATGCTGCTTCGAGACGTTCGCGCCCACCGCCACCAGCAAGTCGGCCCACCCATCCGTTTCTTTCCCCCGCCGTCCAATACGAACCGTCGGCTTGGTCATTTCGTAGCGCTGGGGGCCGGTGTCGTCTTCGAACTCGAGCGTGGCGAACACGTTCGGGCGGCTGCGCTGGGTTTCCCCCGACGTGGTCGCGCCATGGAAGGTTGCGTCTTTGCTGCCATCATTGGATCGACGTACGGTGCGTTCGGTTGCGGTACCAACCCGTTCCTCCGCCGCCCGCGGTTCATCGAACATCGACTTCACGATCAGCGGGCTTTCTTCCGACTCCGGATCGCGGTTCTCGTAGAAATAGATAAGCCACTCGCCGTCGCCCACCTTGCGGTAGGTGCGTCGAACCTTGTTGCTGAAAAAATCCAGCGCCGGCTTGCGGTTCAAAAACTGCAGCCGTTCGTTCAACGCCTTGATCGCTTCCTGGGTGATGAACGGGAACGTGGGGCGCAAGCGTTCGAAATCGTCCGGATGCAGGAAGACATGGTAGACGCTGCGCACGAAAACGCTATAGCGCGACGGCGCACTATCGGCTTCCATCTCTTCGAGAACCAGATCAATAATCTCTTCCGGAGTGACGGGGACGGGTGATGCCGGCATCCACAAACCTTCGGCGGTTCCGCTTTTCATGCTATCACCTGTTGTCGCAACCCCGTCGCCGGGGGGCATGGTAATGTCATCCTGAATGGCTAAGCTACGCAGCAGGGAATGGTTCGATACGCCGGAGTACTATGGCTTCTCTCGAAAGGCATGGTTGCGTTCGGAAGGCTTCGGGGCGCACATCTTCGACAATAAGCCCATCATCGGCATCTGCAACTCCTGGAGCGAACTGAACAACTGCAACGCGCACCTGCGCCAGTTGGCCGAAGCGGTGAAGCGCGGCGTCTGGCAGGCCGGCGGGGTGCCGTTAGAATTCCCTACGATCTCGCTCGGCGAAATGTTCCTGAAACCGACGGCGATGTTGTACCGCAATCTGATGGCCATGGACGTCGAAGAGATGATCCGGGCCAATCCGGTAGACGGCGTGGTGCTACTGTGCGGCTGCGACAAGACCACACCCGCGCAGTTGATGGGGGCGGCGAGCGCGGACATTCCCGCCATCATGGTGACCGGCGGACCCATGCTCAGTGGCGAATGGCACGGGCGCAAACTGGGGGCCGGCACCGATGGCCGCAAGCTGTTCGATGAGTACCGCGCCGGGCGTCTGCCGGAGGAGGACTGGTGCGAATTGCAGGGATGCCTGGGACGGAGCGCGGGCACCTGCGCCGTGATGGGGACGGCTTCCACGATGGCGGCGATGGCGGAGGCTTTGGGTATGGCCTTGCCCGGCTGCGCGGCGATTCCCGCCGTCGATGCGCGGCGCTACGAGATCGCGGAACGCTCCGGGATGCGGATCGTGGAGATCGTGCGGGAGGAGTTGAAGCCCTCGCGCATTCTGACTCGAAAGGCGCTGGAGAACGCCGTGATGGTGGATATGGCCATAGGCGGGTCGACCAATGCGGTGGTGCATTTGCTGGCCATTGCGCGGCGTGCCGGCGTGCCGCTGGATCTGGATGACTTCGACCGGCTGTCGCGCCGCACCCCCTGCCTGGTGAACGTGAAGCCGTCGGGCGCCTACCTGATGGAGGAGTTCCACGCGGCCGGCGGGGTTCCGGTGGTCATGGAACGCATCCTCGATCTGCTCCACGGCGACTGCCTCACGGTCACCGGACGGAGCATTGCCGAAAACATAACCGGTGCCCGCTGTTGGAACGACGATGTGATCCGGCCGCGTGCGCAGGCGTTGAGCGAAGAGGGCGGCACGGCGATCCTGCGCGGCAACCTGGCGCCCGACGGGGCGGTCTGCAAACAAACGGCGGCCTCGCCCCACCTGCTACAGCACACCGGTCCCGCGTACGTCTTCGATTCGTACAAAGAGATGCTCGCGAAGCTGAACTCGGACGATCTCCCCGTCACCGAACATCACGCACTGGTGTTAAAGAATGCCGGGCCGAAAGGGGGACCTGGCATGCCGGAATGGGGCCATATCCCGATGCCAAAGGTGTTGCTGCAGCGGGGCATTAAAGACATGGTGCGCATCTCCGACGCGCGGATGAGCGGCACCAGTTTTGGTACCGTCGTGCTGCATGCCGCCCCGGAATCGGCCATTGGCGGTCCGTTGGCGGCCGTGCGGACGGGGGACGAGATCCGCTTGGATGTGCCGGGGCGCCGGGTGGATCTGCTGCTCACCGAGGACGAGTTGCAGCGGCGCCTGAAGGAGTTCCAGCCCGCCAAGCCTCACTACACACGGGGTTACGGGAAGCTATTCCTCGATCACGTCACACAGGCCAACGAAGGCTGCGATTTCGACTTCTGCTAAAGCTATCGATCCAGCGTAATCACGCCCCAAGGTCCATCGCCAACGGGAATCCGCTTCTTCACCGTCTGCGAAGCCAGATCGACGACCACCAACTCCTTCGATGGCCCATCGGCGGCGAACAGCGTCGACCCATCCGGCGATAGCGCAATGCCCCACGGCCGCTTGCCAACATCAAAGGAACTCGCTACTTCGTTCTTAGCCGTGTCCAGGATAAACACCTTGCCGCCGCGGCCCGTGCTGACGTACGCCTTCGATCCATCGGCCGACACAATCACGTGCATCGGCTTGATCTTGCCGGCCTCGCCCAGGCGGATGGTCTTCATAGTCTTGTGATTCACCGCGTCCACCAACGTGACAACACCGTCGTTCTCATTGGTGACATAGGCGCGGCTGCCATCCGGCAGGAACGCCACCGAACGCGGGCGGCGCCCGACCTTGATCGTCTTCACGGCCTTGCGTTTTTCCAAATCAATGACCGTCACGGTGCCTTCATCCTCGGAGGTCACGTACACCTGCTTGCCATCCGGGCTGGTCGTAACACCCTCCGGCTCCTCGCCCACTTTAAAGGACTCCACCACCGTGCCAGCCGCGATGTCGACAATGCTGGCCTTGGAATCATCCTCGTTGGACACCAGCAGGAACTTGCCGTCCTTCGTGAGGTCGAACTGCTCGGGGTCGGAGCCGCTCTTGATGGTACGCGCCACCTTCAACGTCGCGACGTCCACGACACCGATTCCGTCGGCGCTCTTGTCCGGCGGCGGCAGCGTCGATTCATCCACGCCCGGAGGCGCGGGCGGCGATCCGCTCAGAGCAACGTAAACCGTCTTGCGATCCGGGCTGGCATGCACGCCGCGCGGGCGCTTGCCGACTTCGATGGTGGCCGCCACTTCCATGGTCGAAGACTCGATCACCGACAAGGTCCCGCCGTTTTCGTTCGTCACGAAGATGCGGTAGCCGGTCATCGGCGGCGGTTCCGCTTTCTTCTCCGCCACCGGAGGCGCGGAGGAGCACGCGCTAAACAGCAATGGGACCGCGAGCCACGCAATCGTGCGTTTCATCTATTCTCCTTGAAAGGTAAAGACTGCTTCCGGCTTGCCCGATGGCGGCACCGTGAACTTCTGTTCCTGCACGCCAAGCTTCTCATGCCAGGCTTCCAGCGTATACTCTCCGGGCGGCAAATTCCTGATTTCGAACGAGCCATCTTCCCCGGTCACCGCGAAATAGGGATGCTCCACCGCGCCGATATGCGCTCGCATCCACGAATGCACGTTGCACTTCACCCGCACCATCACCTCATGGCGTACAAACTTCCGCTCCAGCGGCGGATCGCCTTCGCCCTGGCTCTGGTTCCACTCGCGATTGTTCTTCGGCATGGGATGGATATTGTGCGTGAGCGGGTCGGAGTTGGTGACGCGGACGACCTGCCCAACCCGCACTCCCATCACGCGCGGACCGAACCGGCAGCCCTTCTGATCAATGACGACAGGCTCCTTGGGAACCTCAAAACGCTTGCCTTCCAACCCACTTTTCACATGCAGGAAGACGTTGGCGAGTGTGCCGTTCTTGTTGACCACGACGGCCTCGTCATAGAGCCCGTTCCTGTTGAGCTTGGTGCAGACGGGATCTTCGTCGATCCTTAACTTCTTGCGAGCCGGCTTCGCTCCCTTATACAGGATCTTGCCAGTGACCGTGCCCGCGGTCGCCGGATCCACCTGGAAGTAGCTCACCACTTCCTTCTTCTCCGGCGCGGTCTTCTTAGCAATATTAGGATCCGCCGCGCCGCAACCAATCATCAGCACCAGCACCGCGACAACAGTGCCCCTCACGGCTTCACCTCGCCCGTCAACGACTCCAGAAACGCCACCAGATCGGTTCGCTCCGCCCCCGACAGTTTCAACTCCTTGATCTCCTTATCGAGGTGCGGATTGGAACTGCCACCGCCGACATAGAAGTCCACCACATCTCGCAGCGTCTTCTGGCTTCCATCGTGCATATAGGGCGCGGTCTGGGCAATATTGCGTAGCGTCGGCGTTTTGAATGCGCCCTTATCCGCGTCGTTCTTTGTCTCCGTATAGCGGCCCAGGTCCGTCAGTTCGCCCTCCGCATTCAGGCCAACGCCGATATTGTGGAATTTGCCGTCGGTGAACAGCGCGTACTTCTCTTCAATGGTGTGGCACACGGCGCAGTTGCCGCGCTTGGCGTCTTCGAAGATGGCCAACCCGCGGATGGCCGCGGGGCTGAGCGCCTTCCTGTCGCCGCCATACAGGTAGCGGTCGAAGGGCGAATTGCCGCTGAGAAGCGTCCGCTCATAGGCGGCCACCGCCTTCTTCACCTTGTCCATGGTTACCGGCCCGGCCCCAAAGGCTTTCTCAAACATCGCGTGATAGGCCGGGTCCTTCTCCAGTTTGTCGGAGCAGGCATCGTGCGAGTGATTCATCTCCACCGGATTCGCAATCGGCCCGGCCGCCTGCTCTTCCAACGTAGGCGCGCGGCCATCCCAGAACTGCAGCGGCGAATAGGCGGCGTTAATCACCGTGGGCGCGTTGCGTCCACCCTTCTTGCCGCTGAAGCCCGTGCTGAACCGGTTTGGATCCGCAAAGCCGAAGCGCGGATCATGGCAGTTCGAGCAGGCCAGCGTGTTATCCACGGAGACCTTCTTATCAAAGAACAAAGCCTTCCCCAGCGCGATGGTCTCCGCGGTGGGTGGATTATCCGCGGGCACCGGCACAGGTGGCAGGCCCAACGGAGCTTCGATGGGAACGGGCTTTCCAACCGGACGCGCGGGGGTTGCGGTGGAGTCCTTCCCGGCGGGCTTTTCGGAACTCCCGGCGCAGGAAACCAACGGCAGCGCGGCGATTGCCAGGATGAATGCGAACGGAAGACGGGAAATGGTATGGGGTAGCACGGCAGCGCTCAATTCGTTAGGATATAGCACCATGCGGTTGCTGTTGCTTTGGGTCACGCTCGCCGCCCGTGCCGCCGACGATTTCGACAATATCAGACTGCCGGATACAGCGGCCGACCTGGCGCGAGGCAAAAAGCTCTATCTGGGCTCCTGTACCTATTGTCATGGACCGACGGGCGATGGTGGGAAAGGCGCCGACTTATCCCGCCGCGATCTGGTGCGGGCGAAGACGGACGGCGACCTGGTGCGGGTGATCGAAATCGGCGTGCCTGGCACGGAGATGCCCAGCGCTTGGCACATGACTCGCCGCGAGGTGACGCAGGTAGCGGCCTTCGTTCGTTCCCTCGCGCGCGTCGAGAATACTGGTACGGTGCCCGGAGATCCGGCGCGTGGCAAGGCGCTGTACGCCAAACACGGCTGCGCCGGATGCCATACCCTTAAACACGGCGACCTGTACACCGGCGGCTACCTGGGCCCGGATCTCTCCAGCATCGGCCTGAAGCGCAGTGCCGCCCACCTCCGCCGCTCCCTGACCGAGCCGGCCGAAACGCTGCCCGACGATTTTGTTCCCATCCAGGTGGTGACCAAGGCTGGCAAGACCATTGAGGGCCGGCGCATGCATGAGGACACCTTTGCGCTGGTGATTCGCGACTTCGCCGGCAATAACCATTCCCTCTACAAGAGCGACGTGCAATCGGCGGTTCTCGATCCCAAGCGTTCCCCCATGCCCGCCTACAAAGACAAGCTCAGCGCGGCGGAGTTGGACGACCTGGTCGCATATCTCGTGTCGTTGAAGGAGCCGTTATGAAGAGCCTCGCCCTGTTCGCGATGGCGGCCACCCTGGCGGGACAGAACGTGCCGTATGAGCGCATCCGCGACGCCGAAAAGGAGCCGCACAACTGGCTCACCTACTCGGGCAACTACAACGGCCAGCGCTATTCCCCCCTGGATCTGATCAACACGAACAACGTGAAGCGGCTGAAGGTGGCGTGGGTGCATCACAGCAACACCACCGAATCGCACGAAACCACTCCCATCGTGGTGGACGGCATCATGTTCCTCACCGAAGGCCCGAACGTGGTGAAGTCCATCGACACGCGCACCGGCAACGTGCTGTGGCGCTACCAGAAGACCATTCCGCAGGACCTGCGGCTGTGCTGCGGACGGCCCAATCGCGGCGTTGCCATCCTCAACGATACGGTCTACTACGGCTCCATCGACGCGCACTTCATCGCCCTCGACGCCAGGACAGGGAGGCTGAAGTGGGATATCGAGATGGCCGATCACAAACTGGGCTATTCTTCCACCGTCGCGCCGCTGGCGGTGAAGGACAAGATCATCCTGGGCGTGGCCGGTGGCGAATACGGCATTCGCGGCTTCCTCGACGCCTACGACGCCAAAACCGGCAAGCGCGTCTGGCGCTTCCATACCATCCCCGGCCCGGAAGACAAAGACTTCGGCACCTGGGAAGGCGATTCGTGGAAAGTGGGTTCAGCCGCCATCTGGACCACCGGCTCCTATGACCCCGCGACCAACACCACCATCTGGGGCACCGGCAATCCAGGACCCGATTGGAATGGCGATGTCCGCAAAGGCGACAACCTCTATTCCTGTTCCTTCGTCGGCCTGGATGTGGATACCGGAAGGAAGAAGTGGCACTTCCAGTTCACGCCCCACGACACGCACGATTGGGATGCCACGCAAGTGCCCGTGCTGATTGACAGCACCGTCCGCGGCGCTCCGGCGAAGATGGTTACCACAGCCAATCGCAATGGCTTCTACTACGTGCTGGACCGGACCACGGGCAAGTTCCTGGCGGGGAAACCGTTCGTGAAGCAGACGTGGGCGCGCGGGTTGGACGACAACGGCAAGCCGATGGTCCTCCCCGGCGCGGAGCCTACCGAAGAAGGCAATCTGGTGTGGCCGTCGCTGGCCGGCGGCACCAACTGGCATAGCCCTTCCTACAGCCCGCAAACCAATCTGTTCTACGTGGCCGCGCGCGAGCAGGGCGCTTATTTCTACAAGGGCGAAGCCGAGTATAAGCCGGGTGTCATCTTCAACGGCGGCGGCCAGCGGACCCTGCCGGAAGAGCAGCCTTATGGCGCCATTCGCGCCCTGGACGTCACCACGGGTAACCTCAAGTGGGAGTTTCGTACGCAGACGCCGCAGGGTGTGGGCGTGCTGGCCACCAAGGGCGGCCTGCTCTTCACCGGGACAACACAGGGTGACTTTTTCGCACTCAATGCCGCAACCGGCGAATTGTTGTGGCGGTTCAAGACCAATGGGGGCATGAATTCCAACGCCATGAGCTACGCCGTGGACGGCAAGCAATTTATCGCCGTCGGCATCGGGCGGTCTCTTTACGTATTCGATCTGATGGAGCTATGAAACACCTGGCGCTTCTGATGTTCTCTGCCGCGGTTGCCTTGGCGCAAGTCGGCAATCCGCCGCAGGGCTCGTTGAAGCCAGTGGTGGTGCCGAAGCCAACCAACCTCGGCCAGTATGTGCGGGATGAAGCGATGCTCGTCGCCTTAGGCAAGGCGCTGTTTTGGGATGTGCAGGTGGGCAGCGATGGGCAAACCGCCTGCGCCACTTGCCACTTCCATGCGGGCGCCGATCATCGCGTCCAGAACCAGCTTTCGCCGCCGGCATCCGGTGGAGATGCCATCCGCGCCAACCGCACGCTCGCCCTGGACGACTTCCCGTTCCGCAAGCTGGCCAATCCGCTCGACCGCAACTCGCAGCCGCTGCGAAATGACCGTCACGTGTTCGGATCCGCCGGCGTGATTCGCCGCGAATACAGCGGCTTTCATCCTGGCATGCACGCCGAAGAAGCGCTGGAATCAGAGCCCGCTGGCTTCTTCTCGCTAGGCGGAATGAAGACGCGGCAGGTCACCAATCGCAATACCCCCAGCGTGATCAATGCCATCTATTACGTCCGCAACTTCTGGGATGGGCGCGCGAAAGAAGACCTGGAGATGACCGTTCGCGTGCGCAACGGCGACACGACGGAAGATGAAATCGTCCGTCTGGACAACGCCAGCCTCGCGGCGCAGGCCATCGGGCCCCCACTCAACGAAGTGGAGATGTCGTATAAGGGCCGCACCTGGACGGACCTTGCTCGCAAGCTATACGCGTTGAAGCCGCTCGGCCGGCAAACGGTGGCCGAAGACGACAGCGTGCTTGGCGGCGGTCTGCTGGCCGATCACACCTACGTTTCCCTGATTCGCGCGGCGTTCGCCGAACGGCTCACGGCGGAGGACGCCTTGGAGTCCAACTTCGCCTTCTATTTCGGATTAGCGCTGCAGGCCTATCAGGCGACATTAATTTCCGCCGACAGCCCCTTTGACCGCTTCATCGAAGGCAACGCCGGTGCGCTAACCCCCCTACAGCAGCAAGGCCTGCGCGCCTTCCAGGACGGACGTTCGGAATGCCTCCACTGCCATCAAGGGCCGGAGTTCAGCGGCGCTTCCTTCAGCAGTTTCCGGGCCACGGGCGGCAATCCCAATCGCCTCGACAACCTCGGCTTCTTCCGCACCGGCGTCAGCCCCGCCAGCGAAGATGCGGGCATCGCCAACGGACTGTTCAAGTCGCCGAGCCTGCGTAACGTCGAACTCACCGGCCCTTACTTCCACGACGGCGGCCAGGCGACGCTTTCCCAGGTGCTTGAGTTCTACGCGCGCCGCAGCGACTTCCCCCAGGGCGGGCTCGGCACCGGGATGAACGGCATCGTGCTCAGCGCCCAGGACCGTACCGCCATCCTCGCCTTCTTCCAAGCCTTAACCGATGAACGCGTACGCTACGAGCGCGCCCCGTTCGATCATCCCGCACTCTGCATTCCCATCGGGCACGACGAAGATGTTCCCGCGGCCGCCGCGCCCGATCGTTGGGCGTTGATTCCCGCGATCGGCGGCAACGGCAACAGCGCCCCGTTGCAGACCTTCGAAGAGTTACTACAAGGTATCGGAGCCGATGGCTCCCGCGCTCACAATCTGTCCGGCTCCTGCACGCCCTGATTTAGTGGCGTGCGCTGGCTTCCATCGCGTTCAAAGTTAGCGGGGTTCAGCCACCGTTCGAACTCCGCCTTCCGCGCCGGCCATTCCGAATCCAGCATCGAATACCAGGCCGTATCGCGATTGCGGCCCTTGATGATCTTGTGTTGGCGGAAGATGCCTTCATACGTAAAGCCCAGTCGAATCGCCGCCCGGCGGCTCGGCTCATTGAACGAATGGCACTTCCATTCGTAGCGCCGGTAGCCAAGATCGTCGAAGATGTGGCGGGCCAGCAGGAACATGGCTTCCGTTGCCATACGCGTGCGCTGCAGCAGCGGCGAAAACAACACGTTGCCCACTTCAATCACGCGGTCGGCCGGCTCAATCCGCATCAGCGCACAGCGGCCTACACAGCGGTCGGTGGCCTGGTCGACGATCGCGAAGTACAGCGGATCCTTGGAGGCTTCTTCCTTCTCCAACTGTTTGCGAAAGGCGGCCTCTTCGGTGAATGGGCCTTCCCCCAGATAAGTCCATAAATCGTCATGGCCCTCGATGGCCTGCCAAAGCGGTTCAGTATGCCATTGCGCTTCGAGCGGCTCCAGCCGCACCGATGCCCCTTCCAACACCACAGGCACGGGTCGCGGCGCGGGCCGCACGTCTACTTCGATTCCTACGGGTTGCGCCATTAGTCGAGCTTCTTGATCCTGATATTGCGGAACTGCACCTGCATCGGCGGTCCGGCATGGAGTTGCAAAGCGAGGATGCCTTCCTTCGGCGTCTCGTTCGTAAGCTCTGACGTAACCATCCCATTCACCGTCAGTCTCACCGTGCCGCCTTTGCAATAGATGAAATAGTCGTTCCAGTCATTCGCTTTCACGATCTTCTCGGCCTTGCCCGTCCACCCATTCACGATCACGCCGCGCGTGCCTTTCTCGTCATAGACGGACCCCCACCAGTTGCCTTCCGCGGCATCGGCCTGCAGCCCCTTCACCACGTAGCCGGGCAGTTCTTCGCTGCGAAACTGAATGCCGCTGTTGTGATTGCGCAGCTTGATCTCCAGCCGTAGTTCAAAGTCTTTGAACTGCCCGCCCTTGTAGATCAGAAACTGGTTGGTCTTGATCGGATCGACGCCTTCTGTCGAGCCGGTCAGCACGCCGCGTTCGGCCTTCCATAGGCGTTCGTCGCCTTCCCATCGGCCCAGGTCGTGCCCGGTGAACAGCGACACAAAGCCCTGGCTCGCTTCACCCATCTGGAGCATCTGCGCGGGACTCGCGATGGCGGCCAGCAGAAGAATCGATAGCAAACGGAACATGCCTTTCATTCTCCTACGCCCCACCCGCCTCCGCCGGGAGTGTCAATGCGCAGGACATCGCCAGGCTTCACGGGGAAGTTGGTCTTGGCGGGGATAGGCTCGCCGTTCAGCGTGTTGCGCCCCGGTGCTCCGGGACTTCCTCCGGCCAATCCATACGGGCCGCGCTCGCGCCGGTCGGACAGCAACGTCACATCCGCTTCCGTCAGAAACTCCAGTTCGCGCGTGATGCCGTCTCCCCCGCAATGCCGGCCCGAGCCGCCGGAACCGCGCCGGATGCGATATCCGCGAATGCGCAACGGGTAGAGATGTTCGAAAGCCTCCACCGGCGTGTTCCAGCTATTGGTCATGTGCGTGTGGGTGGCACTCAGGCCGCCCGCGCGCGGATTCGCGCCCATACCGCCGGCGATGGTTTCGTAATAGGCAAACGCCCGCCCACGACGCTCATCCCAACCACCAAAGCTGAGGTTGTTCATCGTGCCCGAACTCGCCGCTGGAATCAGCTCCGGAGCCGCCTGCGCCAGTGCGCCGAGCAGCGTGTCCGTAATCCGCTGGCTGGTTTCCACGTTGCCCGCCGCCATGGCCGCCGGCTCCACCGCGTTCACCAGCGTGCCTTCGGGCGCGATCAAATGAATGGGCCGCATCAGCCCCTCGGTGAAGGGTACATCCTCTCGAATCAGGCACCGGAAGACATACACCGTGGCGGCCACCGCGATCGCATAGTTCGCGTTTACCGGACCGGCGGCCTGCTTCCCGGTCCCCGTGAAATCCACGGTCGCCGTGCCGTCGCGAATCGTAATGGCCACACGGATCACGCGCGGTTCGGGCGTCAAGCCATCGTTATCCAAACAGTCCTCGAAGCGGTAGCAGCCTTCGGGCAGGCGCCGCAAGGCAGCCCGCATCATCCGTTCGGAATAAGCCAGCAGCGCGTCGATCAGTGTGTTCAGCCGCGCCAGCCCCAGCTTCTTCTCCAACTGCCGCAGCCGGTCTTCTCCCCTACGGATGGCCATCCATTGCGCCAGGATGTCGCCTTCGCGTTCCACCGGCGTTCTCACGTTCGCCAGCACCAATCGCAACAGATCGCGATCCACCTTGCCGCCGCGCACCAGCAGGATCGGCGGAATACGAATCCCCTCCTGATAAATCTCGCGAGCCATCGGCATGGAGCCCGGGCTCATTCCCCCAACATCGGCATGATGGGCGCGATTGGCCACATAGAACGACGGCGTCTTGCCCCCCTTTAGAAATACCGGCGCCACAGCCGTGATATCGGGCAGGTGCGTACCGCCGCGAAACGGATCGTTGACGATCGCTACATCGCCCCGCTTCAGTTCGAAGGCCGCCAGCACATGGCGCACGGACATCGGCATGGCGCCCAGGTGTACGGGCATGTGGTCGCCCATCGCCACGGTCTGGCCGTCCCCGGTATAGACGGCGCACGAATAGTCGCGGCGCTCCTTGATGTTGGCCGAAAGCGAGGTCTTGCGCAGCACCGTACCTATCTCCTCGGCGATGGAGACAAGCTGGTGGCGCACCAGTTCCAGGTCGATGGCGTTAACAGTCACTTACTTTTTCTTCTTGAGAGTGGGCGGGCGGCGCGGGCCTTTCTCCGATGGAATGACGAAGGTTCCCGAGTCAGGCTTGGCCTCTTCCGTGGGTGGCGGCGGCTCGCGGAGTTCATCGGAACTCTTGCATTCGCCCACTTTCACCAGGAAGCTCGCCAGCGGCGTCCAGCGTTGGGCCTCGCGCTTCTCCAGACGGAAGCTCTTGGTGCGCGCGTCGGCCTGGATGCGCAGCAGGTTGCTCACCGGCCGGGCCTTCTTCAATACAATCGGCTTCGGGCTTACCTGCCGCAGGCCCCATGTATCGCCGCCGGTGTTGGTCTCGAAGTACTCATGGCGCCCGCCCGAATTGCCGGTCTGTGTGCGGTCAACTAGCAACTGGCCCGTGGTGCGGCTCTCCATCACGAAGTTCTCGATCGCCCCCACGCGCGATTCGCCCGAGACCGGCTTCTTCCGCCAGATCTTGCCGCCGTCGGTGGTAGCCAGCAGAAACGGATCCTTGGGCAGCGATACCAGCGTCTGTCCGCTGATCCAGCCGTAATCCAGATCTAAGAACTGCATATGTTCCAGAGCCGTGGAACGCATGCGCTCGAAGGCTTCACTCCAGGTTTTGCCCTCGTCCTCGCTCAGCAGCAGCACACTCCACAACGTCGTGGAACTCGTGTGGATGTTGCCCGTAGCGTATAGCTTGCCGTTGAAGTTGTCGATCGCGCTCAGTTCGAGATAGGCTTCGCAAGGCTCGTCCGGCGTGCAGGTCAGGCCGAAGTTGTTGATGTCTTCTTCCCCGCAGGTAAAGGGCAGAAGGATGGGCTTGCCCTCGTTCCGATACACAGGCTTCGCCGGGGCTTCGGGCTTAGCCTCGGCCGGCGCGGCCGCGGGATCGGGCGGCTTCGGCTCCTGGCCCAGCAGGAGTGCGGCGGCAAGCAGAATGAGAGCGCGCATCTCCCTCGATGGTAGCGTGGCCGGCGCCACACCGGCGCCGGCCACAGTGCCCCCCGTTACTGCCCCTCCGCGCTGGCCACGGACGCCGGTACAGCCTTCTTCTTTTCAAAGAGGCTGTCGATATCCTGGTCCAGATCCAGCGACAACTCCATGAACCCAACCATCATCTCTTCCCAACTCTGGTCGCCCCAACGCACCTCCTTCGCCGGGTCCGGATTGAACTTGTTGTTCGGCGAATTGTCGTAGTGGGCGATGCACTCAATGCGCGTTCCCTTTGGCAACGCCAACGGCTGGTCCAGTTCGTAGGAGATCTGCCAGTTAAAGTCGTACTTCGGCACCCGCACCAGCACTTCGCTTTCGCCCGTCGGATACACCGCGCGGTACTCGAACGCCTTGCCGCGCAGGTGCATATGCGGCGTGATCGACAATAAGGTCACCGGCTGCGCCAGCGTCACCGCCGCGTCCACCCGGTGATTGTCCGCCCCCGCCGGAATCCGCAGGCCGAAGTTCACGGCCGCCTGCGTCACCAGCCGCTTCTGCGGCGGCGCCTTCGCCAGAATAATGCCCAGCGTAGACCGGTCGGGCATAGCCTTACCCGCCGCCGTGTAGTGCAGTTCGAAGATCAGGTCCGATCCTGCCGGAACCAGCCGCGCCCCGCCATTGACCGCGGCACGCGGCCGCACACCCGGCGCATACCCAACAATCCGCTGCCGCCATTCCGACGGCTTCACGTTCGCCGGCGTCTGCTGTCCGGCGGCGCGGCTCGGCGGAACGAAGAACTTGCCTGCCTCCTGCCCTTGCATCCACACCGACCCCGGTGGCCGTACATAAGCAATCACGTGATGCACCACCGGACGCGCGCCGGGCCGGATCTCGGCGGCCGTGATCCAGGTATCTTCCGGAAATGCGTTCGGGATGATGTAGTAGGTGTACTCGATGGTTCCGCTGGCCGGCACCGTATAGGCTTCGGGCAGTTGCCATACCTTGTCCGGCTTACCCATGATCCAGCCCTCGGGGAAGGTCAGCGCGGGTGGAGCATCGGCGGCGTTGCCCTCCGGTGCGCCGCTTTCCGCCCAGGCGTGCAGGATGCGTTTATCGCCCTCCGGCATCGTGCGGTCGTTATGGAACTTCCTGCCAACGCCACGCTCAGCGGTCCAGGGTGGCATCTTGCCGCTCGTCACGGCCTCGCGAATGGCCTTCGCCCAGGGGCGCGTTTCCTTATACGTCAGGAAGGCCATGGGCGCCGCTTCCCCAGGGCGATGGCAGGTTTGGCAGTGCTTCTGCAAAACGGGCACCACGTCTTTATGGAAGGTCACCGGAGCCGCCGCAACCGCCAGCGCGCTCCAGAACAGCAGAAAGGGTGTGTATCTGGTCAACAGGTCTCTCCTTGTCTCGGGCGATCCCCCTTGTTGCAGGCCTGTGACCAAACGGGAACGATCTCGGAATCAACCACTTACCTCGCCCACTCCGCCGTCCGTTAACCAAAAGGTGAATGCGATTATCCGTTTGAAGCGCCGCTACCGGCGCCCGATCAGGATCGCGATGATGGTGTTGCTCGAGCCGTCGGTGATCTGCGCCGCCGTCACCGATGCACCCAGCGCCGTAGCCATCGAAGCGCCGGAGACGTTTCCCAACTGGCGCTGCGCATCGGAAACGCCGAAGGCTCCAAAGCTCCCAAACCCGCCGCCGAATTGACCCCCAGGCGTGGACCGGCAGAACGTTTGGCCGAACTGCTGGAAGCAGGTCACCGTGCCGGCGCCGGGCAATCCGAACCCAATTCCACGCTCGGCGGTACCCTTGGCCGCAACCCAATTCACCAGGTCCGGACTGCCAAACACACTCATCTCCAGGCCCGGCGTCAACGCGCGCCGTGTGGGCAGCCCGAGCACGATGCTTCCCAAGGTGGCATTCGCAGGCTCGGCGCTGAACTGGTAGAGCCCGCACCACCACGTCCCCGCGGCATTCGCCGGAAGTTGACGGTCGTCCAGAGGCAGCCGCCGCACGGTGAGCGTAGTCCGGACGTTCACCGCACCGGCGGGAACAAACAGCAGCACTCCCGTCTCCCCGATCTCAATGGCCGCGTTCGCGCCGCTGGCATCCAGGGTTCCCCGCGCATCGAAGCTGATGGAACCGGCCTCGGCAAACGCCCGCAACGCCGTGGATGCCGCCGGTACATCCGTAAACTCCGGCACTGGCCTTTGATACGCCACCGCCGCCGCGGGCCAGGCAGGCGCCTCCGGCACCGTCCCATCCATCTTGAGGCGATACGTGAAGGGGCCAATCACGGTGTCGGCCGCCAGGTCAGCCAGGGTCCACACCACAACGTTGTCCGCCACCCCCTCATACCGCGCCTCCCGCGGACGATCCACGTTCTCCAGATACCGGGTGCCCGGCGGCAGGGCGCTGCTGATCGTCAACTCGCCCAATGCCTGCGTCCGGCTCGCCACGTAGACGCTGTAAAGGATGGTCCCATCGCCGTCAAACTGTCCGGTGGTCCTCACCACCGCCAGGTTCTGCGCCTGCAGCATCGCGGATAGAAACAGAAAAGCGACTCCAAGTCGTGTGTGCATGTCGTGCCCAGTGATACTTGTCGCCGGCGCCGGATTTGTATCAAAAATGTTTCTACGTCTAGGCCCTTGTGCGGCGCGGTGGCTCCGTTTCATACTATCCAGGCAAAGGAGCCTCACATGCTGGGAGTCAGTCCATACCTGTCTTTTAAGGGAAACTGCCGCGACGTGATCGCGTTTTATCAGTCCGCGCTTGGCGCCGACCTGCTGTTTCAGCAGACCTATGGCGAATCGCCCATGGCGGACATGGGGCCTGCCGGCCACATCATGCACGCCACCCTCAAGGTGGGCGGTTCGAACATTATGTTGTGCGACACCCCCATGCCTGGCGCGCCGGGGCCCGGCGGCAACATCAGCCTGGCCATCGGATTAAACGACGCCGCGCACGCTCGCAAGATCTTCGATAATCTGGCGGATGGCGGGGCGGTGGTCATGCCGTTGGAGAAGACGTACTGGGCCGAGGCCTTCGGAATCGTCACCGACAAGTTCGGCATCCAATGGATGGTCAATTGCGAGGCGCCGCATTAACGGTGGCAACCCGTCCTCCCACAAGCCCGTATGAACGCAAAATGTTAGGCTGAGAATTTACCTTTCATGTCACAAACGGATCAGCAACTTCAGGAGTTCTCGAAAGTCATCCGGCGTCACATCGTCGAAATGATCACCGAAGCGAAGTCCGGCCACCCCGGCGGATCGCTCTCGGCCGTCGAAATCCTCACCGTCCTTTATAAAGAAGTGATGCGCCACAACCCGGCCGATCCTAGCTGGCCGGACCGCGACCGCTTCATCTTGGGCAAAGGCCATGCCGCCCCCGTGCTCTATTCCGTGATGGCGGAATGCGGCTATACGCCAATCGACCAACTGAAGACGCTCCGTCGGCTCGGCTCGATCTATCAGGGCCATCCGGATCGCCGCTTCATCCCGGCGCTGGAAGCATCCACCGGCTCGTTGGGCCAGGGTCTCTCGGTCGGCCTCGGTATGGCATTAGCGGCCCGCCTCAACAATAGCCCCAGCCGCGTGTACGTCATGTTGGGCGACGGCGAGATTCAGGAAGGCCAGGTCTGGGAAGCGGCGATGTTCGCGGGCTTTCACAAGGTCGACAACATCGTCTGCATCGTCGACTACAACAAGATCCAGCTCGATGGCTTCGTCAAGGACATCATGGATCTGGAGCCTCTGGGCGATAAGTGGCGATCCTTCGGCTGGCACGTCGTCCAGGCCGACGGGCACAGCATTCCCACGGTCCGCGCCGCCTTCGCCGAAGCCGCCGCCACCAAGGGCAAACCCACGGTCTTTATCGCCAATACCATCAAAGGCAAAGGCGTCTCCTTCATGGAGAACAACCCGAAATTCCATGGCAGCGCGCCCACCCGCGACGAATTGAAGAAGGCACTGGAGGAATTGCAGTAATGGCCGCCAATACCCGGTACGAATTGAAGTTGGGCGCCGCCACGCGTGAGGCGTTCGGCAAGGCCCTGGTCGAGTTGGGCAAGCAGAACAAGGATGTCGTGGTGTGCGACGCGGACCTCTCCAAATCCACCATGGTCCACTGGTTCGCCAAGGAGTTCCCGGACCGCTTCTTCTCCTGCGGCATCGCCGAAGCGCACATGGTGGCTCTCGGCGCCGGCTTGGCCGCCTCGGGCAAGATCCCGTTCGTCGCCAGTTTCTCGGCCTTCGTCGTGAACAAAGGCTTCGAGCAGATGCGCGTTACGATTGCCTACCCCAACACAAACGTCAAGGTCGTTGGCACGCACAGCGGCATCTCCATCGGGGAAGACGGTCCGTCGCAGATGTCGATTGAGGACCTCGCGTTGGCCACCTCCCTCCCCGGCTTCGTGGTCTTCAGCCCCGCCGACGAAGTGGCCATGGCCGCGTTCGTGAAGATCGCCGCAGAGCACCAGGGCCCTGTCTTTCTTCGCGCCGGACGTGTCAAAGTGCCCGTGATCTACAGCCCCGGCCAGAAGTTCGAGATCGGCAAGGCCATCCAACTCACCGATGGCAACGACATCACTCTCATGGCGCATGGCCTCATGGTCGCCGAGTCCATCAAGGCCGCCGAGATCCTGGAAGGCGAGGGCATCCATGCCCGCGTCATCGACTTTCCCACCATCAAGCCGCTGGACGTCGAGGCCGTTGCCAAGGCCGCCCGCGAAACCGGCGCCATCGTGGTGAGCGAAGAGCACCTCGTTGACGGTGGCCTCGGCGTGAAGGTGGCGCAGGCCGCTGCCCAAACCGCTCCCTGCCTGATGGAGTTCGTTGGCGTGGAAAACACCTACGCCGAGTCCGCCACCCCCGAAGAGGTTCTGCAAAAGTACGGGCTCACCGCCGCCAACGTCGTCACCGCCGCCAAGCGAGCGCTCGCCCGGAAACGCTAAGCTATCCTGAGTGCGCCCCACGTTTGCCGGTGAACTGATTGCCGAGTTTCTCGGCACACTCGTCCTGCTTCTGTTCGGCATTGGCGTTGTTGCCAGCGTCGTTCTCTTCGGAACGGGAGTTCCCGGCGAAGTCGTGAAGGGCGGCACTACCAACATCAACATCGCCTGGGGTCTGGGCGTGGTCATGGGCATCTATATCGCCGGCAAGGTCACGGGCGCGCACCTGAACCCCGCCGTCACCGTCACATTCGCGGTCTTCCGCGGCTTTCCCTGGTCTCGCGTGATTCCCTATACCCTCGCCCAGACCGCCGGTGCGTTCGTCGCCGCTGCCGTCGTCTATCTCCTATACCGCCCGGCCTTCCTGAAGTTCGACCCGGCCCTGGAGAAAACCGCCGGCATCTTCGCCACCTTTCCCGCATTCCCCGAAGTCCCCTTCACCGGTTTTCTCGATCAGGTGGTGGGAACCGCGCTCCTGTTGTTGTTGATCTTCGCCATCACCGATGAGCGGAACCAGCCCCCAGCCATTCTTACGCCCATCCTCGTCGGCCTGCTGGTGGTGGCCATCGGCATGAGCTTCGGCAGCCTCCACGGCTATGCCATCAATCCCGCCCGCGACTTCGGCCCGCGCCTCTTCACCACTCTCGCCGGCTTTAAAAACAATGGCCTCACCGATGGCACCAATGTCTTCCTGGTCCCCATCTTCGGCCCGTTGCTAGGCGGACTGCTCGGCGGCGCGCTCTACGATTTCGCCATCCGCCCGCAATTGAGCCGCAAGGATTAAATCTTCAGGGGAACTTTTCGCGCCTCAACCGGCAACTAAGTTCGAAAGAACCCCGCTATGCGATACATCCCTGCCCTTGCGCTCCTAACCTCCGCGGCCTACGCCCAGAAGTTCGAAGTCGCGTCCATCAAGCCCAACGCCACGAATGACCATCGCGTCATGATGCGCATGGCCCCTGGCGGCCGCGTTAACATGTCCGGCGTCACGGTCCGCCAGTTGATCTCGCAGGCATTCAACGTCCGCGACTTCCAGATCTCCGGCGGCCCGAGTTGGATCGGCTCCGATGCCTGGGATATCCAGGCCAAGGCCGAGGACGGCGCGGGAGACCGCGTGCCGCGCGAAACCATGCAGGCCATGCTGCGTAACCTCCTAACGGACCGCTTTGGTCTCAAGGTGCGTGAGGAATCCAAGGAAACATCCGGCTATGCATTGCTGCCCGCCAAGAGCGGGCCGAAACTGAAGGCCTCGGAAACCGCCGGCGGTCCCCAGGGCATGGTCCGCATGGGCCGCGGCATGATCAACACGCAAGGGGCAACCATGGCCATGCTGGTGCAGCAGCTATCGCAGCACTTGGGTAAGCCCGTTGTTGACAAAACCGGCATTGAGGGCCGTTTCGATATCGAACTGCGCTGGACGCCGGAACCCGGTCAGGGTCTCCCCGGCCTCGGTGGTCCGCCTCCGCCGCCTGATGCCCTACCCCCGGCCGATCCCAATGGCCCGACAATCTTCACCGCCGTCCAGGAACAACTCGGCCTGCGGCTGGACTCGCAGAAGACCACCGTACCGCTGATCGTCATCGAAGCGGTCTCCAAGCCCACTGAGAACTAACCAGCCATGCTGTTGTGGTTTGGCCTGATTCTCCTGGCGGCGGCCGCGGAACAGAAAGGTGTCGTGCGATCAAACGGGCTGCCGTTACCGGGCGCCACCGTTACGGCCACGCAGGCGGGCGGCAATAGCGCCGCTACCATCACCGACGCACAGGGGACGTTCCAGTTCAACAACCTTGCCCCCGGCGCCTGGACCCTCGAAGTCTCCATGCAGCTATTTGAGACCGTGCGCCGTGACGTCACCATCCCGTCCCAAGCACCCGCCGAGTTTGAACTGCCCATGCTGCCGGCCGAAACAGTGGCGGCGATGGTTCCCGCGCAGCCACAGGCATTCCAGCCAGCCACGGTAATCGCGAAGCCGGCACCCAAGCAAACGGGCGAACCCGCGGATACCGGCGAGCTCGCCCGCCAGGCGGCCGACGGCTTCCTCATCAATGGCAGCGTGAACAACGGTGGAGCCTCCCCCTTCGCCCAACTGCCCGCCTTCGGCAACTTTCGCGGAGGCCCGCGCTCCATGTACAACGGCAACCTGGGCATTGTCGCCAACAGTTCCGCCTTCGACGCCCGCGCCTTCTCCCTTACCGGGCAGCCGATGCCCAAACCCGCCTACAACCGCGTGCAGGGCCTCTTCGCCTTCGGCGGCCCACTCAGGATTCCGCGCCTTCTCGATAAGAACGGCCCGGTGTTCGTCGTCAACTACCAGTGGATGCGCAATCGCACGGCATCTACTGGCACCGGCCTGATGCCCACCGCCGCCGAACGCACCGGCGCGTTGGCAGCGGCGGCCTTGGATCCGTCAAACGGCCTCCCCTTTCCCGAGAACCGGATTCCTTCCAATCGCCTCAGCCCGCAGGCCACCAACCTCCTCGGCCTCTACCCGCTCCCCAACTTCGAAACCGGCGCAAGATACAACTTCCAGGCGCCCATCGTGAACGGGTTCCATCAGGACGACCTGCAAACCCGCCTCAACAAGCGCGTCCGCCGCAACTCCTTTGCCGGAGCCTTCGCCCTGCAAAGCACGCGCACCGATAGCCCCGATATATTCGGTTTCCTCAACCTGGGCAACGGACTCGGCTGGAACGCCAGCACCCAATACAGCCGCACCATCAACACACGCACGTTGCTGAACACGCGCTTCGAGCTCAGCCGCCTGCGCAATCGCCTGACGCCCTGGTTCTCCCATCGCCGGAACATCTCCGCCGAAGCCGGCATCACCGGCAACAACCAGGACTCCGTCAACTGGGGCCCGCCCTCCCTGCAGTTCGCGAACGGCATCACCTCGCTCTCAATGCCGCAGGCATCGCTCCTCCGCAACCAGACCTCCAGCCTCTCCGCGGACATGTTCCTCAGCCGCGGACGCCACAACATCACCTACGGCTACACGCACCGCCGCCAGCAATTCAACGTGCTCGGCCAGCAGGACGCGCGCGGCAGCCTCGCCTTCACTGGCGCCACCACCGGCAGCGACTTGGCCGGCTTCCTATTGGGCCTCCCCGACACCAGCGCCATCGCGTTTGGCAATGCCGACAAGTATCTTCGCGGCACCACCCAGGAAGCCTTCCTCAGCGACGATTGGCGCGTCAACCCCGGCCTCACCATCAACGCCGGACTGCGTTGGGAGTACTGGTCGCCGCTGCGCGAGAAATACGGCCGCCTCGTCAACCTGCGCCCCACCGCCGGATTCAACTCCGCCCAGCCCGTCATCGGCCAAGCCTCGCCAGACCCCGACCGCAACAACGTTGCTCCGCGCCTCGGCTTCTCCTGGCGTCCCTTCGCTGCCAACTCCACGGTCGTTCGAGGCGGCTATGGCATCTACTTCGATACCTCCGTCTACCAGCCCATCGCCATGCAGATGGCACAGCAGGCCCCACTCTCCACCAGCCTCCGCCTGGCCAACACCGCCGCCACGCCGCTCAACCTGGCAAGTCCTTTCAACCCCGGCAACGTGCCGGTCACCCAAGCCACCACCTTCGGCGTCGACCCCGCCTTTCGCATCGGTTACCTCCACAGTTGGCAGGTCTCCTTGCAAACCGATCTGCCGTGGGCACTCCAGATCACGGCCACCTATCTCGGCGGCAAAGGCGCCAACGGGCAGCAGACCATCCTGCCCAACACCGCGCCGGACGTGCCCACCGCCAACGCAGGCTATTCCTGGCTCATCTCGCAAGGCAGTTCCATCCGCCACGCCGGGCAACTCCAACTCCGCCGCAGGCTCCGTAGCGGCCTCGCCGGAAGCCTGCAGTACACCTGGGCCAAGTCCATCGACAACGCCGCCCCCGGTGGCCGCAATCAGGGCGCTACACTGCTGGCGCAGAACTGGCTGGACCTCGCTGCCGAACGCGCGCTCTCCAACTTCGACCAGCGCCACGTAGCCTCCGCCAGTCTGCAATACACCACCGGAATGGGCATGCGTGGCGGAGCCCTGCGTACCGGCCGCGTCGCCGGGCTCCTCAAGGATTGGACCCTCGGCACCCAATTCGACATCGCCACCGGCACGCCGCAGACGCCCATCGTTCTGCGTCCCATCGCCGGCACCGGAGTCACCGGCAGCCTGCGCCCGGACTACACCGGTGCGCCACTCTACGACGCACCCGGCGGCTTCTTCCTGAACCCCGCGGCCTTCACTCCCCCTACCCCTGGCCGCTGGGGCAACGCGGGACGCAACACCATCACCGGCCCCTCTCAGTTCGTCATGAACGCGTCGCTAGGCCGCACGCTGCGCTCCAATGAGCGCGTCAGCTTCGACGTCCGGCTGGACGCCATGAACGCGCTCAACTCCGTCAACTACTCCCGTTGGAACACCATCGCCGGCAACACGCAGTTCGGCCTGCCCACCGGCGCCAACGCCATGCGCACCGTGCAACTCACCGCCAGGATGAGGTTCTAATGCTACCGTTGCTCTTCCTCACTCTGCTCGCCGAAGCGCAAACCTTCCGCACCACCACCCAACTGGTCGTCGAAACCGTGAACGTCAAGGATAAAGACGGCCGCCCTATCGCCGGCCTCAAAGCGGAAAATTTCGAGATCACCGAAGACGGCGTCCCGCAGCAGATTCGCTACTTCGAGTTCCAGAAGTTGGACACCGCCGCCCCCATCGCGCCCATCATGGATTCGCGCCCCGTATCGCCCTTCGCCCGTCTGCCGCGTACCCAAATCCTGCCGCCCGCCAACGGCGACTCCCGCTACCGCGACCGCCGTCTGCTCGCCCTCTACTTCGACTTCACCGCCATGCCCGCATCCGACCAGATGCGCGCCTTCCAGGCCGCCCGGCAGTTCGTGAAGACGCAGATGACTTCCGCCGACCTGCTGGCCATCATGGCCTTCAGCAGCGGCTCCGTCCAGGTCTTCCAGGACTTCACCGCCGACCGCGAGCGGCTGCTGCGCGTCCTGGAAACGCTAATCGTCGGCGAGGATGAGAACGCGCCTTCCGACGGCACGGACACCAGCAAAGCCGATACCGGCGCCGCCTTCGGCCAGAATGACGCCGAGTTCAACATCTTCTTTACCGACCGCCAACTCTCCGCTCTGCAAACCGCCGCGCAGATGCTCGGCCGTCTGAATGAAAAGAAGTCGCTTATCTATTTCGCCAGTGGCCTGCGGCTGAATGGATCGAACAACCAGGCGCAGTTGCAGGCCACCATCAACGCGGCCATCCGCGCCGGTGTGTCGCTCTGGCCCGTCGATGCGCGCGGCTTGGTTGCCTCCGCTCCCATGGGCGATGCCACGCAAGGCTCGCCGGGCGGCTTGGCGATGTATACCGGCGGTGCGGCGATGGATCGTGCCCGCAACTTCCAACGCTCCCAGGACACTTTGTGGACGCTGGCAGCCGACACCGGCGGCAAGGCGCTGCTCGACTACAACGACCTCAGCCGGGGCATTGTCCAAGCGCAGCAAGCCACGCAAAGCTACTACATCCTCGGCTACTACACCACCAACGATAAGCCCGACGGCAAGTTCCGCCGCATCCGCATCAACCTCAGGAACGCCACCCAGGCCGCCCTCGACTACCGCCAGGGCTACTACGCCAACAAGGTCTTCGCCAAGTTCACCGCAGCCGATAAAGAACGCCAACTCGAAGATGCCCTGCTGCTGGAAGACCCCGTCACCGAACTGACACTGGCCCTGGAGCTCGGCTACTTCCAACTGAACCGCGCCGAGTACTTCACCACGCTCACCGTCAAGATCCCCGGCAGCGAACTGGCGCTGGTGAAGAAGCGTGGAGCCGACCGCACCACCATCGACTTCATTGGCGAGATCAAGGATGAGTTCGGCAGCACCATCAGCAACGTGCGCGACAAAGTCGACATCAAGGTCTCCGGCACCGTCGCCGCCGGACTCGCCAGCCGCCCCATCGAATACGACACCGGCTTCACTCTCCTCCCCGGCCGCTACAAGCTGAAATTCCTGGCGCGCGACGCCGTCACCGGCCGCATGGGCACCTATGCCATGCCGTTCGTGGTTCCGAACCTCAATAAAGAGGCCCCCCATCGCATACCCATCAGTTCAGTCATCCTCAGCAGCCAGCGCGTCGACCTGAAAGAAGCCCTCTACGAAGCCAACAAGCCACAAGCGCAGTCGCAGCACCCGTTGGTACACGAAGGCCGGAAGCTCATCCCGTCCGTCACCAGAGTCTTCCCCCGCGACCGCGACATGTTTGTCTACCTGCAGGCCTATCAACCGGACGCCCCTACCCCCGAACCCCTGTACGCCTACGTCACTTTCTATCGCGATGGCGCGAAGGCAATGGAGACGAAGCCACTTGCCTCACCAGAGTTCGCCGCGTCACGCCTGAAGACCACCCCACTCCGATTCCGGGTGCCACTCACCGGCCTGCCGCCCGGCGAATACCAATGCCAGGTAACCGTCCTCGATCCGAAAACCAAGAAGCTAAACACCTGGCAAACGGCTATTCTGCTGCTGTAAACCAATGTGGGGCAGGCGTCCACGCCCAATGCCACATAGTTTTCGTCACAGATCATGAATG
>CAYLPH010000032.1:0-89056 GCA_964385495.1 uncultured Candidatus Solibacter sp.
GCGTTTGCCCCGAAAACAGGATAGCACACAAATGTTCTTAAGTGAACAGTATTGCAGCTAGGGCGATGGCGGCAGTCTCACCGTCATCGAGCCCGGAGACTTGAGGCAGGCCTGTGGTGTCGTGGATCTCAAGCCACGCCGGAGGCGCGGCGATCCAGCTTCTTACCAGCAGCGAAGCGCCTGCTGTAGAAAGCTCTGCCTGAACAGCCCTGGGAAGAGCCACACGCTCAAACAAGCCAGGAAGCAGATCGGCGTGACCGATCTGAATCAGATAGTTGATGGGGCTGGTATCGGAAATGACCAACGGCACGGGGCTCTAAAGTCCAAGCTCTTTGAGAGCCCGCTGCTCGCGCTCGAAATCTTCCATGGTGTATTCGTCATATACGCCATGCGCCTTGAAGAAGCCATCCAGTTCGATGCGTTCCAGTCCGAGCATCTTGCGCAGTTGGACTTTGGTGATGCGGTCTGCCTTGTACTCTTCCAGAGCGAAGGCTTCAAGGGCGCGGCGTTCCAGTTCAGACTGCGCGGCTTGACCGCCCAGGTGGGCGACGAGTTCGTCGGGAATGTGAACGGTCAAATCCATAAGACCACGTTATTGCGGTCTACTGGCCGAGTCAAGGGATACGCGACATAATGTATTTTGCTCTTGGCGTACTTGGTGCGTCCGCGCGAAACGTAACCACCCGTGAAACCCCGTTTTCCGCGCTACGTTCGTTCGAAAGACTCCCCGTGTAGCTCACGGCTGCTTCGATCGGCGAGTTCCACATGCCGCCGAGCTGCTCCAGAGCGCGGCACGGTAAAATGGGTATATATGGAGAAGGTCGCCCGCATCTTTCACAGCTTTGCCGAAGCCGAAGCTGCGGATGCCGATGAGGACATGCGCATGACGCCGGAACAACGGATCGCCATCGTCCTGGAACTCCAGACCCGCGTTTACCCCGATGCACCTCAGCAAAGACTTGCGCGAATTCATCGAATTATTAAACGCGAACGGCGTTGAGTATCTCGTTGTAGGCGCGTTCGCCGTCGCCTGGCATGGCCACCCACGGTTCACCGCCGACATTGACTTCCTCATCCGTCCAAAGGCGGAAAACGCCGAATCGGTAGTTAAGACGCTACGAAATTTCGGATTTGGCGGTTTGGATATCACCGTGCAAGATCTCTCCACTCCGGACCAGATTGTGCAATTGGGGGCCAAGCCGAACCGAATCGACCTTATCACTTCGATTGCTGGTGTGCCCTTCGAGGAGGCTTGGGCGAGCCGCGTGGCCGGGTCGATCGATGGCGTACCAGTCACCTTTCTTGGGCGGGACGCCCTGATCCGGAACAAAGAGTCGACAGGGCGCGCACAGGATCTCGCGGACGCATTGGCCCTTCGCCGCCGCGTTCCGAAACAATAATGCGCTACCCCACTTCCCGTTCAGACCTGTAAGCGTGGGCCCAGGCTCACGCCTTCCCCAGGGCAAGGCGGCGCAGTTCGTCGAACCAGTTCACCGTCACCGTGTACTTCGTCGCGAATCCTCCGGACGGCGTAGTTGCGCCCTGAAGAATCACGAAGCGGCCATCCGGGAGCACGTCGAAGGTACGGACGAGGCCGCTGCCAGTATCCGGATTGCTATCCAGCGCGAACAACTCCCGTGGACGTTGGCTGGCTTGAGGTCGCGATGAATCATGCCTCGGCGGTGCGCGGCTTCAAGCGCCTCGGCAATCTGCCGGGCCACCGCCAGCGCTTCCTCCAGCGGCAGCGCACCCTTCTCAAGGCGATCCGCCAAGATCGGGCCGGGATGATTGAGGGCCGCCACCGCGCGAGCTTCCTTGTGTGGATTCAGATTTATCGTATCCAACAGCACAAAAGAGGCGTATAGTGAAGGCATCATGCAATCCGGGTCTACTGGTCTTCGGACCAAACCGGAAGAGTCGATGCTGGCATCGGCAACGTTCGATGCTGTGCCCCGAGTTGGCGTTGTCCTCTCGTCGCTCAAAGAAGCCGAGGAACACGACGGCACCAAACTCACCGGCTTGGCGCAGCCCTCTCCTCCCGATTCTTCCCTGTCTCAAGAACAAATGGCAGCGATGCTGCGTAAGGCGGTCGAGTTCAGTGCGCGGCGCCTGTCGCGTCCAGCCCGGAGCGGCCCTCGCAAGCTGCCTGAGTCCGATGAATGGGTCGTGTTCCTGGCGGCCCTATCGCCACAGTCGCGTGCCGATGAGGCGCTACTGTTCACGATGATCGAGGACTATGCCAAACGCGGCCTGGGCCGGCGGCTCACGCTCGCGGCCGATGGCGAGGCGCCCGCCCCTTGGACGGAGCGGCTGAAGCAGTTGGCCACGGCCCACCCGGCGCGCCGTATCGAGTACGTGGATCTCTCCAAAGATGCGTGGTTGCAGGCCCCTGCGCCCCGCCGTACCTTCGCCCGGAGCAATCCGCAAGGTGTGTACGCGTTGGCCAAGACCGTGCTCGAATGCGACCGCCTGATTTCCATCGCGCCCCTGGCGACATCCCCGGTAACTGGCATTGCCGCGGCCGTGGCCAATTACTGGGCACTTGCGCCGCGCGCCGTCTACGGAGCCAACCGCGAGAAACTGCTCGCTTTGGGAGACGCCGTGGATGTCTTGACCGACCTCTATCTCCATCACCCGGCGGACTTCGCCGTGGTAGGCGGGGCCATGCATCGCGACGAGAAGGGCGCGGTGCGCCATAACATCGTCATCGCGGGCGCGAACGCCGTGCCGGTGGATACGATCGCGGCGGCTGTGATGGGCTTCCAAGCGGACAAGCTCCCGTTGCTCGACCGGCTGGAGGCGCGCGGGTTCGGCGTCGCCCATCCCGACTCCATCTGGACCCGCGGCAATGAGCTCGAAGAGGCGAAGCGCGCCTTCGCGAAACCGGCAGGTTACCTATGAATCGACGGCAATTCTTTCTGACAACGGCGAGCGCGGCGGCGCTGCACGCGGCTCCCGATAGCCGCACCAAACTTGGGCTGGTACGCTCCACGCATGCAAGATTGCGCCAGCCGTCTTCTTTGGAAGATGGCCTGAGCTATGAGCAGGTGCGCGATATGGTGTTCACTGCCATCGACTACGGCGCGCCGAAAGCCGGCTCCCTCGCGGAGAAGATCAAGCCGGGCTCGTGGGTCGTGATCAAGCCCAATATTGTCTTTCTGCGGCCGCATCCGGCCTATGCTTTGGGCGACATCACCGACTTCCGGGTAACGCAGGCCGTGCTCGAATATGTGGCTGAGCGCTCCAAGGCCGGGCGTGTCACCATCGCCGAAGGCGGAACGTACCGCCGTCCTTCCGACAAGGCCGAGGACAATGTCGTCGTCCAAGGCGGCAAGCGCGTCAGCGCGCTCGGCTTTGAATGGGGTCCCGCTGAGTTCCCCGGTTTCGACGGCTCGTTGGGCTCCATGATTCGCAACGCGGCGGCGGCGAATCCGGCCAAGAAGTTTGACTTCGTGGATTTAAGCTACGACTGCGTGCGCGGGCCCGATGGCAAGTTCAAGCGCATCGAAGTGCCCAAGGCGCCAAACGGGCAGGGCGCATTCGGCGGCCGCCCGGATTACTTCGTGACCAACACCATCACCGGCTGCGACTTCCTGATCTCTGTGCCGGTGATGAAGGTGCACCTGCAATCGGGCATCACGGCGGTCCTGAAGAACTACGTCGGTACGGCGCCGCGCGAAGCCTACGCCTTGCCCGGTGGCTTTCATAACGCGCTGCTGCACGACCAGCATTCGGCCGGCGACCGCATTGATCCCTTCATCTGCGATCTGGCCGCATTCCATCCTCCCGACTACTGTGTGATCGACGGCATTCGCGGCCTGCAAAGCCAGGAGCACTTCGTTGGACGGGAGGACCAGACGGTGCGCTCCAACCTGGTGATGGCCTGTGAGGACCCCGTGATGAGCGATGCGATGGTCGCCAAGCTGCTGGGCTTCAATCCCTACGACATCGACTTCCTCCAGATGGCCTCGAAGCGGATGATGGGCTCGATGGATTTGTCGACCATCGATCTACGCGGCGATGAGCCGGACCGCAGCAACCGCACCTGGGAGAAGCCGAAGCGCTGGTACGGGCGATGCAATCGGGAATGGCGCTTGTCAACGGGGCGCGGCTGGCAGCCGCATTCGGCGCCCTTCGACACGCTCGATCTCGTGAAGGCGACCGGCGTGGCTCCGGCGGCCGGCTCCGTGTACAAGGCGGCGGTCACCGTCGAATCGCGGGGCCATCACCAAGGCTTCCTCTGGCTTGGCGTGCGCGGATCGGTGACGGCGCGCTGCAACGGCGAGACCGTCGCCCGGTTCGAATCGGACACGCGCTACCGCGTCGGCCAGTTCCAGTTCGCGGTATCCCTACGCCCCGGCAAGAATGAGTTGGAGCTCGCGCTGGAGCCTCGGCAAGGCGAGGTGTTGCTGAGCGCACTGGTGACGGGGAAGAACAATAGCGGCGATACGCCGGAGGGCATCCGCTGGCGGGCGTAAGGACTATTACTGCGCCGGCAGCCGAATCAGGAACGCCGCCCCATTCGGTGGATCCAGCAAACGCAAATCGCCGCCATGGTCGGCCACCGTTTGCCTGGCCAGCGCTAGCCCCAAACCCAAGCCATCCTGCTTACCCGCCGTGACGAAGGGTTCAAACAAGCGCTCGCGAACCTCCGGAGCAATGCCCGGACCGCTGTCGGCCACTTCAATCTCGGCGAAGTCGCGGTTCCGCCGCAGGGCGATGCGGATCTCACCGCCATCGGGCATCACCTCCAGCGCATTGCCGATCAGATTCACCAGCACGCGCTCGATGCGGTTCCGTTCGCAGCGCGCTCGCAGACCCGGGGAGTTGTCGATCAGGACCCGCACCGCCTGCCGCTCCGCCCGCTCCCGCTGCGAGTCGGCCGCCCGCTCCACCAGTTCAGCCAACTCCACCACCACCGGCTCCTCCGGCCGCGAGCGTGCCACCTGGCTCAATTCCCCTAGCATCTTCTGCATCCGCTGCGCCGCCTTGTAGATCTGCTGCGCGGTCTGCTTCTCCTGCTCGATGGGAAGTTCGAATTCGGCCAGCATTTCGGCGCCACCCAGCACGGCGGATAGCGGATTGCGAAGGTCGTGCGCCACCGACGCCGCCAGACGTCCAATAGCATTGATCTGCTCGCGTCGGATCCGTTCCGCCCGTGCTGTTTCAATCGACGCCGACATCCGATTGAACGTCCGCGCCAGCACGCCCAGTTCCGCCGGCGCATCCTCGGGCACCCGCACCGAGTAGTTCTCCCGGCTTAGTTCCATCGCCGCCTCGTTGAGCTCCCGCAGCGGCTTCGTGATGCGGCGCGCCAGCGTCCAACTGAGGGCCAGTCCCACGGCCATCGCCACCAGCCAGGTAAACAGCACGCGGCGGCTGAGCGAGTCGGCGCGCGCCGCCACGGCATCCAGCGACCGCAACGCCACAAACGTTCCCGTAGGCTTGCCCGAGGCGTCCTGCAACTCCGTGCGGCGCGTGGCGAACATCGCCGGCTCGCTCCGCAGCCGCAGCGTATCGCGGGGCGACAGCGTCGTGGCTTTCACCTGATCCGCGGCCTGCAACAGGAAATCGCCTCCCGTGTCGCGCTTCAAATCATGCAGGATCTCCGCCCGGATCGGATGCGCCGCCAGCAGGATGTTCAGCAGCGCCCGCGTGCGGCCCGCGTCGACATAAACCGGAGTCAGCAGCACCTGCCACACTTCGTTATCCCAGACCACAAAGCTCGATACCTGATCTGGGAATCGGGCGAAGGCGGGTGTGAAGAAGGCGCGGTCCAGCCTGGCGCCGTCCTGCAGCGCCAGCGGTCGCGAGCGGCCCAGCGTCGCAATCACCACGCCATCCGGATCGGTGACTACGAAAGCCGCCGCCGCGAAGTCCGGACGATTGCCGGCTATGCGGGCCCAGAACTCGCCGGCCGTATCGCGGATCGTAGCCTGATCGCGCGTGCCGAACGCGGCGCGGACATCGGACATGGAAGCGATCGAGGTGCTGACGGCGCCCAGCAGCACGGCTCGCGATTGCCACAACGCATCCGCCGAGGCCAGGTTCGCGCGCACTTCGTCTTCCACGCCGGCTCTAAGGGCGGCCACCGAATCCCGCTGCACCAACCACACCGTGACCGCGAATAGCACCGTCAGCGCTACCGCGATAGACAGATAGATGCGCAGCAGCAGTGGGAATCTCACGGCGTCTGCCCCGGGTAGATGTCTTTGGTTACTGGCGGATATTCCTTCCCATACTTGTTCTTATGCGGCGATGGCAGGAAGCCCGCGGTGGAAAGGCTGATCTTGGGCAGCGTGACATCGGCATCCGTGACACTGATGGTGCGCCCCGCCTGCTGCAGTTTCCCGGGCGTTACCCGCTCATGGAACACCTGAAGTTTGTACTCGCCGGGCGGCACGCCGGGAATGCGAAACGTCCCGGCCACTTCCGTAACCGCGAAATACGGTGTCGGCACCACCACGATCACCGCGCTCATCGTCGGATGAATATTGCAGAACACCCGCACCACGCCCGGGCGGCGGAACGTCACCTCGCGAGCCGTCCCCGGCGGATGCATCCCAATATCAAAGATCTGGCCGTCGTAGTTCGAAAAGGCGTTGTGAAAGAAGGGATCGCGATTCGGGAATGCCACCTTCGCCCCCACCGGGATGGCCAGCACATGTGGGATGAAAGTCTTGTTCTTATGCAGAATCGCGCCGGACTTGCCGGCAGCCGCAGCCGCGCCATTCACTGGCTCCAAGGACACCACCACACCGGCGGCATCGCGCGTGCCCAGGTCGACCTGACCGCTGAGGGTGGCCGCGTCGAGGGCCGCCGCCAGCAGGCTAGAACAGATAACCAATCGCCAGATCATATCGGTTCACCAGCCGCAGGCCGGAGCGTAAGTAATCGGTGCGAATCTGCAAAGCCTCCAAACTCAGGATGAGGTTTGGTGAAAGCAGGAAATGGAAGTTGCCCCCATAGGTCAGGTTGCGGCCAATGCCGTCGGCGGGCAAGTCGCGATTGCGGTCGTCATGCATGCCCGCCAGCAGGTGAAACTTCCAGCGATTGGTGATCTGCAGCGCGGTTTGCGTCCAGCCGCCTTTGCTCTCAACGGCAAGCGGGCGCCCCTGGCGGAAGCTGATGCCTTGGCGCAGGCCCGACACCCCCAAACCCGCCAGGTTCTGGCCGGTGAACGCGAATCCCGTCCAATCCAAGCGCGGAGCCAGCGGCAGCAGCCAATCGACGCTGGCGGCATAGGAGGCGAGGCTGCCTCCGGTAACCAGCGACTGGCTCCGATGGAAGCCCGGCGCGACTTCAATACGCCGTCCGCCCGCGGTTTCATGGAAGAACTCGAAGCGGCCTTGGGCGGCGGGCCGTGCGCGGGAGATCGCCGTGCCAGCCGGGATCGGCGTCAACGAATCGTTGGTCTGGTAAACACCCAGGCGGGCGCGCAGCCCCGACTTCTCGGAGAACGCGATGCGCTCTTCATAGCGCAGTTGCGGCTGCCACAGCCAGAGATTGCCGCTATTGGCAAAGGCCGACACCCCGAGTTGCGAGAACGACGCCGGTTCCCGCGGGGAGAAGATCGGCTTATCCACCGCGAAATGAAGGCTGCGCCGTTCCCAATCCAGCCCGGCATGAGCGGTGCGGATGCGCGCCAGGTGATTCTGCGCGTTCGCCAGCGTGCCCTGGAAGAAATCCAATTGAATCCGGCCGGCCGCCCGCGCACCCAGAATCGTCTGCGACCCCGAGTACCCAATAGCGATCTGCGAATTGCGGAACGTGCCGCCCGCCACGCGCTGGTTGGGAGCCACGCGTCCCACCATGGGCAGGTCCTCGCCACCCGTACGCCCCGCGTAGAAGAAGGCGTTCATGATCGCCAGACCGGATAAGGTAACGGGCAGTTTCTGGCCCGACTCCACTTTCGTCTGCGCCTGCTCTTCGATGCGTTGCTGCAGCACTTCGGTCTTCTCGGCTGCAATCTGCGCCGCATTCGGCGCATCGCTGCCGGTGGCGCCGCGAAGCACGGTTACTTCCTTACGAAGCGCATCCAGCGACTGCTTCAACTGTTGGTTCTCGCGCTCCAACTGGTCTAGGCGCCGCAGAATCCCTTCCAGATCCGGTTGTTGGGCATGCAGCCCGGCGGCCAGGGATAGCGGAAGCAGCCAGATGGCGGTGGCTCTCATAGGTCTAACAAAGATACTACCTGCTTACGAAGTTCTCCCGGTGAAAAAGGCTTCTGAAAGAACTTAGCGGCGCCTTTCAGTTCCGCCGTGACCCAGAGGTTGGCCACCGGTTCCCCGCTGATTACGATCGCCCCGCGCGTGGGCCAGCGCTCCAGCCGTTGCAGCGTCCCGAGCAGCTCCAGGCCGTCCATCTTCCCCATGCGGATATCCGTAACCAGGATGTCGAACTCCTGCTCCCGAAACTGCTGCAGGGCCTCCTCGGCGCTTTCCACCGTCGTGACCACGGCCGCCGGAATCGTGCGTAGCGCGATCGCCGCGATGTTGCGCCATTCCGGCGAATCGTCGGCGATCAGGATTCGGTGCATGCGCCTCTTTAGACCGGCGGTTAACTCACGAAGCGGTAGCCGACGCCGTGAACGGTAAGGAAGTGGCGCGGCATAGTGGGGTCTGGCTCCAGTTTCTGGCGCAGTTTGACAACATGCGCATCGACCGTGCGAGTGGTGGGCGCCGATTCGAATCCCCACACGTCGGAGAGGATCATTTCCCGGGTAAGCACGCGATCCGGGTTATTCAGAAAGTAGGTGAGCAGATTGTATTCAGACGGGGTGAGCTTAATCTCCTCGCCCCGGCAAGTTACCATGCGGCGTTCCAGATCGACATCGATGTTAGAGAAGTTCAGGACGCTGCGGGCGCTATCGCCTGAGCGGCGCAGAATCGCTTTGACACGCGCCAGCAGTTCCCGCGCCCCAAACGGCTTGACGACGTAGTCGTCGGCCCCAAGTTCCAGCAGCAGCACCTTGTCGAACTCATCGGCGGCGGCGCTGATGACCACAATCGGATTGTTGTAGCGGCCCGCCCGCAGACGTTTGCAGACTTCCGCACCCGGCAAGCCCGGCAGCCGCAGGTCCATCAGGATCAGGTCGGGCTTGAGCAGAAACGCGCGCTCCAGACCCAACAGACCATCTCCCGCCATCTCCACTTTGTAGCCGTCCGTGGCCAGTAGAGTGTTGACGGTAGCGCGGATATCGGGGTCGTCCTCAATGACCAGAATCGTCCGGGACTCCGGAGCTTTGGGTGCCGGCATGAACCTTCAATTGTACGCAAGAAGAGGGGGAGAGACACAAGGCGGAAGCCCGCCACGCGCTACAGCCGGGGTGCTTTATCGTCAGAACGACGGAGGGATCGACAGGTGGTGTGCTATAACCGATTGACAAGCGGAACTTGTGTGTTATCATGACTATGCAAGGGGGAGGCCATGTACAAAGCATCGACCATAAGCGACTTCTTCATAGCGTCGTTACATGCGTGTGGCGATCCTCTGTCCAACCTGAAGCTCCAGAAGCTGTTGTACTACGCCCAGGCGTGGCATTTGGCCATCTTCGATACACCCCTCTTCGCAGAGCAGATCGAGGCGTGGGTGCATGGGCCAGTTGTTGCCTCCGAGTACAGACGCTTTAAAGGATGGGCTTGGCAACCGATCATGGACAATCCCACAATGCCAACATTAGATGGGGCCACAGCCGAACATCTACAAGAGGTATTGGACGCATACGGTTCCAAGAATGCCTACGAGCTTGAGCAGCTAACCCATTCTGAACCACCGTGGAAGAACGCCCGGAGGGGCCTCCCTGAAGATGAGCCATCGAGCGAAGTAATCTCTCACGATGAGATGAGACAGTTCTATCGTTCCTGCATGAATGGGTAAGATCAAGCCTGGTTCGCCGCCAACAAGCGGAAAGATACCATCTCCTAAAATTCCGCTAAGCGATGACAAGTTGGCGTTCAACTTCAAACATCTCGATTTGGCTCACGAGAAGTTTTCGTTGAGTGATTGTGAATCGGTCTATCTGTACAAATTCTTGGAGCGATTGAAGTCGTTAAACTTGTACACGGTCACCGAGGTGCAAACCAGTCGAACGCCGGCTCTACGGGCGCATCCGATCAACTGGACAAACACGAGCGAACCAGACGGATTTCCTCTCAACGAACAGCTCCGGGCGCTTGCCGCATGGCAGTTTCAAATTTCTGTGAATGCCCACGGGAGAGTACATGGGTTTTTCATCGACCGGACGTTTTTCGTGGTCTGGCTTGATCCGAAACACAAACTGTACACTTGATCCAGCAAGCGGTGCATCCAGCGTCGTTAGTCGAGTCAGCATAAACCGCTGGTTGCATTACGCCGACGACCGCTAATTCCGTCACGGAAGCCCCGACCGCGAGGGAGCGGGGCTTGCCAGTGGAAAAAACTTGGTGGAGGCGGCGGGAGTTGAACCCGCGTCCGAGAAAGCCAAACCTGAAAAGCCTACGTGTGTAGCCTGATTCTATTATTTCGGCAACCAATTCTGAACCGGCAAAATCCTAGGCCGCCTAGCCCGATTGATCTCGACCTGCTGCTCCGGACCGAAGCTCTCGGCCTATTCCGCAAAATTACACTCTTAAATTACGCGCGGACTCGTAACCCAGAGCGGCTACCTATGGTTAGGCAGCGTAAGCAAACTGCTGATTATTGGCAGTTGTGTTTTTCCGATCGTTTAACGGGAGCTCGGAACCCGACACGCCTTCTCAAACTTGCACCAACCCGTCGAAGCCGTTACGCCCCCTTTCAAACACCATTCTATCACCGAGGGCCAAACGCCCCGTCCTGCCCTCACCAACGTAGACGCGCTACTTGATCTTAAAGGTACCGTCCGCGTTCTTTTCCCGATGCGCCCCATGACAGCCGCTGCAGGTGGCCACCGCCTTCTTGAAACCGGCGTCCGCATCCTCCCACTTGCCCGCCTTGATTGCTTTATGCACCGACGCGAACTCCATACCCGCCGTCTTCGAATGGGCGACCGCGTCATCGGCCTTCTTCGCCTTCCAGAACTTGTCCGATTCCTTGAACAGCGCCTGCAACTCCTTGGCATCCGCCGCGCCGGAGGCGTCCTTCGCCTTGATCTTCTTGCCCAACCCGGAGCAGGTCGGCCCGATCTTCTTCATCGCGGCCACGAACTTGGCCTCGTCCGCGGCCGCCCAGGCCATCGCCGTCAAAGTAGCGGAAAGGCAAATCATAGAGAACAACTTACGCATGGTGGGAGAGTCTCCTTGGAATTCGGCCCCAACAACTGGCCTCGCTCGTGTATTCTATCCCATTGAATCCGTACGGGTTTGTTCGCTTTCACCGCGCTTCCAACAACTGCGCGATGTACCACGAGTTCCCCGCCGGATCCCGCACCGTACCGCTCCGTTCCCCATAAGGCTGATCCCGCGGCGGGCTGATCAACACCCCTCCCGCGGCCACCGCCCTCGCGCACGCCGCATCCGCATCAGCCACGTAATAGTGCAGCCCAATCGCCGACGCCGGCCATTGCGGCGACCCGTCGCTCAACTCCAGAACCGCGTCCCCGACCCTGATCTTCGCATGTGGGATGCGCCCCTCCGGCCCGCTATCGACATCAATCGGCTCGGCCCCCAGTCCCTCCTTGAGAAACTCGATCAACCGCGCCGCGCCGGTCACCATCAGATAAGGCGTCAGGCTGCGCAACGGCTCCATAATGTAATGCGCGCCCTGGTGCGTCGCTAGGAACCAGGAATTCCCCGCTACATCCCGCACCCCGGCTTCCTTGTCGCCGTACGGGCGCTCCGCCGGCTCATACAGGCTCTCGGCGCCCGCCGCCAGCGCCGCCCGGTACGCCGCCTCCACATCCGGCACGTAGTAGTGCAGGCAGACGGGCGCCGCCGGAAACTGATCGCTCGCTTCCCCACACTCCAGCACACACCCGCTCAGCCGCACTTCCGCATGCATCAGGCTTCCGTCCGGCCGCGGAACTTTCAGGATCTCCTCGGCCCCAAAGGCCCGCTGCACGAAAGCCAGGAAGGCCGCACCGCTGCCCCGAGGCAGCACGGGATAGGCCGTCACGGCCGTAAAGCCGGCCGGCGCGGGGTTACCCACCATCACATTCGCGTTCATTTCCAACTCCTTTCGTAACCGGTCCCGGAACGCCCGTTCCGGCATGGACTGCATCGCGCGGAGGAAACCTTGCCTGGTCATCGGCCCCTCCCGATTTGCTCCCGCAAGGTGCGAATCGCGCGGAACTGCAGTTGCTTCACGGCACCTTCGCTACGGCCCAGGGCCTGGGCCGCCTCGGCAACGCTCTTCTCGGCCAGAAAACGCAGTTCCAACACCTGCTGCTGCTCCGTTGGAAGCCGCCGGATGTAGCGATACAACCGCCCGGCATCTTCCGTTTCTGGATCCGGGTTCCCCGCCTCTTCCACCACCTGCTGTACTTCTCTCCGCCGCTGGCGTCCGAAATCGGCGATTCCATTCGACGCCATGCGGTACAACCACGCCAGAAATCCGCCGCCGCGCCACTCGAAATGCTCCAGACCCCGCAGCGCGCTGTGAAACACCTCGGAAGTGATATCCTGTGCCGCCTCGCGGTCCGCCACGCGGCGGATCACATAGGCCCAAACACGCTCGAAGTATAGATCGTAGAGTTCACCGAACCGGCGCGGGTCGCGTTGCGCGGCTTCCACAAGCAGCCGTTCGTCCCCCACTCCCGCGATGTCACGCTGCGGTGGCGCCATCCCCTTACCCGTCTAACGTCGCCAACCGCCAATGGTTACGCCGATTTTTTCAACCCCGCCGCTTCAGCACGCTGGTTCGAAACGGCTCCAGGCGGTCGATCGCCTCCAAACCCTGCGCGGGCGTCCAGCGGAAGGAGCGCACCGTAATCGCCGCCGGGTCGAAATCCACGATCAGGAAGCCGTTCTCCTCCAGTGCGGGCAACTTCTCGTCCACCTCCACATGCAACGAGGGGAACGGCCGGGTGCGTCTGCCGTTCGACGGCCACCCATCGCCGGTGCCCAGCGCGCCGGATAGGAAGCAGTTTACGGGATTGGCACGCAGCTCCGCCGCGCCCGTCCGCAGCAGTTGCGCCTCGCCATGCGCATGCATGTCGCCGCTGATCCAAAGCGGAATGTGACTGGCCTGGGCGGACAACGCCTGCATCAGCCGGTCATGCTGCTTCGTCCAGCCACTCTGATAAAAGGGCTTCTCCACCTTCGTGCTCAGCTTGCCGGACGCGTCCAGGAAATCGGGATACCAGTCGCCCCACTTGCCCGCGCTCCACACCGGCGGCATCGACGACAAGTACGCCACGTGCGCCAAACTCGCATCCTGCAGCCTTCCCTTCAACCACTGCTCGGTTTCCGGCGGCACCACCCAGGCATTCGGGCCAGCCAGTGACAGGTAGCGGCGGCAGTCGAACAGGCAGATCTCGGCCAGGCTGCCGAAGCGAATCGTGCCGTAGCTTTCCCCACACCCGGCCGGCTTGTCCACCGCCGACGCGCCCGGCAATCCCAGCGGCCGGTTCGCGTCGGGCAGGAACTCCGGATAGCAAAGGTTCCGCGTGCCGCGTCCCAACTGGATCATGAAATGATCCGCCGGATAGGTGACCATGCTGGCATTGGCATCGTCATTCTCGAAGTAATCGTGGTCGTCCTGCAGAAAGAACGAAGGCACACCGCGAAAACGCGTCTCATAAAGCTTCAGAATCTGTTGCTGGCACACGCGCTTCAGCACGTCTTCATTCGCGGTTCCCATCACGGGGGCGGTACGCTCGAACCGGCCGGTGGCGGCGATCAGGTCTTCGCGGTAACGCGCCGGAGCCCCGGTCTGGCGCAGGTCCCAATAGATGTGATCGCCATTGGCGATATGGGCGTCGGGCTGAAATGAGAGCGCGCGATCCAACAACCGGTGACGCGTCGCCAGCGGCAGGAAGTAGCTGGGGCCATGGCCCGGCTGGATCCGTTCATCGCCCCCCGCGCAGGTGTGAATGAGCAGACGGAAGCGCTCAGGCCGAGCGCCCGGGGTAGGGAACGTGCGCAGCTCCCACGGATCGCACAGCGCCTTCTTCTTCGCATCGAACAACTGCAGTTTGTGCGGCTGTCCGGGCGCCAGTCCCGCCGCATCGAAGGACCAGAACTCGCCCTTCGTATCCGTCATCCGCCCGGGGAAGGTGCCCGCGCCGGCACGCAGAACGGGAGCGCTCGTCAAAGGCGCATCAAACGAGGCCTTCAACAGAATGCGGTCATGGCTGGCGGTAGGAATAAGATGGCGAACCTTACCCGCTTGCCAGGAAGAAGAGGGGGCCGCCGCCAGCGCGGAGCCGAGCAGAAACTGACGCCGTTGCATCGGTCCCTACTCTATCCGGTTTCAGGTGCTGGTGGAAGTAGACCGCGACTGCGGCGCGCCCAGCCAGCGCTCCAGCATGGCTCGCAGTGGCTCCAGTTCAATGGGCTTGGTCAGATAGTCGTCCATCCCGCAGTCCAGGCAACGCTCGCGGTCGCCTTCGGAAGCATACGCCGTGATGGCGATGATCGGCGTCCGCGGCGCTCCCTCGGCCTCCCGGCCCCGGATCAGGCGCGTGGCTTCGAACCCATCCATTTCGGGCATCTGGCAGTCCATCAGAATCGCGTCGAAGTGCTCCTGCTCCTGGTACTTCACCGCCTGTCGCCCATCTCCCGCCACTCTCACCTGGTAGCCGATCTTCTGGAGGAGCCGCAGCGAAATGCGCTGGTTCAAGAGGTTGTCTTCCACCAGCAGGATCGTGGGACGGGCGGTACCCGGAGCCGGAGCCGTCACCGGCTTCGCGGATTCCGTCCCACCGGTCAACTGCCGGCGCACCGCGGCCACCAGAGACGGTGTGCGTACGGGCTTCGCCAAGAAGCCGGCCAACAGCGTCTGCCCGGCGGCTTCATGAATGGCGCGCAAGGGCAGCAGCCCAATCACCGGTATCGGTTGCAACGCCTGCAGCCGCTCCGCCCAGTCGATGGCGTCGCGGATACCTCGCGTTCCCGCATCCGCCAAAGCCAACTCATAGGGACGGCCCGCCTGCCTCGCCCGCGCCAGCTCCCCAATCGCGTCTTCCGGAAGCCACGCGCCGAAACAATCCGCCCCCGCCGACCGCAATTGCGCCGACACCGTACTTGCCACCGGTTCATACCGCGACACCACCAGGATGCGCCGTCCCTCCAACGGCGGTTCGGGCCGCGCCGCCGCCGGATCCGCTCCGAACCGCATCGTGAACCAGAATCGCGCCCCTTGCCCCAAGGTGCTGCGGACGCCCACCTCGCCGCCGCTCATCTCAACGATGCGTTTCACGATCACCAGGCCTAAGCCAGCCCCGGCGTAGCGCCGCACCAGTCCACCCGTACCTTGCTGGAAGGGCTCGAACAGCCGGGGCAGCAACTCGGCGGGAAGTCCGGGCCCCGTATCGCTGACGTCGACGCGTACTCGCACCTCGCCCTTGCCTTGGCTCTCCAGCGTCGAGCGAATCAGGATGTGCCCGCTGCCCGTGAACTTCACGGCGTTGCCAGCCAGGTTCATCAAAACCTGCCGCACCCGCGGCAAATCGCCGATCACCGTGGCAGGAATCCGCGGGTCCTGCTCGCACAGCATCTCCACATGCTTCTCGGCCGCCAGAGGACCCAGCAATTCCACCACTTCCTCGAATGGCTGGGCGAACGGGAACGCCGCCGTCTGCAGTTTCGCCTCCGCCGTGTCCAGCCGCGAGAAATCCAGAATGTCGTTCAGTAAATCCACCAGCGCGCGATTCGAACGCTGCAGCGTTTGGGCGATCTCGCGCTGCTCGGCGCTCAGCCTCGTGTCCAGGAGCAGGCCGGTCATCCCGATGATGCCATTCATCGGCGTGCGCATCTCGTGGCTGATGTTGGCGAGAAAATCGCCCCGCTGGCGATGGGCGCTTTCCAATTGGTCCGTCAATTCTTCAATGCGCGTGTGAAGCTGGCGGCGCTCCTTACGAGCCGCGTCCGCATCGCAGATCTCACGGCGCCCCCTGCGCGCCAGTTCGGAGCAGACCGCCGTGAACAATAAGACGAGGATCGCGAAGCCTGCCGCACGCGGCGAGGGTTGACCCTGCTGGACCGCCGCCACCAGGTGAACGGCGAAAAAAACGCCCGACCCGGTCCAGACCACGCGCGGATCGCAATACGATGCCAGCAGCGTCGAGCCGATGACAAAGCAAAGCAGCGGCAGGGGCTCGAAACCGCCCCAAAACAGGCTATAGGACGCCAGCACATTGGTGACGAGTCCCGCCAGCAGCCGCGTCCGCAACGCTCCCGGCCAGATCCAGGCATGGCCGCCAAATAGCGTTGCCACTACGATTGCCCACGCAACTCCCGGCACGCCAAACACGGAGGCGAACGCGGCCAAGCCCCCCGCCGCCGCGATCAACACGACAGCCGCGACCCGGTCAACCTGTCCGTAGTACGGTAACAGACAGCCATCGCAAACGCTCGCTGCATGCGAAGCCGGCCGTTCAGGGTCCAACATGAGGCGCTCCCCCGACCTGATTTAAGTCGAACCTTCGTGTGACGTCCGATTTTCTAAGGAATGATACCTCAATTAGGTATCTTTTCCACAAGCTTTATGGACGCGAATGCATCGGAAAGCGCTTTTTGCCAATCGCCGCCGCTCACCGCGATTACCTGCCGCGGCCCCCGTCCCCACGGCTGCCAGCGCGCCAGGAAGCGTTCTGACGGGTATCCGGCGAAGATACAGACCAGTGGGACGCCGCATACGGCGGCAATGTGCTGCCCCGCCGAGTCATAGCCCGTATAGAACTGTGCCCTAGTAATACACCTTGCGAAGTCCTCGAAAGACCCTGTAATAGTTTGTACATTTCCAAGACCAATCGTGGCCTTATCCACACGATCGCCCTCTTCCACCGACCCGCCGCGGTCTACCAGGCACGTTCGTCCGGTCGCCGACAGGCGCTCCAACAAGCCGCGCTCAAACGCCGCCGGCAGCTTCTTACTGGGATTCTCGCCCACCCCAAGGCTGACCGCGACATCCGCCCGCACCCGCGGTTCTCCCGGCGGAAGCGCTAGATAAGATCGCCCCCGAACGCCAAATTGCTCGAAAACCCATCGTTCCGTTAACTCACCCAGGCTCGCATTTTCATACTCCCCGTAGCTGCGGCTTTCGAAGAATACGTACCGCGCCGGGTCACAAATGGGCAGCAGGCCCAACTGGCTTAAGCGCGAATCCGGATCGACAACCAGAATATCCGGGGGTGCGAAACGCTCGCGCATTGCGGGCAGAATCGATAGCCGCCCTTCCAGCGTACCGTCCCGCCGGTACGGCACCTCCCAATGCTGGATGCGTTCATCGCCGCTAAAAAGCTGATAGTTCTTCTGCGGTCCCGTAAAGAAGATTTCCGCGTCTGGAAAGCGCTTTTTAATGCCATCCAACACCACACTGGTGATAGCCGCGTCCGCCCCCAGCGTCACCCGCGAAAGAACGTAAACCTGCCGTGGATCCGGACCGTCGAACCGCTCCCGTGCCCGCAACGCCCGGAACCGCTGCTGCAGCGCGTCGCGATCCAATTCCGGCACCGCCGTGGCGATCACCTCGCTAAACAGCGATGCGTATACATCCGCCAGGCATGGCTCAAATTGATCGCATAACGGCTCCACAACCGTCTGGAAAAGCGCGTGGCTCGAACGCCTCGCCTCCTCCGGATCCTCGCTCAGCGCCCGCCGCACCAGCCCCCGCAGCAGTTCCGACGAGTAATCGTTCCCGCGCAGGCACTGGTTCAAAAGCTCCAGCGCGAGCTCATCCGGCGAGATATTTTCCAATGAGCAGCTCCAGCTTTTGCCGCGTGGCGGGCGGAATCGCCTTGCGGTCCGTGATCAAAGCATGCGACAGCGCCGAGTGGCACTTGCAGCTCTCGCCTGCGTCCAGCAGCTTCACGGTCTCCAACACAACCTTGCAGGCGTTCTCGGCGTTCTTCATAAGATTCTGGATGATCTCATTCACCGTGACCGCGTCGTGATCCGGGTGCCAGCAATCGTAATCGGTCACCATGGCCACCGTCACATAGCAGATCTCGGCTTCCCGCGCCAGCTTCGCTTCTGTAAGGTTGGTCATGCCGATCACGTCCATCCCCCAACTGCGGTACAAGTTCGATTCCGCCTTCGTCGAGAACGCCGGGCCCTCCATACAAAGATAGGTGCCGCCGTGCTTGGCCGCGATCCCGGCTTCCTCGCACCCCTTCATCACATGACGCGCCAGCCGCCCGCAAATGGGATCGGCAAAGCTGATGTGCGCCACGCAGCCTTCCCCGAAAAACGTTGCCACGCGGCCCATCGTACGGTCCAGAAACTGATCGGGCAGCACGAACTCCAGCGGCTTATGCTCCTGCTTCAGCGAACCGACCGCGCTCAACGAGATCAGTTGCTTCACCCCCAGTTGCTTGAAGCCGTGGATGTTGGCGCGGTAGTTCAGCTCCGACGGGCTGATGCGGTGGCCGCGCCCATGCCGCGCCAGGAACGCCACCCGCTTGCCGGCCAGCGTGCCCAGCAGGTAGTTGTCCGAGGGTTTGCCCCACGGCGTCTCCAGAACGGCCTCTTCCTGGGCCTCAAACCCCGGCATATGGTACAGGCCACTGCCTCCGACAATTCCGATTTCCGCGTTCAACTTTACGTTCTCTCCTTGATTATTCGATCCAACCGCCGGCCACAACCAGTTCGTCATCGTACAGCACCGCGGCCTGGCCAGGGGTGACGGCGCGCTGCGGCTCGTCGAATACGATGCGCACGCGCGCAGGCTCGCCCTCCACCGGATAGGCGGTGGCCGGCGCGGCTTCATGCTTATTGCGGATCTTCACTTGGACCCGCAGCGGCGCATCCAACCGCGCCACGCTGATCCAGTTCACCTGCTTCGCCGTCAGTTCCCTCCGCAGCAGATCTTCATTACGTCCGATGATCACCAATTGCTTGGCGGGTCGCGTGGCAATCACGTACAGCGGCTCGCCCGCCGCAATGCCCAGCCCTTTGCGCTGCCCCACCGTGAAGTGATGGACGCCGTTATGCTCCCCGCGCTTCTTGCCTTCCGTATCCACAATGTCCCCGCGCGTCACTTCGCTGGGAATACCCTTCTCTTTGCGATAGGCTTCAATGAACGCCGCATAGTCGCCGGTGGGCACGAAGCAGATCTCCTGGCTGTCGGGCTTCTTCGCCACCGGCACATCGAGCTCCCGCGCCAACTCCCGTACTTCCGGCTTCGTCATGTGGCCCAGCGGGAACTGCGTGCGCGCCATCTGCTGCTGCGTCAGCCCCCATAGAAAGTACGTCTGATCCTTGGCGCTGTCGGCGGCCCGCAGAAGCTGGTAGCGGCCGCTCGCTGCATCGTAACGGATGCGCGCGTAGTGGCCGGTAGCCACCGTATCGGCCCCCAAACCCTCCGCCAACTCCAGAAACTGGTCGAACTTAATGAAGTTGTTGCACAGCGTGCACGGGATCGGCGTCCGTCCCGCCAGATACTCCTCAATAAACGGCTCCACCACCTGCTCTTCGAAGCGCTTCTCGAAGTTCACCACGTAATAAGGGATGCCAAGCTGCTCGGCCACATAACGCGCATCGTAAACATCGTCAATCGAGCAGCATCGACCAGTCGCGCCTTCTTTATTCAACTCCGGCAGCCGGCGCTGGTTCCACAACTGCATCGTCATCCCCACCAGCGGCTTGCCGTCCCGGCGCAACAGGGCCGCCACCGTGGAACTGTCCACTCCTCCCGACATGGCAACGGCGATCGGCTTCTCAGGCATGGCTATAAGTGGCCGACACGCGGCGCAACTGGCGCACCGACGCGGCTACGGCTTCGACCAGGGCGTCGACCTGTGCAACGGTATTCGAACGGCCAAGCGAAAACCGCAGCGACGAGCGCGCATCTTCCCGGCCTAACCCCATCGCCAGCAGCACATGCGATGGCTCGACGGCGCCGCTCGAACACGCCGACCCGCTCGAAACCGCAAAGCCGCGCAGGTCCAGTGCGATCACCATTGCCTCTCCTTCCACACCCGCGAAACCAATGTTCGTCGTATTCGGCAGCCGCTCAGCCCCCGCGCCATTCACCCAGGCGTCCGGTACAGCGTCCACAATGCCGCGTTCCAGCCGGTCCCGCAGATCCGCCATCCTGCCGCGATCCTCATCCCCGCGCGCCAGCCGCGCCGCCGCCCCGAATGCCGCCACCGCGGGAACATTCTCCGTTCCCGCTCGCCGGTCACGCTCCTGATGCCCGCCCAGCAATTGCGCCTTCACCGGAGCCCCCGGTCTCACATAAAGCGCCCCGACTCCCTTCGGCGCGTACAGCTTATGTCCGCTCAGCGAGTAGTAATCGCAGCCGAGCGCCTCGACATCCACCGCCAGCTTCCCAACCGCCTGCACGCCATCGATATGGAATCGGATCCCGCGTTCCCGCGCCAGCCGGCCGATCTCCGCCACCGGCTGCACCACTCCGGTCTCGTTGTTGGCATGCATCACCGAGATCAGGCCGGTCTCCGGCCGCAACGCCTCCCGAATGGCTTCGATTGGTACAGAGCCATTTCGGGCCGGGGCGGCGTACGTCACCGCGACCCCCAACTGCTCCAGCCGCGCACAGGGGCCCAGCACCGCGGGATGCTCGATCGCCGTGGTCACAATATGCGTGCCTGGCTGACAGCCCGCCAGCACCAGGTTGTTGGCTTCCGTGCCCCCGCTCAACAGCACGATCTCCTTCGGTCCGGCCCCGATCAGCGCCGCGATCTCCCGCCGCGCGCTCTCCAGCGTCCGTTTGGCGCCCTGCCCTTCCTGGTGGATACTGGAAGCGTTGCCATACACATCGCGCAGCGCGGCCGTGAAGGCAGCGGCTACCTCCCCGGCAAGCGGAGTGGTGGCGTTGTGATCGAAGTAAGCCCGCGACTGCATGTTGGCGAAATCTAGCCTTAAGAACCAGTTTAGCAACGGCATGCCCCAACCCATCGTGACGCTGACCACCGATTTCGGCCTGCAGGACCACTTTGTAGCCGCCATGAAGGGTGTCATTCTGACGATCGCGCCCACGGCCCAGATTATCGATATCACCCACCAGATCACGCCGTTCGATATCAATGAAGCCGCTTTTACCCTCGCCGAAGCCTGGCGCTACTTCCCGAAAAAGACCGTCCATATCGTGGTAGTCGACCCTGGCGTCGGCAGCGCCCGCCGCCCCATTCTCGCCCAAGCCGGCGGCCACAGCTTCCTCGCGCCCGACAATGGCGTCCTCACTCTCCTCTACGAGCAGGAGGCAACGAAAGTCCGCCACCTCACCGCAACCAAATACATGCGCGCCGAAGTCAGCCAGACCTTCCACGGCCGCGACATCTTCGCCCCCGCCGCCGCCCACCTGGCCAAGGGGACCCCAGTGGCTTCGTTCGGTAAACTGATCGACGACCCCGTAAAGCTGCCCAACATCCGCCCCCACCGCAGCGGCCGCCGCGCCTGGAGCGGCGCCATCCTTAAAATCGATCGCTTCGGCAACCTCATCACCAACTTCTCCCGCGCCGAATTTCCCACCCTCGCCAGCATGAAATTTTCCCTCACCGCCGGTCTGGAACAAATCATCTGGTTACGCGGCAGCTACGCCGAAGCCCCGTTTGGCGAGCCATTCGCCATCTGGGGCTCGTCCGGATATCTGGAGGTGAGCGTGAACCAGGGCCATGCGGCCAAGCAATTGGGCGTCGGAGTGGGGGCGCCGGTCGAACTCGAGTTGATCGCATAACATGCCCGAACTGCCGGAGGTAGAGGCGGTCTGCCGTAACCTGCGCGCGGCAGGGGTGGAAGGCGCGCGCATCGTTCGCTTCCGTATCGAACGGCCCGGTATCGCACGCCCGCAGGACGCCAATGCAATGGAAACGGCGGTCAGCGGCTCCACGCTGCTGCGCGTCGCCCGCCGCGGGAAGAACATCCTGCTGCACCTCGACAACGGGCACTCGCTCCACGTCCACCTCCGCATGACCGGCAACCTCTACCCCGTTCCCGATCCCCGTTTCCGGCCCGTGGCCACCCGCGCCTGGTGGGAGTTGTCGGGAGGCGGCGGCATGCTCTTCGAGGATTCCCGGGCGCTCGGCCGCATTCACCTCTATCCGGCCGCCGAACTGGAGGCACGCCTCGACCAGCAAGTCGGCCTGGAGCCGCTCGACGCCGCCTTTACGCCCGCATTCTTCGTCGAATCCGCCAAGCGCAGCGCCCGTCCGGCCAAGCTCTTCCTAATGGATCAGCACCCCATCGCCGGCCTTGGGAACATCTACGCGGCCGAGGCCCTGTTCCGCGCCCGTATTCATCCCGCCGTAAAGATGAATCGCCTCTCTAAGCCGCGTTTACTCACCCTTCATGCGGCAATTGTAGACACACTGCAACAAGCTGTTCATTCCGCCGTGCTAGCCTACTCGCGGCCCGGCAGATTCGTCGAAGGAGAGAGTTTCCCCTGTGCCGTCTACGACCGTGAGCGGATGCCTTGTACCGTCTGTGACCACCCCATCCGTCGAATCCCACAGGGGGGACGGTCCACCTACTACTGCCCGGGCTGCCAGCGCCGATGACGATACTTGCCGCTCTGAAGGAACTCGTTCAAAACCCTGGCGAACTGCTGGTTCGCCGCTGGAATTGGAAGGTGGCTGCCTTCAGCGCCGCGATTCGCGCCACCATCTTCCTGCTGGCCAACCTCTCCGCCGGCTGGGAGGCAGCGCGCGGCGCCATGCTCGCCGAGTTTGTCTATCGCGCCTTAACGGCGGGCTTTTACGGAGCCGTCTCCCAACAGATGCGGCGCATCACCCCGCCCCGCAAGGGAACCATCGCCGCCATGCTCATTGTTCCCGCCTTCGCCCACCTCATCGAGTTCTGCCTGCATACTCTCCGCGGCACCCCCAACCTGCGCAACAGCATCCTCGCCTCGGTGGCCTTCTCCATCCTGTCGGTGCTGTTCAACCTTCACATCATGCGCGCCGGCGCCATGATCGTCGGCAAAGAGGGCAACAGCTTTAAAACCGACTTGAAAATGATGCCAAACCTGATCTTGAGCTTCATCACGGCGCTTCCACGAAAGGTGATAGCGTTGGCCACGGGGAGATCCAAGTCCTATGTTCGCTAAACTGCTGCTCGGGCTCGCCGGGTTGAGCTTGTTGGGTGCCCCGCCGCTACCCGTGGACACCATCGCGGCCAGTCTTCGATCTCCAGGACAGCGGCAGATCGAGAGCCGCAAGTACCGCGTCCATGCCACCATCCTGCTCCTCGGCATGCCCATCTATACCCGCAAGGACGTCGGCTCCGGCTTCTCCAGCATCGAGCGCAGCAGCGCCGGCGGCTCGCACTTAACCTCCCTGCAGTTCGGCGCCGGATCCGACCCCGCGCGCGCCAAGGGCCTCAACCGCCTGGGCGTTTTCCACGAGGTGATCCTGCGGCAGCAACAGCAGGAAAAAGCCGCCTATTTCGGCTTTATGACCGCCTCCTCCGAGGAGAATCTGGACCAGGCTAAGACCGCGCTGGCCAACAGCGGTAATCAGGCGCTGTTCAAAGTCATCTCCGGGACCGCGCTGCCCGGACGCTCGGAGGCCCTGGTCTACCCCGTGCCTGCACCTGTCTCGATGCAATGGCCCAGATGGCAGGAACTGTCTCTTCACCTGCGGGACAACCTGCCCACGGGCGGCACACCGCAGAATACCGCCATCGACGCCGGCACCAGCACCTTCCTGCGGGCGATGCTCGAATGCCTCCAGTCCACCAGCCGCAAGACCTCCGCCCAAGTCGTCTATAACGGCAAGCTGTACCGCCTGGCCACCTCCAAATCCGCCGACGGCGACCTGACCCGGGTCGACGGGGTAATGGAGCGCTCCGGCGACAAAAGCCCCTTCCGCATGTGGTACCGGCCTTCCGAAAACCCGCTCCCCGTCAAGATCGAGTACAAAGCCCGCAGCTTCCTGCGCCTCGTCTTCGAGTCCCAGTAAATGCGGAAAACACCCAGTCAGCTCTCGCAAACCATTGGGTGAAACCGCGCAGTATGCCCGTTCCCTGCTTCTAAGTTGCTGAGCGGCAGGGCCTTTCCCTTTGGCACTCGGGCTGCACCGAATGCACCTGTAATCATGATCAATCCCCATGGCGTCCTTCACTCCGGCATCTCTCTGGTGGAGCAGTTCCACAGTGCTACCCTGACCTCCCCCGGCCTGATGTACGCTATCGCCACCCTGGCAGCCTCGTGCTGCCTGGCGTTGCTTCTGTTCGCCTTCCGCGCCGAGCCGTAAAAAACATTGAACCTAGCTGTCTATAATAGACGTCTAGGTACATATGCCCAAGCCCCAGCGCGACGTCCTCCAAGGCACCCTCGATCTCCTCGTCCTCAAAGTCCTCTCCCGCGAAGACCTCCACGGTTACGCCATCGCCAATCGCATCCAGGCCATCTCCGATTCCTCCCTCCGCGTCGAAGAGGGCTCCCTCTATCCCGCCCTCCATCGCATGGAAGAGGATGGCTGGGTCAAAGCCGACTGGCAGAAAAACGAGGCCGGGCGCCGCGTGCGCGTCTACTCCGTGACCAAGGCTGGCCTCAAGCAACTGGCCGACGAAGAGCGCCGCTGGCAGGACCTGACTGCCGCCGTGGGCCGTGTGCTGAGGTACGCGTAACCATGTTCTTCAAAAAGAAGCGGGCGGCCGAGATCGAAGAGGAACTGGCGGCGCATCTGGAGTCGCTGGAGGCGCGCTACATCGGCGAAGGCATGACACCGGAGGAAGCGCGGCGCCAGGCGCGGATCCAGTTCGGACCGCTGGCGCGCCTTCGCGAAGAGGTTCAGGATACCCACACGTTTCCCGCCCTGGAAACCCTGCTGCGAGAGGTGCGCTGGAGCCTTCGCGCATTGCGCCGCCGTCCCGGCTTCACGGCCGCCGCGGCACTCGCCATCGCCCTCGGCATTGGCGTCACCACGTCGCTCTACAGCGTCGTCGACGCCTTCTTTCTGAAAGCTCTCCCGCTGCCCGCCCCCGAGCAATTGGTTGCCTTGAACACCAGCCGCAACGGTAAGGGGCAGGGAGGCAATCCAGCCCGCCTGCGCGACATCGCGAAAGGCGTTCCAGGGCTCGCCGCCGTGGCAGCCTATTACAGTGAAGGCCTGGTCTGGGAGCGTGGCGAGTCTGCCGTGCAAGTGCGCGTGCTGCGCTTCTTCGGCGACTGGTTCGGCGTCATCGGCGCCGCCCCCGTCGAGGGCCGCACATTCACCGCCGAAGAAGCCAAGGGCAATGAGGCGGTGGCCATCGCGACTGCTCCGTTCCGCCGCCGCTACCTGGCGGGCGTCAACCTACCGCATACGGCCCGCATCAACGGCAAGTCCTATCTGATCATCGGGGCCTTGCCAGACACCGCCGCCTACCCCGAGCGCATCGATCTGATCGCACCCGGTCCGGCTAGCTTCCAGAGCGACTATCGTGTCGCGGCCTTTTCCCGCGACATCGCGCGCGTCAAGCCGGCCGTGCCGCTTCCACAACTGCAGGCGCAGGTAGACGCCGTGATGGCGCAACTCAAGGCCGCCTACCCCGCTACCGACACGGACATCCGCATCGCCGCGCGGCCCCTGCTGGAAGATGAGACCGCGCAGGTGCGGACGCCAGTGTACGTCGTCTTTGCCGCGGGCCTGCTCATCCTCGCGATCGCCTGTGTCAGCGTGTCCAGCCTGCTTCTGTCGCGCGCCTCCGAACGCATGCAGGAAGCGGCCGTCCGTTTGAGCCTCGGGGCCAGCCAGGGCGCCCTGCTGCGGCTCTATGTGATCGAAGCGGTGGTACTGGCGGCGATGGGCGGACTGCTCGGGCTATGGCTGGCCTGGTACGGCGTCGACTGGCTCAAAACGGCCGTCCCCGCCGATCTGCCGATGCAATCGCGCATCGCTCTCGATTGGCGAGTCGTACGCTTCGCCGCATTCGCCAGTCTGCTCGCGGGCCTGCTCTGTTCCCTGTCCCCGGCCTGGTTCGCCTGGCGCTCGGCACGCTTGCAGGCCAACACCCGCGCCGTAACCTCGCCGCGCCGCGCCCGTCGCTGGCTGACCGCGGTCGAAGTGGCCATCACCGTACCCCTGCTGGTAGCCGCTGTTCTGTTACTGCGCAGCTTCGCCGCCAGCGCCTCCACCCCCGCCGGAGTCAACGCGGAACAGGCCCTGACAGTGACCGTGGATCTTCCCTGGGACCTACCCGGCGGCCGCCTCCGCGAAACCCAGGACCGGCTCCTGGAACACCTCTCCCAACAACCGGGCATTCGCGTAGCAGGCGTCATCGACCGCCTTCCGCTCGAAGGCGGATCGCAAACCAGGCCCGTGGAGCGCCGCGGCCGGCCCGCCGAGCCCAATGAGCCCAAGGTCTCCCTCCGCGCCGCCACCCCGGCCGCCTTCGAAGCGCTCGGCGTGCCGTTGCTGGCGGGCCGCATCTTCCACCCCGACCGCCGCGAAGTTGTCGTCAACCAGCGTTTCGCCGACATCTACTTCGGCGGAGCGAATCCCGTCGGCGAACAGGTGAACCTGGAAGGCAAGGGAGACCCCGCCATCTGGTACGAAATCGTCGGCATGGTGGGCCCTCTGCGCGAGTCTTACGGCGAAACCCTACCCCACCCGCAGGCCTTCCTCTCCACGCGCCTCACCTATTGGCCGCTGCTCCGTTTCGTCCTCCGCACCACCGGCCAGGATCCGGCCGCGATGACCGGCGCCATCCGCGCCGCGCTGGCTCGCCTCGATCCCGCGCTGCCAGTGCGAGGCATCGCGACACTTGAAGAGGCCCTCGGCCGCAGCTTGGATGAGCCGCGCACCGTCGTCTCCCTGATGAGCGGATTCGCCTTCGCCGCGCTCGTGCTCAGCCTCATCGGCCTCTTCGGACTCCTCGCCGCCGACGTCGCCCAACGCCAACGCGAGATCGGCATCCGCCTCGCCCTGGGCGCCTCGCCAGGCGAAGTCTCCCGCGGTCTGCTACGTGATGCGCTGCGCGTCGCAACGGTGGGACTGGCCATCGGCCTGGTAGCGGCAGTCTTCGCCGCCCGCGGATTGGAGTCGCTCCTGTTCGGCGTGAAGCCAGGCGATGCCGTCACGTTCGTGGCCGTGCTCGCCGTCATTCTACTGGGAACGGTAGGCGCGGCCTGGGTGCCGGCCAGGCGGGCCTCCCGCGTCGACCCAGCTTCGGCGCTCCGGTCAGAATAGCCTACCGCGCCGGGAGCGTATAGGCAAAGTCGTAGTAGTGCTTGCCGCCTTCGATCCGGATCTGCATCGTCCCCGCGATACCCGCAAGTTCCCCGGATCCCGAATCGGCACCACCGTTATCGAAAGGCTCTGCGAGCCATGGCTCATCGTGCCGCTATGCTGGAGCGCGAAGCCGCCTTGCCGCCCTTCCAACGCCGCTGTCACATGCTCGATGGCGACATAGCCCGCCGACCCTTTGGTTTGCGTCAATGCCGCCAGCATTTCCCCTTTACTTATCCCCCGCAGGGCACCCTCGAACGTCTTATCGAGCGTATTGCGGGAGAGCGTAACATTGGCGTCCGCATTGACCGTGGACGCCGGCGTGATCTTCACTTCAAAAGTGCCGGTGGCGTGTTGCATGGCGGGTTTGGACTGCGCGCCGGCGGCAGCGGCAAGCAGCAGCAGAGTAGCCAGGATGCGCATGGTCCATTGTAGACGCCTCGGGCATCGCGTCACTCCTCCCGCAGCGTCGCCGCCGGGTCAATCCGCAGCGCCCGCACCACCGGCGGCAGGCCCGCCAGGATCGCGCCGCTCAGCAGCGCCACCACCGGCATCGCCAGAACCGCCGCATCCGTCGCCGCCGTCTCAAACAGCAGGGACTCCAGAAATCCCTGCGCCAGCAACCCCGCGCCGATCCCCGCCATCGCCCCCAGCACCAGCATCCGTCCCGTACTGGCGGTCACGTTACGGACAATTGCCAACCCCGTCGACCCCAACGCCAATCGGATCCCGATCTCTTTCCGCCGCTGCGTCACCGCATACGTCAGCACGCCGAAAAGTCCCAGCCCAGCCATCACCAGCGCCGTGCCCGCGAAGAACATCGACAGCGACGCCAGCAGCCTCTCCCGAAAGCTATGCTGCTCCACCAACTCGGTCTGCAGATGGAAGTTCGCGGCCCGCAGCTTCGGATTCGCACGCCGCACCTCATTGCGGATCAGCGTGGTTAGTGTCTCCGGGTTGGCCACGCTGGTGCGGATGTTGAACGTAGCCCAGTCCAGGCCTGTGGTCTCGCTCTCCAGCGGCAAATAGACAATGGGTCGCAGCGCCTCCCGCAACTCACGGTAACGCGTGTCGCCAACGACCCCGATGACGGGCATGCGTTCGCGCTTGCCATCACCCGGCACCTCCACGAACCGGCCCACCGGACTCCCCCCGTCGAAGTAGCGCCGCGCGAAAGCTTCGTTCACAACCACCGAAGCCTTCGTGTCGCTGTCGCGGAAATCCCGCCCGTTCTTTAGCGGAATCCGCATCGTCTCAAAGAAGCCTGGCGACACGAACAGGAAGTAACACTCCTCACTCCCCAGGCCTTTGCCATTCACCCACACCGGGCTAGTCCAAGCATTGCTGCTCATCAGCGGCCAGCCGGAAACCGCCACCGACTGTACGCCCGGCAGTTGCCCCAACTGCCGCGCCACGCGCTGCCAGCCCGTAACTTTGCCACTGGGGTTTGAGACGGCTTCCACCGCCAGCACCTGCCGCGGCTCGAAGCCCAGTGGCTGTTCCATCAGCCGACGCGCCGTAGTCGTAAACAGGCCAGTAGTCAGATGAATCACCACGCACAAAGCCACCTGGAACGCCACCAGCGCGTGCAATACACCCATCCGCGCCGGTTGCGACCCCGTGCGCAGCGCCGACGCGGGCCGCGTTCGTCCGGCACGCGCCGCCGGAATGCAGCCGAACAGCAGCGACACCACCAGCAGCATCGACACCGCAAACGCAGTGGCGCGCCCGTCAACCGGCAGCACCAGCCCTGGCGGAAAACCCTTCGTCTGTAACTGCGCCACCACCAGCGGCGCCGCCTGCCAGGCAAGCACAGCCCCCACCAGCCCGGCCGCCCCCGCCAGCAGGAAGCTCTCGCAAAGAACAAGCTGTACCAGCCGCGCCCGCCCCGCGCCAATCGACACCCGCAGCGCCATCTCCCGCGCACGCGCCACCGAACGAGCCGTCATCAAACTGGCGGCATTCGCGCACGCAATCAGCAACACCAACGCCGCCACCGCGCCCACTACCAGCAGCGCCGTCCCGTAGTCGCGCTGCATGCCGGAAACCCCGTTTGCCGCACTCTCCACCGAAAGCCGCGCCTGCAGATACTGGTCGCGGCGATGGCTGTCCTCTTTGGGCGAACTCTTCAGCCGCTGTTCCCGATTCGCGCGAAAAGCCGGTTGCAGCGCATCGCGCAGTTGCTCCGGACTCACCCCGGGACGCAGCCGCGCCCAAATCCGGAACCAGCCCCAATGCGGGTTATCCAGTGACTTCGTATTGCTCGCCGTGGGCGCGAACACATCCGTCAGCGTGCCGGGTTCCGTGCCGGTGAACCCTTGCTCGGTGACGCCCACAATCTCCACCATCGCCGTCCCATAGCGGAACTTGCGCCCAATCACCGACGGGTCGCGCTGGAAGCGGCGCGTCCAATACTCGTAGGACAGAACGGCCACCGCCGGCGCGCTCGGTGTATCGTCGGCGGCAGTCAGCAGCCGGCCTGCCGCGGGCTGAATGCCGAAGGTGCTTAGCGCCGTACCGGAGATCATCTGGCGGTGGATGCGCTCGCGTTCCTCCTCGCCGCCGAAACTGAGGCCATTCGACGACGGCTGGCTAATCGCCAACAACTCGGCCTGATCCTTCGCGGCCGCTCGCAGCACTCGGAACTGCGGGTAATCGAAGATCTCCCCGTCGTATTGGATCACCGCGAGGTTATTCACATACGGGTAGGTGAGATACACCAGCGTGTGCGGATCCTTCACCGGCAGCGGCCGCAGCAACAGCGCGTCAATCAGCCGGAAGGCCGCCAGACAAGCGCCCATCGCCAGTCCCAGCGACAGCACCGCCGCCAGCGATGCCGCGCGATGCTTGTTCACCTGCCGCCACCCGAACACCAGGTCCGCGCAAAGCGACTCCAGCCACGCCGCCAGCCGCACATCCCGGCTCGCCTCCCGGTGCCGCAGCAGCGAGCCAACGGCCCGCCGCGCTTCGTCCGGATCACGGCCCGCCTCAATCGCGTCCTGGATATGCGCTTCCAGTTCTTCGTCGATCTCCCGCTGCAGCCGCGCGGGGCGAAGGGCATTGCCAATACGGGTAAGCAGAGACATAACGTTAGGCCATCTTCAGAACACGGTTCACGGCGCTGGTCACCGCCTGCCAGCGCGACTCCTCGGCTTCCAACTGCCTGGTGCCCGCCGCCGTGACCTCATAGATCCGCGCCCGGCGTCCGTTCTCTTTCGTGATCCACTTGGCGCGGATCCACCCCGCCTCCTCCATGCGGTGCAGCGCCGGGTAGAGCGAGCCCTCTTCCACCCGCAGCACCTCTTCGGACATCTCGATAATGGCGGACATAATGCCATAGCCATGCAGGCGCGGACGGCGCGAGAGAATCTTCAGAACGAGAAGGTCGAGGGAGCCTTGCAACGAGTCTTGTTTCGGCATGGATGCTTAGATAGCTAAATACTAAGACGTCTTAGTCTGCCTGTCAACCCTCGATCCGAAGTAGCATCAGAGCATGGCGTTCTTGCTCCCCTTGCTCGCCCTCCTCTCGCCCGCCTGGGCCGTTTCCTTCGACTGGGGCGACCGGCCGCTGATCTGCGAGTGGGTCGACAGTCCGGAGATCATCTTCCGGGCGAAACTGGTGGAACCCGTGCCTGTCCCGCTCGCCGGCTCCCGCCAGTATCGGGCCCGGGTGTTGGAGGTGTTCAAAGGGCTGCCCGCGGATACCCGCGAAGTTACCCTTGTCAGCGACTATAAAGAGGAACGTATGGACGATCTCCTGGTCTCCGCGTCACCAATGCCGCAGCCTGGCGTCTTCTTTTACTCCCGTGACTTTGGGACTGGGCGGACCGTAGAACGGGAGGCTGACCCTGAACTCGTCTATCTCCGCCAATACGCGAAAGGCGAGTTGCCGGCCACGGCGTGGATCGAGGGCCGCGTCGTCCAAAACTTCGAAAAGCGGCTCTCCAGCAAAATGTTTGCACCGTTGCAAGATGTGCAGGTGACGGTGACCATCGGCGATCGTACCTGGCGCACGCGCACCGCCGCCGATGGTCGCTACCGTCTCAAAGACTTGCCGCCCGGCGAGTTCCGCGTCACCTTTGACAAGGAGGGGTGGACTCCGATCGAAGTGCTGCGGCCCGATAAACGCCCACTGGCTCCCGGCCGTTGTGCCCGCGCCTATGGCTCGGCATCCACCACGGCATCGATCACCGTGGATCTGCGCGAGCCCGATGGTAACCCCGTGGGACTGTGGTTGCGGCAGCCGGACGGTTCCCTGCAATGGCTCATGGTGCCCGTTCAGGAGGAGCCGTCTCACCCTCGCCGTTACCGCTTCTCACCGGTTCCAACTGGAGACCTGGTGATGGCAGCCGGCGACTTCCAACAGCAGCCGCGCCGGTTCGCGCCGGGAACGGACGACCCCACCAAGGCGCGCGTATTTCGCCTGGGCCGTCACGAACAATTGGACGGCGTCGTGTTTGAGATCCGAAAGCCGAGATAGAGTCATAACCGTGCGAAATCTCCTCCTAATCCTGTTCGCCGCCACCATAACCACCCCCGCCCAAATGCTAGTGCCGCGCCTCGAAAAGGCCCCCACCATCGACGGCAATCTCGCCGACTGGCGCGACGCCGCCTTCACCGATGGATTGTGGGACATCCATAGGCTGCGCCGATCCCCCTGGTATGACCCCGCGCGCAACCGGCTCACCGATCACGGCAACGAACCGCGCCCCGAAGAAGACCTCGCCGCCCGCTACTACACGGCCTGGGACGACACCTACCTCTACCTCGGCGCCGACGTCAAGGATAACGTCAACGACGCCGCCGACCCCGCCCATGAACCCAAGCGCTGGTATTACAAAGACTCCATCTGCTGGTTCATCGAAGCCCCCCGCCAGGCCCGCGGGCAGAACTTCGGCGAAGGCGACAACGCCTTCTGCTTCGTCATCGACGACAGAAAGCCGGACTACGCCGCCTGGTGGCGCCACGGCGCTCCCGGTAAGCAGTACATCGAGGAGCCACTACCGAAACACGCCGTAACCTGGGCCCTCAAGCGAAAGCCCAACTCCGGCGACTTCGTCCTCGAGGCCCGCGTCGCCATGAAACCTACCCTCGGAGCCAGCACCCCGAAATGGACCGCGCCCAAAACCGGCGACCGCTACGGCATGGAGATTGTCCACTGCGATCCGGATGGCGGCGATTACGGCGGCCACTTCCTTCTGTACGGCACCGGCGACGACGACTCCACCTGGGGACTCATGGAACTCGCCGGACCACTCGCGCCCGTCGAGCGCAAACCCAAATAGCCGTACCGCTACAATCAACCTTTAGCCATGCGGCATCTTCTTCTCATTCTCCTCGCCTCGGCGGCCCCGGCCCAGGACGGCCCCCAGTTATTCCAATCGCAATGCGCCGTCTGCCATGCCACCGACGGCCGCGGCACCGAGCGCGGTCCCGATCTCGTTATGAGCCGCCGCGTCCGCGCGCAATCCTTCGACCAACTCCGCGCCGTCATCCGCGATGGCATCCCCGCCCGCGGCATGCCGGCCTTCGCCAAACTCCCCCCCGCCGATCTCGAAGCCGTCACCCGCGTCGTCCGCGGCTTCAGCGCCCCCGCCGCCGATGCCCAGGTGCCCGGCGACCGTGCCGCCGGCGAGCGCTACTTCTTCGGAGCCGGCAACTGCGCCAACTGCCACATGGCGCTCGGCAAAGGCAACGCCGTGGGCCCGGATCTCTCCATGCTCGGCCGTGAAATGACCGTACCCGAGATCGTGGAAGCCGTCCGAAAACCCGCCGCCAAGATCAAGCCCGGCTATGCCCGCGCCAGTCTGCGTTTAGCCAACGGGCAATCGGTCCGCGGCTTTGTCCGCAATGAGAGCCGCTACAACCTCCAATTACAGGATTACGCCGCCCGCTTCCATTCCTTCTCCGCAGCCGAGATCGCCAGCAAGGAAGCCATCCCCGGTTCCGCCATGCCCCCGGCCCAGTGCACGGAAGCCGAGTGCCGCGATCTACTGGCCTACCTCAGCAGCCTCACGGGCCCGCAGCCCGGCGCCAAAGGCATCGCATGGGAAAACGAAGGCGGCCCCAAGTTCATCGACATCGCCAACCCCGAGCCCGGCGACTGGCCCACCTATCACGGCCCCCTCACCGGCAACCGCCACGCCGATCTCACCCAGATCAATCCGGACACCGTCAAAAACCTCGCCCTCAAGTGGGTGTTCCCCATCAACCACAACACCCTCGAAGTCACGCCCGTAGTAGTCGACGGCGTCATGTACGTCACCGGCCCGAACCAGGTCTTCGCCCTCGACGCCCGCCATGGCCGCACTCTCTGGCACTACCAGCGGCCCATGTCCGGCGAATCGCGCGGCGACCCCGCCAAAGGCACCAATCGCGGCGTTGCCGTCCTGGGCGACCGCGTCTTCCTCGTCACCGACAATGCGCACCTGCTCGCCCTCCATCGCCTCACCGGCGCATTGTTGTGGGAACGCGCCATGACCGAAGACATGCCCGTCAATCGCAACATGGGCAACACCGCCGCGCCCCTCGTTGTCAATGATCTGGTAGTCGCCGGCATCTCCGGCGGCGATATGGGCATGCGCGGCTTTCTCGACGCCTACAAAGCCTCCACCGGCGAGCGCGTCTGGCGCTTCTATACCGTACCCAAGCCCGGTGAGCCCCTCTCGGAAACCTGGCAGGGAACCGCGCTCCAACAGTTCGGCGGCGGCGGAGCCACCTGGATGACCGGCACCTTCGACCCCGAGACCAACCTCGTCTTCTGGGGCACCGGCAATCCCTACCCCGCCTACAACGGCGACCAGCGCAAAGGCGACAACCTCTACACCGGCTCCGTCATCGCCCTCGACGCAACCACCGGCAAGCTGAAGTGGCACTACCAGTTCGTGCCCCATGATCTCTACGATTGGGACGCCGGCCAGACGCCGCTCCTCGTCAATACCCGCTACCAAGGCCGCGACCGCAAACTGCTGCTCCAGTCCAATCGCAATGGCTTCTTCTATGTCCTCGACCGCACCAACGGCGAACTGCTGCTCGGCGTGCCCTTCGTCGACCGCATGACCTGGGCCAAAGGCATCGGCAAGGACGGCCGCCCCATCCTCATCCCCGGCAAGGAGCCCACCAACGCCGGAACATTGGTCTGTCCGAATGTTTTAGGAGCCACCAACTGGCCGTCCATGGCTTTCAACCCCTCCACCAACATGTTTTACCTGATGGCACGCGAGGACTGCGGAGTCTACGTCAAGCCGCCCGCCTACCAGCAGAAGGAGTTCCCCAAAGAGCCCGGCTACATGGTGCTCCGCGCACTGAACATCGAGACCGGCAAACGCGAATGGGAGGTCCCCCAGATCGGATCCGCCGATAGCTGGGGCGGCGTGCTCTCCACCGGCGGCGTCATCTTCTTCGGCGAAGACAGCGGCGTCCTCGGAGCCGTCGACGCCAAAACCGGCAAGGACCTCTGGCATATCCAGACCAACGCCTCCGCCGCCCTCGGCGACGGCCATAGCTGGCGTTCCTCCCCCATGACCTTTATGGCCGCGGGCAAGCAGTATCTAGCCTTCGCCGCCGGACCGAACATCCTTTGCTTCGGTCTGCCATAGCCCGCATCGGCAACGCACCCGGCGGAGTAGCGTGAACCGCGAAGCCCGTTATCGCGCTAATCCAAGCACCAATTCTACTCAGTGACGGCGTGCCGCATCGACCCAGTCATGCGCGGCAGACGGTGGCCGTACACGTCCTCCACCGCCGCGCGCAACAACTCGGCGACGCTCCACGCCTGCGCGACGCAACCGCCTTCCTTGTGCGGGGCATCGCCATCGGCAACCTCACCGATCTGCCCCAGGCACCCTTTGCGCATCTGTCCTGAAAACTCGCTCAGCCAGCGTGCGGCCGTCTCGCGCGCCTCTTCCGAAGATTCATTCACCCGCAGGTAAGCCGTGAGAAATGGCCCCAGTAGCCACGGCCACGCCGTGCCCTGGTGATAAGCCGAATCGCGTTCCCACACGCCACCCGCATAGATGCCGCGGTAGCGCCCATCCCGCAGCGACAACGTTCGCAGCCCCACCGGCGTGAACAGCTCACGGCGAACGAGGTCGACGATGCTCCGCGCCTGCTCGCCTTCGACAAGCGCATGATGCAGGCTCACGGCGAAGATCTGGTTGGGCCGCACCGAATCGTCCTGCCGCTCCGGCTCGATGACATCGAACAGCCCGCCGCGCGCGGGGTTCCAGAACTTCTCGTGAAAGCTGGCCTTGGCGCGGGCCGCCAGTTGCCGCCAAAAGAGCGCTCTTTCTGATTCGCCGAACATCTTGCACAGTTCGCACATCACGCAAAGGGCGTTGTACCAGAGCGCTTGGATCTCAACCGGCTTGCCCGCTCGCGGTGTCACCACCCAGTCCCCGATCTTGGCGTCCATCCACGTCAACTGCACGCCCGGTCCACCACAGGAGAGCAGCGCATCGTTATCGGCGCGAATGCCGTAACGCGTACCGCGCAGGTGCCAGTCCAGAATCTCCACCAGTTTGGGATACAGGTGTTCCCGCACGAAGCCTACATCTCCCGAATAGGCGACAAAGGCGCGAATGGCCTCGAAGAACCACAGCGTTGCGTCCACGGTGTTGTACTCCGGGGCCTCGCCCGCATCGGGGAAACGGTTCGGCAACATGCCCTGGTCCACGCTTGCCGCGAACGATTTCAAGATGCCGCGCGCGATCTCGTAGCGGCCCGTCACCAGAGTTAATCCCGGTAGAGCGATCATCGTGTCGCGTCCCCAGTCAGAGAACCATGGGTAACCCGCAATCACGGTGCACTCTTCGCCGCGTTCCACCAGGAACTGGTCTGCCGCCACGGTTAGTTCCTCGACAAGGGCCTCGGGAGAAGGCGCAGCGGCCCGTACCGCGGCGCGACGCTCGATCTCCCGGTCGCGCAACGCATCCGCATAGGCCGCGTCCTGCCGTTGCGTCGAGGCGATACACACCGCCGTTCGTGCGGGGCTCAACTCGTAGCGCAGCACGAGCGGCTGAAACAGATCCTCCTGAAAGTCCAAGCCGCGCTCACGCTCGCGGGCGTATTCGAAGTTGTGATACCAATCGCCGCTGGCTTCCACAGCAGCGGCATTGTGAGCCAGGAACAGCGGCGGCAGATCGCCGTAGGGGGTAAGCCGCACCAGCCCCTCGCTCACATCGAAGTTGCGATTGATGGCGCCGTTGGCATGCGTGGTCGAATGGTAGTCGCGGAAGGCGATCAAGGGCCGTAACTCGAGCCGGCACGCGGCCGCCGCACCGCCCGTCCATTCGTACTGCACCACTGTCGTATTCTCGCCATGCACCTGGAATACGCGCTTCTCCAGCGTTACACCGCCCGCCTCGTACACGGCCACCGGAAACGGATCGAGCCGAAACTCGCGTAACAACTCATGCCCACGCGGATGCACCGCACCGGGATAGGTATTCACCGGCAGATCAAAGCGCTGCCCATCCACCACAAGCGTCTCTTCCAGCTTCGAGAGCATCACTACGCGCCCCACCGGCGGCTGCGTGGCGGCCACTAACAGCCCGTGATAACGCCGCGTGTTCGCGCCGACGATAGTGGACGACGCAAACCCGCCGAGCCCATTCGTCTCCAGCCATTCCAGTCCGAGCGCCTGCTCCAGCCGCCCGCACACCTCACGTTCGATCCGAATCGTCTGCATCGGCATCTTCATTCTCCGCTCTGCTGCAGCAACTTTGCTACCACGCCTGTCCAGCCTGTCTGATGGCTCGCGCCCACGCCCGAGCCATCGTCGCCATGGAAGTACTCGTAGAACAGCACCAGGTCTCTCCAGTGTGGATCGCTCTTGTAGACACCGTTGGTGCCATGCACGGGCCGGTAGCCTTCGTCGTTGCGCAGGAAGATGCGCGTCATGCGGCGCGATAACTCGGCCGCTACTTCGGCCAACGTCATCATCTGTCCCGAGCCTGTCGGACACTCCACCTGGAAACCGTCGCCCAGGTAGTGATGGAATTTCTGCAGCGACTCGATGAGCAGATAGTTCACCGGAAACCAGATGGGCCCGCGCCAGTTCGAGTTGCCGCCGAACAGGCCAGTGCTCGACTCGCCCGGCTCATAACGCACGCTATACTCGTGGCCGTTCACCGGCAGCACATAGGGGCTATCCTGGTGTACCCGCGACAGCGCACGAATGCCGTATGGCGACAGGAACTCGTTCGTGTCAAGCATGAACTTCAGAACGCTTCGCAGTTGCCCGGCACCCACAATTGACAGCAGCCGCCGCGAACCTTCTCCCTCGGTTTGCATGCAGGCGACGTTTTCCGTGAGGTCCTTCCGGTTCTCGATGAACCATTCCAGCCGGCGCCGGAATCCCGGCAATTGGTCAATCATCGACGGCTCCAGCGTCTCCACGGCAAACAAGGGGATCAGCCCTACCATGGAGCGCACGCGCAGCGGCAGGTGATCCCCGTTGGGCAGGTGCAGCACATCGTAGAAGAAGCCCTCGCGCTCGTCCCACATGCTTGCGCCGTCGTGGCCGAGGTGATTGATGGCGTGCGCAATGTACAGGAAGTGCTCCCAGAACTTGCTCGCCACATCTTCGTAGGAGGAGTCCTCCTTCGCCAGTTCCAGCGCGATGGCGAGCAGGTTCAGACTGTACATCGCCATCCAGCCCGTGCCGTCGGCCTGCTCGATATGCCCGCCCGTGGGGAGCGGCGCGCTGCGATCGAATACGCCAATGTTGTCCAATCCCAGAAAGCCACCCTGAAACACGTTGCGCCCTTCGGCGTCCTTGCGGTTCACCCACCAGGTGAAGTTGAGCAAAAGCTTGTGGAAGATACGCTGCAGAAAAACACGGTCGCCGGTTCCCCGCCGCTTCTTTTCGATCTTATAGACGCGCCACGCCGCCCAGGCGTGCACCGGCGGATTCACGTCGCCGAAGGCCCATTCATAGGCCGGCAACTGACCGTTGGGGTGCATGTACCACTCGCGCACCATCAACGTCAGTTGCTCTTTAGCGAAATCAGGGTCGACCAGCGCCAGCGGTACGCAATGGAACGCGAGGTCCCAGGCGGCATACCAGGGATACTCCCATTTATCGGGCATCGAGATGACGTCGGCATTGTAGAGATGGCCCCACTCGCTGTTGCGGCCTTTCTTGCGCTCGCCGGGCGGCGGCGGATTGGTCTCGTCGCCCTCCAGCCACTCCCGCACAACATAGTGATAGAACTGCTTCGACCACAACAGGCCGCCGAAGGATTGCCGCATGACGTTGCGCGCGTCATCCGAGAGGCCGGCGGGAATCACCTTGTCGTAGAACTCGCCGGCCTCGCTCTTGCGAGCGGCGAAGATGGCATCGAACTCAGTGGAGAGCGCATCGGCGGCAGGCGCGGCGTTCGTCAGACGCAACCGGACGGTGGCCGTCTGCCCAGCGCCCACACGCAGCCGGTAATGGGCCGCCGCCTTCGTACCGACACGATCCGGGTTCACGGCACCGGCGTCGCCTTTCACAATGTAATCGTTGATTCCGTCTTTCGCATAGCGCGAGCCGTTATCGTAGCCATACAGCCGCCGTGCGTTGGTCTCGTTCTCCGTGAACAGCAAGTCCGGCGCGCCTTCGCACAGCAGACGGCGCTTCTCGTCGTGCACGCCCTCGATCTCGATCACCCCCGGCGCGCTTTCACGCAGCACGGGCTTGCGCGCGTTCGTCCGCCACGACCATGTATTGCGAAACCAGACCGTCGGCAGCAAGTGAAGCTCGGCAGCCTCCGGGCCGTGGTTGGTGACGCTGATCTTCACCAGAATGTCCTCGCAGCCGGCCTTGGCGTACTCGACATGAACATCGTAGTAGCGGTTCTCCGCGAACACGCCCGTGTCCATCAGTTCGAACTCACGCTCACCCTTCCCGCGGCGGCGGTTCTCCTCGACAAGCCGGGCATACGGAAACTCCGCCTGCGGGTACTTGTAGAGATACTTCATATACGAGTGCGTCGGAGTGCTGTCGAGGTAGAAATAGTAATCCTTCACGTCCTCCCCGTGATTGCCTTCGTTGCCGGTGAGCCCGAACGCGCGTTCCTTGAGAATCGGATCCCGCCCATTCCACATCGCCACCGCGAAACAGATACGCTGGCGCCGATCACAGATGCCCGCCAGCCCATCTTCGTTCCAGCGGTAGGCGCGTGAACGGGCGTGGTCGTGCGGCAAATCCTCCCACGCCGTGCCATGCGCGCTATAGTCCTCGCGCACGGTGCCCCAGGCGCGCTCGCTCAAGTAGGGCCCCCAACGTTTCCAGTGCGCGCGCCGCTCGCGGGATTCTTCCAGCCGCTGTTCTTCTTTCGTCAATTGCATGGTTCCTCGTGCATGTAGACCACGTACGCTGCCCGCTATTCCGCGTCCCAAAACAAAAGTGGCCCTCCCCGTAGGGAAGGCCAGTGGTGGAAGCGCGGAGGCGAATACTACAGTGCCAGCCTGTTCAGGTACTCTTTCAACTCGGGACCCATTGCCGTCATCGTTCCCAGGTTCTCCGCCGGCGAGAGATCCGAGACGATATAGATCAAGTGGCGGTCGCTTTCAAATGCGGCGATCTGGAATCGCGTCGCCCGCGCCTGATAGAACGGGATACCCGCTCCGGTGAGCGCCGGAATCAGTTCTTCGGTTTTGAACGACTCGCCGTCTTCCTTGACAGCCAGCACCACCGACAGAAGCTGGGAGCCGCGCTTCAGCGCCAAGTGGACGAAATCGCGGTCGTGGAAGCTGCACTCATGCGTTACCATCACCTGGAAATCGGCCGGCACGTGCTTCCTTACGATCGGGATCATGCCGCGGTACGGCTTGCTCAGTTGGCGTTCGATGCTCTCCAGTTTCGGCGCATCCTTCGGATACTTGCGGAAGTAGGCGCAGTGCAGATGGTCGCGCAGGCCAACACGCATGATGGAGGCTACGTGGTTCGATACGGAAGCGATATAGGACTCCTGCGAACTGTCGGTCAGCCTCAGGTGCCCCAATTGGTAGGCGATGCCGCCGAACACCGTCACCGCGAGAAGCGCGGCGGCGGCCATCCAGCTATAGCGGGCTTGGAAGGTCCGCCGGGGTTCGGACGAGCGGAGGTTCGCACGGATCCTGCTCTCCAGATAAGGCGGAACCTCGGTGCCGCGCACGGCGCGCTGCAGCTGTTGCCGCAACTTTTGCTCCGCCTCATTCAAGTTCATATCCATATTCATGCACCTTGTCCTCCCCCGGCGGTGCGCGCGATGCCGTAACTGCGCGCCACGCCGGTTAGTTGCTCCCGTAACAGCCTTCTGCCCCGGCTCAAACGCGACATGACCGTTCCTATCGGAATCTGTAGAATGTCCGCCGCTTCTTTATACGCAAATTCTTCGACGTCGACCAGCAACACGACGGAGCGGAAATCGCTGGGGATTGCATCCAGCGCGGCCAGGATCTCCTCGTCGGTCAGACGGTCGGGTACCGGCGGCGAGTAGGTGAGGTTCGCTTCCACGAACTCTTCGTTCTCTTTGAGGAGTGGAAACCGGAACCACTTACGCCGGTGATGGTTCACGCAGTGAAACAGAATCTTGAAAAGCCAGGCACGGCAATTGGTGCCGGCCTCGAACCGGTCAAACGACTTCCAGGCCTGCAGATACACTTCCTGGACGACGTCTTCGGCGCGCGCGCGTTCGCCCAGAACGCGAGTGGCCGTCCGGAATATGTCGTTGAGGTGCGGCATCGCCTCGATTTCGAAGCGGTGACCAGCGGTTGCGCCCTCCCTCATGATGAGGCCTCCGTCAGTATCGCTCGCCGCATATGCTGCCATACGCCGGGGGAATGCCGTACCCTGGGCGCTTTATTCCCGAAAGACGAAAGAATTTTTCCGCACGGCCCGTGGATGTACGGGACATGCGATTACACATTCTTCTGTCTATTGTGGGGGCAGCTTGCGCCGCCGCTCAACCGCTTGCCTTTACGCGGCTTCCGGCTAGCGGGGCGGCACCCTCGGCGCGTGTGGACGGCACCATCGCCTACGATGGCCCCTCCCGCCGCGTCTACATGTTCGGCGGCCTCGACAACGCAGCCCGCAACGACTTGTGGTTCTACTCGCTCGCCCAACGGCGGTGGGAAGAGGTGCAGGCGGGGGGCGCGAAGCCAGCGGCGCGCTTCGGCCATACGCTACTGCACGACGCGGCGCGGCGCAGGCTTATCTTATTTGGTGGGCAGGCGAGCGGCTTCTTCAGCGACGTATGGGCGTTCGGCCTCGACAGCGGCGCCTGGCAACAACTGGCGGGCAACGAGGCGGGACCCAGCGATCGTTACGGCCACTCGGCGATCCTCGACGAGGCGCGCGGGCGCATGGTCATCTCCCACGGGTTCACCGACGCGGGCCGCTTCGACGACACCTGGGCCTTCGACCTGGCGAGCAACCGCTGGAGTAACATCACGCCCTCTGGCACGCGCCCGCTGAAGCGCTGCCTGCATCATGCTGTCTACGACCCGGCCAATAGCCAGATGCTGCTGTACGGCGGCTGCGCGAGCGGGTTTGGACCGTGCCCCCTGGGCGACCTGTGGTCGTTCGATCTCAATACGAACCGCTGGACGGAGCGTACGCCTTCGCCGCGGCCGCCGGCACGGCAGCACTTTGGCATCTCCTTTGACCGCGTCCGTTCGCGGCTGCTGCTCTATGGCGGGAGCGGGGGCGGCACGCTGAACGACACGTGGGCGTGGGACCCGGCGGCCAACTCCTGGCAACAACCCGCGGTTGACGGTGCCCCGCCGGTGGGTCGCAGCCGCCATGAGTCAACCTATGCGGCCGATCGCGGAACCACGTTCTTTTTCGGCGGCTCGACGAGCGCCGGCTATTCGAACGAGCTTTGGATGCTAGGAACAGGGTTTATGCCCGCACAGCAGGTGGTAGCGCCGGGCGAGTTGCTGGAGTTGTATGGCTCGAATCTGGGCCCGGTTAACGGCGTCGCATTTGCGTTTGATACTTTGACCGGCAAACTGCCCACGTCGGGGCCCGGAGTGGACGTCACCGTGAATGGCGTACCCGCGCCGCTGTACTACGTGCACGCGGACCAGATCAACCTTCAGGTGCCCTATGAGATCGCGGGTGCGGCCGAAGCCGTGGTGCAAGTGCGGGTGAATGGGCAGCCGCGCGAGCCGCTGCGGTTCCCCGTGGTGGCCGCCAACCCGCGGCTTTACCCGGTGGTGCTGAATCAGGATGGCGGGGTTAACTCAGCGGACAATCCGGCCGCGCCGGGCAGTGTCATCGTGCTCTTCGCGACTGGCCAGGGCTTGACGCAACCGCCCAGCGTCAGCGGTGCAAGGCCGGCCGAAGGGATCTATCCGGAACCCGCGCTTGCGACGTCGCTGACGATCGGCGGGCAAGCGGCACAACTGCTGTTTCGCGGCCAGGCGCCCGGCACGGCGGGTGTGATGCAGATCAATGCGGTAGTACCCTCCGGTATTGCTTCCACGGCGACCATCGTGTTGACGCTTGGCACGGTGGAATCGTCGCCTGGCCTGAACGTTTACATCCGGTAGGCGTGTCCGGTCCGCAAGTGACTTCCACGCCAAGGCAAACAAAAAACGGGGGCACAGCCTTTGCAGGCCATGCCCCCGGAGGGAAGAACACCCATCTTGGCAACGGGCGTGTGTTACGGAAGGACGTTTACTTCACCGCCGGCGAGAACGGCGCCTCGCCGAGGATGACTTCCGCCCAGGCACAGTAGACCTGAACCTTGGCGATGTTGTTCACATAGGGCGGTACGACGACCATGCGCTTCTCGCCGCCCTTGATCTTGAAGGCGTCGAGCGTGTAGATGGTGCCCTTGGAATCGATGACCCGCCAGGTGGGCGCGGGAGTATCGGGCACCTTGAAGTCGTCCGAGACGCGCAGAATGCTCTTGCCGTTCTCGTAGGTGTGCATGGCGGTGCCGGTGTTGGCCTTGGGGCCCTGGAAACCGGAAGTGGTGTGGACATCCGCTTTGTTGGCGGCGAAGGTGACGCTGGCGGCGATCATCAGGGCCGACAGCGCGAAGACACGGATCATGCGGTTGCGATTCATTGTAAGTTTCTCCTCGATGTTAGTTTTTAGCGCTCGATGACCTGAACGGCATGGCCGTCCGGATCGCGCGCGACGATAGACTTCCGGTATCCCGCCTGTCCGTCTGGCAGAGCGACAACGCCATTCGAAACAAAGGCGGACCGGGCTTGCTGGAGCTGCCGCGCGGCGTCATCCGCGCTACTGCCCAGAAATCGGGTTTGCCAGTGGATGAGATCGTTCGATCTCGTCTCCGGCGGAAAGGGACGGCCGTCGCGCGGCGACAGGTATTCCAGAAACTCAATGCCAGGGCCGCTGGCCGCGCGGAGTGCGGTAATCTTCAACCGCGCCCCGAACACATTGTTCAGGTGCTCCTGTTCGGTGCCGTAGTTTTCACTCGCTCCGGCCACTTCGAGGCCCAGGACATCGCGGTAGAACCGCAAGCTGGCCTCCGTGTCTGAGATCGCAACGGCAGTGTGATCTATTCCGAGGAAAAGCTTGCTTGAGGCCCGATGCCACTTGGGATTCCCTTTGCCCGCGGGAAACGCGAGGACCTCAAGGAAATGGCCGTCGGGGTCACGAAAGTAGAAGGCCTGGATACCGCCGGCGTTAGGGTTCCAATCGGGAAGGCGCTGCGGCCCGCTGGAGGCGTGTTGCACCTTGTGGGCGCGCAGGAGCTTGTAGGCTTTGTCCATGTCGCGGACGATGATGGCGATGTGCTGGAACCAGAGGTCGTTGCCGCGCGAGTCGACAGGCATGGGCTTTCCGCGTGGGGCAAGGTACTCGGTGAGTTCAATGAACTCTTCCCCCAAGCGGAGGCGGGCGGTGCGCGTGCGTGCACCGAAGACGCCGGTGGTGTGTTCAAGTGCATCGCCCGCGGCTTCGAACTCGGAGACCTTTTCGAAGGTGAGAACGTTGGTGTAGAAGCCGACCGCGCGGTCCAGATCGGAGACGGTGAAGCCGATGGAGTCGACCGCGGTGACAAGCGGTTCGCGCTCCGAGGCGGCTAGGACATGGCCCAGGAGCAGGAGCGTGAGACAGGTGCGGCGAAGCATATTGGACCTCCGGTTAACCCAAACGTTCGAGCAGGTGATCGCCGACGCGCAGGGCGTTGGCCATGATGGTAAGCGCGGGATTCACGGCCGCGCTGGAGGGGAAGAAGCTTCCATCCACGACATAGAGATTGTCGGCCTCGTGGGCCTTGCAGTTGATGTCCAGCGCGGATGTCTTGGGATCCTGGCCGAAGCGAATGGTGCCGGTTTGGTGGGCCACGCCGGCGAGCGGGATGCGCTGGCCGACAAAGAGACTGCGGCCGAACAGGCCCTGATGGCAGGAGTGGCCGTGTATTCCGCACGCGCCCTGGCTTTGCATCATCTGCTTCAGGCGCTCGGTGAGGCGCTTGTGGCCTTCCTCGTTATTTGGCCGGTAACTGAGGACGATGTTGCCGTCACGGTCGAGCGTGACGCGGTTCTCGGGCAGCGGCAGGTCCTCCGAGGTCAGCCAGAAGTCGAGCGAGTGTTTGGCCATCATGTCCAGCGTGAAGCCGGGGGTGAGGGGTGGGGCGCCCGACTTGAGCGTTTCGCCATCGAGTTTGCCGACAAACGAAATGTGGCCCATTGGATAGGGGAAGCCGTCTTCGCCGAAGTAGAAATCATTGACCGAGAGTGACTTTTGAAAAACAGTCGGGTTCGGGCACTTGGAGATCGCCATGAGGACTGAGTTGGTGTGGCCCATGTAATGACGGCCGACGGTATCGGACCCGTTGGCGAGGCCATTGGGGTGTTTATCGTTAGCCGACCGAAGGAGCAGCGCCGCGGAGTTGATGGCGCCGCAGGAGACGACGATCAGGTCGGCCGTGATCTCCTCGCGCGCGCCATTGCGGGTGACGTGGACGCTCTTCACCGAGCGCGCGCTGCCATTCGTCGCCAGCCGCTCGACGTAGGCATTGGTCATCAGTTCGACGTTCGGATAGCCGAGGGCCCGATCCACGCCCAGCACCTGCGCGTCGGCTTTCGCGAAGACGAGGCACGGAAAGCCGTCGCAAGTGTTGCAGCGGATGCAGGCGCTCGCGTGTGGGTCCTTCTCGTCGAGGCGTACGCCAAGCGGCGTGTGAAAGGGGCGGAAACCCTGGCGGGTGAAGTCGTCGCTTAGCTGCTGAATGCGTGGTTCGTGGCTGACGGCGGGATAGGGATAGGGCCCACTCGCCTGGGGTTCCGTAGGGTCCTCGCCTCGATTGCCGTGCACATGATAGTGCGCTTCGGCCTGCGCGTAGTAGGGCTCGAGGTCGTCATAGGAGATGGGCCATGCGGGCGATACGCCGCCGTGGTGATGGAGTTCGCTGAAATCCTCGCGGCGAAGGCGGAAGAGGGCGGCGCCGTAGAACTTGGTGTTACCGCCGACGCAGTAGTTCGTGTGTGGGTGGAGCGGCTTGCCGTCGCGGTCATGCCAGACTTCCTTGGTTTGGTAGCCGCCTTCGACATTGACGAAATGCGGATCCCAGTTCTTCTTCTCGCGGGGGATATAGCCGCCGCGCTCCAGCAGCAGGATGCGTTTGCCGGAAGGAGCGAGCTTTTGCGCGAGCGTGCCGCCTCCGGCTCCGGTACCGATAATAATGACGTCGTAGTGACGATTAAACATGAGTGATCCTCAACCTCTTTGGTGGCCGCGGGCCAGTTTGTATAGATGTGCCGTGGCGAGCATGCCGAGCGGCGGAGCGGTGAAGTAGATCCAGATGGCGTTCCATTCGCCGGAGGGGATGGCGGAGGCGAGCGTGCGCGCGGGGTTCATGCTCATGCCGGAAAGCGGCGCCTCCAAGGTAATGAAAGCGGCCACCAGCAGGCCCGCGAACACAGGCATCCAAGGGCGCAGCGTTTGCGAGCCGGAGACGATGAGCGCGGTTGCCATCAGTAGCGCCGAGATGGCCGCTTCACTCCAGAAAGCCGCCGCTTCCCCCGGCATACCGGGCACCGTAGCCGCGAAGTTGACCGCCGAGTGCCGCAAGGGCGGTCCGATAACAATGGCGGACAGCAGTACGCCCGCGAGTCCCCCACCGAACTGAAACACGATGTAGAAAAAGGCGTCGCGAGAGTTGATCTTGCCAAGCGTCCAGAAGGTGAACGTGAGCGCGGGATTCATATGCGCCCCGGAACGGTGGCCCCAGCGTGAGTGGATAATGGCGCTGGCGGTGAGGCCCATGGCCAGTCCCATGAGCAGGCGGCGCTGGAAGCTGTCTTCAATGGCCTGATGGAAGGGTGAAGCGGGGTGCTCCAGCAGCACCGTACAGACACAGGCGGAGATCATGAAGATACCGAGGGCGGCGGCCTCGATCAGATACTCGGGCCAGTGGGGGCGTTCAACTCCTGGTCGTTTCATTCACCGCTTGGAATCGCGAAAGGGCGGCCGGATATTCCCGGAATAAACCGCGGCTGGTAGGGGATCTCAGCCGTGATGGCAAGCACGGATCTACTCATCGACCGCACCGTGGCCGAGCGGCAGTTGGCTTTGATTGGGATGAATATTGGATGGCTGCGCCAGGCGCTCGCCCTGCTTGGGACCATCGGCGACCAGGCGTTTTCGACGCACCCGGAAGGCTATGCCCCCCATCGTGTGAGCGGGCATATGCGCCACATCATTGAGTTCTACGAATGCTTTCTGGATGGGCTGGCTTCCTCGCGCGTCGACTACGATGCGCGGCAACGCGACCAGTCGATTGAGCAAGACAGACATGCGGCGATGGCCAGGATTCGCGGACTCATCGCGCGGCTCGAGACGGCACCTCTATTAATGCGCGATTCCGTTCTGTTCGTGCGCGCCGAAGACGCGGAGAAGATGGCGTTACGCGATCCTTTTTTGAAATCGTCGGTGGCGCGCGAGCTAATGACTCTGAGCAGCCATACGATCCACCACTTCGCATTGATCGCAATGACGCTGCGGGCGCATGGAGTGACGGTAGATGCGAGTTTTGGCGTGGCGCCATCCACACTTTCCTACCAGGCGCGGCAGGCGGCGAACGTCGAGGCGGCCTGATGTGTACGGCGAGTTGGTTGCACGAAGACGGCGGATTTCAGCTTCTGTTCAATCGCGATGAGAAGCGGACGCGGAGACCCGCGGAGGGACCGCGTATCGAGGCGCGTGATGGCGTACGGGCGATTGCGCCGGCCGATGGCGATCACGGCGGGGCGTGGATCAGCGTGAATGAACGTGGGGTGGCGCTGTGTTTGCTGAATGGCTGGCATGGCACGGGTGGGACGCGCAGCCGCGGGTTGTTACTGCGCGAGCTTTCAGGCGCGCGCACGGCGGATGAGGCGATCGAAAGATTAGCTTCGTCCGGGCTATCGCGCTATGCGGCGTTCACAATCGTTGCGCTGCAGCCAGGGCGTAAGGCGGCGGTAGCGGAGTGGGATGGCGCGTCTATCAATGTTGCGGACGGCGCCGATACAACCGTACCGCTGACTTCGTCATCATTCGACGCGGCGGGGGCGCGCGTGAAGCGGCGCGCCGAGTTCGAACGCATCACCGGTGGCGGGATGTGGATCGATGCTACGCGGCTGTTGCGGTTCCACGAAAGCCATGCAGCGGGGCCCGGCGCCTACTCGCCTTGCATGCACCGCGTCGACGCTGAAACTGTCAGCTTTAGTTGGGTTAAGGTTTCGCCGCGCGAAGTGAGTTTCTTCTATACGCCGGGTGCACCCTGCCAGGCCGTCCCCGGCCAAACCATCGTAATCCCCCGCACCTGATAAGGAGCCTCGGTTGCTTCCCCAATTCATCCTGATTGCGCTTTCCACCCTGGTTAGTGAAGACCTGACGTGCATTGCCACCGGTCTGCTGATCGCCCAGGGTCACATTGGTTTTGCCGAAGGGACCGCCGCATGCATCATTGGAATCTTTCTGGGCGACCTGGCCTTATTCCTGGCGGGGCGGTTTATCGGACGGCCGGCACTGCGCTGGGCGCCGCTCGCGCGGTTCATCTCCGAGGAACGCTTGGAATTCGGGACGCGCTGGCTGGGTGAGCGTGGCCTGAGCGTAATCTTCCTCAGCCGCTTTATGCCAGGGCTACGGTTGCCGACCTACTTCGCGGCGGGCTTGCTCCGCACCCACACAGGGAGGTTCGCGCTCTACTTCCTTCTGGCAGCCGCGATCTGGACTCCCGTGCTGGTGGGTGGCACCGTCCTGAGCCGCAACTTTGCGAGCTACGGGATGGTGCTACCGATCGCATTTGGGTTGGTGCGCATCGCGCCCAACACCTGGAAGCGGGTGCTCCGGTGGGAGTTCTGGCCAATGTGGGCGGCATATCTTCCGCTGGCTCCCTACTTCCTTTATCTCTGTGCCCGCTTCCGCTCGTTCACGCTATTCACGGCGGCGAATCCGGGAATCTTCTCGGGTGGGCTGGTGGGCGAATCGAAGTCCGGGATCTTGGAGAAGCTGCCCTCGGCGGCCGCGTTTGCATTGCTACCCCGTGCCATTCCATTCGACGAGAAGGTGGCGCTGACGCGGCGATTCGGGTTCCCCATGGTGCTAAAGCCGGACCAGGGCGAGCGTGGCGCGGGGGTGGCGATTGTACGTACCGAGGCCGAGCGCGACTCGTACCTCCGCGGCGCTGAGCGGGACACCATCGTGCAGCGCTATGTGAGCGGCGTGGAGTTTGGCGTCTTCTATTGCCGGATGCCTGACGACACGCGAGGGCGTGTGGTCTCCATCACCGAGAAGCGGTTCCCCATGTTGGTGGGCGATGGGCGCAGCCGGCTGGGTGACCTTATCCAGCGTGACGAGCGCGCCGCTTGCATGGCGGATACCTATGCCCGACTGTCGAAGCGTCCAATGCACGACGTCCCGGCGAAGGGGGAGCGCGTACAACTGGTCGAGATCGGATCACATTGCCGGGGGGCGATCTTCTTGGATGGTGCTCATCTGCTGACGCCGGCGCTGGAGGAGGAGATCGACCGCATCGCGCAAGCGCATCCCGGCTTCTTCTTTGGCCGGTTCGACCTGCGCGCGCCTACGGTGGAGGAGTTCCAGGAAGCGCGCGGCTTGCAGGTGATCGAATTGAACGGCGTGTCAGCCGAACCGGCACACATCTACGATCCGCGTGTGAGCGTATGGGAAGCGTATCGCGTGATGTTCCGCCACTGGCGCACGGCCTTCGCGATTGGCCGGCGTAATGTGGAGTTGGGTGCGAAGGCAATGACGTTGCGGGAACTGGTGGCGCTGCTGGCGGGCTTGTGAAGCAGCCCGCCTTCCGCTCCCTTGCCAGCAACGGGTCCTTACCGAATCGCGGTGAGGGCCGCAAGAATCTCCTTCAACGGGGCCCGTCCTCCGTGGGTGGTGCTCACCTTGGCATATACGATCTTGCCGCTCTTGTCGAGGACGAAGGTAGACGGGTAGGAAGTCTCCTTCGGGGCATCCCAACGCAAGCCGTAGAGATTCGTGAAGGAATAGCCGGGGTCGAGAAGCATCTCAAAGTGCAAGGCAAGATTCTTGTCCGCCGCGAACTCTTCGCCCTTGGTCTGCACGATGTCCGCTGGGCCAGGATAAACGAACAACACCCGTGCGCTTGCGCTGGAGAAGCTTGCGGCCTGATTCACAAGTTCCTTCACCTGGCGGGTGCAGAGCGGGCATTGGTAGCCGGGGAACCCGCGTAGCAGTACGAGCACCACCGGCCCCTTCGCCGTTTCATCGGCAAGGCGGACGGTGGTGCCCTTCAGGTTTTTGAGTGAGAAGTCAGGGGCCTGTGTTCCGACAGCAGGACCCTGCGCGAGCATGGGGAGCGCGGCGAGAAGAAGAAGTGCAAGTTTCATCGCCCGTGTATGCCGGGCGAAGCCGGATTTATTCCCAGCCCGGTAACTCCGCGCGGTGCATCGCCACGACGGCAGCCGAGCAAAGGAACACAACGATAGCGAGGGCAAAGAGCTCGCCGTGATCGTCGACGGCGGGCAGTGCGATGCCGAGCTTGGTCAGGTGGCTGGCAATGGCCCCAGTGATGATGGCAAGCGCGAGCAGCGCTCCGTAAACCGCCGTGCGCGGCATCAGCAGCAGCACCGAGGCGATAAGTTCGGCGACACCCGAGCCGATGCGGCCCCAGGGTTCCAGGCCGAGCGTCGAGAAGATATAGACGGACTCAGGCGCGCCGGTGAACTTGAAGTAGAGGGTTTGCAGAAGAATCACGGCGGCGATGCCACGCAAGATCCAACTGGCGATAATGAACGCTTTCGAGTGTTCCATGGATGGACTCCTAAACGGTGGGAGATTGTGCTGCAAGAAAGTGTTGAGCCTCGTCGCGGCCGAGGTAGCGGTCCAGCAGTTTGCGTTCGGTGCGCGTAAGGTCCACGACAATCAAGCCGTCGAGGGCGTTGGAAAATTCCGGGTCGACATTAAATCCAAGCAGTTTTCCGCCCAGCCGAAGGTATTGGCGCAGCAGCACGGGTATGCCTGCATGGTTAGGCTCGATGTCGGAAACGAGATCCGACAGCTCGTCGAGGTTCTGGCACAGCGCCTGGGCACGCGCCGGAGGCGGTGCGTTGCGGGCCGTGACGAGATGCCTCCAAGACGGGATGGAGGCACTCTTCTCGAGGAAGGAGATCATCATCTCGCGGGAGAGCGATTGGTACTGGTTGCTGATGCTGACCGGTCCGAACAGGCGCCTGTGGCGCGGGTTCGCGGCGACGAACTTGCCGATGGCTTTCCACAGCAGCAGCAAAGGCGCGTAGCTCTTCTGGTATTCCTGACGGATGAAGGAACGGCCAAGTTCGAGAGCTGGGCCAAGGGCTTCGAGGAAGCGCTGGTCGAACTGGAAGAGGGTGGCGGTATAGAGCGTGTCAACGCTGGAGCGGCCGGTTGCGGTAAGGCGGTAGGCTCCGGCAATCTCGCGGCGCCGTGCGTTCCAAACGAAGAGATGAAGGTAGTGGGCGTCGAAGCGGTCGAGGTCGCGCGAACGGCCGGTGCCTTCGCCAGCAGCGCGGAAGGTGATCTCGCGCAGGCGGCCGATCTCGTCGAGCAGGCGCGGCATCTCGCTCGCCGGCGCGAGGTAGACGCAGAGGTCAGCCGATTCGATGAGTTTGCGATGCGCTGGCAGCGTGGCAACCTCGGCGGCAAGTTCCTCGGCGGTTGGTCCCGTTGCGATAGGTTGCGCGGTTGGGCCGCGGTGGCGGGAAAGTAGAGGGAGCCGCGTGTTCGGCTTGAACTCATTGCGATCGGCTAAGAGGTACGTGCGCCAGCGGAGGTAGTCCATCCGCTCTTCGTCCGCGGGGATAGCGAGAACGCGGGCGGCATCGATAGGCTTTCCGATGCGGACGTCAATTTGCGCCCGCTTCTTGTTCCACAACTCGCGAGCCAGCAGCGCGGTACGCAGTCGGGGGTGGACCAGGCCCGCGGCGTGGAACGCGGCGCTGTTGCCGCCGCTGACATGAATCGGCACGATGGTGGGAGCGCAGTTGCGGCGCGCGGCCATGGCGATGGTGCGGGCGAGGCCGGTGCGCCATTGCGGATCGGTTACGTGTAGCCGGTCAAACTGAAAATGAGCGACCTCGCCGGCGGGGAAGACGACGGCCATGCCTCCCTGTTCCAGATGATCCAGCAGTTCTCGGATCGCCTTACGATTGCAATGGGCGGCGGCGCGGGTCGAGAAGGGATCGACGGGGATGATAAGCGCCCGCAATTCGGGAATCTGCGCGAGCGCTTCATTGGCCAGGAAGCGGACGTCGCCGCGGATACGGCGGAGAACGGTGGCGAGAACGGCGCCATCAAGGATCCCCGTCGGGTGATTGGCAACCACAAGTGTGGGGCCAATGCGGGGGATGCGCTCGAGGTCGGCATCGGAAGCGCGCCAGGTGACTTCCAGGTGCGCCAGCAGGCGCTCTTCCAACGGCTCCGCGGTCTTCATAGATTGCAGCGTTCTATATGTGCGCGCGGCTTCTTCCAGGCCGAGAACGCGCGCGGCGGCGTGCGCGAGGGGCGCGGGGAGTGAGGCGGGCAGCAGGCTGGGGAGCAGCGATGGAAAATCAATTTGCATGGCTGCCTCTGCAATCAGGCGCAGGGCCCGGTTTATTCCCGGCGAAGGCTGGACGGCACGGCCTTGAATACCAGTTGCGAGCCTCTACGCAACAGTTCGCCGCGCAGTCGCACGGGCTCGGCCGCGTAGTCGAGAATCTCACGGCCCATGCCGGTGAGGATCGGAGCGTGGAGCGTGCCCGCGGCATCGCGCACCAAAAACACCGGCGGCGCGCCGCCACTGAGGCAGCGCACGGCGCAGTCGCGGTGGACCTTTCCCCTACCGGGGTTCATGACGCCGTAGTAGCATTTGCCGTCGGCGATTTCTCCGGTGAGTTCGAACACCCCGAGGGATTCAACCGGGGGCGGCGACTGCGGCACGATGCTGGCGGCGCGGACAGTGTCTGGCTCGATTTCGAGCATACGATAGGCGCCAGATTGAATCAGCGCTCCGCGAAGATCGACGGGGCGTCCGTCCCACGCGGCAACGTCTGCGTCGAACTTGCCGGGGCGCGTCAACAGGAAGGATCCGTCCCGGGTGAGGAGAGCCGGGGCGGGTGCGGTGACAATGGTGCCCGAGTAGTCTCTGTACTGCTGGAAGGCGAACGAGCTGTCGTCGAAGGGGCCTTGGGCCACCGCCAGCGTAAAGGCTACCGCCACCGCACCCAGCAGGAGGACAACTACAACACGCCGGATCATTTGGTCACCGCCGGTTCAATGCGCGTGCCAGGCGGGTGCGCCCGCGGATGGATCCACACGCGGCCGTTGACGACGCGAGTGCGGTAGGTCTCCACCTTCTCGGGGAAGGGCGGCGGCGATGCGCCGGTTTCGGGAAGGTATTGATAGCCGTGCCACGGACAGGTAATGCAGCCGTCGACGATCTTCCCTTCGCCGAGTGGGCCGTTCTGGTGGCGGCAGACATTCGAGACAGCGGAGACCTTGCCGTCGTAGCGGAAGATGGCCACGCGTTCCTCACCGAGCGTTACCACGCGCGCGCACTTCTCGGCGATGCTGTCGATGGCGCCGGCGTCCAGGAAGCCTTCGGCGGCGGGGGCGAGTTGCATGCGGTCCAGGGCGCGCTCTTTCCGTGCGGCCAACAAATGCAGCGCGGTGATGGCCGTCAGGCCGAGAGCGAACACAGCCGGGAGGACCGGCGTGCGTTCCGATTGCAGTGTTCCCAGACAGACATGCGCGAAGATCAGGCCGTAGGCCGCGTAGACACCCATGTGGAGCGTCTTCCAAACGCGCGGCGAGAGAGTATGAAGCCAGAAGTCGTGGCTGGTGGCGGCCATCAGGAAGAGGAGGAGCAGCGCCAGCAACCCCAGTTGTTGAAAGGGAAAGTTCGCCAGGCTTTCGATACGTTGATTGCTGGAGAGCAGGCTGACCAACGGGTTGGTGTCGCCGCCGGAATGGAACTGGATCAGGGACAACAGGCCGTGGGCAAGGGCCAGGGTGAACATAGCAACGCCGAAGTGACGGCGGTTGTAGAGCATCGGCAGGAATCGCTGGTTGAGGCGGCAGAGGGGTCCGATGGCGAGGATCACGTGGAGCATCAGCAGAGCCAATGTGCCGAGGCCGCGGATGAGCAGAGTCTCCGCGGTGGCGCTGGTATGCAGAAGGGCGCCGGCGCCAGTAAAGACTCCCAGGTACGAGATCACACCCGCGGCAAGAGCCGCGTCGTAGACCTTCTTCTGTCGATTCCAGGAGATGGGTTGGTAAGAAAGGCTCATGGCAGTTGAAGGCCGCGATTGATAGGGGTCGGGTCGGTGCGTACGCTAAGGCTTGCCGCAAAGAGCAAGGGCAGCAACAGAGCCAGCAGCGTCCAGACGATGCGGTGGGCGCGGCGGAGTGGAGCGGTCATCGGGAACTCCGGAGCCATCGCCGCAGCAGCAAGGGCCACAATGCGGCCGTGCCGGGAAGAAGGATGAGGTGGAAGGCAAAGCTTGTACCGCGGGTGGCGGCATCCATGCGTGGCAATCCCCACGCTAAGAATGGCAGCGCGAAGAGCAGCCCTACCCCGGCGTAAAGGCCGAGCGCAAGGGTGATCCAACCAGCCGTAAGAGCACTCATTCAGACCTCTCCGCCATAGACTGGGATGACGGCTCCGCTCAATTGCCTGGCCTGGCAGGAGGCGAGATGCACCAACAGCGCCGCGATCTGGCTGGGCTGCACCCATTTCGAAGGATCGGCATCCGGCATGGCGCGGCGGTTGGCCGCGGTGTCCATGGTGCCGGGCAGAACGACGTTGGCCGTGATTCCGTGAGCCGCGTTCTCTTTGGCGATGGTTTGCATCAGCGACACCAGCGCCGCCTTCGATGCCGAGTAGGGGCCAAGGCCGGGTTGCGGTTCGACGGCGGTGCGGCTTCCAATGGCGAGCAACGCGCCCGCGCGCCGCGAACGCATGCCGGGCAGCACGGCACGTGCGATGTGGAAGAGGGAGCGGAAGTTGAGATCGAACATCTGCTCGAGCGTGGCGTCGTCGCTATCGGCGACGCCAGTGCCGCCCGCAAACCCGCCGATCAGATGAACAAGAGCATCAATGCGTCCCAGGCGCGCAATGGCTTCGCCGGTCAAAACTTCGGCGGCGCCGCGCGAACTGAGTTCCGCCGGAATAGCCGTGAAGCGCGGGTGATCGAAATCGCTCTGCTGAATCGAACGCGAAACACCGGCGACGGCCGCTCCGGCTTCGAGGAAAGCGTTGGTTACATAAGTCCCGAGGCCGCCCTTTGCCCCGGTGATGAGTACCACTCTGTTTTCGAGAATCATAATCTCCCCGTCCTACTCCCCAGACGACCAGGCGACGCGGAACTCAGGATAGAGCGTAAGGCCGCCGCAGGCGAAGATGGTTTGCCCCGTGACGTAGGAGGCCTCGTCGCTGGCAAGAAAAGCGAACACGGAGGCGATCTCGTCGGCTGCGGCGGCCCTTCCCATCGGGATGTGGCTTTCCACTTCGCCACGCGCTTTCGGGTCGTCAATCCACGCTTTATTGATCGGCGTCACCACCGCGCCCGGCCCAACCGCATTGACGCGAATCCCCTGGCCGGCGTATTCCAGTGCCAGCGACTTGGTGAGGTTCTCCATGCCGCCTTTGCTGATCGAGTAGGGCAGGTACTTCGGTTTAGGAATGATCTCGTGAACGCTTGAGTTGTTGAGGATGATGCCACCGCCGGGGCGCGACAGGAAGTGGCGGATGGCTTGCCTGGCGCAGAGAAACGCGCCGCGGAGGTTGACGTTGAGGACGCGGTCGAAATCGCCCATCTCCACGTTCTCGCTTGCCGCCGGCTTCTGAATACCAGCGTTGTTCACCAGCACGTCCACCCGGCCGAATTCGCGAGCCACGTTGGCGAACATGGCATTCACCTCGTCCTCTTTGGCGACGTCGGCCTTAGCAAGGATGATCTTCACCCCAGAGGCTCCGTGAGTGCGGGCGGCTTCGCGGGCCTGGCTACGGGTCTCTTCCGCCATCTCAGCGCCGGAGCGGTAGTTGATAGCGACGTTTGCGCCTTCGCGCGCGAAGCGTACCGCGATGGCCTGGCCGATACCGGAGCCCGCGCCGGTAACCAGGATGTTTTTGCCTTCAAGTCTCAGCATGGTGTCTCCCGTTGTGTGTTTCGATCACTGCCGAGATCCCGACGCGCTGACCGCTTATTCCCATTCGCGGACCTTGGAATAACGATTCGCCCGCAAAACATGTATTGCATATGAGACGAACTTTTCTGTTACTTGGAGTGGGTGTCCTGCTGGCCGCGGCGGTCCCCTCGGAAGCAAAGGATCGAGTCGCGGCGGTCAATCAGGATCGCCGCAACATTGCGATGCACGGCTACGACCCGGTGGCGTACTTCGTCGAGGGACGGCCGGCCAAAGGATCGGCGCAGTTCACCGCGCAGTGGATGGGAGCCGTGTGGATGTTCGCCAGCGCCGGACACCGCGATCTCTTTCAAAAGGAGCCGGAAAAGTACGCCCCGCGGTATGGCGGCTATTGCGCCTGGGCGGTAAGCCAGGGCTATACGGCCAACGGCGATCCCGAGGCTTGGCGCATCGTGGACGGGAAGTTGTACCTGAACTACAGCAAGAGTGTGCGGAAGAAGTGGGAGCAGGACACCGCGGCGCGCATCAAGGAAGGTGACCGTAACTGGCCCGAACTCCACAAATAGGCCGGCCTCGGCAGGTCAGCGGGCAACCTTCTTAATGCAGTTCCAGGTTGGGCCACCGTAGCAGCGTAGCGCCCCAGGAGTAGCCCACGCCGAAGCCCACCAGCATCACGCGCTGGCCTTCCTGTAGCCGCCCGCTCCGTTGCGCCTCATTCAATGCAATCGGTATGGTCGACGACACCGTATTCCCGCAGTCCCGAAGGAACACGAAGAATTTCCCGGCCGGCAGCCGCATCTTCTTGCGAAGGTGTTCCAGCATGTATTGATTGGCCTGGTGGAAGACGAACAGATCCACATCGGCGGCGGTAAGGCCGGCCTTCTGCAACAGACGGTTGACGCAATCGGGAATCTCGCGCAGCGTGAACGTGAAGATCTCGGCGCCGTTCATGAACAGATGCTCTTGGCTGCGTACGTTGCCCTGTTCGTCGCTCGTCTCCAGCGCGGTGTCCGGCCCCAGCGGCTTGCGAAACGCTCCAGCCGGCACGATCAGGTTGCCGGCGCCTTTGCCATCGGTTCCGAAGACGTAGGGCGCCGGGGCAGACCCTTCGGTCTCCGGCACGGCTGCCAGCAAAGTGGCGGCCGCGGCATCGCCGAACAGGGTCCGTACGCTCTTATCGCGGTTGTGGATGAACTTGCTGTAAGTCTCGGCGGTGATCAGCAGGACGCGTTGCGCCTGGCCGGAGGCGATCAATCCCTGCGCCAGACCCAAGCCATAGACAAAGCCGGAGCACCCCAGGTTGAAATCGAGCGCGCCGGCGCTGGTTGGAAGCCCCAGGCGATGCTGGAGCGTACAGGCCGTGGTGGGAAGAAAGTAGTCGGGGCTTTGGGTGCAGAGCAGAAGATAGTCTATGTCCGCGGGGTCACAGGCACCGCTGGCAAACAGGCGTTGCGCCGCCCGTTCGGCAAGATCCGACGAGCACTCCCCGGGCGCCGCGACGTGGCGCGAGCGGATCCCGGTCTTGCTCTCGATCTTCTCCATCGGCCACTCCGGGAAGTCCGCCTCCAGGGCGGCGTTGGTGACCACGCGTTCGGGCAGGTAATAGGCAATCTCTCGGATGGCCGCTCTCATGATGGCTTTCCCTTGCCCGCCTGTTACGGCTTGCGTGTCTTCTCCACCAGGGCGGCCAAGTCCTCGGCCGTCTCGCACGCAAGCAGTTCCGCCACCTCCACGGTTACGCCGTAGGCATCATCCGCCATGGCGATGAAGGAAACGAAGGCGAGCGAGTCCCAGCCTTCCAGAGTGGACAATTGCGTGCCGCCTTCCACGGCGCCGGGTTCGGACAACACCTCCTCTACCCGTTGGAAAAACTCGGATCGCTGGATCGCGGTGGTCATGGCAAGGTCCTTTCTACCGGCGGGAGTGGAATGGGGCCATCTCCCGTGGAAGTAGTGCGGCCACGCGGAAAAGCCTCTCAGCGAAATTTCTGAACTGAGAGTTTTTGCCCGCCGCGCCACCAATTTCATACGAGCGTATGACCACACTACCGGCCTTTGGCGCCTTCGTCATTTCTTTGGACTTCGAACTCCACTGGGGCGTCCGCGACACGGCCGCTCCCGACGGACCCTATCGCAACAATCTATTGGGCGCCCGCCAGGCGGTGCCCCGCATGCTGGCGCTGTTCCGCGAGTTCGATGCCGCCGCCACCTGGGCTACGGTCGGCTTTCTCTTCGCGCGCAGTGAACGGGAACTAAGGGAGTACTCGCCGAAGCTCCGGCCCGCCTACCGCAACCCCGCGCTGGATCCCTATCGTGAGCCGCTCGGCCCGGACGAAGCGCACGACCCCTTGCACTATGCGCCGTCGCTGATCGAGATGATCCGGAACTGCCCGCGCCAGGAGATGGCCACGCACACCTTCTCCCACTACTACTGCCTGGAAGAAGGCCAGGACCTGGAGATGTTTCGCGCCGACATCGTGGCGGCCTTGGCGATCTCCGCGGACCGCGGATTCCCCATCCGCTCCATCGTGCTGCCGCGCAACCAATACCTGCCGGCCTACGGGCAGGTGCTGCGGGAATGCGGCATCACGATCTACCGCGGCACCGAACGCCACTGGATGTACCAGACCGGGGCAACTTCCAGGCAGCGTACGCCCTGGCGCCGCGCCGCCCGCATCATCGATAACTATCTCGATCTTTCCGGGCCGAACGTGACACCCTGGGGCGCCATCCCACAGCCGGATGGAATGTCGAACGTGCCGTCGAGCCGCTTCCTGCGCTCCTATTCGGCAAGCCTTGCCGCCCTGGAGCCGCTACGCTTCCAACGGATCGCCAAGGCCATGACGCAGGCAGCCGCCACCGGCCAGATCTTCCACCTGAACTGGCACCCGCACAACTTCGGGCTGAATCTGGAGGAGAACCTCGCCTTCCTACGCCGGATCCTGGCGCATTATCGAAGCCTCAACGACAGGTACGGCATGCAGTCGCTGTCGATGGCGGAGGTGGCCGATCACGCCGCCGGCCGCAAACAACCGGCCCCAGCCCGCATGACCACCGTCGACGCCGCCATGCCCTAAACGAAGCCATGCTAATCCGCCCGTTCGAATCCGGCGACTTCCCGCAACTGCGGGAGTTCCTGCTGCGCGAATTCCCCGACAGCCCGCGGAAAGCCGATGATCGCTTCTTCCGGTGGCGGTTTCACCAGAACCCCATCGGGTCGTCGCTTCCGCACTACCTGCTGGCTTGGGAAAAGGGCCGCATCGTCGGCCAGATAGCGGGTTTGCGCGACCGCCTCCACGCCGGCGGCACGTGGCTTGATTGTGTCTGGCTGGTGGATTGGATGGTCTCCCGCGAGCATCGTGGCGGACTGGTGGGCCTGCACCTGTTTCAGGAAGCGAGCAGCCTCTGTCCCCTAAGGTTAGGGGTAGGCGTGGGACCGCACCTGGTGTCCACCTACAAGGCCATGCGCTGGCAACGCCGTGCGGTAGCCGGGACCTACTTCTCCATTCGCCGCCCGGCCGGCTTGCTTGAGTTAACCGGGAAATCGCCGACTGGCCTGCTGCCGAAGCTGCTGCCCTTGGCGACTCCGCTGTGCGGCGCGATCCAACATGCGAACGCCAAGTGGTGGCGCGACACGCGGGTGAGCATCGAAACCTGGGATGCCTTCCCGGACGCGGTGGACGGACTGCTCGCGGCAGTACTCCCGGGCGGCGGCGTCGTTCCCTTCCGCTCCGCCGCGTTGCTGAACTGGAAGTTCTGCCTGCGTCCCAGCGGACGGCACTTCTTATTGGGCGCCCGGCGCGCGGGGTCGCTGCTGGGCTATGCGGCGGTAAAGTGGATGCGCCGCGGCACGGCCCGCTGGGCGGAACTGGTCGATCTGGTAGCATCGCCGCAAGAACCCGCTGTCTTTGCGTCCCTCCTCGCCGAGACCGTGCTGAGGGCGGGAACCGATTTCGTGCGCTTTCGCTGCTCGCGCCAGGACCAGACCGAGCGCTTGCGAAAGCCATTCTGGATCCGGCATAACCGCGATGCGGTCGACGATGTCTTCTATTCGGCGAAGGACCCAACGGTGGCCCGCCATCTGGCGCAATCGGAGTGGGACCTAACGTCGCTGGTTTCCGATCGCACCGATCATGGGCGCGATGAGTGGGAGTGAACGTCTTGTTCGGCGCGTTATTCTGGTGCTGCTTTCGCCAGCACACTCCGTGCGTAGTCGTCGACGTTCGTGAGCTTGATTCCGAACTCATCGGTTAACGGCTTCACGTTTATCGCGTCGCCATGAAGATATCCAAGCATCAGCGCGGCAAAGCTCCTCTCAGGCTGCATTCGAAGCGAGGCGGAACGTTACTGGCAGCCCCCCTTGATCTGCTTGCGCCGGATGCCAGGTGGACGACGATGGAGAATGACCCAGGCTTAACGCAGTCGGACCCTGGTGAGCGAGCCGCCATTCCGCGGACCCGCCCTCCATCGCAACCGGGGATTGCCGTATTTGATAAAGTAAGCAACCAGCACCACCTGGATTCCGCCTATGATGCGCCTCAGTTGCCTTTCCCTCAGTTACCAGAACCAATTCAAGGCCGGCAAGATGGATCTGCCTGCCTTCATCAAGACCGCGCGGTCGCTTGCGCTCGATGGGGTCGACCTGCACATGCAGCACCTGCGCAGCTTCGACCGCATTTACTTGAAGCAACTGCGGCGCCTGTGTCTCGATAACGGCATGTCCGTTCCCAGTTTCCCGGTGTCGACAGAGTTCGGCCGGTTCCCGGAGCGTATTCCCGGCGAAATCGAGAAGTGCCGTGTGGCGATGGAGACGGGGCTGTTCCTGGGCGCGCCGCTGGTGCGGGTATTTGTGGGTTCCACGCCGGAGGGCGGCAATCCCGAGGAGGCCTTCAAACGCGGGGCCGACGCGCTGCGTAAGTGCGCGGAGATCGGGGCCGATATGGGCATGGTGGTCGCGCTGCAGAACCATAGCGGGCTCACGTCCACCGGCGACGACATGCTGCGTTTCCATAAAGCCGTCGATCATCCCAACTTCGCGCTGGTGCTCGATACGGGGCACTTCACGGGGCGCGAGGGTCCCAATGGTCCGAAGATGGCCGGGCACACCTACGAGAACTACTACCGTTCGCTGGAGCAGGTGGCGCCGCTCGCTCCGTTTGTCCGCGTCAAGCTTTACGATGTCGAACAGGATGGGCGCGAAAAGCACATCGACTATAAGAGGGTGGCGCAGATTCTGCAGGGTGTCCATTACAACGGCTTCTGCTGCATTGTCTATGAGGGGAAGGAAGACGAGATGACGGCCATTCCGCGAGGCGCGCGGTATCTGCGCAAGATGGTGCGGGGTGACCTGTAGTATGACGCTTGCCGCGCTGGCAGCCCTGGCTTTATCGGCGGCGGAGTTGCCACCCACGCCCGTGCCGCCGGCCGTTCGCGCCTTCCTGGACCAGCGCTGCACGGCCTGCCACAAGGGTGCGCAAGCCCCCGGCGGGCTGGACCTGAGCGCTCTACGGTTTGACCTCAACGATACGCATACGTTCCAACGCTGGGTGCGGATCCACGATCAGGTGCGCGACGGCGCGATGCCGCCCAAAGGTATGCCCGCGGTCAGCGCGGCGGAGCGCAGCGCCTTCCTCAAGAACACGGCGGCGCCGCTGCTGGCGCATGAAACGGAACGCAACACCGCCCGTGGACGCAGCGTTCTGCGGCGCCTGAATCGCTACGAGTACGAGAACACCGTGCGCGATTTGCTGGGCGCACCGTGGCTGCAATTGCGCGACGGCCTTCCCGAAGATGGCATTGTCCAGCGCTTCAATAAGGTGGGCCAGGCGCTCGATATCTCGCATGTGCAGATGGCGCGCTATCTGGAGACCGCGGAACAGGCGCTACGCGAGGTAATGAAGGCGGCAGGGGAACCGGAACGTCTTTCGCGCCACTATGCGCGGGACCAGAAACGCATGCTGAACCGCATGCGCTATAGCCCGTTCAATCGCCATCCGGAGCGCGCCAGCATCCCAATTCTGGGTTTCGAGGCGCAGCCGGAGGTGCTGGCGGAGAAGGCGCCGCTTACGGTGGGCGATAAGGATCCGGCGACGCGCGAGTTGGAAGGCTTTGCCACGCCGGCGGGAACGTATATTGGGAACGAGTATCACTTCGATACGTTCACGGCGCCGGCGGGCGGCCGGTATCGCTTGCGGTTCAATGCCTTCTCGCTTTGGATCCACACGCTGCATACGGTGGGCTTCCGCAGCGACAAGCTCGTTCACTGGCGGCCGAATCGGGAGAAGACCTCCAAGGGCCGCACGGTGGAGCCACTGACCATTTACGCGCTGGCTCGCGGCGGGGAGAAGCGGCTGCTGGGGTCTTTCGATGTGACGCCGGAGCCTACCGTGCATGAGTTGGATGCATACCTGCTGCCGGGGGAACAGATCCTGCCGGACGCGGCGCGTCTGTTCCGGTCGCGGCCGGGATTTATCGGCAGTCCGGATGCTACCGAAGCCGGCATGCCGGGGGTGGCGTATCGTTGGATGGAAGTGGCGGGTCCGGTGAAGCCCGCGCGGCAGATGGGCGAGGCGCTGTTCGGCTCGCAACGGCCGGAGGAGGCCGAACCGCTACTGCGCCAGTTTCTGAAAGCGGCCTATCGCCGGCCGCCGGCGGAAGCCGAAGTACATCGGTATCTCAAGATCGTGCGCGACCGGCTGCCGCAGGGCTTCCAGGAAGCGATGATCGCGGGCTACACGGCCGTACTCTGCTCGCCAGGATTTCTGTATTTAGAAGAAGAGCCCGGCCCGTTGAGCGGTTATGCGCTGGCTTCGCGGCTATCGTACCTGCTGTGGAACACGGCGCCCGATTCCGAACTGCGGGCCCGCGCGGGTGATGGCTCGCTGCGCAAGCCCGGCGTTCTGAAGGCGCAGGCGAATCGCCTGCTGGATGGCCCGCGGTCGAAGGATTTCACCGATGCGTTCCTCGATTACTGGCTGGACCTGCGCAAGCTGAACGACACCACGCCGGACGTCATTCTCTATCCCGACTACTATCTCGACGATCTGCTCAACGAGTCGGCTTTGCACGAAACGCAGTTGTTCTTCCATGACCTGGTGAAGCGTAACCGCCCGGCCGCCGAGTTGGTGGCCGCCAAGGTGGCGATGCTGAATGCGCACCTTGCAAAGCATTATGGGATTCCCGGCGTGGAAGGCGTACACATGCGTCCTGTGACCCTGCCAGCGGGCCATGTCCGCGGCGGTTTATTGACGCAGGCGAGCATTCTGAAGGTGACGGCGAACGGTACGACCACGTCGCCGGTATTGCGCGGGGTGTGGCTGATGGAGAGGATCCTGGGCGATCCACCGCCGCCCCCACCGCCGGGTGTGCCGGCGGTAGAGCCCGATACGCGCGGCGCCACCACCATCCGGCAGCAGTTGGATAAGCATCGCAGCATCCCCTCCTGCGCCGGTTGCCATACGAAGATCGACCCGCCGGGCTTTGCGTTGGAGAACTTCGATGTGCTGGGCGGATGGCGGGAGAAGTATCGCTCGACCGAAGAAGGCGAGTCGGTGAACGGCATCGGCAAGAATGGCCATACGTTCACGTTCCGCCTGGCGCAGGCCGTGGATGCCAGCGGTGAACTGGCGGGCGGCGCGAAGTTCCGCGACGTCAGCGAACTGAAAAGGCTGCTGGCCGCCGATGACCGGCAGTTGGCGCGCAACATGGTGCGCCAGTGGGTAACGTATGCGACGGGTGCTCCCGTTGGCTTTGCGGACCGCGCCGAGGTGGAGCGCATTCTAGACGCCGCGCAGCGAGATCATTTCGGCCTGCGCACGCTGCTGCACGAGATTATCCAGAGCCCTTTGTTTACAAGGAAGTGAGATCATGCGGACAACGAACATCCTGACCAGGCGCACTCTGCCGCGGCGCGCATTTCTGCGGGGCGCGGGCGTCGCCATGAGCTTGCCGCTATTGGAGGCGATGCCGGCGAGCGAAACGCCGCGACGCATGCTGGCGGTCTGCAACAACCTTGGGCTATTGGAGACGGGCTTCTTTCCGAAGGGTGCGGGGCGCGATTACGCGTTGTCGCCCTACCTGGATCTGTTGAAGGAACACCGCAACGACTTCACGGTGTTCAGCGGCGTCTCGCATCCCGATGTCGACGGCAGCCATTCGTCGGAGGTGTGTTTCCTGACGGCGGCGCCGCATCCGGGCAATGGCGGGTTCCGCAATTCCATCTCGCTGGATCAATTCATGGCCGAACATATCGGCGTGAAGACGCGCTTCCCTTCCCTGACACTGGGGGTAAACGTCAATCGCGGACAGCGGTCGCTGAGTTGGACGGGGGCGGGGGTGATGCTGCCGTGCGAGGACAGCGCCGCGGCCGTGTACCGGCGCTTGTTTCTGCAAGGGACCGAAGAGGAGATCGAACGGCAGATTTCGCGGTTGAAGCTGGGCGAGAGCATTATGGATTCGGTGGCCGAACATGCGGGCAGCATGAACCGGACGCTGGGACCGGGGGATAAGGAACGGCTGGATCAGTACATGACCGGCGTGAGGGAGTTGGAGCGGCGCATGGTGCTGGCGCGGGCGTGGGAGCGCAAGCCGAAGCCCGTGACCAAACATCCCGAGCCGAAGGATCCGGATTCGAGCCGCGCCTACATGGAGAAGGTGCGGCTGATGTACGACATGGCCAAGCTGGCCTTTGAGACGGACTCGACGCGGCTGGTGACGCTCTTCCTGGATAGCTCGAACTCGCCGGCCATCGATATCGATGGCATCAACATCACCGACGGGTATCACAACCTTTCGCATCATGGGAAGAATGAGAGCAAGCTGGCGCAGCTGAAGGCGATTGACGAGTGGCACATGAAGCTGCTGGCGGAGTTGCTGACGAAACTGAAGACGGCTCCAGAGGGCGGGCAATCGCTGCTGGAGCGGTCGATGGTGCTGTACGGCAGCAACTTTGGCGATGCCAACAAGCACACGACGAACAACATGCCGGTGATCCTGGCGGGCGGCGGCTTCAAGCATGGGCAGCATCTGGCGTTCGATATGCAACGCAACTATCCGTTGCCGAATTTGTACGTGAGCATGCTGCAGCGGATGGGGATCGACACGCATAAGTTCGCGTCGTCGACGGGGACGATGCGCGGGCTGGAGTTAGCGTAGTTATTCGATTGGAAACGGCAGACTGGGTACGCCGGCGGCGGTCAATATCAGGTGGCGGGGCGGCTCGTCCGTAGTCAGGGTGACATCGGCGATCCAGACTCCGGGCATGGCTGCCTGCACGGATTCGACTGTGCCCACGTTCGCCGTCAGCCCCGCACCGCTCCGCACCCCGGTCAGCCAGACCTGCAAGCGATTCCCGTTGGCAACCACGCCGAGAATGCCGGGCACGGCCTCGGTGACCCAGAACAGGCGCTCGGGTCCTCCGGGCACCCCAAGGCGTGCCGACCCGATGGGGGTTGCGGCCGGCAGTACGGCATTGATCTGCCCCTCGGACGCATAGAGGACCGTGGCGGCGCGCCCGTTCACCGTAACCGCGGCACTTTGCAAACCGCTGCCAAGGATCGACACCAGGCCGCCGGGGACCACGGGCCGGTGGTCGAAACCAGCGGCGCCGACCACCGTTTCCGCGCACGCGAGATTCGCTTCGCCCGCCGCTCCTTGGACTACGGTGAGCGACTGGCCATTGACGCCTAGCACTCCAGTGCGGCGGGCGCCGGGGTTCGCCTCCACCTGCAAGCGGAGCACGCCGTCGCCCGTTGCGGCGGACATCCATGGGGATACGCCGCTGACTTCCACCGCACAACCCCCACCCACCGTTAGGCGGAACTCCAGCGCATCGCCACCGCCGCCGACGCAGCGATACGGGCGTTCCACCTCGATCGGGCAATCCCCGGCCAGCGCGGCTCGGACTTGGCGCCGCAGATCCGGCAGCACGGCGTAGAGGCCGTTGCCGGGACACTCGGTGGTGCTGGTGGCGCGTGGCGAGATGCCGGCGTCGCGGTGCCCGCTGATGACGTTCAACTCGAGCCCGCTTGCCCCATGCAAGGCGCGCCCGCCAGCTTCCACCTGCCAGCGGCGGGCCTGGGCGGTCAGTAGCGCCCGTAACGTTGCCAGCGCCTGTGGGGTGGCGGCCTGGGTGGAAAAGGTGCCCAACAGGCAGACCCCCATCGTGCCCGTATTGACGCCGGAAAAGTGCGCTCCTAAGGCGCCATCGCCACCCGCGCGGCCTTCGTACAGCAAGCCATCCGGATCAATCAGGTAGTTGTAGCCGATGTCGTTCCAGCCGTTGCCGCGCACGTGCAGGACCCAGATGGACCGCACCACCGCCGCCCAATCGGAAGCCTGGTTGGCTCCGGCGCTGTGGTGCACCACCAGGTGCGTGACCTCCGTGTAGGAGGGTGCACTGGCGGAAGGGCAGGTGGCCGGCGTGCAACCCCAATCCTGGCGGGAAACCACCGCGAGGCCATCATCGGCGCGGCGCAGGGGAGTGGGTCGCTTGGGGGATTGCCCCGGGTCGACGAATAACACGCGGCACGGCTGCGAGACCTCGATATAGCGCTGCGGCGTTTCAAACCATAGCAAGGCGCCTTCCTCGCGGTCATGGGAATGGCCGGCCATCCAGGGAGTCCAGGCCACGCCGTCGGCCGAGGCGCGAGCCTGCGCGGGTGCCTGGCAGTAGAGACCGGCGGCGCGGAACGGCTCGGACGCCTGACCCATCACCGCCACAAAGACGAGTTCAGCCAGCAACGGGCACCACCAGGATGGAATTGAATCCGCCATGGCCGTCGCGCACTTTGCGCGGATTGGCCGGGTCGTCTACCCAACGCTTGCCGTCCAAAAGAAACTTGTAGACGTGGCGGCCGGGCGGGACCACGGGCACCAGCGCCCGCCAGATGCCGGGGTCGGCCTGCCGCGCGTCATGGCCCTTACGCCATTGGTTCCAACTGCCGAACACTTCGACGCGGCGCGCCTCGCCATGGCGGAGATAGAAGACCGCGCCATCGCGGGTGACCTGGGGGGAAGCGGCGTACCCTTCCATGGCTCCGCCGCGAGCCCGTAGCGCCTGCGCCACCGCCTGGCCGGAATCGATGGCTCCGAGGCCCTGCTGCTCGACGGGCGCGCCGGGGAGGAACTCGCAGGATTGCGACAGGCACTGGCGGACCATGTCGGGAGTTAAGGAAGGGTTGGCTTCGATCATGCACGCGATAGTGGAAGCTACGATTGGGGCGGAAAAGCTGGTGCCTTCGACGAGCTTATAGTGCGGGGTAATCAATTTCTCTTCGTGAATCTGCTCTTCGGCGGTCGCATCGCCGGCCGCCCGTGCGGTGAACAACTCCGCCGCGCGCGCGTATTCCGGCGTTCCCGGCAGAATGGGCGCGACCACCCAGATGGACGGGGCCACCAGTTCGGGCTTTAGGGCGCCAATCGTGCTTTCGCCATAGTTGCTGTGCCAGAGGACACGGTGGTTCTGTTGGAGCGGATGCTGCTCGTCGACGCCACCGACTGTAATGGCATCCGGACAGGTGGCAGGGGGCAACAGGCGCCGCACGCCATCGTTCCCCGACGCGCAGACGACAACGACGCCGCGCCGGACGAGGGCCGAGGCCGCGCTGTCGATGGGATTGCCGGGTTGGGCAGGACCATCGCCGACCACGGATAGATTCACGACGCGCAAGCGCAGCCGTTGGGCATGCTCCCAGAGCCAGCGCAGGGCGCGGACGATGGAGGCATCGCGGATGCGCCCGTCGCGATCGGTGACCTGGATCAAGGCGAGGTCGGCTTCGCTGGCGATTCCACGGTAGAGCCCGGCGCTCTCGGTTCCCCGCCCCGCCGCCACGGTGCTGGTCATGGTGCCATGCCACTGCAGGCCTTCGCCCAGGTTCCAGCGCGGCCAGCGGGGGATTTCGGAGGGTCCGAAGAAGTATGCCTCTACGGGTTCTTGGGTAGCGTCGACCCAGGCGCGGATGCGGTTGCGGGGCTGGATGAGGTCGGGATGCGGGTAGAAGCCGGAGTCCACCATGGCCAGCGTCACGCCGCGCCCGGTGTGGTGCGGATCGGCGTGCATGCGTGCCGGGGTGGGGAGCGCCGCGAGTTCTTCCCGTAACCCGGGACCGGGCTGTCCTTCGGACGGATGCCTCAACTCGCTCGACAACGTTACACTCCTTCACTTTATAATCCCGAAAAAACCGGTTGCTTCGCAAAGAGGCAGTTCGGCGGGGACCTATTTAGGCGCCTACCCAAACAAAAACGCCGCGCATCCGGCGAGCAACCGGAGGCACGGCGTTTGAGAGTATCGAGAAGGAAAGATTAGGCGGCCGGGGGCTTGGTCTCGCCGTCGCCAGCTTTCTTCTTGCCTTTCTTCTTGCCCTTCTTCTTCATCTCTTCCTTCTTCTCTTCCTGAGCGAAGGTCGTGCTCACCGTACCCAGGACGAGGGTCAGGCCGAGCATCACAGACAGCAGCTTCTTCATGTGGTCTCCTGTTCGCAGTCGAAACCGGCTACATGCCAGTCCGCCCCTAGCATCTCACGGGCACATGAAGGTGCCCTTAATGAGAAATTAAAATGCTTTCATCGGAATCCCGGTCACAGCACTAGCCAAGGTTCCGAGAGGGCACGTCGCGCCTGGCTGGACAGGCAGAAGCTGCTACCGGGCCAGAACTGGCCTCGCTCCATTGAGCGTGCCATCGATATGGCGGACTACTTCGTGGCGGTCTTCTCGACGCGCTCGGTCTCGAAGCGCGGCCAGTTCCAAAGCGAGCTCCGCTATGCGCTGGACTGCGCCACGCGGCAGCCGCTCGACCGCAGTTTCCTGCTGCCGGTGCGTCTGGAGCCTTGCGAAGTGCCGGCCCGGATCGTCAAGGCCACTCAGTACGTGGATCTCTTTCCCGATTGGAACGGCGGCGCGCGGCGTCTGCGGGAGACCATCCGGCAGCGGCCCTGATATGCTGGTGCGTCTATGCCTACCCGCCGCGACGCCTTCAAACTTGTTTCGACGGCGGCGGTGCCCGCGCTGGCACCGGCCGCCAAGTCCCCTGCCAAGGCCCCGATCGACGAGTACGAGCCGGGCAACATCAAACTCTCCCACCGCATGCCGATCCGTTCGATGAACGACGAGGATCTGCTATTCCTGCAACAAATCGGCGTACGGTGGGCGCGTATCGAATTCGGCAATGCCGCCGGCTACGACATGATCAAAGCCACCCAGGAACGCCTGGCGAAATTCGGCATGAAGATTTACAGCGGCGTGCACTACGCCTACCGCGAGTTGGATGTGCAACTCGGCCGCGGCCGGCGCGACCAACTGATCGACACTTACTGTACGTTCTTAAAGGACTGCGGCAAGCTTGGCATCCCGGTGGCTAACTATGACTGGCATCCCGCCAACACCTACACCACCGCGGAGGTGATGACGCAGCGCGGGTACAAGGCCCGCCAGTTCAAGTTGGCCGACTTCCGCTCCAAGATCGAAAAGCAGGCCTTTGAAAAGGAGTATTCGGCCGAGGATATCTGGGCTACCTACACCTATTTCATGAAAGCGGTGCTGCCGGTTGCCGAGAAGGCGAACGTGCTCCTGGCGTTGCATCCGGACGACCCGCCGGTGGCGAAGATGAACGGGGTCGCCAAGGTGTTGGTGCACTACGACGGCTACAAGCGCGCCGAACAGATTGCGGGCAACAGCAAGCATTGGGGCTTGACCTTCTGCGTGGGCACGTGGTCGGAGGGCGGCAAGCAGATGGGCAAGGATGTGTACGAGATGATTGCCGATTTCGGCGGGCGCGGCAAGCTGGTGGACATTCATTTCCGCAACGTCAGTTCGCCGATGCCGGAGTTCATCGAAACCTTCCCGGACGACGGCTACATGGACATGTACCAAGTGATGAAGGCTCTAAGAAGAGTGAAGTTCAACGGCACCGTGGTGCCCGATCACGTACCGCAACTGGCGGGCGACACCGGCATCCGGCGCGCCGGCACGGCCTATTGCATCGCCTACATGCGCGCCTTGCTGCGCCGCGCCAATGAAGAGGTGGGGTAGGCAATGCAGGAGCTACTGAAGACTCTACAGGGCCGGTTCGAGAAGAACAAGGGACGGCATTCCGGTGTGGCTTGGGCGGCGGTGCTGGCGAGGCTGGAGGCCAGCCCCGGGAAGTTGCGGTCTCTTGTGGAGATGGAACAGACGGGCGGCGAGCCGGACGTGGTTGGGGTTGATGCGGGAAGCGGGGAGTATCTGTTCTTCGACTGCTCGCCGGAGAGCCCGAAGGGACGGCGCAGTCTGTGTTTCGACCGGGCCGCGCTGGACGCCCGGAAAGAGAACAAGCCCGCCAACAGCGCGATGGATCTCGCGGCGGCCATGGGGGTGGAGCTTCTGACCGAGGAGCAGTACCGCTATCTGCAAACGCTCGGGGAGTTCGACACCAAGACTTCGAGTTGGATCCAGACGCCGGCGCGGATTCGAAAGCTGGGCGGGGCGTTATTCTGCGACCGCCGCTATGACACGGTTTTCGTTTATCACAATGGCGCCGAGTCCTACTATGCGGTGCGCGGGTTTCGGGGTGTGCTGCGCGTTTGACGACCGCGAGGCACGGCTATGCTGGAAGGAGCCGTGCCGATTTCCATTCCAGATTCCGAATTGAACGTAAGCTTCGTGCGGGCGTCCGGCCCGGGTGGACAGAACGTGAACAAGGTGTCGACCGCGGTGGAGTTGCGGTTTGATGTGCGGCGGTCGCCATCGCTGCCGGAGGCCGTGCGGCAGAGGCTCCTGAAGTTGGCCGGGCGGCGGGTGACCGAAGATGGAGTGCTGATTGTGACGGCGCGGGAGCATCGGACGCAGGAGGCGAATCGGGCGGAGGCGCGGGCGAAGTTGGATGAGTTGGTGGCGCGGGCGGAGGTGGCGCCCAAGCGGCGGCGGGCGACGAAACCGACGAAAGGGTCGAAGGAACGGCGGTTGGAGGAGAAGGCGAAGCGGGGGTCGGCGAAACGGGAGCGGGGGCGGAGCGGGGAGGAATAGGGAAGCTGCCGCGTGCGTAAGTCGTGGCGGTCATCAACGCCGCTGGTTGGTCAGGATCAAGGAGGTGCTCACCCATGGAGAATACAGCGAGCGTTATGGCAGAGGCCACGGATGGCAGAAACTGACAGATTCCGCCATCGCTGCTACACTGGCATGTGTAACATCTCCTTCCAGGAGTTCGCGCCATGGCCACTTCGATGAATATTTCCCTTCCAGATACCATGAAGTCTTTTGTGGATGAGCAGGTCCGGAGCGGCGGATATGGAACGGCGAGCGAGTACATCCGCGAGCTGGTGCGCCGGGACCAGAAAGAACGCGCCAGCGCGCGGCTGGAAACCTTGCTTCTTGAAGGCTTGGAAAGCGGCGAACCGATTCCCCTGAACGAGGAGTACCGGACAAACCTTCTTCGTGATCTCGATGCCCGCAAGAAAAAGAAGTCCTAGATGCTGCCGGTTGTCGTCCGCCCCGCAGCACGCAACGACCAACTCGACATCGCCGAGTACTACGATGCCGAAGGCGGCGAGACTTTGGGAAGCAGGTTTCTTGAATAACGAGGATGCCCTCCAATGAGTGCATCTCTTTTGGAAACCAGTGACGAGCATCATCGTTTCCTGGGCAAGGTCGATGAACTACTGGAGCGCCACGAGCGGCTTCTTCCCGAGGAGATCAGACTCCTGAAGCTACTAGGGCGGCTGATTCAGGATTACGAGAAGAGGAAGTATCGGATCCATGAGGGCTCGGATCCGGTGGGCATGCTGCGGCACCTCATGGAAGCGCGGAGCCTGAGGCAAGTTGAGCTTGTTCCCGTGGTTGGATCGAGAGGGACTGTGTCCGCGATACTGAGCGGGAAGCGGGGAATCAGTAAGGAGATGGCGAGGAAGCTGGGGGCCTTCTTTCACGTTTCGGCGGAGTTATTTTTGTAAGGAAGAGCGCGACGTGGGCGTCGCGCGCGGGTCTGGGGACCCGCCCTCCAGAACTAACCGTTTAAGGCGGAAACCAGGCGCATCCAGCCGAGTTTTAATTGGCCGATGAGTCCGTAAGTCGCCATGATGTTGGCGCGCTTCTCACGGTCGCGCTTCTTCACGTCCTCCAGGGCCTTTGGCGAGATGGATTGGCCACGCGCCTCGATGCCGCGCTGCATGTGGGTGGCGGCGTCGACTTCCTGGAAGCCTTGGGGGATGGAGAACAGTTCACTGCTGGGTTCGCCGATTTGGACGGAGGTGACTACGGTTCGCTGGACCAGCGTGCCGGAGGTTCTGTGGCTCTCGGTCACCAGGGGGAACCAGCCCAGTTGGGGGCTCACGAGCATGCGCAGTTCGGTTTCGGCTCCGCTAGGCGCGATCTTCGCCTCTTTGGTGACGTACCCGAGGACCACGGGTCCGTCGGGACAGAACGGCACGTGCAGCGCGGTCTTGCAGGATGCCGGGGGTGGGGCTTTGCGGCGTGCTACCGCTTGGGCAGCGAGCGGCCGGGTGGTGTAGGTCGTGGTGAGGAAATCCAGATGGGCTACAGACCGGGTGGTGGGGTCGATGAACTCCAGCATGGAGTCCGATTCGATGCTCTGCGAGGTGGCGCCGTCGGAACGTTGCGCATGGAGCATGGTCTTCACCGAGTGCAGTTCGCCCGTGGTTGGGAGATAGGTTTCGATGCGCGTGGTGGCGATGAAGCCGAGGCGGGGCATGGACTGGGAGCGGAGCGCCACGATGCCGACGATGGTGGCGATGCTGAGTGGAATAGAAAGGAAAACGGCTCGCCGCATATCACTTACTTTGTATGGAGGGAATTGTTGGAGGCGCGGATCGGAGTCGAACCGACGAATAAAGGTTTTGCAGACCTCTGCCTTACCACTTGGCTACCGCGCCTCAATGAGGTTGGCAGTCACTTAGTATAGCGAAGAATCGGTCAGCGCACCACAGGCAAGAGCAAGTGGGAGTTGTTCAGGTAAACCGTCTGATCGGCGATGATGGCTTGACGGGCCCAGGCCTGCAGGGAGCCGGTGTTGCGGTTGCGGTCGAAGCGGGGAAAGTTGCTGGAAGCGATCTCAATACGGATGCGGTGGCCGGGGCGGAAGACGTTGCTGGTGACGCCGGCGGGGACGGAGATACGGTAGCGCTTGTTCGGTTCGGCGAGTTTGGATTTGTGGAGTCCGTCGCGGTAGCGGAGGCGGAGGATGCCGTCGCAGAGGTTGATGGCGCGGCCGTCGGGGTAGAGGTCGATGAGTTTGACCGTGAAATCGGTATCGCGTGCGGAGGTGGAGACTTCGAGTTCGGCGCGGATGGGGCCGGTGACTTCCAGGTCTTCGCGAAGGGGGTCGGATGTGAAGACGAGCATGTCCGGGCGGCCTTCGATATTCGCCTGGTCCATCGGCCCCCAGGGGAAGATGGCGGGGTTGCAGCAGACATTGCCACCGCGGGTGGGGATGGGATTGTCGGGGTCATAGCGCCAGCGTTCGGCGAGACCCGGCTTGAGCGGGGCGCGGGTGGAAAGGCGGTGGCCTTCGTTCAAATAGTAAGGGGTGGGGATGGCGCGGGCCGGAGGCCACTGGTCCTCGTCGCGCCACTTGTTAATGCCCATAACGAAGATACGGAGCGGGGGGAACCAGCCACGCTGGCGGTCGTCTTTGAGCCAGCGGGCGAACCAGTCGAGTTGGTAGCGGATGATAGGGGCTCCGGCGTCGGGGCCAAAATCGACAGTGGGCAGCGGGGACGACATATTGTGCGCCCAGGGACCAATGATGAGGTGGGCCTGGCGGCCGAGGCGGCGAAGGGCCATGAAGAGGTCGAGGTCGCTTTCAACGTAGTTGTCGTACCAGCCGCCGACGGCGAGGACGGGAGTTTTGATCTTGGCCGCATTTTCCAGGACGCTTAGGTCCCGCCAGTAGCTATCGTATTCGGGGTGCCGGAGGATTTCCTGGTAGAAGTCGATGCGTGTGCCCGTGGCGGCGAGGTCGGCGTCGGCGATGGGGAGGGTGCGGGTATAGGTTTCAAAGCGCGGGGTGGGGGTGCCGCGCGGGCGCATGTTGGCGCTCATCCACTGCAGGCGATGGCCGAGTTTGAGGGCGCCGCCGGGGGAGTAGTAGCGGTCGCGGTAGTCGTCGCCGCCGGAGACGACAGGGGCGATGGCTTTCAGGTGGGGATTGCCGGCAAGGGCGGCTTTCCACTGCACGATACCGAGGTAGGAGCCGCCCATCATGGCGATGCGGCCGTTGGACCAGGGCTGGCGGGCGAGCCAATTGAGGGTGTCGCTGGCGTCTGGCGTTTCCTGGCGCATGGGCTCAAAACGGCCTTCGCTCTGGTGACGGCCGCGGACATCCTGGATGACGAGGGCGAAGCCATGCTCGATGACGCGGAGTTGGTTGGGGCTGAGACCGGCAGTCTGGCCGTAGGGGGTGCGGACCAGGACGACGGGATAGCGGTTGTTGCGGCTGGGCAGGTAGGCGTTGGCGGCGAGGTGGATGCCATCGCGCATGGGGATGCGCAGAGGCAGCGGCGTGGGCCCCGGGGAAGTGGGGGCGGCCCAGAGGGTGAAGGCGAGAATGCCGGTAGCGAGCCGCAACGCGGGGGTAAACCTTCCTTTCCTTTAATACGAGTACGGGACGCCGGGTTCGAGGGCGATGACTTCGACGGTTTCGTTCAACAATTCCCGGAGGGCGGCCGGGGTGCCGGTCAAAGCCGGGAATGTGCCCCAGTGCATGGGGATGACACGCTTGACGGCCAGCAGGTTACAGGCAAGGGCGGCTTCCTTAGGGCCCATGGTGTAGAGGTCGCCGATGGGGAGGATGGCCAGGTCGGGGTGGTGGAGTTCGCCGATCAGGCGCATGTCGCCGAATACCGTGGTGTCGCCGGCGTAGTAGATGCGGCGGCCGTCTGGGAGAGCGATGATGAATCCGGCCGGTTCTCCCGTATAAATGATAGTGCCGTCATCCTGGATGATGGAGGAGGAATGCATGGCGTGGGTCATGGACACCTTAAAGGAGCCAACCTGCGTGGTGCCGCCTTTATTCATGCCAAGGACTTTTTTGACGCCCTTGCCGCCGAAGTACGTTGCGAGTTCGTAGATGGCGACGAGGGTGGGGGAGAACTGGCGATCAAGGTCGAGTATAGAGTCAGAATGGTCACTATGGCCGTGGCTGAGCAGGACGGCATCGGCGCGCTGGAGGGCGAAGTCCTTTGGGAATTTGGGGTTAGCGAGCCAAGGATCCAGCAGCAGGGTCTCGCCCGCCTGGGTACGGAGCTGAAAGCCGCTGTGTCCCAGCCATGTAATCTCGATCACTCTTAAACCTCCTTGCACTTTTTTCCGATTGGTTCTCAGGTAAAATCACGAAGGGTTGCACGCCCGGAGGGGCATGAGCGTCTTACGAAATAGAAGCCATGCCGGTCCCCGCGTCTCAAACGAGGAGTATGCCGCCAGAATCCACCCAGGCCGCGGGGCGGGAAGCCGACCTGCAAAGTCAGTTTATCGCGGATAATCTACGCCGTGTATTTCTGCTGATCTACAGAGTAGTGGGCAATGTCGACGACGCCCAGGACCTGACGCAGGAAGTATTCATCAAAGTGCTGCAACGGCAGGAGCAGTTGCGGGATCCGGAGAAGGCGGCACACTGGCTGTCGCGGATTGCATCCAATACGGCAATCGACTTTTTGCGGCGGCACAACCGGGTGAGCTTCAGCGATATCGACGACATTCCGCCGCTGGCGGCGCCGTTCCAACATAACCCGGAGCAGATGGTGTTGCGGGCGGAGAGGCGGTCGCACTTGGAGGCGGGGTTGGATGTCTTGACCGAGCGGGAGCGGGCGGCGCTGCTGCTGCGGGATGTGGAAGACCTGCCGGCGGAGGATGTGGCGGAGCAATTGCAGTGCTCCAAGGCTACGGTACGCAGCCACATCGCCAACGCCCGGTCGAAGTTCAAGAAATTCCTGGAAACGGGACGAGGCCGGCGGCGGACGGAGAAGGAGCGGTAACGATGCATCTGAAGGAAGAACAACTGGCTTTGCATCGCTCCTCGGAGATGGGCTGGCTGGAGCGAATGCAGGTGGCGGCGCATTTGCGCGGCTGCGAGGACTGCCGCAGGAGGCGGGAAGAATACGAGTTGGCGCGGCAGAAGCTGCGCGAGATGGCCGGCGAGATGCCCGCGGGCTTGGATTGGGAGCGGTTGTCGTGCGAGATGACGGCGAACATCAACCTGGGGGTGACGGCGGGCCGGATTGTGGCGCAGGCCGAGGTGAAGCCGAACCATTTAACGGGATGGCGTCCGGCGCTGGTGTTTGCGTCGACGCTGCTGGTGGTTGCCGGGGCGTGGTATGTGAACACGCACGGGGCGGCAGTGATTCCCACGAATATGGTGGGGCAGGCCACCTTTAAGAAGCTGCCCGCGGCAACGATCGAGGCTCCGGCGCAGCCGACGCTGGAGATGGATTCGGCCGGAATTGGGCTGAATGATCCGAACCGGGTGTTGACGCTGATGCATCCGGCGCGCGGCGCGGTGTTCAGCGTAAATATGCAAGGTGGAGTGCGCGCCCGTTATGTGGATGCCGAGACCGGACAGGTGACGATCAACAATGTCTACGTGCAGTAAAGCCGGGGTGATGCTGGTTGCGGCGGCGATGGCGCTGGGCGGCGTGGCGCGGTTGGACGCGCAGCAGCAGCGGTTAACGTCGCGCAGCTCGATGCACATCACGTTGCCGGAGGATTCCCCGGTGGCGCTGGCGGGAGCCGATTGGGGCGAGTCCGTGGTAACGCCGCGGGGCAGCGCGATGCTGCTGGATCTACATACGGCCATCACGTTTCGCAATATCAGCCAGCACCGGGTACGCGGGATTACGCTGCTGGTGATGGCGCAGGAAGTGGCGCCGGGCGGCAAAGCTTCGGTCTCGGTGCCGAGTCTGGATGTGGGTCCGGGAGAGGCCTTTCCGGTGCGGATCGACTTGCGGCTGATGCGGCCGCAGACGCAGACCGAAGGGTCGCTCGTGGACATCAGCATCGACGGGGTGCTGTTCGACAGCCTGGAGTTTTATGGCCCCAATAAGCTGAACTCGCGGCGCTCGATGACGTTGTGGGAGATGGAAGCGCGGCGGGACCGGAAGCACATGAAGTCGGTTTATGAGAGCGCGGGGGCGGACAGCCTGCGGCGGCAGTTGGTGGACATCCAGGCGCGGCTGTCGGACCGGCCGAAGCTGGACGTGCAGGTGGCACGCGGGCGGACGACGGCGCAGGAGCCGGAACGGTCCGTACGGGTGGCCTTTTTGCGGATGCCGGGACAGCCGGTGCAGCCGTCGGATGGATTCGCGGGCGTGACATCGACCGAGGCGCGGGCGCCGCACGTGGAGGTGGTGAATTCCTCCACGCGCGGGGTGCGCTATGTCGAGCTTGGGTGGATTGTGCAGAACCAGTCGGGCGAGGAGTTCTTCGCAGGGTCGGTGCCGGCGGAGGTGAATCTGGCGCCGGGGCAGCGGACGAAGATCCAGCCGGAGGCTTCGGTGAAGCTGACGGAGCGGAATGGACGTCCGGTGCCGATTTCGGAGATGACGGGATTTGTGAACCACGTCGAATTCCAGGACGGGACGATGTGGATTCCGCAGCGGGCGAACATGGATTCCGGACGGCTGCGGTCGGTGTTGAACCCGTCGCCGGAAGAGCAGCGGTTGTCAGACTTGTATCGCCGCAAGGGATTGCAGGCGGTGATCGACGAACTTCGGAAGTACTGATTACGTTCTAATGGGCTGATGCAGGAACTGCGTTTCGCCCTCCGCCAGATGCGCCGGAATCCCGGCTTCGCTTTCATCGCCATCCTGACCTTGGCCCTGGGGATCGGGGCCAATTCCTCTGTATTCAGTGTCGTGTATGGGGTCTTGCTGCGGCCGCTGGCGTATCCGGAGCCGGAGCGGATTGTTTCGGTATTGAACCGGGCGGCGGATAGCGGGCGGGAGACGCCGCGGGTAACAGGCGCCGATGTCTTGGACTTGCGCGAGCAGGCGCCGGGGTTGTCGGCGGTTGCCTATCATGTGGGCGGGGAGATGGGAATCCAGTTCGGGGATGGGGCGGAGTTCACGGGGATCTACTTGGTGCCGCCAGCGTATTTCCGAGTGTTTGCCGTGAACCTGGTGGCCGGGCGGATGTTTGGGGACGAGGAGGCCGGACGGGCGGCGGTGGTGTCGGCGGCGTTCGCCGGGCGGCACTGGGGTGCGGCGGCGCAGGCGATTGGCAAGAGCTTTCGATTCGATCAGCAGGCCGTGACGGTGGTGGGCGTGGCGCCGGAGTGGTTCCGGTATCCGCGAGAGGCGAACGTGTGGATTGCCGCGCCCGTGCGGCCGTCAAATCTGAACCGGACGGCATATAACTACCCGCTGGTTGCCCGGCTGGGAGACGGGGTGTCACTGGAGGCGGCGCAAGCGCAGGTGGATCGGGTGGCGGCGGGGCAGCGGCAGGCGTTTCCGAAGGAGAGCCGGAATAAGGGATTCGTGGTGCGTCGCCTGCAGGAGCAGTTGGTGGGTCCGGTGCGGACGATGTTGTGGGTGTTGTTGGGAGCGGTGTCGCTGGTGTTGCTGACGGCCTGTGCGAATGTGGCGAACCTGCTGCTGGCGCGGGCGACTTCGCGGGCGCGGGAGTTTGCCTTGCGGGCGGCGGTGGGGGCTTCGCGAGGGCAGTTGGTGCGGCAGGTGCTGGTGGAAAGCGCGGTGCTGGGGTTGGTGGGCGGGATGTTGGGGGTTGGGCTGGCGTACGGCAGCTTGGATGCGCTCGTGGCGCTGGCGCCGAACCTGCCTCGGGCGCGGGAGGTGGGGGTGCAGTGGCCGGTGGTGGCGTTCACGACGGCGGTGTCGCTGGGCGCGGCGGTGCTGTTTGGATTGCTGCCGGCGCTGGCGGCGGCTCGCGGGGATGTCGTGGAGCATTTGAAGACGGGCGGGGCGCGGGGGATCGTCGGCGGCGTCTCGGGGCGGACGCGGCAGTGGCTGGTGGTGAGCGAGATCGCGATCTGCGTGGTGCTGGCGACGGGTGCCGGGCTGTTGTTCCGGTCGTTGTTGAAGATGCAGGCGAACGAGTTGGGGTACCGGAGCGCGGGTCTGCTGGTGATGGAGGCGCATGCTCCGGCCGAGGGCTTGGAGGGGCACCGGCGGGCGGTGCGGCAGATTGAGGGCATGTTGCCGAAGTTGGCGGCCGTGCCAGGGATTCAGGGTGCCGCGGCGGCGATGGGACTGCCGGCGAGCCGCTATTCTTCTTTCGGGCAGTACCGGGTGGAAGGGCGGACCGAAATGGGCGGGCCGGGCGCGGGCTTCCGGCTGGTAAGTACCGGGTATTTTGGGGTGATGGGAATGCGGCTGGTGGCAGGCCGCGATTTCGATGCGGGCGATCAGTATGACCGGCCGTTCACGGCGATCATCAGCGAGAGCCTGGCGCGGCAGACGTTCGCGGGCGAGAACCCGATTGGGCAGCGGCTGCAGTGCGGGCTGGATTCACCGAACTGGATGACGGTGGTGGGAGTAGTGAGCGACGTGCGGCAGGAGGGTCCAGCGTCGGCGCCGGGGCCGCAGTTGTATATGCCGCTGGCACAGCATCCCTTCCGGGCAAACGAGGTACATGTGGTGATGCAGACGGCGGGGAGCACGGCGGGACTGGCGTCGACGGTGGAGGGATTGGTGCGCAGGTGGCACCCCGAGATGCCGGTGAAGTTTACGACGATGGACGGACTGCTGGCGGAGGCGGTGGCGCTAACGCGGTTCCGGTCGTGGCTGACGGGGTTGTTCGCGATGCTGGCGGTGGGGCTGGCGATGGCGGGGGTGTATGGCGTGATGTCGTATTTGGTGACGCAGCGGACGGCGGAGTTCGGGCTGCGAGTGGCGATGGGGGCGAGCCCGGGGCAGGTGGTGGCGATGGTGCTGCGGCAGGCAGGGTGGATGTTGGGGATTGGGTTGGGGTTGGGGTTGATGGGGGCTCTGGCGATGGGGCGGGTGATAGGGAGTCTGCTGTATGGCGTGGGGGCTTTGGATGGGGCGACGTACTTCCTGGCCGCGGCGGGAATTGCGGGAATCACGATACTGGCGGCGTTGGTGCCGGCCTGGCGGGCGTCGCGGGTGAGCCCGATGGAGGCGCTGCGGTAGTATGGGACGAGTGGCGATGTCAGAGCAAGTACAAGCGATTGTGGAGGCGGTTCGCAGGCTGAATGCTGCGGAGCAGCGGGAGTTGATGGAGGCCCTGGCCGCTGTTGAAACTCCCCGGCCGTCTGCCCCCGCCAGCCGCAAGGACCTGATCGAATCGATCAAGGGCAAATACCGGCATGTCGCCACATCGAGTGAGTCGTTTCTTCGACGGAAGAGGGGAGATTTGGCGCTGGAATCACGGACGTGATCTTCGTCCCTCGATACGAGCGCGATGATTGCGTTCCTTCGCGGTGAATCCGGCGCTGATGTCGTGTCCGAGATTCTTCTGGATGCTGAGTCGCGGTGTTACGCTCACTCGCTAAATTTGTGCGAGGTCTTCTACGACTTCGAACGGACTGCAGGCCGGGAACAGGCTCTGCAGGCGGTATCTGACCTGGCGAACGTTGGTGTGGTTGAAGACGCGAACTTTGCGACACCTGTCTGGCAGGAGGCTGGATCGCTGAAAGCTCGCATCCGGCGCATCTCGTGGGCCGATGGCTTCGCCATCGAGTTGGCCAACCGCTTCCCGCGGGGAGCGCGACGTGGACGTCGCGCGCAGACGTGGACGTCTGCCCTACAGGTCGTTTTTGGATTGTTGGAGGAGGCTTAGGAGTTCGTCCCGCGTTTCCTTCTGGGTGCGGAAGGCGCCGAGCATCGCGCTCGTCATGGTGCCGGAGTGCTGTTTTTCCACCCCGCGCATCATCATGCAGAAGTGGCGGGCGTGGCACACAACGGCGACGCCGCGCGGGTCCAGCACTTTCTCCAGCGTTTCGGCCACCTCCTGGGTGAGGCGCTCCTGCACCTGCAGGCGGCGGGCGAACATGTCGACGATGCGGGGGACCTTACTCAGCCCGATGACCTTCTGGTTCGGCAGGTACGCGACGTGCATTTTGCCGTAGAAGGGCAGCATGTGGTGTTCGCACATTGAGTAGAACTCAATATCGCGAACCACCACCATCTCATCGTACTTGACGTTGAACAGCGCGCCGTTGACGATTTTATTGATGTCGGTGGAGTAGCCGCTGGTGAGGAAGCGCAGGGCCTTGTCGGCGCGCTCCGGGGTGCGTAGCAGCCCTTCCCGTTTGGGGTCCTCCCCCAGTTCGGTAAGCATGCGTTCCACGAGTGGCGCGATGGAATTCGCCGCCTTCATGGGCTCCATCAGTTTCACGACTTTATTCGCCTTCATCTTGTCCCTTTGTACTCGACGGTATTGCGCCTGGTCTCGAGGATCTTCACGGAATCGAGGGCTGGCCAGCCGGTGGGCCAAGCCTTATCGAGACGCTGGTAAATGTCTTCGGCCACGTTCTCCGTCGTTGGAGGAGTCGTGGCGAATCGCTCAATCTGCGCGTTCATGTGCTTCTGGTCGTAGCTATCCAACACCTCGCGCCGGACAAGGGCGTCGAGGTCGCCCACGGAAACCAGAAGCCCACTGGCGGGTTCGGGCTCGCCCTGGAGGGCCACTTCAAGCACGTAATCATGGCCGTGGCCGTAAGGATTATTGCATTTGCCGTAAATCGCCACGTTCTCCGCGGCCGAGAGGCTGGGCGCGTGCAGCCGGTGCGAGGCGGAAAAGCGATAGCGCCGTCCAAGGCGGAACATGGAAGATGTGCCTCGCTTATCCTTTGAATTCGACGAAGAGGTCGTCGGTTTCGAACAGGCGGACGCTTTCCAGGCGGGCGTTAGGCTGCCGGAGAGGCGCTTCCAGCCGTTGCCAGCATTCACGAACGAGGTTCTCCGCTGTCGGCACCACACGGTCAAACGGCGGCACCTCATGATTGAGGAAGCGATGGTCCATGGGATCCACCACCTGTTCGTTGATGACGTCCTTAAGGAGCTTCAGATCCATCACCATGCCGGTGACGGGATCGGGCTCGCCTTCTACGGTTACTTCCAGAACGTAGTTGTGGCCGTGGCCGTGGCGGTTGGCCGCCTCGCCGTAGACAGCCCGATTCTGCTCCTCGCTCCAGGCCGGGTTGGCACAGTAGTGAGAAGCGGAAAACTCGGCTTTTCGTGTGATCTTCATCCGCGCACCTATTGTGATGCATCCCGCCGGACGCGGGATCCCTTAAAATTGTAGCTAGAGATACCCATGGCATTCATGGACCGCATTCTAAAAGCGATTCTTCTTCTCGGCTCCGTAGCCCTGATCTACATTACGGCCGACAGCCTGGAACAGAAGATCACCGGAGTGGGGGATTCGGCCCCCAGCTTCTCGATTACGGCCGACAACGGCCGCACTTTCAACCCCAAGGATTTTGGGGGCAAACTACTGATTCTGAACTTCTGGGCGACGTGGTGCCCACCGTGCCTGCAGGAGATTCCGTCGTTGAACGAATTCGCTGGCCGGATGAAGGAAAAGGGGGTGGTGGTGTTGGCCATCTCCGTGGATAAGAACGAGAAAACGTACAAACAGTTCCTGGACCGCGTGCGGCCGGCGTTTGTGACGGCTCGCGACGCCGAGGCGAACATCTCGTCGAACTACGGCACATTCAAGTATCCTGAAACCTACGTCATCGATCTTAATGGCAAGGTGGTGGAGAAGTACATCGCCGACCGCAATTGGATCGATCCAAAACTGATCGCCGAGATAGAGCGCCACCTATAATGATTGCCGCCGCAGCCAAGTCCGCCCTGCTGGAAGTCGTGGGACCGCGAGGGTTCCTGGACCGGTCCGAAGACCTGACGTTATATGAGTACGACGGCGGCGTGGATAAAGCCAAGCCGGAGTTGGTGCTCTTCCCGCGCACGACCGAGGATGTGGTGCGCCTCGTGCGCATCACGCACGAGCACAAGATTCCGGTGGTGGGCCGGGGGGCGGGGACGGGCTTGTCGGGCGGGGCGATTCCACGGGCGGGCGGGGTGATGATCGGGTTCAGCCGCATGAACCGGATCGTGGAGATCGACTTGGACAACGAGCGGGCGGTGCTGCAGCCGGGCGTGGTGAATCTCGATATCACGCTGGCGGTGCAAGGGCAGAACTACTTCTATGCGCCGGACCCATCGAGCCAGCGCTCGTGCACGATTGGCGGCAATGTAAGCGAGAACGCCGGGGGTCCGCATACGCTGGCCTATGGGGTGACCACGAACCATGTGCTGGGCGTGGAGGCGGTGCTGCCGGACGGCACGCTGATCACAACCGGCGGGATGGAGCCGGACGCGCCCGGATATGATCTGACCGGGCTGTTGACAGGGTCGGAAGGGACGATGGCGCTGATCACGAAGGTGATCGTGCGGCTGATGCGGGCGCCGGAGTTGGTGAAGACTTGCCTGGCAATCTACAACAGCGTGGATGACTGCGCCGATACGGTGGCGACGATCACGGCTCGCGGGATTACGCCGGTGGCGGTGGAGATGCTGGATGGCGTGATGCTACGGATGGTGGAGGAAGCCACGCATGCCGGCTATCCGCTGGACGCGGCGGCGGTGCTGCTGATCGAGTTGGAAGGGCTGACCGAAGGCGTGGAAGAGCAGTTGGGCGAGATCAGGGACGCCTGCCTCTCGAACCGGGCGCGGGAGTTCCGCGTGGCGAAGAGCGCCGAGGAGCGGGACCTGCTGTGGAAAGGGCGCAAGAACGCTTTTGGGGCGGTGGGGCGCGTTAGTCCAGCCTATTATGTACAGGACGGCGTGGTGCCGCGGACGAAGATTGCACCGACGCTGCGGCAGATTCAGGTGATCGCCGACAAGTACGGCCTGATCATCAGCAACATCTTCCATGCGGGCGACGGCAACATGCACCCCATCATTCTCTTCGACCACCATAAGCCGGAGGAGTTGCAGCGGGCGACGCGGGCGGGCGAGGAGATCCTGGAATACTGCATTGAGCAGGGCGGGTCGATCACGGGCGAGCATGGCGTGGGCATGGAGAAGATGGAGTTGATGAAGCATCAGTTCAGCGAGGACACGCTGGACATGATCCGCGCCTTTAAGAACCTGTTTGATCCCACGTGCCGTCTGAATCCCGGCAAGGTGCTGCCGACGGGCAAGGGATGCCTGGAAATCCGGCAGGCGAATCTGGCTACGGTTTACTAGACGAACTCCCCCGCTTTTTGCGAAGGAACGCCCACTTGGTAACGGGCATCTGTTCGAATAGAACAACCGATGAACCCCATCGAAGCAACCAATCAACATTTCTCCCGGGCCGCGTCTTTGCTCGGGCTTTCCGAACTTGCGATCCGGCAGTTGGTAACGCCTTTCCGCGAGGTGAAGGTGGAACTGAACGTAGAGCGCCCGGATGGAACGATCGGCACGTACCTGGGCTACCGCGTGCAGCACGACAATTCGCGCGGGCCGTTCAAGGGCGGCATCCGCTATCACCATGAGGTGGATCAGGCGGAGGTGAACGCGCTGGCGTCGTTGATGACGTGGAAGACGGCGGTGGTGAACCTGCCGTACGGCGGAGCGAAGGGCGGGGTGCAGGTGGACCCGCGCAGTATCAGCAATGGCGAGAAGCAGGCCATCACACGTGCGTTCGTGCAGAAGATCCACGACATTATCGGCGACCATGTCGATATTCCCGCCCCCGATATGGGGACCAATGCCGAGACGATGGCATGGATGGTGGATGAGTACGCCAAGTTCCACGGTTGGCAGCCGGGTGTGGTGACGGGCAAGCCGGTGGAGTTGGGCGGAAGCCTAGGGCGCGATGCGGCTACGGGGAGAGGTCTGTTGTATGCGGCCGAATGCCTGTTTGCCCACGAAGGCGTTGCGTTGAACCGGATGCGCTATGCCATCCAGGGGTTCGGCAATGTGGGGTCCTGGGCGGCGCGGTTGTTCCATGAGAAGAAGGCGCGGATTGTGGCGATCAGCGATGTGAGCGGCGCGATCCATAACCGCGACGGCATTGATGTGCCCGCGCTGCTGGCGTACGTGCGGGAGAGGAAGGGCGTGGCGGGATTCCCTGGCGCGGACGCAATTCCCGCGAGTACGCTATTGGCGCTGGACTGCGATGTGCTGATCCCGGCGGCGCTGGGCGGTGTGCTCACGAAGGAGAATGCGGCCGCTGTGCGCGCGCGCTATGTGCTGGAGGGGGCAAACCATCCCTCGGATCCGGAGGCGGATGCGATCTTCCAGAATCGCGGGGTGACGGTGCTGCCGGATATCTATGCGAACGCGGGTGGGGTGACGGTGTCGTACTTCGAGTGGGTGCAGAACCTGCAGAATTACGCCTGGGAAGAAGAAGAGGTGAACGGGAAGCTGCGATTGCGGATGCAGAAGGCGTTCGCGGATCTGGTGGAACGGCGGCGGCAGTATCATACGGCGGATTACCGGACGGCGGCGTTTGCGCTGGCGATTGAGCGGGTGTACCGGGCTACGGTATTACGTGGGCAGGCAAATGGGAAATAGACTGGAATCTCTGGGCACCTTCTCAGATAATCGATGATGAAAGGGTGTCCAGAGTATTGAACGAAGACTGGGATGCATGTGTCGGCGCCGTGCGGGTGATATATACTCCACCCACACGGAGCATCCATGTCGAACACTCTGATCCTCCCTTTGCTTCTATCGTTTCTGCCCGCGTACGGCCAATACGGACGCGGCACCATCCTGGGAACCGTCACTGATTCTTCCGGCGCGGTTGTGCCATCCATCAAGGTATCGGCGCGCAACCTGGCCACCAACGAAACCCGCGACTTCACTACCGATGCGAATGGAAATTATCAGTTCAACGCTTTGCTAAGCGGCCGCTACACGATCAGCGCCAGCGGCGGCCAATTCAAGACCACCACGGCGAACGACGTGGAACTACGCGTGAACTCACAGGTCACAGTCGACCTCGTCATGCAACTTGGCGTGGTGTCGGAAACCGTATCGGTGCAATCGAGCGTACCGCAGTTGCAGACGAACACGGCCGTGATGGGCACCGTCATCGACAACCGCACCATGATCGAGCTGCCGCTAAACGCCCGCAACTTCTATGACCTCGTCGCGTTAACGCCAGGCGCGGTGAAGGTGCGCGGCACCTCGTCGGTGATGGACGAGCGGTCGATTGAAATCGGCGGCGTGCGCAATACGTCGACGAACGCGATGCTCGATGGCGTGGACTTCTCGGTAGCGAACATCAACAATCCGGCCATTGCGCTGTCGCTCGATGCGCTGGATGAGTTCAAGGTGCAGACGAACTTCATGGATGCCAGCTACGGGTATGGCGCGGCGGGCATCGATATGGTCTCGAAGCGCGGCACCAACACCTATCACGGCGTGGTTTACGACTACGTACGCAACCGGGCCTTCCAGGCGGGACCCTTCTTCCGGCCGGCTCGCGGTACGCCACGGTTCACCTACAACCAGTTCGGCGGGAACTTCGGCGGCAAGATTATCAAGGATCGCACGTTCTTCTTCGGCAATTATGAAGGGCGGCGGCGGCGGACGGGGAACATCCTGCTGGGCTTGGTGCCAACACCGGCGATGAAGAATGGTGACTTCAGCGCGGTGCCGAACAAGCCGACAATCGTCGTGCGGGATCCGGCCAATGGCCGCACGCCGTTTCCGAACAATATGATTCCGCGGTCGCGGTTCAACTCGATTTCCGCGGCGCTGCTGCCGTTCTTCCCGGATCCGAACGTGCCGCTGGCGAACAACCTGAACTACATCACGACGCCGCCGGATCAGGAGCGGCGCGATCAGTTCACCATCAGGGTGGATCACCGCTTGTCGGATCGCGGCAGCCTGTTTGGGCGCTGGAGCTTCGCCGATAACGCGCTGACGGATGCGTCGTACCGGGTGGGCAAGGGTGTGATTCGTCCCGACCGCTCGCAACAGGCCGCGCTGGGCTATACGCACACGTTCGGGTCGAACCTGATCAGCGAGACGCGGCTGGGCTTCACGAAGGCGTATCTGGCGCGCGTGAGCGACGGCGACCGTTTCAGCAAGAACTACGCGGCGGAGTTGGGTTTGAAGAATCTGGCGGCCATCCCGGGCGACTACACGGAGCCAAGCGTGAACTTCCCGGATTGGAATCCGGGCGCCGGGCGCGCGTCGTCGGGCTTCGCGGGCTATGGATTGCGCATCGTGCAGAACAACATCTACTACCGCGCGGCGGAGACGCTGACGTACATCCGCAACAAGCATTCGATGAAGTTTGGCGGGGATTGGAACCGGCTGATGGTTGGGTATGACCAGGGGTCGAACCAGAACGGGATCTTCAATTTCCAGAACAATTTCTATACCGATGAAGGGTTCGCCGATTACCTGCTGGGAATGCCGCAGAGCGCCACGGGCGGCTTGGGAAGCATCTCGGCGGAGTTCGGCGGCGTGGCGAAGTACTCCATCGGGACACGATATCAGGCTTTCTTCCAGGACGATTGGAAGATCACCGATAAACTAACGTTGAACCTGGGCGTGCGCTATGAGATCTTCCAGAACTGGCGTGGGCGGCTGGCGAACTTCGACCTGGGCACCAACCGGCAATTGCTGGCGGGGCAGAACCGCTACTATGAGCCGGGCGTGGGGCTGGTGAATACGCAAAGCCCGCTACTGCCGGAGCGGCCGATTGTGACGGATAAGAACAACATCATGCCGCGGGTGGGCTTGGCCTATCGCCTGTCGCAGAAGACGGTGATTCGCACGGGTATTGGCGTGTTCTCGCTGTTGAACACGGGTGGCGCCACGCTGGGTGCGATGACCAGCACGGTGCCGTTCTTCGTGCAGGGCACGGTGGTGAACCTGCCGAACCAGACGCCACGGCTATTGACGGAGCTTTTCCCGACGGCGGCGGAACTTGCCGGTAGCGTGGGCAGCAACAACGACTTGACCCGCCGCGACGGCTACATGTATTCGTACAACTTCAACATCCAGCACCAACTGACGCCGGGGCTGATGATCGAGGGCGGGTATATGGGCAACACGGGCCATAAGCAGGTGGGCTCGATTCTGGTGAACCAGCCGCGGCTGCCTTCCAATCCGGCGAATCCGGAGCCGTTTGCGCAGCGGTCGCCGTTCCCGCGCGCGCTGCCGAGCTTCAGCCAGACGGCGAATTACCAATGGTCGAATTACAACGCCGCGTTTGTGCGTATGGAGCAGCGGGTGTGGCGCGGGTTGTCGCTGACCGGGTCGTACACGTATGGGAAGGTTATCGACAGCGGCGCGGCGGGGCAGAACATGTATGACCGGCGTCCGGAACGCGGATTGGCCGATAACGATATCCGGCACAACTTCATCGCGGGCTTTGTGGATGATCTGCCCATCGGCAAGAATAGGGCGATCGACATCCAGAATCGCGCGCTGGATTATGTAATCGGCGGCTGGCAGTTTAGCGGGATTGTGAACTTCCGGAGCGGGGCGCCGTTCTCGATTGTCACCGCCGGCGACCTGGCTCGTGTCGGCAGCGGGACGCAGCGCCCGAATGCGACCGGCGTTGCTTCGAGCAAGCTGGATCCGCGTACGAATGGGCTGATCGGGTTGAACACCGCGGCCTTCTCTACACCGGCGATTGGAACGTTCGGCAACCTGGCTCGCAACACGCAGCCGGGCTTTGGAGTCAACCAGTGGGACGTGTCGCTGAACAAGAACTTCCGGGTGTCGCCGCTGGGCGAAGCGGGACGTCTGCAGTTGCGATTCGAGTGGTTCAACTTCTTCAATCACACGCAGTTCTTCAATCCGATTGGAACGCAGAACGCGGCGACGTTCGGAAGGGTGACGGCGGCGGCGGATCCGCGGATTCTGCAGATTGCCGGTCGGTTGCAATGGTAAGTTGATAGGGTGAACGCACCCTTAACAGAAGAACAGGGACGGCGGCGAGCGGAGACGCTTGCCGCCGTGGATCGGGCAGAGGCGTCGCTTGCTCGCGGCGAAGGTCGCCTGATCGCGACGCGGGAAGATGCAGCGCAGTTGGCAAGCGACATCAAGAGGCGTGGACTGGCACGATTGGCCGCGCTCGAACTTGATCGCTAGATGGCACTGCGCCTTGCTCCTGAGACTGAGGGTGAACTGGGCGATATACCGGATCGTGGTTGAGGATGGGCTTGTGCTGCATGTGCTCCGTGGGAACCGGGATATCGAACGGCTACTTCGGGATGGTTGATGGAATGCTTGGAAGCGGGCGCATGGGCTCGGTGTGGGGTGCTTAACCGTTTTGGGGATCTCGGCCAGGAACCATGCTATACGCTTCAGA
>CAYLPH010000033.1:0-84852 GCA_964385495.1 uncultured Candidatus Solibacter sp.
GGATTTTCGCACAATGCCTCATCCCCCTCACCTCCACTACAAATCCTGAAGCCCCTGAAAGCCATTCGTGCCCGACTTGGTGGTATAGACTTCAAAGCCGCCGCCGGTGCGTCCATACTCGGCGCTGAAGTTGGCCGCCACCAGTTTAAACTCGTTGATAGCTTCCACGCTGGGGTAAGTAAACAGAAGCCCGCCGCTTTCGGGACTGACACTGCCCACGCCATCGAGCAGGATCTCCTTCGAGCGGTTCTGCGATCCGTTGATCTGGGTGTTGCTGGTATCGCCGGTGACGCCGGGAGCCAGGAACACGAACGCGCCGGGATGGCGCATGTTGCCCGAAACGGCCAGCGGGAGATCGACAATCTTCTCCCGGCCGACGGCGGTTCCCAGATCGGACGTCGTGGTTTCAGTCGCCAGCACATCGGCCGAGACTTCCATCACCTGCTCGACATCGCCCACCTGCATCTTCAGCGTCAGGTTGACGGTTTGGAGAATCGAGATGCCGATGCCTTTTTGGGCGAAGCGCCGGAAGCCGGTGGCTTCGACCGTGACCTCATACTCGCCCGAGGGTAGCTGGGGGATGGTGAAGTTGCCAGTGTCGTTCGATACGGCGGTGTAGCGCACTTGCGTCGCGCTGTTGGTGGCCGCGATGCGCGCCTCGGGGATGGCGGCGCCGGTGGGGTCGAGAACCTGACCGGTAATGGTGCCGCGGTCGGATTGTGAATAGGCGAGTGAGAAAAAGAACAGAAAAGCGGCGGATATTCTGGTAATCAACGGAGACTCCCTGGCCGGGAATACTCCGGGACTCCCGGCGAAATGCGATTCTGTCTTCAGCATAGCTCCGAATCGTGCGCGGCGGCGGTTTCCCGCTATACTGCCAGCCATGCCCGCTCTTACCGAGGACCGCTATCGCAACTTACCCCCGGATCTCCAGGTGCGGCTCGACCTGGCGGTAGCGCATCGCTGGGCCGCGCGCTGGAACTGGCACGAAGGGGTGGTGAACCACTTCACGGCGTTGGTGCCCGGCCATCGCGACCGCTTCTACGCGATCCCGTACGGTATGCATTGGGGCGAAGTGAAAGCGCGCGATTTCCTGGTGTTGGACCTGGAGGGGCGGGTGTTGGAAGGCGAGGGTGAGATTGAGTTAACGTCGCTGATGATTCACGGCGCGATGCACCGCGATCTCTCCCAGGCGCAAGTGGTCCTGCACACGCACCAACCGAACATTACGGCGCTCACTTGTTTAGAGGACCAGCGGCTCGAGTTCTGCAGCCAGCACTCGCTACGCTTCCCGGGCCGCATCGCGTATCTGGATAGTTATGGCATGGCCACTGAGGCTTCCATCGGCAAGCTGATCAACGAAGCACTCCGCGATAAGGACATCCTGCTGATGGCGAATCACGGGGTCACGGTATGCGGCCGCACCGTGCATGAGGCTTTTGACGACCTCTACATGTTGGACCGGGCGTGCGAATTGCAATTGAAGGCCCGGCCATTACACAAACGGCTGCGGCGGATCGCGGAGGAGGAGATCGCGGCGATGGCGGGACCGGCGCGGGCCAAGGGGATCGAAGAGGGTGAGATGCATTTTCGGGCATTGCGGCGCATGCTCTGGCGCGAGGAGCCGGATTTGGCCGAGGTGTAGCGGGCTATTTCATGCGGCCGTACTTGCGGAGGATCTGGACCACGCGGTCACCGGGCAGACCGGGGATACGAAGGCCGTCGGCTGCGGTGAAGGTGGGCGGCGCGGCGAGCATGGCGTTGACGACAGCCTCTTCGGTCGCGTCGATGGTGGCGCGGAAGAAGGGATTGATGGTGTCGTTGCCGAGCACGTCAATCTTGGTGGCCGCCGACCCGGCGCTGTCCGTACCGGCATTAGCGTTGGCGGTGGAGAAGGCCAGGAAGAGGTCGCCGGAGGAGTTGCCGGCAATGCTGCCGAGGACGCCAAGACCCATGCCGGCGCGGCGGGCCAGGCGTTTCAGTTGATGCGGGAGGAAGGGTGCGTCGGTGGCGATAAGGATGACGATAGAGCCGCGGCCGAACTGCTCGGCTTCGGCGGCGAGGTCGCGGTTGGCGGCCTGCGGCGCGCTGCACATCGGCACTTGACGGAGCCAGGGGCGCGTCTGCGGGAGCGTGGCACAGCGCTTGAGATCGCTGAGTTCCTTCAGCATGGGCACGCCGAGGATGCGCAGGTCGCCGCCGTAATTGCATTGCACCAGGATGCCGAGGGTATAGGTCTTGCCGGCTGCCATGATGCGGCGGGACGAGGTGCCGATGCCGCCTTTGAATCCATTACAGACCATGCCGGTGCCGCCGCCGGCGGGGCCTTCGGTGACGGGTCCGGGCTTGGCGTCGTCGAGCGCGGCGCGGGCGTGTTCGGGCTTCACGTGCTGGCCGTTGGCGTCGTTGAGCGAGTCGAAGGTTTCGGCGACCACCGGATAGGTGAAGACCAGCTTGCGGCCGAGGTTGAGTTGCCAGTGGATGGCGGCGTCACGCACCACGCCGACGCTGTGCGTGCCGGTCAGCAGAATGGGGCCTTCCAGGAAGCCGGATTCCTCAATCCAATTCACGCCGGTCATGTCGCCATTGCCGTTCTGGTTGAAGGTGGCGGCCATGACAAAGTCCCAATTGCCTTTGGGGCGCGGGAGGATCGCGGTGACGCCGGTGCGCACGGGGCCTTGGCCGGGAATGAGCTTGCCTTCTCCGCGGACGATGGTGGCGTGGCCGACGGCGACACCGGGCACGTCGGTGATGGCGTTATTAGGGCCGGGAGTGCCTTCGAAGGGGATGCCGAGAGAGCGGCCGCGCGGGTTCTGCGCAAAGGCCAGAGTGGCCGCGGTGAGTAGCAGGAGGAGCGTGTGGGCCATGGTGCGTTCTTCGTTATACCCCAACCAGGTTGGGCGTGAGCTTCTCGTAGCCCTGGTCCAAGGCCCAGGCGTCCATGGCTTGGGCGGCGATCTCGTCCGCTTCGGGGATACAGCCAAGATCCTTGTTTGGCTCCAGGATATGCAGGTAAGTCTTACACGCCGCGCAGACCAGGGTTTGTAAGTGCGGTAAGTGCTGGGAGCGGTAGAACTCTAAGTGTTCCGTATCCCCGCAGGCCGGGCAGGTGGTTCTGGGGAATGTCCATTCGGTCCGGCAGACCGAACAGGCTAGGCTTAGGGCATCGCCGTCTCCCTGGGGTCTTAGAACACCGAGTTGGGGAAGCTCGCCGCATTGCGGGCATTCGTTATCGGCGCGGTCTGGCGGCGCCGACGGGGGATGTAACTCGGCACTGACGCGCTGCTGCCAGCCCTCCGGCGCGTGTGGGGCCAAATCCTGGTACTCCGCGGCGCCCAGCGCTTGGCGTTCGGAGACCTGGGCAAACAACAGCAGCGCTTCGGCGGCGTGGGGTAGCCGGTCAGCGAGCGCGCGGGCGCGCTGGGCTCGCATTAAGAAGCGGTCCACTTACTTACCGGTTTCCCGGTACCATTTGGGGTGGTGCGACTTAGCCCACTCGGGCGAAACCCAACCGCGGGTCATGGCGGTGAAGGCGCCGGGGACGACGAGCGTGCTCATGTAGATGTGGACGATGATGCCGCCGAGTGACGCCAGCGCGGCGATGGGATGCACCAGCACGGCCATCAGCCGGAGCGTGCGCGGCATCAACTCCGGGAACCACAGCACGATGCCCGACGCGAACAGCAGCGTGGCGCTGGTGGATTGCAGCCAGAACAGCGACTTCTGGCCGGCGTTGAAGCGACCGCTTTCCGGCACGCCGTCCTCGATGTGCATCGCGTACTTGTGGCCCACTTTCAGCCACTGCCGGTCTTCGGCGTCGAGGCGCATGGCGCGGTTCCACATGTAGAACAGGCGTGCCAGCAGTAGCGAGAAGATGACGCCGGCGATGGGATGCCAGGCGCGGATGGTTTCGCCGCCGCCGAGGACTCCCGCGGTCCACCACATTGCCCGCGACCAGAGCGCGGTGCCGGATAGTCCTGCGTAGACGAAGCTGATGGCCACCAGCCAGTGACTGACGCGTTCGGCCAGCGAGAAGCGTTCCATGCGGCCGCGGGCCATCTCAGTCTTCATGCTTGTGCTCCTTGGGGCCGATGGCGAGGAAGTGGACGAGGGCCGTGAACAGCCCGCCGAAGAAGACGAGATTGCCCAGCCATTTGACCGGCCCTTTCCAGAGCGATACGGTCCAGGGGATGCGCGGGTCTTTGGGCAGGCCGTACTGTTCGGGCTTGTCGCCGTGCTTAAGTACGTAAAGAACGTTAGTGCCGCCAACGCCGGGCCCGTCGTAAATGCCGGCGTTGTCGAAGCCATCGGCCTTCAGTTCGAAGACGCGCTTTTCGGCCAGGAACTTGAGGTCATGCCGCGTTCCGAAGCTAAGGCAATTCGTCGGGCAGGCCTTGATGCAGGCGGGTTCCAGACCCACCGCCACGCGGTCCGAACACAAAGAACATTTGTAGACCTTCTTGGTTTTAGAACTGAGCCGGGGGACATCGAAGGGACAACCCGTGATGCAGTAGCCGCAGCCGATGCAGGCGTCGTGTTCGAAGTCGACGATGCCGTTGGCGCGCTGGATGATGGCGCCCGGCGCGGGGCAGGCCTTGATACAGCCGGCGTCGGCGCAGTGCATGCACTGGTACTTGGCCATCAGCCAGGACGGTGCGCCGTTCTGCTCCGCTTCGTTGAACTTGATCAGGTTCCAGAAGTTCGGCGCCAGGTCCGGCATGGTCTGGTAGGTGTTGTTGAAGGTGCCGAGGGTGAACTCCTGATCGTTCCACTGCTGGCAGGCGACTTCACAAGCCTTGCAGCCGATGCATTGCGTGGTGTCGATCAGTTTGGCAACGGTCTGCATTTAGATCTTCTCCACATTGACCAGGAAGCCCTTGTATTCAGGGGTTCCGGAATTCGGGTCGTAAGCCGACGGGGTGAGGTTATTGACCAGCGGGCCGCGAACACGGCCGACGAAGCCCCAATGGATGGGGATGCCCACCTGGTAGACCGTCTTTCCCGCCACTTTCAGGGGTCGAATGCGTTTGGTGACCAGCGCCGGGCCTTCCACCATGCCACGGGCGGAACTGACGCGTACTAAGTCGCCACCCTTGATGCCTTTCTCGTTGGCCAGGGCTTCGGGCAGTTCGACAAAGAAGTTACTCTGTAACTGGCTGCCGCTGGCGACGTGTTTGGTCCAGTAATGAAAGTGTTCGGTTAGACGGTAGGTAATGGCGACGTAGGGGTAATCCTTGGCCTCGCCGAGCTTGTCGAGCGGGCCATGGAAGATGGGCGCCAGTGGGTTGTAGGAAACGTTAGGATGCAGCGGGTTGGGCACGGGCGATTCGACGGGCTCGTAGTGTTCCGGGAAGGGGCCCTCCACCAAGTCTGCCGCGAAGAGTTTGGCGACGCCTTCGGGCAGCATGATGAACGAGCCGAGGTCCTCGGGCTTGGCGTCCGCTTTGTAGTCGGGTGTGTCGCCAATCCAGCGAGTGCCGTCCCAGCGCAGCGGGGTGCGCAGCGGGTCCCAGCCTTTCCCGGTGCTGTCGGCGCCGGCGCGGTTGTATAGAATGCGGCGGTTGGCGGGCCAACTCCAACTCCAGTTGGGGAACAGGCCGAGGCCGGTGGGGTCTTCCTGTCCGCGGCGGGCCATGAGGTTCCCGGCTTCGGTCCAGGAACCGGAGTAGATCCAGTTGCCGCAGAGTGTGGAGCCGTCGTCCTTTAATTCGCCGAAGCCGCTCAACTGCTTGTTGGTTCCGATGTCGCGGCCGTTCACTTCACGGGCGACTTCGTCCAGGGATGGGTTGACGGGGTTGGCATAATCCCAAGCCATTTCCAGCAGCGGCTTGGGCGCGGTGCCGCCTTCGTTCTCGTAGAGTTCCCGAACCCGCAGGAAGATACGGGCGATGATCTCCTGGTCGACTTTGGCGTCGCCGGGCGGCGGCAGCGCGGCGCGTTTCCACTGCAGCCAGCGCGAGGAGTTGACGAACGCCCCGTCCTTTTCGGCAAAGCAGGCGGCGGGCAGGAGTAATACTTCGGTCTGGATGTTAGCCGACTCGACGTAAGTGGGATAGTACTTCTCGCCGAGTTTGCGGGCGTTCCAGAAGGCGGCGGTTTCGGTTTCGAAGTTCTCCACCACCACCATCCACTTCAGCTTGGAGAGGGCGTCGAGCATCTTCGGCGTATTCGGGCCATTGGCGACGGGGTTCATGCCGAAGCTGATGAAGCCTTCGATGCCGCCCTTCTGCATGGTGTCGAAGAAGTAGCCCCAACCATAGTTATCGGTCTCGCCAGCCTTCGGAATGTTGCTGTAGCCAAAGCCGTTCTCCTGGGAGGCGTGGCGGCCGTAGTAAGCCTTTAGCAGGCTGACCATGAACTTCGGCGTGTTACTCCAGTAATTGAGCGAGTTAGGCCGCAGCGGCTTGGGCGTATAGGCCTTCAGGTAATCGTCAAGGGTGGCGTGGTTCGCCCGCGGGATCTTCAGATAACCGGGCAGGTTATTCCAGGAGCCCATATCGGTGGAACCCTGGATATTGGCGTGGCCGCGTTGGGCGTTGACGCCGCCGCCGGGGCGTCCAATGTTGCCCAGCAGCAACTGCATCATCGCCGCGGTATGGATGAGTTGGACGGCGTGGCTGTGTTGCGTCCAGCCCAGGGCATAAAGGATGGTGCCTGTTTTGTCAGGCTTGCCGCTGGCGCAGATCAGATCCGCGGCTTTGGTGAACTCTTCGGCGGTACAGCCGCAGATATTGGAGACGGCCTCCGGCGTATAGCGCGCGTAGTGGGCCTTCATCAATTGAAAAACGCAGCGCGGGTTCTCGAGCGCCGGGTCTACTTTCGCGTAACCGGAGGCGTCGGTATCGTACTGCCAGGAGGAGCGGTCGTAGTTACTCTTCGCGGTATCCCATCCGGAGAAGTGGCCGTTCTCGAAGCCGAAGCCTTCTTTGACTAAGAAGGCGGCGTTGGTGTGGAGCTTGACGTATTCCGCGTGATAGAGCTTCTTTTCCAGCGCGTGATGGATGATGCCGCCCAGGAAGGCGATATCGGTGCCGGCGCGCATGGGGGTGTAGGAATCGGCGACGGCGGCGGTGCGGTTAAAGCGCGGATCAACCACGATTAGCTTCGCCTTGCGCTTCCGTTTGGCTTCCATGACGAAGCGGAAGCCGACCGGGTGGTTCTCGGCCGGATTGCCGCCCATGACCAGCACGACGTCCGCGTTGGCGACGTCGGTCCAGCCGTTGGTCATGGCGCCTCTACCAAAGGATGCGGCCAAACTGGCCACAGTGGGGCCGTGTCAAAGCCGGCTTTGGTTCTCGTAAGTGATGATACCCAGGCCGAAGCGGAACTTACTCAGCAGATAGTTGATTTCGTTGGTATCGGTACAGCCGCCGATCATGGCGATGCTGGCGGTTCGGTTGACGGTGCGGCCCTGGGCGTCTTTCTCCTGGAAGGTGCGGTCGCGGGTGTCTTTGATCTGGCGGGCCGCTTTGTCGATGGCCTGCTCCCAGGAGATCTCCTTCCAGTCCGTGCCGCCGGGGGCACGGTAGAGGGGCTTGGTCAGGCGCCGGTCATTGACGACGAACTCCTTGAGGGAAATGCCTTTGGAACAGAGGGTGCCGCGGTTGATGGGGCTGTCCGGATCGCCTTCAATATGGACAACGGAGGGCTGCACATTGCGGGCTTTGTCACCGAGTGTATGAATTACCACCGAACAGCCGACGGCGCAGTAGGGACAGACGCTACTGGTCTGCGTGGTGCGCGAAATTTTCAGTTCGCGGGCGGCGGCGATGGCCGGCTGCAAACTCAATCCGATGCCCGTAACCCCAGCGCCCGCGCGTAATGCGGCGGTGCGGAGCAGAGCTCTTCTCGAAATAGTCAAAGACATGCGACTTTCAGCAGTTGTATCACATATGGTGTGGGGCATGGGCGGAAGACAGATTGGGGCGGGGTATATCCTTTAAGACATGCGATTCGGTTTGGTATTTGTCGCGGCGGTCATGTTGCCGGGCGCGACGCTGTCGGTGGGCAGCTTCCAAGGCCGGCATGCCTGGATCCTGGAGAACGGGGAGATGCGCGTGTCGGTGCTGCGCGGCGGCGGGCACATCGCCGAGGTACGGCTGATAAGCGCCGATCCGAAGAAGGCCGTGAACCCGATGCGCGTGCCGCATTACCGTACCATCGATCCAAGCACCTATGAGCCGAGGCATGACGCGGTGTACGGTACCAGTGCAAGCCGCTGGTTGATGTCGGGCTACATGGGCCACCTGGTGTGCTTTCCGAACTACGGGCCGGCGTCGGCGGAGGAAGAGAAGCTGGGAGTCGGTAATCATGGCGAGGCGCCGATTGCCGAGTGGCGGCAGGTGGCCGAGCGGGTTTCTGAGGAAGGTGTGCAACTTACGCTGGAGGCGCGGTTGGAGCGGACGGGGTATCGCATGCGGCGGGTGTTGACCCTGCCGAAGGCGGGGAAGGTGCTGACGGTGACCGAGACCATTGAGAATCCGCTGACGTTCGACCGGCCGTACCAGTGGATGCAACATGCCACCTTCGGGCCGCCGTTCGTGGAACCGGGCAGGACGGTGTTGGATGCGTCGGTGACGCACGGACAGACGCGGGAGCGGGCCGGCGGATCATTGGCGGGCGGGTCGGAGGTGACGTGGCCGCGGGGTAAGGCCGCCGATGGCGGGCAGGTGGATCTGCGGGCGATGCAGGCGATGGAGCGCGCGGGCACGTACGTGGCACTGCGCACCGATCCCGCCCGGCGCGAGCAGTTCTTCACGATGTTTCATCCGCGGTACAAGGTGCTGATCGGGTATGTGACGCCGTCGGAGATGACGCCGTGGCTGGCGGACTGGCAGGAGAATAAGGGCAATGCCGCGGCGCCGTGGGACAACAAGGTGATCGCGCGGGGGATTGAATTTGGGAACACGGCATTCGATGAGGGCATTCGCAAGGCGGTGGAACGCGGAAGCCTGTTTGGAGCGCCAACGTATTCGTGGATTGCGGCGCGGGGCAAACGGGAGTGGACGTACCGGATCTTTTTGGAGGAGATCGGGGAGGGGTTTGGGGGCGTGAAGGATGTGGTTTGGGAGGGCGACAAGGTGCGGGTGGCACCGCGATGATGGCCGGTAGTACATGTTGGCGCTCATAGGTGCGCTTTCGCGGTAACGGCGGCCGATCGCAACGACTTTCCACGGAGCGATTGGCGGCATGGGAGGCGCACGTTGCGCGAGGATCCCGCTCTTGTGGTGCGAGGATCCTCCGCTTAGTCGTTATCCGATCAGAAGTAGAATTTCGCGGCCACCATAATGCGCCGCGGGGTACCCTGCTGTCCCGTAATCACGCCGAACGTGCGCGACAGAATGGCGTTGCCGGGGTTGCCGGGATTCATCTTGTTGAACAGGTTCTGGGCTTCCATGCGCAACTGCAGGCTCTTGGAATCCGAGAACAGTCGGAAGCTCTTCAGCAGCGACAGATCCCATTGCGAGAAGCCGGGGCCGCGGAAGTTGGGCATCGTCGAAGGGGCGTCGCCGATCTCGAAATCGCGGACCACGCGGAAGGCATCCGGATTGAAGTAGGGCTTGAAGCCTCCGGCCCCTTCGAGCGCGGTGTGGCCACTGACGTTGTTGTTATAGGCAACGCCCGGCACCATCACCGGCTGCGAATCGCGCCCGTGGCCGATGTTGTACCAGTTCGAGCCAAGGCCGCCCACGGTGTTGGACGGCGTGCGTACCGTCACCGGAACGCCGCCGCGAATGGTGGTGGTGCCGGCCAGCGTCCAGCCTCCCACGGCGTGATCCACCACGTGCGCGCCGAAGTTATCCGGGTTGCCCAGGAAGCGGCGGCCGCGCCCGAAGGGAAGGTCCACCGAGTAGTTGAAGAGCAGCTTGTGGGTGATATCGGTGGTAGCGATGCCGTACGTGCTGGAGACCGGCAGCCCGGCCTGCGGATAGGGCATGCCGAACCCACCGTCATAAGAGCCGACGTCGTTCAGCAGTTTGGAGAACGTGTAGTTGATCAGGAAGCCATAGCCTTTGGAGAAGCGATGCTCGGCCTGCACATAGCCGGCATGGTAGTTGCTGCGGCCGATGGGTTCCCCCAGCGTCCAGATCTCGGTCCAGAGCGGGTTGTTCTGGAACAGGCGGCCGAAGGGGATGTTCGCCGAACCCATGCCGGTGAACTGCGGGATGAAGCCGGCATAAGGGTTCTGCACCTGGTTGTTCAGCTTGAGACCGAGCGGGCCGATCTTGTGGTAGGCATCCTGCAGGATGTGTTCGCCGTTGCCCAGGTAATAGGGCAGGGATCGTCCAAGATTGCCCGTGTAGTTGGCTTCCAGCAACCAGGAGTTCCAGCCGCTGCCGACCTCGCGCTGGATGCCCAAGTGAAAGACATGCTCATAGCCGGGGGCGATATCGGTGGCGGAAGACACGAACCAGTTGCCCATAACCGAGCGGTTGAGGGCATCAATATCGCGCGTCAGACGCACCAGTCCGGCGCCGCCGGGCATGGGGTTGGAGAACCGCAAGGGGAACGTCAGGCCGCCGTCGGGCGTGCCGCCCTGGATCAGGCGCGCCGCATCGCCATAGCCGATATTCCACGGCGACCCGTTCAAGTGGAAGCTGCCGGTGAGCGTCATCCAGATCATGCCGTAACCGCCGCGGATGACCGTCTTCGGCGCCACCGACCATGCCACACCCAGGCGCGGGCCGAAGCGATCAAGCTGCCTCTGCTGCATGGTGCGGCCGGGATACTCGGGCGTGTTCATGAGGGCAACGCGGCCGTAGATGCCGTTCTGCGTCCAGGCCGGCGTGGGCGCGCTGGAACCAACGGCCTGCGCCTGGTTGAGCGCGGCGTTCCAGTTCCAGCCGGCGGCGGCGTTGACGGGCCACTTATAGTTGCGATCCCAGAACGTCTGGCGGTCGAAGCGCTCGGTGCGCGGCGGTTCGTAATCCCAGCGCAGCCCGGCGTTGATGGTGAGGTTCTTGGCGACCTTGAAATCGTCCTGAATGAACAGGCCGTGATAGGGCTGCAACGAGGCCGGTCCGGCAAGCTGTGTGCCGCTGCCGCCGCCAACAACGCCCAGCATCCAACTGGCAAGGCCGGAGCCCTGGCCGTTGTTGGGCGCATCGAAGTATTGGCTGGTAGCGCTGCGGATGCTCGCCGTGGAGAAGGAGCCGCCGGAGTAGATATTCGAGTAGTAGCGGCGGTGTTCGTAGCCGAATTTGAGCGTGTGGCGCCCCATCAGCTTCTGGACGGAGAATTGGCCGGAGTAGATAGTGTCGCGATTGTCATTGACGCTGCCGCCGCCGATACCGGTGATGGTGTCCGCCGTACCCAGCGCGGGGACGCGGTTGCGGGTGGTGCCGAGCAGGTTTACCACTTCGGGAGCGAGGTTCCATGCCGACGCATCGGCATCCACCTGCGCGCCGCTAAAGGCCACGGACCGTACGGCCCCCAGACGCATGTTAAAGATGGTGTTCGGCGTGATGAGGTAGTTGTGATCGAACGCCATGGTGAAGGCGCGGGTGTCGTTCGTCGTTACCGGTTGTAGCGCGGAGAGCCAGCGAACGCCGGCGCTGAACTCGGAAAACTGCGTGATGGTGAAGTGGCTGTTGTGCTTGGACGACCAGTTCTGGTCCATGCGGCCGGTCCAGCGGTCGTTATCGAGCGGCGTGCTGGCCGAGCCGATGAAGTTCTGGTCGTGCGAGGAGTTCGGCCGCGGCGCCGTGTTGGCCTTCGGATAGAAGCCCATGTAGATGCGCGAGAGCGGATCGATGCGGGAGGAAGGAATACGATTGCCGGGGAACGGGGAGCGCACGACGCGGCCGGCTTCGGCGCGCGACGTGAGGGGATCGGAGATCTGCACGGGACGCCCATTGTCGATCAGCGACTGCGAGAAGTCGCCTTCGCGCTCCAGGTCCGATGGCACGCCGGCAAGTTGAGCATTGGAGCCGGTGCGGCGGCGCGTGCCTTCGTAGTTGAGGAAGAAGAAGGTGCGGTCCTTGCCGTTGTAGAGTTTGGGGATGCGCACGGGGCCGCCGATGGCGCCGCCGAACACATTGTCGTGGAACACGCCCTTGGTACGGCCGAAGCGGTTGGAGTTCCAGTCGTTGGAGTTGAGTTTGTCGTTGCGGAAGAACTCATAGGCGGAGCCGTGGAAGGCGTTGGTGCCGCTGCGGGTGACCAGGGTTACGGCGCCGCCCGACAGGCGTCCGTACTCCGCCGAGAGGCCGTTGGTGATGACCTTGAACTCACCCACGGCTTCCATCGAAGGCACCGAAGGCGGTACGTCATGGCGGAAGCCGGTAGTAACGGCCACGCCGTCGATGATGTACTCGGCCTTGGCGGTGCGGCCGCCGTTGATGCGGAAGTCGGTGGAGTAACCCTGTTGGTCGGCGGTGCCGTTGACGTTGGGAGCCAGTTGCGCAAACGCGAGAGCATTGCGGTTGTACTGCGGCAATTCCTGGATGCGTTTGTTGTCGATGACGAGGCCGGTCTGGGCGTCGTCGGTACGCAGCAACGGCGTTTCGGCGACTACGCTGACGGACTGGCTTTGGGTGCCGACCTCCAGATTAATGTTGAGGGTGATCAGGTCGTCAATTTGCAGAACGATATCCTTCTGCTGGACGGATTTGAATCCCTCTTTGGTGATCTGCATGTTGTACTTGCCGGGCTGCAGCAGCGGAATTCGGTAGATGCCCTGGTCATTGGACACCGCATCGCGGACGACGCCGGTGGCGGTGTTGGCGATGGAGATGTTGGCTCCGGGAACGATGAGGCCGGAGGGGTCGGAAACAACGCCGCGTATCTGCGCATTTTGCGCAAATAGGGAGAATGCAACGGCGAGGGTGCAAAGAATGAGGCGTAGCATCGCGGCGTATCATATAACAATCGCTGTAGAGATGCCATGGGGTTGCGCGAGTTGCGCGAGTTCTTATTCGCCGTCCTCGTCTTCCATCGGGGGTGGATAGTAGCCGTCGTGGCTGCTGGACGGAAGCTGGGCCTGCCGGTGGCGGGCTTCCAGCAGGGCTCGCTGGTGTTTCTCGCGTTGGATGCGGATGGCGGAGGCTGCCTCCACCAGGTACTCTTGCAGAGAGCGGATAGGTCGACCCGATTTCCGGTCGGCCGCGTAGAGCGACTTGGCGTCGGCCGCACAGCCCTTGAGATCGGCGCCGGTAAGGCCCCCGGTCGCCGCGACGACGTCTTCGCCGGGAGTGCCCCGAAGGGCTTCGGGGAACAGGGCGCATTCGCGATTGAGGAGGACCTGGCGGGCCGCGGCATCCGGCAACCGCATCTCCAGCCACAGTTCGACGCGTCCGGAACGGACCAGCGCCTCGGGCAGGTCGCCCAGGTTCATGGCGGTCAGCATCACGGTCACCTGAGCGTTGGATTCGCTCTCGAGCCCGTCGATCCGGGTGAGCAGGTAGCGATAAAGGCCGCGCTCGGAGCGGTTCTCGAAGATGGCGTCGGCGTCGTCAATGAAGATGACGGAAGGGGCATTCTCCTTGGCGGACTCAAAAACCTGGTTGACGCGGCTGTAGAAGCTATCCGTGCCGGCGATGAAGGTGCCGTCGATGAGGAAGAACTTGCCGCGCAGGCGATGGGCGAGCGCCCGGCCCACGGTGGTTTTGCCAGTGCCCGGAGGGCCGTAGAGCAGCACACCGCGCTTAGCGCGCAATCCCAGCTCTTCGGCCAGTGCCTCGTCTTCATGGGGCAGGACGATGGCGCGGAGTAGGGTTTCGACGGCATCGTCCACCCCGACCAGATCGTCCAGGCGTACGTTCTCGACTTCGGCGAGGTCGACGTTGCTGCCCAGGCGTTGGGCGCGCAGGACTTCGATGAAGCCGTCGGTGGTGTGCGGGGAGTGCTCGCGCCACCAGGCGGCGACGGCGCGCAGATGGTGCGCGTCCAGCTTCGGCGCGAAGCGATAGATGCGGTCGATATCGAGATGGGGAGCCAGCGCGGGCTCCCACCGTTCCAACAGGTAGCGGTAGTCCGCTGGTGTGAAACGGCGGATGGTGAAGCCGAAGCCGCGCTGTTCGAAGGAGTAGGGCAGACAGCAGGAGGCGGCGACGATGAGCTTACAGTTCACCCGTTCGGCGCGGTCGCAGAGGGCGATCAGCAGCATCTCGATGAACCCTTGGCGCGGGGACGCGTGGTGCTGCGACGGTCCGATGATGGTGTGCAGATCATCGACAACGAGATAGCCGTCCGGCGCCAGGCATTCGGTGATGCGTTGGAAGGCGCGGTCCTCATAGGCGAGCGGATGGCCATCGGCGGCGGCCGCGGCGAAGTCGGATGCGGTCAGCAGACGGGCCTGATAAGAGGAGGCGAGCGCGCGGGCGACCGTGGAGACACCGCGTCCGGCGGTGCCCTTGAGATAAGCCATGGGACTGGCCGCCAACCCGCGCTGGATACCTTCAAACGCGGAAAGTTGGGCGGGCGAAAGGCCGTTGGTGGGACTGCTCATGAGAGAATGATCGGCCGCGGAAGAACAGTCCAGTAGAGGCGCCCTACCAGTACAGCTTCAACGCCAACTGCATCTGGCGAGGCGTGTTGGCCTGATCGCCGGCGGTGCGGCTCAGTACGCCAAACACCGGCGACTGCAAGCTCAGATTGCCCAACCCAAAGCGCACGCGGTTAAACGCGTTAAACAGCTCGCCTCGGAAGTCCAAGCGTATCCGTTCTGTTAGGAAGAAGTTCTTCGAAAAGCTAATGTTCTCGACGAAGTTACCGAAGTTGCGGAACTTGGGGTTGAAGCGGGTCATATTCCCCATCACGCCTGCCGGTTGGGCCGGGAAGAAGCTAACGGGCTGGATGGTACGGTCGGTAGCTGGTTCAAACCTGCCGGAATAGGCAGGCCGCCAACCGTCATAGGTATTGATGATGGGGCGATTGCCGCCGGAAAACAGCGGCAGCCCGTTAGTAGTGCCGATGTTGCGCGGTTGTCCGCTGGAATAAAGCGCGATGCCCGAAAGGCGCCAGCCGCCAACAATGTGGTTCAGCACGCCACCTTGGTTCAGATACGCCTTCCCCTTGCCGAACGGCAGATCGACAATGGAGCTGAACTTGAAGTTGTGCGTCACATCGAAGGAGCCGATAGACTTCTCCAGGCGGCGGTTGAAGTGATCAAGCGCGAAGCCGTAGGAGTCGGACCAGTAGCTGTCGGCGTCGGTGAGGATCTTGGAGAAAACATAGGATGTGAGGAACTGAACGCCCTGGCTGTAGCGCTTCTCATAGCGGAGCATCATCGAATGATAGGTGGAGTGGCCGGAGTGATCGCCGCCGCCGCTGCGCGTGTCGATGGTCTGGAACTGCGGATAGGGGCGTAGCGCCTGGGCCACGGTGGCCGAACTGCCCCACAGGCCGATGAAGCCGGGGAAGGGCTCGCGCAGACCTGCGGCAACGGCTGCCGGCGAGTCGATGCGGGAGTTCAGCAGCGAAGTGCCGTACTGCGTGAGCGCGCTGGGATTCAGCGCGTTGTAACTCAGCAGCCCCGCCTGCAGGCGGCTGCCGAGCGAGCCGTTGTAGGCGATCTCCGCCACTGAGGTGGAGGTGATCTGGCGCTGGATGGAGAAGTTCATGCTCTGGAAGGCCGGCGGGCGAGTGGCTTCGCTGCCTTGCCACCAGGGAATGGCGCGGCCGTTGGCGAAGCTGGGGCTGATGAACGGCGGATACTGGCGCAGCGGCTGGCCATCCTTAATAAGGAAGCGCGGCTGGCGTCCCTGCGTGCTGTCGGATTGCGTGTCGGTAAGGGTGAAGCCCAGGTTATGCGTGGACCCGGTAACGGTGGTGATGTTGCCGTAGCTTAAGCCATAGGACATGCGGATGACCGTCTTCTCCTTCCAGGTGTAAGCCAGACCGAAGCGCGGGCCGAAGGCTTTGTAGTAGCTGCCGGCCAGGCTACGCGATCCCTCACGCCCTTCCCCCGTACCCGCATAGATCAGCGCGCCCAGGCGTCCGCCGGCGCCGGGATTGGGACGATCCGGAGCAAAGTCGCTCCAATGATCGTTCTCGCCGGTGGGTGGCAGCGTGGTTTCCCAGCGCAGCCCGAGGTTGATCATCAGGTTCGGGCGCACGCGGAAGTCATCCTGGATAAAGCCCGCGAACGACGGCCACTGCTGGCCGATGTAGCGCACGGTGTCGATCTGGCCGCTGTTGGCATAACCCAGCAGCATGGAAGCGATGGGGCTGCCACCGGCGGTGGTGAAGTTGGTGTCGCCGGGGCGGCCGGTATGTTTGAAGTCGAAGCCCACGCAGCCCATCACGCATTGTCGGCCGAAGCCGTTGTAATACTGGCGCTGTACCTGGCCGCCGAACTTGATGGTGTGCTTGCCCTTGATCCATGTCACGTCGTCGGCGAACATGATGATGTTGTTCTCGCTGCCGTTGTTGGCGGGGCCGGCCCAGGCGTTGTAACCATTGGAGAAGGTGAAGCGCACCAGGCTCTGGTCGCAATCGGGCACGCCGCCCAGGCAGAATCGATCCTTCCAGTTGATGCCGCTAACCACCGTGGCCTGAGGCGGATCATGCGTCTCGCGCCAGTCATTGCCGCCACCGTAGAAGTGATTGAACAGCGTCGGCGTGACGCTGTAATCCCAACTGCCGCGATAGACGTCGGAGTTGCGCTGCGTGTCGTTGTAGTCCAGGAAGAGGCCGGGGAGACCGTTGGGACCGTTGGCGCCAGGCACCTGGCTGGTGCGGTTGCGGCCATAGTATCCCGAGATGCGGCTCTTGCCACTGAACATATGGTCGCCCTTGAAGCTGAACTTGGTGTTGGGCCGGACTTCGGTCCCGCTGGTGATCAGGTAATTGTTCTGAACGTAGTTGACGTCGCCCGGTGCGGCTCCGTTGTTGGGCAGGGGCGTGGGACCGGAGCGGAATACGGAAACAGCCTTCGACGATTGCGGATCGAACAGGGCTTTGGGAATGACGTTGTTGGGGAATGGCTGGCGGGTGATGGTGCCGTTGGCTTGCGTCGTCTGCGAAGTGGGGTCGTAGATGGGAATCTGGACGCCTGCCGCGTTCACCCAGTTACGGAAGTCGCCATCGTACATCTCCGACGTGGGGACCGTGGCGACGTTGCCGTTCGCCCCATCGCGGTTGCGAAACGCTTCAAAGCTGAAGAAGAAGAACGTCTTGTTTCTGCCGTTGTAAATCTTGGGAATCCAGATTGGCCCGCCGGCGGTGGCGCCGAAATCGTTCTGCTTGTAGATGGGGCGCGCAATGCCGCGGCCGTTGTTGAAGAAGTTGTTGGCGTCTAGCTTTTCGTTGCGCAGAAAGTTGTACGCAGAGCCATGGAATTCATTGGTGCCGGATTTGGAGGCGAAACTCATGATGCCGCCGGCGGCCTGGCCATACTCGGCCTTAAAGCCGTTGGTGTCGACGGTAAACTCGGTTACGGCTTCCACGGAAGGGGCGTTCACGGCTACCCAACTCTGGGAAAGGGCGCGGGAGGTGTTGGCGCTGACGCCATCCAGATTCGTGCCATAACCCGCTGCCTGCCCGCCGCCAAGAACGAAGCCATTATCGCCGCCGATGTTCTTCGCCTCCGGCGTAAGGGCGGCCAGGTTGAAGGGGCTGCGCATGGCGCCGCCTACCACCAGCGGCAACTCGTCAATGAGCTTGTTATCCACCGTAACGCTGGTCTTCGCGTTCTCGGTGGAGAGAGCCAAAGCGCTGGCCGAGACTTCAATTGCCTGATTGGTGGTGCCCACTTCCAACGTGGCGTCGGCACGAACCGTGGCCGAGGCGTTTAGCACAATACCGGTAACGCTGGCGGGCCGGAAGCCCTCCTTTTCCACGCGCACGTTATATGTGCCTACCTGCAACTGCGGGACCGTATAATCCCCCGCTTCATTGCTGGGGGCGTTGAAGATGACTCCGGTTTGCGTTTGGGTCAGTGTCACCTTGGCGCCTGGGATGACGGCTCCGGTGGAATCGCTGATGGTGCCAGTGATGGTTCCGCGGTCGGATTGGGCGAACAGCGGCAGACTAAGCAGACATGCCAGACTTAGCGCGGCAAGGCGCTGTCGTAATTTCATGAAATCCCCTTTGCAAACGAGCATCGGAGAGCATATCACCGCGACCGGCCGGGAACAACCGTGGTGGAGGCGGATGGGCGAAGCCGCTCAGTAGATTAGTTTCAAGCCAAACTGCACGATGCGCGGCTGGTTCCCCTGCGCGTTCACAACCCCGAACTGGGGATTCCCGAAGTTCTGGTTCGGGGGCGCGAAGCGAGGTGTATTGGAGAGATTGAAGAACTCGGCGCGGAACTGCACGTTAAACCGTTCCTTAATGCGCGTATTTTTGGTAAGAGTGAAATCGATCTGGTCGGTGCGGTCGCTGCGGCAGCCGTTGAAGGTGGACGGGGCGTTGCCGAACGTGTAAGCCGCGGGGACGGAGAAGACGCTGGCATCCAGCCAGCGCTGCGGGGTGCGGTTGGCGACGCAAGGGTTCGCGCCGGACCAGTTGGGCCGCTGGCCGCCGCCCTGGGAGAACGTGTTGTTGACAGCCGAGGTGACGCCAAGCGGGCCGCCGGAGATGGCCATCCAGATGCCGCCTACCTGCCAGCCACCCAGGACGAAGCGTGCCGCGGCGGGTCCGGAACTACGGAAGAAGGGAATCTCGTACACGGCGTTAAACAGGAAGCGATGCGTCTGGTCGGAGTTGGAAGTGGCCCAATCCGCCGAGAGATTGTTGTTATTCTGAGCGCTGACCGCACCGAGAGTTTCCCCAGCAAAGGGGCCGATACCGTAATCCATGAGCTTCGAATACGTATAGGAAGCGAGCATGGTGACCCCCGAGGCATAGCGCTTCTCCCACTTGGCTGCCAGCGCGTGATAAGTCGAACTGGCCCAACTCGCATTCTGCGAAGACACGCCGTCAAAGTGCGGGAAGGGCCGCAGCAACTGGGCGCGGGCAACGGTGGGGCGGGAGAGGATGCCAACGGGAATCTGGCCCAGGAAAGGATTGGGCACCTGCGTCCGCAGGGCATCGCCAAGAGCCAGAGCCGAGGTTGGCAACTGATTCCAGATGCGGTTCTGCTGGAAGCCGATGCCGCGGCTGCCGGTGTAGCCGATTTCGACTAATGAATTAAGCGGTAATTCCTGCTGAATATTAAAGTTCCACTGGCTGGAATAGGGCACGTAATTGCCGCGGTCGAAGAACTGAATCGACTGCCCGAGTAGCGTGGACAGGCCTAGCGAAGAGCCGGTGGGCCGGTTGAAGCCCTCTGGGTAGGGGTGGGACCAACTCACTGCCGGCGTGACACCGTCCAGGCTGGTGACGATGCTGGTGGCGGTTTGGAAGCCGCTGGTGCCGAAGGCCCCGGCGCCGCCGCCGATCCCCGTGGTGGCCGCATAGAAGAGCCCCGCTCCCGCGCGGATGACGGTCTTCGGTGTGATCTTCCAGGCAATGCCGGCGCGGGGAGCCCAGTTATTCTTGTCGAGGTTCGCATTGCCACGGGGCATGCCATTCACGCCTACGTAGGTGAGCCCGCCGCGCAAGTCGAGGCCGGCGGCGCGCAGGGGTGAGGTCGCGTTGTAGTCGAAATTCGTGAGCTGGTTGAAGCGGTCGGTACGCGGGCCTTCCAACTCATAGCGCATGCCGAGGTTCAGGGTGATTCGCGGCGTGACCTTCCAGGAATCCTGGATGAAGAAGCCGGCATACTTCGTTGTCATGGCGAGGGCTGGGGCTGGATTCACGCCGCCAGCGGGGATCCCGAGGAGGAAGGTTGCAAGGCCAAGTCCGGCGACCGCGCTGGACGTGTTGGGATTGGGCCCCTGGGTCCAGGCTGGCGTGAAATTGAAGTTGGTTGCGGTATCGCCGGTCTGTTGGGCGTTGAATTGGATCACGCGGTATTCGGCGCCAAACTTCAGCGTATGGCTGGTGAGCGTTTTGCTCACGGAACCCTGGAAGGAATGCGTGGTGGGGCCGAAGGCGATCAGGTCGGTGGCGCCGATCAGCCCTCCTACAACGGTGTTGGGAACCGAGCCGGTGACGGAATAGCCGGTGATCTGGATGGCCGGCAGCGAGAGGGGATCCACCATGCCTTGGCGCATGTAGGCCGGCAGGCCGATGGAAGTGATGTCGAAGTTGTCGGAGTACGGGCGGCGGTTATTCACCAGCCGCGTCACGGAGTAGCGGACCGTGCCCAACATGCTGGGCGAGAAGGTGTGCGAATCCTCGATGGCCGCGTTCCACCGCGTGAAGATCTGGGGCCCGGCGGTGGGGGCGATGTTGGCTTTGTCGGGTCCATAGGCGGGGGCGCGGATTACCGGCGTGTCGTCGTAGGAGTAGCGCACGTACATGCGGTTGGCTTCGTTGAAGTTGTGGTCACCACGGAGGCTGTAGGTGTCTTTCGGAATGCTGTTGCCGGCCGTGCGGGTGAAGTTGATGGCCCCCAGCGGTTGGTTGGGGCTGGTGGGGGCAGGGAAGAGGCGGGCCACGTTGCGCGCCACCGGATCGATGCGGTTCGCGGGAATGACGTTATTGGGGAACGCGGTGCGGATAAAGCCGCCGGCGGGATTCGCCCGGGTGGTAGCGGGGTCGAAGATCTGCACCAGGCGCCCGTCGGCCAGGCGGGCGTTGCTGAAGTCGCCGGTAAGTTGCGTGGGGTCGGGCAGCACCGCAGTGAACGTAATGCCCTGCGTGAAGCGGACAAACTCCGTGTTAAAGAAAAAGAAGGTGCGGTTCTTGCCGTTATACAGCTTCGGAATCACGATTGGTCCACCCAGCGTGCCGCCGAACTGATTGAAGCGGAAGGGAGCCTTCTTCGTGCCGGAGCGATTGGCGAAGAAGTCATTGGCGTTCAGCTTGTCGTTGCGGAAGAACTCGTAGGCGGTGAAGTGAATGTCGTTGGTGCCGCTGCGGGTGACTACGTTGAACACGCCGCCGGCCGCGCGTCCGTACTCGGCCGAGAAGGTGTTCGTCTCGACTTTGAACTCCTGCACCATGTCGGGATTGGCATTGACCACGGGCTGGTTCTGGCTGGCGGTGGAGTTGGGGGCGCCATCCAATAGGAACTCGTTGGCCGTAGCGCGCTGCCCGTTGATCATGTAAGAGACGGTGGAGATCTGGTCGCTGACCAGGTTATTGACGCCGGCGGAATTGCGTACGCCCGGCACCAGCATGGCCAGCGCATAGGTGTTGCGTCCCAGCAGCGGCAGTTCCGTCACCTGGCGATTCCCAATGACTTGGCCAACTGTAGTGCTTTCGCTATCGAGCAACGCGGCTTGCGCCTTCACTTCGATGGATTCCGAGAGCGTGCCGACCTTGAGCGTAACGTCCAGGCGGGCCACCTGCTGCACGGTGAGTTCCAGGCCCGTCTGCTTGACCGGCACGAAGCCGTCCTTGGTGATCGTAATCTCGTAGCGGCCGGGTGGCAGGGCCGGCAGTGTGTAGTAGCCCTCGGATGTGGTTTCGGTTGCCGTGGACAGGCCCGTTTCCGTGGCGCGTGCCGTCACGGCCGCGGCCGGGATGATCGCACCGCTGGGGTCGGTAACGCGGCCGGTAAGGCTGGCAACCTGCGCGTGGACGCTGCAGGCCGCGAAGAGTAGGACGGTCAATAAGGTACGCATGGTGGGAAGTGTGAGCGGGCTCCGGGTGGCGCCATTATATACAACCTTGCTGCCGGTGCCACCCGCGCTAGCAGCGTGATATAGATGGACGGACTATGCCTTCACCGAAGCTTTCCCGCCGCCAGTGGATTGGAACGGCATTGCTGACCGGCAGATCCGTGGCAGCCGCGCAGGACACTTGCCCCGCTCCACGGGCTGAGGGGTTCGCCGGCGTTATCGGTCGGCATGCGGCCGATTCGAAGCCTGCTCCGCTGCCGCCGAATACGGCAAAGGCGGGGAGCCCGAATGTCATCTACATCGTCCTGGACGACACGGGCTTCGCGGATCTGGGCTGTTATGGCTCGGAGATTGCGACGCCGAACATCAACGCGCTGGCCGCTGGCGGACTTCTCTATAACAACTTTCACTGTAAGGCCATCTGTTCTCCTACGCGGGCCTCGCTGCTTACTGGCCGTAACAGCCATGCTATCGGTATGAAGGAACTCGCCGGACCGGATCAGGGATATCCGCATTCGCGCGGGCGAGTTAGTCCGGCCGCCGCCACCGTGGCGCAGATCCTGAGGAGCAATGGATACGCCACCATGGGCGTAGGCAAGTATCACCTGGTGCCGGGCGCCGACATGAAGCCCTCGGGCGACCGCCGCCACTGGCCCCTGCAAAAGGGCTTCGACCGTTGGTACGGCTTTCTTTCCGGCTGGACGGACCAGTATCACCCCGACCTGATCGAAGACAACCACGAACTCCCAAAGCCGAATCGCGAGGGTTATCACTTCTCGGTGGATATCGTGGATAAGGCTTTGTCGATGACGGGCGCGCATGTTGCGGCCGATGCCGCCAAGCCGTTCTTCTTATATGTTGCGTTCGGGGCCACGCATTCGCCGATACAGGTTCCGAAACGGTACATTGATAAGTACGTCGCAACTTACGAAAAGGGCTGGGATAAGCTGCGTGAGGAGCGATTCGCGAGACAGAAGGAGTTAGGGATCATTCCCGCCGATGCGAAACTGCCGCCCCGCAACCCCGGCGATCCGGCCTGGACGGATCTCACCGAACAGCAGCGGACGGTGTTCACTCGCTTCATGGCCGCCTACGCCGGATTCCTGGAGCATACCGACGAGCAGATCGGGCGGCTTATCGCTTTCCTCAAAGAGAAGAAGCTGTTCGACAACACGGCCATCTTCCTCATCTCCGATAACGGTGGCGCGCCGGAGGCCGGCAACCACGGCGGCTTCCAGCGTCCATATGGGGACCGCACGACCATAGAGGAGATGCACAGGCGCCTCGACGAGTTAGGCAGCGACAAGACGCAGCCCATGTACCCGCGCCCGTGGGCGATGGTGTCCAGTGCGCCGTTCAAGTATTACAAGCTGTGGCCGTACGCAGGCGGTGTGCAGACGCCGTGCCTTGTGTCCTGGCCGGCGGGCATCAAAGGCAAGGGAATCCGGCGCCAGTTCGTCGACGTCATCGACATCACCCCAACCGTCTACGACATTACCGGCATCCAACCGCCCGCATCGTTCGAAGGCGTATGCCAAATGCCGTTGCAGGGCCGGTCCATCCGGACGACCTTCGATAACCCGCAAGCGCCTGACCCCCGCGACACGCAGTATTACGAACTGTGGGGCAGCCGCGGCATCTGGCACAAGGGTTGGAAAGCGGTGGGCATTCATCAACCCGGCACCAGTTTCGACCTGGACCGCTGGGAGTTGTATCAGGTGGAGAAAGACTTCACCGAATCGACGGATGTGGCCGCGCGGCATCCGGCAAAGCTGGAGGAGATGAAGAAGCTCTGGTGGAGCGAGGCGGCTAAGAACGGCGCACTGCCGTTGTTGGAAGCCCCGGCAGCGCGCATGCGGACCTATGACCAGGCTCTCCCGCCGCGTTGAACGGCTCGCGGCTGCCCCTATGGGGGTGCATGGTACTGTGGAGTTTGCAGATGGAGAGCCGCGCCACTACCAGGGTTTTGATAGTTGATGACGAGGAGACGCAACGCACCGCACTTGCGGCGATGGCCGCCAGTTGGGGCTTTCTCACCGATACCGCGCAGGACGGGCAGGAAGCGTTGGAGAAACTCGCCAGCTTCTCGCCGAACGTTTTATTGACGGATCTGATGATGCCTCGGATGGACGGCAAGGCGCTGATGAAGCACCTCACCGCCACGGGGATTTCGATTCCGACGCTGGTATTGACGGCATTCGGGAACCTGGAAACGGCGCTCGAGACCATCCACGAACTCGGCGCCTATTGGTTTCTGGAGAAGCCGATCCAGCCGCGCGAACTGCGTCTCCTGCTCGAGCGCGTGGCGGCGCAAAGCAAGCTGGTGGAACGCGCCGAACGCGCCGAGCGCGCCCTCAGTTACCAGGGTGTTCTAGGCGAACTCAGCGGCGCGTCGAAACCCATGCAGCAGGTCTTCGCGCTGTTGCGCCAGGTGGCGCCGACGAAGGTGGCCGTACTCGTTACGGGAGAAAGCGGCACCGGCAAGGAATTGACCGCGAGGGCCATCCATACGCTGAGCCCGCGCGCCGGCGGGCCCTTCGTGGCCATCAATTGCGCGGCGCTGCCGGAGACACTGATCGAAAGCGAGTTGTTCGGTCACGAAAAGGGCGCGTTCACGGGAGCGTTGGAGCGGCGGGCGGGCTGCTTTGAGATGGCGCACGGCGGAACGCTGTTGCTGGACGAGATAGGGGACATGCCGCTGGCCACGCAGGCAAAGCTGCTGCGCGTGCTGGAGGATTCAAAAGTCCGGCGGCTGGGCGGGCGTGGCGAAGTGCAGGTCGATGTGCGGGTGGTGGCGGCAACCAACAAGCCGCTGGAAGATTCCATTCGCAAGGGCACGTTCCGCGAAGACCTGTTCTACCGCTTGAACGTGCTACCGGTGCCCTTGCCGGCGCTGCGAGAACGTAAGGACGACATCCCGCTGCTGTGCGCGGCGCTGATCGGCGACATGAACCGCAAGCACGATTGCAAGGCGACGGACATCTCGGCGGCGGCGCTCTCGCTGCTGTCGCAGCATAACTGGCCTGGCAACGTGAGGGAACTGCGCAACGTTATCGAGCGCGCCGTGATCCTGGCGGGCGAGGGCACCATCCAGGTATCGCATCTGCCCCCAAGCTTCCAGACCCCGGAAGCGAAGGCGGCGGCCGTGGCGCAGGAAAACTCCGGTCTACCGGCAGTGCACCTGCCGGTAGGGACGACCATCGACCAGGCCGAACGGTCGCTGATTGAAGCAACGTTGCTGCACACCAAGAACAACAAGACGCGGGCCGCGGAAATCCTGGGCATCAGCCTCAAGACGCTATTCAATAAGCTGAAGAGCTATGGCGCGTCGGACGCCGAGGACCAGCATCCGGGGTGATGGCATGCGGCGTGCATCCCGAGGAAGCTGATGTCGCTGAAGACAAGGTTGCTGGTTCTGGTGGTGCTGCTGGTGACGGTGATCGTCACGGTGCTATCCGCCCTCCAATTAAATAACCTGGTGCAGAACTGGTCCAACGGCGTCAAGGAACGCGCCGACATGGTGGCCGGCCAGGTGAAGAGCCTGGTGCGCAGCCGCATTAACGAGAAGGCGGCCGTAGTGGTGCCGCCACCCCGCACTCTGGACGAAACCAAGCTGCTGTGGATGAAAATCATCAGCCAGGACGAGCAACTGGAGCAGTTGATCGGCGACACTATGTCGCACGCGCAGATGATTGTCGAGATCGTGGTGGCGGGTGAGAGCGGCGAGATCCTGGCGTCCTCGAACCCGGCGCGAAAGGGTAAGGGGCTGCGGCGCCTGCCTCCGTTCGACGAATGGATGAGCAAGGAAGTCACCGACCGGCTGCTGGCGTTGACGCGCGGACACCAGGACTACGAAGTCGTGCTGAACATGGGTGTCCCGCAGCAGACAGTCCCTATCTTCACGATCCAGATCGTGGTGTCAAGTGTCTTTCTACGCGAGGCGCTGCTGCCGCAGGTGCGGACGCTGGGCATCCTATCGACGGCGTCGCTGCTGATGTCCATTCTGCTGGGCCTATTCTCGGCCCACCTGGCAATTGGGCCTATTACCAAGATCAGCAAACAAATTGACCAGATCGCCAGCGGCGATGTCGGATCGCAAGAGGCGCAGGAGCGCGATGCGCTCGGCAAGACGCGCGAACTGGCCATTGTGCAGTCGAAGCTGAATCTCCTCGGGCAGCAGATTCGCGGCGCGCAGGTGGACGCAACGCAAATGCGTTCGAACATCGAGAACCTGTTGGAGCGCATGGAAGACGCCGTCCTGCTGTTCGACCCCAACGACCAGTTAGTGATGGTGGGTCCGGCGGCCGAGCGGCTGCTGGAGAAGGATCGTGCGGATATTCTCGGCCGCAAGCTGGAGGACGTATTTCCGCCGACCCAGCCGCTCGGTGGCGCCATCGTGCAGTCGGTACGATTGGGTAAGCCCTCGCGGGATTACCTGGTAAATGTGGAACGGCAAGGGAAGGGGCCGCTGCGGGTGTTTCTGAACGTGGAGCCGCTGGCGCAGCATTCCGGCACCTTGATCACGTTGCGCGATGCCGAATCGCGGCGGCAACTGGCGACGCAGCTCGACATCTCGCAGCGCTTGGCGGCCATCAGCCGGCTTACGGGCGGTGTGGCCCATGAGATCAAGAATCCGCTCAATTCCATCGCGCTGCGGCTGGAACTGCTGCGGACCAAGGTCTCCGGCGAACTACCCGACGCCGACAAAGAGATCAACATCATCTCCCAGGAGATCCGGCGGCTGGACCGCGTGGTGAAGACGTTCCTGGACTTCACTCGTCCGGTGGACCTGGCGGTGGAGGACGTGGATATCGCGGGCGTCGCGCGGGAGGTTGTCTCGCTGGTGCGCCCGCAGGCGGCGATGCAAAAGGTAAACCTGCAGTTTTCCGCCGATCCGCAGGAGATCGCCATCCGAGGGGACCGCGACCTTCTCAAGCAGGCGCTGTTGAACGTGGTAATGAACGGAATCGAAGCGATGCGCCAAGGCGGGAATCTGGCCGTTCGTGTGCAACAGGCTTCACCCTACTGCATTGTGCTGGTACAGGATCAGGGGCCTGGAATTGCCGAGGAGAACCGCGCCAAAGTATTCCAGCTTTATTTCACAACGAAAGAGAAAGGTTCGGGAATCGGTTTGGCGATGACGTTTCGAGCCGTGCAGCTCCACAATGGTACAATTGACTTCGCGAGTGAAGCGGGGCAAGGCACGGTGTTTCGCTTGCGATTTCCCCTGCCGGCCACGGCTAGTTGAACGGGTGGTAAAGGAATTTTCGGATGCGATTCTCAGGCCCCTTGGCGTGGTGTCTGGTGGCGCTGCTGGCCTCCTCCGGTTGCGCCCGCAAGAGCACACCCCGGCCTGCTCCGGCCACGGTGATAATCCCGAAAGCCAAGTCTCCGGCGCAGAAGCCGGCAACCCTGCCGCCCGGTCCCACGCTGAATACGTCCAGAATACCGGAATCGAAACCGCCCGAGCCTGAGATCCAGCTCCCCCCGCCTCCTCCGAAACCTGTCCCGGCCAAGAAGTCGAGGCGTAACGCCCGCAAGGGGTCGACCGCGCCTAAGCCCGAGGCGCCGCGGATCGCCGAGACCAAGCCGGTGTCACCGGCCGCCGAGCCGAAGCCCGAGACCGAGATGCCCAAGCCGGAGGCGGACGCCCCCAAGGTCGAAACTCCCGTTCTCTCCCCGCAGTTGGAAGTTATTCTGACCCCGGAGCAGAATCGGGACTACACCAAGCGCATCGAGTCGGCTCTGGACCGGGCCCGTAATGCCGTACAGTTGATCCAGGCGAAGTCCCTCAATTCGGCGCAAAAGGATACAGTTTCGCGGATTCAGAGTTTCATTGCGCAGGCGGAACAGGCGCGGATGCAGGATCTGGTGAGTTCTCTTAGCTTAGCCGAACGGGCCGATTTGCTTTCGAAGGATTTGCTGGAGCGGATCGGACGGTAATGTCACGAAGCCGCGACCGCCAAGGCTTGTGAACCCCCCCAAACCCGCTTCTGGCGCGCGCGGCTCCGTTAGCGCAAATAGCCGATTCTGTTACGGAGCCGCGACCGCAAGGGAGCGGGTGGCGAGGGCCATTCGAGCTAGAAAACAAAAAGCCCAGGATCTCCGGACGGCGCGGGGAACAGGGGTTGGCGTGTAGGGACTACGCCAACTCACTGACCTCACATGTTCTGTCCGGCTCCTGGGCTTCTCTCGGGACAATCCGACAGAGCTTAACGGCTTGCCGCGTTACTGCTGGACACCCGAAGATGCTGCCGAAGTGTTGGTGTTCATCGCGGTGCTGCCGGCTTCCGGCGCGAACACCCGGACTTCCACCCGGCGATTCTGGCTACGGCCCTGGCGCGTCTTGTTGTCGGCCACCGGCGATTCGGCGCCAACCCCCAGAACGTGCACGAAGCGCAGCGGAACCTTGTGTTCCACGGTCAGGTAGCGGACTACCGCGTCAGCGCGGCGCTGGCTTAGCAGCACGTTGTTGTACTTGTTGCCAGTGGCGTCGGCAAAACCCTGAATTTCGATGACGTAGCGCTGCTGGTTGGCAACCTGGCTGGCGAGGTCATCGAGCATCTTCTTGCCGTCGTCGCCAAGGACAGCGCTGCCGGAACGAAACAGGACGGCGCCTTCCTTGTTCATCTTATAGGTGGTAATGTTGTCGACGTACTTCCCTACGGCTTTCACCTGGTTCTGTGCGTCGTTGGCGGCGGTCATGGCCTGCGCCGCGCTCTGTTGCGCCGCCGAAGCGGACTGCTGAGCCTGGCCGGCCTTCTGATCAACCTGCCCAACCCGTTCATTCGTTTGCTTCAAGTTGTTGTCCAGATCGCCGACACGCTCGCGCGTTTTGGAACTCTCGTTCTCCAACGCCTCGAGTTGCGTGCCTTGCTCGCCGGCTTTGCGTTCGGCGGCGCTGACACGCTGGTCGACCGGTGAGATCTGACGGTTGACATATTTCTTGGTCGCGCAGCCTGTAAAACTTACCAGAGCCAGCGAAGCGAATGTCGTAATTACAAACCTGTGTTGATACATACCTGCACCCCCAAACAACTTCAAGAGATCCGTGCTTTGACCCAGGCCGCCGGAAGACACGTCTCCCCTGTTCCTGTATGGGGAGATCGCTTTCGTTCACCGGCAGCGGCAACGCTCGGAGGGAGACGTTTCAGGGAGCCACTGCCGGTGAACCGAGCCCGCGGGAGAGACCACGGGAGGCTGCGACGGACTTTGTAACTGGGCAACGCCTGCTCGGAGAGGAATGTTCCGCTCATGCTCGTTCAGCGGAGGATACCGATTCAGCGCCGGTCACCCAGTTGGGACCGCATCTGCACTTCTAGTAGCATGTGCCGTGCCAAAGCCGGTTTTGCCTTGAGAATTCCCCCCACCACCGCGCACCACCTCACTTGGAGGAACTTCTCACTGCCGTGATCGCCGTGGTGGACCTCTGGGTCCGCACGCTCTCCATCCCTCTGGCGCTCTATATCTTGTTGAGTGGATTGGACGAGGTCTTTATCGATTGCGTTTGCTTGCTGACCTGGATCTCCAACAAGCTGGTCTACGGCCCGCGCGACCAGGCTGAAGAACGCGCCGCGGCATTTGCATCGCCGCCTAAAAAAATTTCCATATTGGTTCCACTGTGGAAAGAATCTACAGTGATTCGTCAGATGGTGGACAACAACGTTAGCGGGATTACGTACGGAAACTACGACTTTTTTCTAGGCTGTTATCCCAACGACGCCGAAACCTTACAAGCGGTACTGGAGTTGGAGCAGCGGCATAAGAATGTGCACGTGGCCGTTTGCGGCAATCCGGGCCCAACCTCTAAGGCCGATTGCCTTAACTGGATCTACCAGAGAATGCTGAGCCATGAGGGCCAGCACGGCATCCGCTACGAGATCATCCTTACGCACGACGCCGAAGACGTAATTCATCCCCACGCACTGCATTGGATCAACTACCACTGCGACATCTACGACATGGTGCAGGTGCCGGTACTACCGCTACGGACAGCCATGAAGGAGTGGACGCACGGCATTTACTGCGACGAATTCGCCGAGTTCCAAACTAAGGATATGCCGGGACGCCAGATCCTGGGCGGTTTTATCCCCTCCAATGGGGTAGGGACCGGCTTCACGCGCTACTCCCTGGATCAACTGGCGGCGCGCGACGGGCGCATCTTCGAGCCGGAATGCCTAACGGAAGATTATGAGAACGGGCTGCGGCTGCACTTCCTGGGCTGCCCCCAACTCTTCATGCCAGTCCAGATGGAAGACGGCGAACCGGTGGCCACCCGCGAGTACTTCCCGCATACAGCGAACGCGGCCATCCGCCAGCGGACCCGCTGGGTAACGGGCATTGCACTGCAAAGCTGGGAGCGTCATGGCTGGCGCGGCGGTATCGGCACGAAGTATTGGCTCTGGCGCGACCGCAAGGGGCTCATCGGAAACCCGGTGAGCCTGTTCACTACGCTGCTCTCGTTGTACGGCCTGTTCACGCTTGCCTGGAGCCACTGGACGGGCCGCTCGTGGGGAATGGCGGAGTTGATGAGCACCTGGCCGAAACTGGCTTTGTTTGGTTCTACGACCACTTTGCAGTTGATTCACCTCGCGGTGCGCGCCTGGTGTACGTCGCGTATCTATGGATGGAAGTTCGCCAGCGGGGTGCCGTTGCGGGCGCTCTACGCCAACTACATCAACTGCCGGGCCACCTTCGGGGCCATCTGGCGGTACAGCTACGCAAAGGTGTCGAATACCCGGCTCGCCTGGTTGAAGACGGATCACAGCTATCCCGTGCTGGCCTCCGCCACGCGCGTGCGGAAACTGGGCGAGATCCTGGTATCGTCCGGCCGGCTGACGGCGGAGAACCTGGAATGGGCGCTGGCACACCAGCCGCGGGGCATCCGGCTAGGCGAGTTCCTGGTGGGCTGCCACTTGCTGACGGAAGACCACCTATACGAAGCGCTCAGCCTGCAGGCGGGCATCCCGCTCAGCCGTTTCGATCCGCGCCGTATTGGGCGCAACGTGGCGCGGGCGCTGCCGGCGCATCTGATCGAACGGCATCAGTTGATTCCGGTGAAGGTCGCCGCCGGCTTTCTGTTCGTGGCGTCGCCGGAACTGCCCGATGTGGCCAAGCAGCGCGAACTCGCCCGCTATACGCGTCTCACGGTGCGCATGCACCTGCTGACGGTCAGCAACTTCGAATCGCTGCGCCGCGCGTTGCTGTAAACGGCTGCGCCCGTTTCGCTAGAATGCTGAGTTAGACCTTAACCTCCTATGTCACAACAACTGTCCGATATCGGGTTGGTCGGCCTGGCCGTGATGGGCCAGAACCTGGCTTTAAACATCGCCGACCATGGGTTCCGGATTAGCGTGTACAACCGCACCACCGAGACCATGGAGAAGTTCGTTGCCGAAAACCCGAACACGCCCGGCGGCCTTACCGGGCAGGCAAGCTTGCAGGACTTCGTGAAGTCATTGAAGCGGCCGCGCAAGATTATCATTCTGGTGAAGGCGGGCGGGCCCACCGACGCCGTTATCGGCAGCCTCACGCCGTTGTTGGAACCGGGCGACATCATCATCGACGGTGGGAACGCGCACTGGATGGATACCATCCGCCGTGAAAAGGAACTCAAAGCGAAGGGCTTCCGCTTTGTCGGCAGTGGCGTCTCGGGCGGCGAGGAGGGCGCGCGCTTCGGCCCGTCGCTGATGCCGGGGGGCGAGGAGTCGTCGTGGGAAGAGATCAAGCCCATTTGGATGGCGATTGCCGCCAAGGTGGACGCCACCACCGGCAAGCCGCTCACCGGGGCCGCTCCGGGCAAGCCGATTGTAGGCGGCGTACCGTGTTCCACTTACATCGGGCCGGACGGCGCCGGGCACTACGTGAAGATGGTGCACAACGGCATCGAGTACGGCGACATGCAGATGATCTGCGAAGCCTTCGCCCTGATGCAGGGCCTGTTGGGCATGACGCCCGCCGAGTGCAGTGAAGTGTTCGCCGAGTGGAATCGCGGGGTGCTCGACAGCTTCCTCATCGAGATCACCGCCGACATCCTGCAGCAGAAGGATCCGGTCACCGGCAAGCCGTTTGTCGATATCGTGCTCGATACGGCCGGGCAGAAGGGCACCGGCAAGTGGACGTCGGTCAGTGCGCTCGACATGGGCGTGCCGGCGCCGACGGTGGCCGAAGCCGTATTTGCGCGCTACCTGTCGGCGGTGAAGGACGAACGCGTCGCCGCCAGCAAGGTGTTGAGCGGACCCGCGCCTTCCTTCAGCGGAGATAAGAAAGCGTTCATCCAAGCCATTCACGATGCGCTCTATTGTTCCAAGATCTGCGCCTACGCGCAGGGCTTCCAACTCATGCGCGCCGCGCAGGACGAATATAAGTGGAAGCTGCCGTTCGGCGACATCGCGAAGATCTTCCGCGGCGGCTGCATCATCCGCGCCCGCTTCCTGCAGAAGATTACCGAAGCCTACCAGCGCAACGCCGAACTGGCGAACCTGCTGCTGGATCCCTACTTCAAGAGCGAGATCGACCGCTGCCAGACCAATTGGCGCACGGTGATCGGCGAAGCGGCCCGCAACGGCGTGGCGGCCCCCACGTTCTACTCGGCCCTGGCATATTATGATGGCTACCGTAGCGAACGCCTCCCGGCGAACCTGCTGCAAGGCCAGCGTGATTTCTTTGGCGCCCATACGTATGAACGGATCGATCAGCCGCGCGGGAAGACCTTCCACCTGGATTGGCCGGAACCGTCGCGTCCGCAGTTGGAGATGGCCGGCGGCGGGCATTAACCGCGGCATGTGCGTTTACGCGGCGCTGCTTGCCGCGTGGTTCGCGCTACCCGTCTTTGCTCAATCGGTGGAGCGCCGGGTAGCCGAATGGACCCTCACCATGGGCGGCCGCGTGCGTACCGCCGGCGTTGCGGGCTACATCAGCGACCCGTCCCGCCTCCCCGCCGATGTCCGCTTGGAAGCGCTCGATTGGGTCGGTGTGAACGTCGACCCAATCGATCTCGAACGCCTCACCAGCTTGCGCCATTTGAAGGAACTGCACCTTCCCGGGCCGCTGTGGAATCGCAATGCGGATGGCGGGCGCGATGGGAGCCGCGATCTGAAGTATCTGAACTCGGTGGAGTCGCTGGAGGTGCTCACCTTCAGCTATCACTTCCTGGACAACATCCGCTTCCGCGATACCGGGCTGGCGGAGATCGCCAATCTCAAGCGGCTTCGCGAACTGCGGCTCGGCCAGAGCGCGGTGAAGGGACACACGCTGGCCCCGTTCACCGGCCTGCGCTCCTTTGAGTGCACGCTCTGTCCGTTCGACGATGAAGGCGCGAAGAACCTGGCGGGTATGACGCAGATGGAGCGGCTGCGCCTCGGCGATACTGCCATCACGGATGCAGCCATGCGCATCCTTGGCCAAATGAAAGCCTTGGTGGAGTTGGATGTGCACGGCACGGCCATTACCGACGACGGCTTGCGCGCCATTGCAGGGCTGACGGCGCTAAAGAAGCTGAATTTGATGGGAACGGCGGTCAGCGATGCGGCGGCGCCGGTGTTGGCGGCCTTCCCGCACCTGGAGGAACTGAACCTCTATCGCACACGCATCAGTAATGCGGGCCTGGAATCCCTGCAGGGCTTGAAGAATCTCGCGGAGGTGGACGTGCGCTATAGCCGCGTCAATGCCGCGGGCGTGGCGGCGTTGAAGAAGGCCGTGGCTGGTCTGGAAGTGCTGGCCACCGAACAGGCGGCATCCGGCACGATGACCGACGCGCAACTGGAGAAACTTACCAGCGACACCAGCCTGCGTTCGCTGGATCTGAGTGCGGCGCAGGTGAGCGATCGCGGGCTGGGGCACCTGGGGCGATTGAAGAACCTGGAATCGTTGAAGCTGGATGACACCTCGGTGAGCGATGCGGGCTTGCAGCATCTGGCGGGGTTGCCGCAGTTGGCGCGGGTGTCGTTGGGCAATACGTTCGTCGAAGGCGAAGGACTGGCGCATCTGAAAGCCGTGCGGGAATTGGATATCCACGGTACGCCTCTTACCAACTCGACGGTGCCGGTGTTGGCGGCTCTGCCGTTGTTGAAGAAGCTGTCGCTGGCATCCACGGACATCGCCGATGGCGCCCCGCTGGAACTGTTGAAAGGCGTAGTGTCGCTGGATCTGGCCAGCACGGATCTGACCGACGAGGGCATGAAGGCCGTCGGGCAGTTGACGCAGTTGGAGGAACTGACCCTCCGCGATGCGCGATTCACCGACGTGGGTCTGGCGCACCTCACCGCGCTCCGCAATCTGCGCCGCCTGGATCTGATTCGCACACGCATTTCGAACAAAGCGGTGGAGCACCTCGCGAAGTTGACCGCCTTGCGGTCTTTGTCCATGGACTACGCGGAGTTGGAAGACGCCGCGCTCGATGGGCTGACGAAGCTGGCAGGGCTGGAAGAGCTGAGCCTCGATAATACCCATATCAGCGACGCCGCCGTGCCGAAGCTGGCGCAGTTCAAAGGACTGAAGAAGCTGAACGTCTATCACACGCTGATCACCAAGGCGGGGTACCAGCAATTGCGGGAGGCTCTGCCCGGCTGTACGATTGTCTTCGATGCCGAATCGAGTCTGCCGAACCGGAGGAGAAGCTGATGCTGTGGTTGTCTTTCGCATTGCTGCTGGGCGCGGCGGAGATCGACTTAGCGCATTCCTGGACCACCGACGCCGATCTGCGCCGCGTCGGCCGCCAGGTGGATCTGACGAGGCTGGATTTATCGGGAACGAAGGTCACCGATGCCGGCTTGCAGCATCTCAAGGGCCTCAAGCAACTGCGTGAGTTGAACCTGCACTATGCCGAGTACCTCAGTGAAGACGGACTGGCGGTATTGAAGAGCTTCCCGCAGCTAGAAGCGCTGAACCTGCGCGGCACTCGGGTCACCAGCAAAGTTTTCGAACACATAGCGCCGCTGCGGAACCTGCGCGATCTGGACCTCGGGTTTACGGAGATCACGGACGACGGCTTTGAGGCGCTGCTGGAACTGCCGCGGCTGGAGCGGTTAGTCATCGGCGGCAACCGGCTCACGGGCGAATGCTTGAACATGTTACGGCAGGTTGCAACGCTGCGAGATCTGAATGTCGGGGGCACGCAGCGTGTGGACTCCGGGTTATGGGGCTTGTCTCTGACCGATGAGAACCTGGTTCGGCTGGGGGCGCTAAGGCAACTCAAGCGACTGACACTGGCGGCGGCGACTATCTCCGACCGCGGCGTCGACCGGCCGGGCCATCCGGAAGCCGAGCGCGCCGATTTGCGGGACTTGAGCGCATTGCGCGGGCTGGAGAATCTCGAGTACCTGGACCTTTCGCGCCAGCCGATAACCGCCGAGACGCTGAGAACGCTTGGCCCATTGCCACGGCTACAAACGCTGCGCGTGGCGTTGTGTAAGAAGCTGGAAAACGCCGAGCCGGTGCTGAAGACCTTCCCAGCGCTGCGGAACGTGGAGCGCTAAACTATGGGCTGGCGACGGCCGGGCCTTCCGGGGCGGCTGGGACAGCGCGCGGGGAAGATAAGCCGGGCACTTGCACCTCTCACTTTTCTATAACTCCCTTCCCGCCAACCGTTTCCAAGCCGGCCGCCGACCCGCTCGCCACTAGCCGGCTGGGAACCCCCGCTGTCTATCCTGGAGCCGGGAAACCCTTACAACGTTGCAACCGGCATTGCATGATAATGAAATAGGACGTCACACGCTGTGAGATTGACAATCCTCCTGCCCTTTCTGTGCGCTGGCGCGCTCCTTGCCCAGCAGACACCTGATGCAACCCAGGTCCGCCCCAAGGCTGGACCGGTGGCCACCCTCCCCATCACCGCCATCAAACCCGGCATGAAAGCCACGGCTTGGACGGTCTTCGAAGGAAGAACCGCGGAGCCCATCCCCATCGAAATCCTCGGCGTCCTCAAGAACTCGCTCGGTCCCCACAGCGACATGATCCTTTGCCGCATGGGCGGCCGCGCCCAGCGCACCAACGTCGCCGGCGGCATGTCCGGCTCCCCCGTCTATATCGATGGCAAACTCATCGGCGCCGTCGGCTTCCGCCTCTCCCAGTTCTCCCCCGACGCCATCTGCGGCATCACCCCCATCGACGAGATGCTGGAGATCAACACCTTCGACCAATCGCGCCCCAGCGATGCCAAAGGCCCGCAGGATCCCCCGAAACGCGCCGCCGTCGACGTGCCTGGTGAGATGATCCAGCATGTCCTCGCCGCCGGCAGCGCCCCCACTGCGGCCTCCGCGGGCGGCTATCAACTGGTCCCCATCGAAACTCCACTCACCCTCTCCGGCTTCCATGGCGTCGCCCTCAAGGAGTTCGGCCCGCTCCTCTCCCAGATGGGCCTCACCGCCGTCCAGGGCGGCGGCTCCGGCAGCCTCCACGCCGCCAAACCCGCCACCGGTTGGCAGAGCGCGCTGCAACCCGGCGAGGCCATTGCGGGCGTGCTGGTCTCCGGCGACATGTCCATCACCGGCCTCGGCACCGTCTCTTATAACGACGGCAAGCGCGTCCTCGGCTTCGGCCACCCTTTCTTCAACCTTGGTCCCGTCGAAATGCCGATGGCCAAGGGCGAAGTCGTCTGGACCCTCGCCTCCGCCTTCCAACCCAACAAGATTGCCAACGCCACCGACATCGTCGGCGCTCTCAAACAGGATCGCCACGCCGGCATCATGGGCGTCCTCGGCGAAACCGCCGACATGGTCCCCGTCACCCTCCAGGTCCGCAGCTACGGCGCCTCCAACCAACTGGAGAAAACCAAGGACTATAAGTTCAACGTCTTCGTCCAACAGAAGTGGACGCCGTTCCTGATGATGCTCACCCTCTTCAACTCCATCAGCCAGACCAACGACTTTAGCGACGAAGTCACCTATCGCTTCAATGGCGATGTCGAACTGCAGGGCGGCAAATTCAATATCTCCACCATGCTCGCCCCCAGTGAGATGCCCGTCCCCGCCCCCATGCTCCTGGCCGGCTGGTGGGCCGACAAGTTCAACCGCCTCTTCGGCAACGCCGTCCAGATGCCCAAACTGAAGAGCGTGAAAGCCACCGTCGACCTCCTCCCCCAGCGCCGTATCGCCACCATCGAGAACGCCTGGCTCGCCCAGCAGGACGTTACCGCGGGCGGCGAACTGAGTGGCAAAGTCTTCCTGCGCCCCTACCGCGGCGAGCGCATCATGCGCGACTTCAAGATCCAGATCCCCGCCAGCCTCCCCAAAGGCGATCACCGCCTCCTGCTCAGCGATGCCGATACCCTCAACCGCATCCAGTCCGCTGCCCCCATGGCCAACCGCTTCATGGACCTGCCGCAGACCGTATCGCTCATCAACCAGGAACGCAGCAACAATCGCCTCTACGTCTCGCTGGTCGAAAACCGGCCCACCGTGGTCACCGACGACAAGACCATGCCCAGCCTTCCGGCTTCGGTCCTGAACGTCATGCAGTCCGGCCAGACCCAGAACCGGCCCTTCGTCACCTCGGCCGAAAGTGCCTCGGAGAAGCTCGCGATCCCCTTCGACCTCGTCGTCAACGGCAGTTATAACCTCAAGATCACCGTAAAGTAATCAATGAAGAACATCCTCGTCTTTGGGCTCGGCCTCGCGCTGGCGGGCCACGCTGCCGATACGCGCTTCTGGCAACAGTATGATCCCGCCGACTATGAGAAGGCCACGCTGAAACAACTCGCCCTGCGCAGTGACGGCCGCCTCACCCTCGCCCCCGTCTTCAAGGAACTGCACGACACCTCCACCCCCTACCTCTGGGCCGTCGCCAGCGATGCCAAGGGTAACCTTTATGCCGGTGGCGGCGCTCCCGGCGCTTCCGCCGCCAAGCTCTTCCATGTCGACCCCAATGGTAAGGCGCGCACCCTCGCCGAACTCCCCGGCCTCGAAGTCCACGCCATCGCCATTGACCGCCAGGACCGCGTCTACGCCGCCACCAGCCCCGATGGCAAAGTCTATCGCGTCGACGCCGCCGGCAAGGCCGATGTCTTCTACGACCCCAAAGCCAAGTACATCTGGGCTATGGCGTTCAGCCCCTCCGGCGACCTCTACGTCGCCACCGGAGACAAAGGCGAGATCCACAAAGTCAGTGCCACCGGCCAGGGCTCCGTCTTCTTCCAGAGCGACGAAACGCACGCCCGCTCCATGGCCATCGATCCACAAGGCAACCTCATCATCGGGACCGAACCCGCCGGCCTTGTGCTTCGCGTCACCCCCAAGGGCGAAGGCTTCGTCCTGCATCAATCTTCCAAACGTGAGGTCACCGCGGTCGCCGTCGCTCCAGGTGGCATAGTCTATGCCGCCGCCGTCGGCAATAAGACTCCCGCTACCGTCCCCCCGCCTCCGATTCCCATCGTTGCCCCCGTTGCCGCACCGGCCGCTGCCGCCGCCCGCCCGCAGCCTGTGCCGCCTCCCACCATCGCGCCCGTGCCCTCTATCGGTGGCGGGTCGGAGTTGATTCGCATCGATACCGATGGCGCACCCCGCCGCATCTGGTCCCATGGCTCCGACCTTGTTTATGCCATCGCGCTCGACGCCCGCCAGCGTCCGCTCCTGGCCACCGGCAATCGCGGCCGCATCTATCGCATCGATTCCCCGCAGCTCTCCACCACCCTCGTCAGTTCCACCTCCACCCAGATCACCGCCCTCGCGCCCGCCCCTAATGGCGCGCTTTACGCCGTCACCGCCAACATCGGCAAGATCTTCCGCCTCGGCCCTGAGGTCGAAAAGGAAGGCACTCTTGAAAGCGATGTCCTCGATGCCGGTGCCTTCTCCTATTGGGGCCGCGCCCGATGGGAAGGCGACGCCGCCGGTGGCCAGATCAGCCTCGAAACGCGCAGCGGCAACCTCGACCGCCCCCAGAAAAACTGGAGCCCCTGGAGCCCCGTCCCTCTCACCAAGGACAGCGGCCGCATGGCCTCCCCGGCCTCCCGCTTCCTCCAGTACAGGCTTAAACTCGCCGCCGGCACCGGCACGCAATCGCCCGCGGTCACTATGGTCGAACTCGCCTACCTCAGCAAGAACGTTGCCCCTGTCGTGCAGGCCGTCGAGAGCACGCCCGCCAACTATCGCTTTCCCACCAGCACCACGCCGGTATCCAGCGGCGCTGCCGCCACCATCAATCTCCCCGCCATCGGCCAGCGCAGCCGCGCCGGCGGCGGCCTTTCGCTCGACACCGCCTCTTCCACCCTCAACCACAGCAAAGGTTGGATCGGTGCCCGCTGGAGCGCCAATGACGAGAACGGCGATACCCTCGTCTTCAAACTCGAGATCCGCGGCCAGGGCGAGACCGAATGGAAACTGCTCAAGGATCAACTGCGCGACCGCCACTACAGTTGGGATTCCACCGCCTTCGCCGACGGGTACTACCAGGTGCGCGTCACCGCTTCGGACGCCCCTGGCAATCCCCCCAACGACGCCCTCACCGCGCAGCTTGAAAGCGAGCCTTTCCTCATCGACAACACCGCCCCCCAGATCGCCAACCTCACCGCTGCGATGGAGAGCGGCAAGCTAACCGTCCGCTGGCAGGCTCGCGATAAGGCCAGCGTCATCGAACGCGCCGAATACTCGCTCAATGGCGGCGAGTGGACCGTCGCCCAGCCCGTCTCGCGTCTGGCCGATTCGCTCACCCTCGACTACGTCCTCAGCCTCACTCGCCCCTCTCCCGGCGAGGTCACCGTCGCCGTCCGCATCACCGACGAGTTCGAAAACCAGACGGTCGACAAGGCCACGGTAAAATAAGCGCGACGTGGACCTGAACACGCCGCTGGAGTACGTCAAGGGCATCGGGCCGGCTCGCGCCGCCATGCTGCAGGCCAAAGGCCTTCTCACCGTGGAGGACCTCCTTAGCTATGCGCCCTTCCGCTACGAAGACCGCACCAACATCAAAACCATCGCCCAACTGGCCCCCGGCGAGATGGCCACCGTCATCGCGGAAGTGGCGCACGTCAAGTCCCAGCGCATCCGTGGCCGCATGGGCCTGTTCGAAGCCACCTTCCGCGATTCCTCCCACAGCGTTCTGATCGGCAAGTGGTTCAACGGCGACTACCTTAAGTCCGTGCTCGTCCCCGGCCTCCGCCTCGCCGTCTACGGCAAAATCGAGATCGATTCCTTCCGTGGCGAACTCTCCATCCTCCATCCCGAGATCGAAATCCTGTCCGGGGACGACGACAGCGAATCGGCCATCCACTTAGGCCGCATCGTGCCGATTCACGAGGCCGCCGGCAAAGTCTCCGCCCGTGTCCTCCGCACGTTGCTCTACCGCATCTGCGAGAGTATCGGCACCCTGCCCGACGCATTGCCCGAAGAGGTGCGCCGCCGCATGAAGCTGCCCAACTACACCACGGCCGTCCGCAACCTCCACTTCCCGCCGCCCAAGGAGGATCTCCGCCTCTTAAACGAGTTCCGCTCCCCCGCGCAGTTTCGCCTCATCTTCGAGGAGTTCTTCTGGATGCAGGCCGGCTCGCAGTTGCGCCGCTCCAAGGTCCGCCTCCAGCCTGGCATCGCCTTCGAACTCTCCGATAAGGCGCGGGAACAAATCAAAGCCATGCTCCCCTTCAAGCCCACGGGAGCCCAAAAGCGCGTGCTCGGCGAGATCGCCAAGGACATGGCCGCGCCCCATCCCATGAACCGCATGCTGCAGGGCGACGTCGGCTCCGGCAAAACCCTCGTCGCCGCCGAAGCCGCGATCATCGCGATTGAAAACAAGTACCAGGTGGCCGTGCTCGCCCCCACCGAAATCCTTGCCACCCAGCATTACTTCTACTTCCGTAACCTGTTCCAGAAGCTCGGCTACAGCATCGCGCTCGTCACCGGCAGCCTCTCGGCCCGCGAGAAAACCAAGATCAAGGAACTCATCGCCGCCGGGCTCATCCAGGTCAGCATCGGTACCCATGCGCTGCTCGAGGAGGATGTCTCCTACCATCGGCTCGGCCTCGCCATTGTCGACGAACAGCATCGCTTCGGCGTCATGCAGCGCCTGCGGCTGATCGAAAAAGGCGTCACCCCCGATGTCCTCGTCATGACCGCCACGCCCATCCCCCGCACCCTCTCCATGACCCTCTACGGCGACCTCGACGTCTCCATCATCGACGAACTACCCCCGGGCAGAAAACCCATCGTCACCCGCCACGTCCCCGAAACGCGCATCGAAGAGGTTTGGAGTTTCGTCAAGCGCGAGATGGATGCCGGCCGCCAAGCCTACGTTGTCTACCCCGTCATCGAAGAATCGGAGACCGCGGCGCTCAAAGCTGCCGAAAAGATGCACCAGCATCTCAGCGAGATCGTGTTCCCCGGCATCCCCGTCGCCCTGCTCCACGGCCGCATGCCCACCGATGCCAAGGAACAGACCATGCAGGCCTTCAAACGCGGCGAATCCCGCCTGCTGGTCTCCACCACCGTTATCGAAGTCGGCGTCGACGTGCCCAACGCTACCGTTATGGTGATCGAACAGGCCGAGCGCTTCGGCCTCGCCCAACTCCACCAGCTTCGCGGACGCGTCGGCCGCGGCGGGCACCAAAGCTTCTGCCTCCTGGTCACCGGCAAGCTCAACGATACCGCCCGCGAGCGCATTCGCACCCTCGTCGATTCCACCGACGGCTTCTACATCTCCGAAATGGACTTGAAGCTGCGCGGTCCCGGCGAGTTCTTCGGAACCAAACAAAGCGGACTGCCGGCCTTGCGCATCGCTAACATCCTGCGCGATACCGAGATCCTGGAACTGGCCCGGCGCGAAGCCTCGGCCTATCTCGATGAAGCCAGCGATGCGGGCGACCGCGACCGCGTCATCGCCTATCTGCGCGATCACTGGCAGGCCCGCTACGGATTGGCTCGAGTGGGGTAAGGTATGCGGATCATAGCGGGAGAATTCAAGAGCCGGCGCATCAAATCGGTACCGGGCGAGAAGGTAAGGCCCACGCCGGACCGCCTGCGCGAGTCGTTATTCAGCATCCTCCAGACCCGGCTCGAGGACGCCGTGTTCCTCGACGCCTACGCCGGCACCGGAGCCGTAGGCCTGGAGGCGGTAAGCCGCGGCGCCGCCAAAGCGATTCTCATCGAGAAGAACCGCGAGGCCATGGCGGCCCTCGAAGACAACGTCCGAACCCTAGGCGTCCAGAGCCGCGTGCAGGTCGTCAAGGGCTCCGCCCACGTCTACCTGGGCAGCCAGAAGGCCGACATCGTCTTCCTCGATCCGCCCTACGATTCCGATAAGGAATACGAGCGCTCCATCGAACTAGCCGGCCAGATGGAAACCAGCCTGGTCATCGTCCAGCACGACATCCGCCGCACCCTGCCGGAGGAGATCGGCAAGCTCCGCAAAACGCGCACCGTCCGCCAAGGCACCAACGTCCTAACCTTCTACACCCCCACCCCCAACTCCAATGATCAACCCAACTGATCACTCCGAAACGATGGAGGGCGGGTCCCCAGACCCGCGCGCGACGCCCACGTCGCGCCTTCTCATCTCAATCGCCGCCCCAATCCGCACTGGAAATCATCAGCGAAGGAACGCAGCCCTCGGCCCTGCCGTATATTTGTAGAGAATGACCCGCCTCGCGCGTCCCGTCCGGATTCTCGGGGCGCTGTTCCTCGCCATCGCCGGATTTGCAGGCTATACCTTCTGGCGTGCCGGTACGGTCACTTCGGAAAGCACAAACGCGGTGCGCAGCGCGGGCGAACTGCGATTCTCGTCGCGGACGCTAACCGGATCGGCGAACCCTACCGCGGAATACTACGCATCGGCGGGCGCCTTTCGCGACGCGGCCCTATTCCAGAACAAGCTTTGGGCGATCACGCCGGACACCGTGTGGGAGTCGGCCGAATCGGGGGAACTCCGGCCGCGGTTCCGATCCGGCCGCGAGTTGCCATCGGCACCACTGACGACCCTCGCCGTCGCAGCTTTGCCCGGCCGGGACGCCGAACTGTGGATCGGCACGCTAGGCGAAGGCGTGGCCGTATTCGATGGACGCGATCTCCGCCAGTTGTCGCCGCGGGAAACCGCCGCAAAGAAGGTGATGGCCGTGTTGGGCCTCTCGACCGGGCAGGTGCTGCTGGGAACGGCCGGGGCAGGCGTCCTGGCGTGGGATGGCAACCGGCTCACGCGATTCCACGAGACACTCGCCGGGTTGACGGTATCAGCACTGGCGGGCACCTTCGATGATCTATGGATCGGCACGCGCGACCGCGGTTTGGCGAATTGGAAAGCGGGTCAAGCAAGCTGGTTCAGTGAAGGCAGCGGACTGCCGGATAAGCAGGTGCTATCCCTGGCGGTGGACGGCGGGCGCGCCTTCGCCGGTACAAGCCTCGGCGTAGGCGAGTTTCGCGACGGCAAGCCGCAGCGCACTCTGGCCGAAGGCTCCTTCGTAACGGCGCTGGCCGTGGAGGGCGAGCGGCTGCTGGCGGGCACCATGGAAGAGGGCGTCGCGCAGATTCCGCTAGAAGGCAGAGCGGCGCGGATCACCGCAGGGTTGGAAGCACGTGAGGTACGCCGCATCCTGACAACCACCGAAGGTACCTACATCGTGTACCGCGACGGGATCGCGCTCGACGGGCGGCCGCTACCCGTGGCCGGGGACGCGCTGCTGGCCGACGGCAATATCGCGGCGCTCGCCGTCGAGCCGTCCGGCAAGCTGTGGGTGGGCTATTTCGATCACGGGCTGGATGTGGTGGAGCCGGGGCAGGCCAAGGCACTGCACCGCGAGGACGACGTGGTCTTCTGTGTCAATCGGATCGCGCCGCGCCGCGACGGGGCCGTCATCGCGACGGCCAACGGGCTGGTCGAGGCCGATGGGGCCGGCCGCACGCGCCGTGTCTTAACCAGAAAAGACGGCCTTATCGCCTCCCATATCACCGACATAGTCGTAGAAGACGACCGCCTGATCCTTGCCACCCCCGCCGGCTTAACCTTCCTGGAACCAGGCGGGCCGCAGAACCTCTATGCCTTCCACGGGCTGGTGAACAATCACGTCTATGCCCTGGCGCGCGGCGGCGGGCGGCTACTGGCGGGCACGCTGGGCGGCGTCTCGGTCCTGGAGGGCGGGGTAGTGAAAGCCAGCTATACGACGGCCAACTCCGCACTCAGGCAAAATTGGATCAGCGCGCTTGATCAATTTGAGGGGGCATTTTACGCAGGTACCTATGGGGCCGGAGTGTATCGACTCGACGGCACCACCTGGAGCGGATTCCCGGACGCCGCTTTTGTCGTGAATCCGGGGGCGTTGGCGGCGGGAACGGGCGCGCTGTATGCCGGGACGCTGGAGCAAGGCCTGGCGGTGCTCGATAGCGGCCGCGAGCGCTGGCGTTATGTGACGGCGGGATTACCGTCGAAGAATGTGACTGCCGTGACAGTGGCCGGAGGGTTTGTCTACGTGGGTACCGAGAACGGTCTGGTCCGTATTCCGGAAAGGAGCTTGCCGTGAAGGCTGGCCGGGTAGGGTTGGCGCTGTTGGTTGGCGCAGGCTTGCTGTTTGCAGATGCCGGCGTGATTATCCCGGGGGAAAAGGCGGAGCCCGATCCAGCGATTCTCTCGCTGGGGGAGATGGAAATCGATGTTCTCATCGACAACCAGGTGGCCCGCGTCAAGATCAGACAGATCTTCCAGAGCCGCACCCGCGGCGTGCTGGAAGGCAAGTACCAGTTCGCGCTGCCGAGCCGCGCGATGGTGTCGGACTTCGCCATCTGGGACGACGTGACGAGGATTCCCGGCGTGATTCTGGAGCGCAAGCGCGCCGATGAACTCTACGAGCAGATCCGGCTCCAGTCGATTGATCCGGGACTGCTCCGGATGGGCGACGGCGATGCCGACCAAGCGCGCCGGGGAGCGATCTTCTCAGCACACATCGTGCCGATTCCTGGCTTTGGCACCAAGCGCCTGGAAATGGAGTATCACGAGACATTACCGGTGGAGGATTTGCAGTCGTTCTTTGCCGTGCCGTTGCGGCCCGATATGTACCGGGCGCAGACGGCGGGGCGGCTGGCGATCCGCTTTGAGCTGCGGTCGCGGCACCCGTTGAAGGACTTTCAGGCGGCCGGGGGGATTTATCCACTCAAGATAGAGGAGCGTACGGCCAACCGCGTCCGGGCTTCATTCCAAGGCGCCAATGTTTCCCTGGCGGAGGATTTCGGGGTCAAGTGGACGATTGACGGCGCGCGGCAGCGGCTGGAGGTTCTGGCGCATCGCGAGCCGGGAGAGCCGGGCTTCTTCCAAAGCCTGCTGGTGTCGCCCACGGTGGCCCCGTCGGCAACCCCTCGCACCGTGGTGACTCTCTTCGACGTTTCTCTTTCCATGCAGTGGGAGAAGTTGGAGCGCAACTACCGGGCGCTCGAAACGCTGCTGCGGTCATTAACGCCGCGGGATAAGTTCAGCGTAATTCTCTTCCAGAGCGAAGCGCAGATGCTGCAAACTTCGCCGGTGGAAGCCACGCCGGCGGCCGTGGATCAGACGCTGGCGCAAGTAAAGGCAGCCCGCATTCGTGGGGCCACGAATCTGCAATCGGCGTTGCAGGAAGGCTTAAAGCAGGCACGCGGGGCGAATGCTTATCTCGTTCTGTTGAGCGATGGCGGGTCGACGACGGGGCTCGTTCAGAACGGGCGGATGGCGTCGTGGTATGAGGATCGCTGGAAGGCTATCGCGGCGCCGGAGCGGCCGCGCACCTATGTCTTCGCTGTGGGCGACGATGCGAATCTGCCGCTGGTGAAGATGCTGGCGCGCCAGGGCGGGCTGCTCGAATGGGTGCGGTCCACCGAGCCCATCGAGTTCAAGTTGAATGCGTTCGTGGCGAAGGTGGGCCGGCTGCCGTTGTCAGGGCTGGCGCTACGGGCCGAGCCCGCGGCCAACTTCGAGATGATCTATCCGCTACAGGACACCGCGTTCCCAGGCGGCCTGGCGGCGTGGATTGGCAAATATAAGCAGGCCGGGCAGGCGACGATGCAGGTGGCCAATCAGAAGCAGAATGCCGCGCTGCCGGCGCAGGCCGCCGAGCATGCGCATCTGCCTCGCACCTGGGCGAAGGCTCGTGTCGATGATCTGCTGGAGCGGATCGAGCGCGAAGGGGAAGACGCGGCCTGGATTGACGAGATCATCGCGTTGTCGCGCAAGTACAAGTTCGTGACGCCCTACACCTCGTTCCTGGCGGCGCCACGCGCGCTACTGCGGCCGCGGTTGATACGCCCCGGCGATCCGGTGCTGCGCGTGCGCACCGATACGGCCATCGTATCCGTCGTGGCGATGTTTCCCTTCGGCCTCGTGAAGCCCTTGAAGTATCTGAAGACCGAGGACACCTGGCAGACGCGCTTTCTGGCGCCTGCGGATATGGCCGATGGCACTTATCCGGTGCGGCTGATGCTGCGCGACAAGGACGGCCATGTGTACCGCGAGTCGAAGTCCTTCGTGATTGCCAGTAAGCCGCCGGTGGTACGGGTGCAGTTGAACAAGCGGCAGGTGCGGCGTGGCGAGGTGGTCCAGTTGCAAGTGGGGGCATCGTCGACGACGCGCACGATCGTGGCGCGGATGAGCGGCGCCATGCCGGTACATCTGCGCTGGAATGCGGAGATGAAGTCGAACACGGGCCAGATGGTGGTGCCGGCGCATCTGGCGGCGGGCACCTACAAGCTGACCGTGACTGCCGAAGATTTCGCGCACAACATCGGATCGCAGGAGGTAGCCCTCGATGTTCTCCCGTAATGGCCGGATGTTGTGGATTGCCGCCCTCGCCGCGCTGCCGGTGCTGATGCAGGCGGATTTGCCGGAGTGGGTGCGGTTTGTGGAAGGCGGATCGCGGCTGGAGCAGGCGCTGTTCCGGGCGATGAATCTGCCGTCAGGTCCGGTGCTGGTGCGGCGGGTGCCCAAGGAGTCGCGCGAGCAGTTGACGCAGTTGATCGCGGCAACGCCGAATGAGGCGGAGCTATATAAAACGCGGGCGCATGAGGCGGAGTTGGCGTTGGACTTCGCGGCGGCCGAAGCCGATTGGAACAAGTACGCGGGCCTGGAGGCAGACAAGTTTGTAGGCCGCATGGCGCTGGCCGATTTCTATCATCGGCGCGTGCGCGTGCCGGACGAGTTGCGTGTGTTGGGCGAAGCGGGCAAGGAGCCGCGGGCCACCGCCGCCGTCTATGAGCGCATGTTGCAACTGGCCGGCCGGCACCTGCTGCCGCATGAGGTACGGCGCGGGATCTTCGATCAGTACGTCGCGCGGTTTGCCAGCCCGGCGTTGCTGGAGCGGCGGATTCAGGCGGAGATCGGGGCAGGGAACTATGCCGCGGTGGAGCCGCTGGTGGCGGAGTTGGAGATGCGTTACCCCTATGAGCGCGACATGGCTCTGCGGTTGCGGGCGGCGGTGGAGCAGGCCAAAGGCAACGTGGACGGGGCGCTGGCGATATATGACCGGGGCTTTGACGCTACGAATCCGCCGGCCGCTTACTTCGAATTACTGCGTTCGACGCGCCGTATGCGGCAGTTTCTGAATGACGCCCGCGCGGCGGGGGCGAAGGATCCGCTGGCCATGGGACCGGTGGCGCGCCAGGTGCATTGGTACATTGCGGAAGGCAACCAACCCGCCGCACAGCGGGTGCTCAGCGAGTACCGCGGCCGCAAGGAAGCCAAGCCTGGGCTGTGGAAGGCCGAGGAGCTGCAAACCGCCGCGGTGCTATGGCAGCAGTACCTGCACAATGAGGCCGAAGCGATTCGCCATTACTACGCGCTCTACAGCCTGCAAGGGGCGTCGGCGGCGCAGCAAGAGACCGCGCTGGCGGAGATCGCATCCCTGCTGCTGGCCTTCGCCGACAAGCGCCTGCCTCTGGGGCGCGGCGACCTCAGTTTCTATCGCGACATCGCGACGGCTGATCCCTATCCTGGCTTCCTTAACGGCGTGCTTTCGTTGTTGCTCAATTCGAGCGAGCCAGGCTTCCGTTTCCAAACGCGCGACGAGCAGGCAGCGCCCTACTTTTCCCGCGCGAAGGCGGCGGAACTGATCGCGCTGTTCGAGCGGCGTTTTCCGCAAAGCCAGCGGCGGGCCGCGTTGCGATTCCAACTGCTGCAGGCCTATGGCGCCCATGGGCAGGATGACGCCGTGCTGGGCGGCGGCCGTCAGTTCCTGACGGCATTCCCGAACGACAGCCTGCGTTCGCAGGTGACGCTGCTGATGGCCGATGCCAGTGCGCGCAAGAACCTGGTGAAGGAAGAACTCGCGCTCTACGATGCCCTGCTGGCGGAGTTGTCGGCGGCCTCGAAGGGGCAGCCCTTAGGGCCGGGTGTCGTGGTGAATGGCGGCCAGGCGCAGGGCGCCACGGGTCCCGCCAACGCCGAGTATGCGCGCGTGCTGGACCGCTACCTGTCACGCCTGGTGGCATTGAAGCGGCCAAAAGATGCGCTGCTGGTGTTGCGCAAGGAGATCGACCGCAATCCGAATGATCCGGGCTTGTATGAGCGCTTGGCAACCTTCCTCGACCAGAACAAAATGGCTGCTGAGATCGAGGCTGTCTACCGCAAGGCGATGGCGCAATTCGCCGACCGCGGCTGGCATCACAAGCTGGCACGCTTCTATCTCAGGCAGAAGCGCACGGCGCAGTTCGGACAGTTGACGGCGGAAGTTACGAAGATCTTCAAGGGCACCGAACTGGAGTCGTACTTTCGCGAGGTGGTCAACTCCAGTGCGGTGGATGTGGCCCTCTACCGGCAGGTGAATACGGCTGCCATGCAGCGGTTCCCCTACAACCTCACCTTCGTCCGCAACTTGGTTACTTCCTATGAACGGCCCGGCGCGGCGAACGTCACGGCGATGGACGACCTGCTGCGGCGCTACTGGTTCTACGACGATGATCTGCGCAACCGCATGTTCGCGCGGTTGCAGCAGAGCGGGCAGATGACGGCACAGTTGGCGGCCTTAAGCAAACTGGCGGCTGCGGATAATCCAGGTGCTACGCGTATGCTGGCCGAAGCACAGGCGTGGCTGTCGCATCATGAGCAGGCGGGCGCGCCGATGCTGGAGCTAGCCAAGGCGGCACCGGGCGATGCAGCCACCGGCGCGCGGGCGGCGATGCTGCAGCGCTCGCTGGCGGCGTTTGACCCGAAGCGCGCGGTGGAGTCGGGTGCCATTGAAGGGAACCTCATCGAAGCGGCACCAAGGCAGACCGAGGCGCGGGTACGGCTGGGCGAACTGAATCGCGAGTACAGTATCGTGGCGGCAGGCCGCGACGTGTGGTCGAAGATTCCCGATGTCGAGCCGGGCAACGGCGAACTCTATGTGGAAGCCGCGACCGTCCACTGGGACTACTTCGAGTTCGACCCGGCCCTGCGGCTGCTGGAGTTGGGCCGCACGCGGTTGAAGAATCCGCGCCTGTTCGCCTACGAAGCCGGTGCCATCCATGAGAACAAGCGCGACTATGCGCGTGCGGTGCAGGAGTATGTGAAAGGCGCGCTCGATGGAGATGGCGAGTCGCCATCCATGAGCCGGCTGGTCCGCCTGGCGCGGCGCCCAGCCCTGCGTGGGCCGATTGACAGCGCGACCGCGCAACTGGCGTCCGGCCCGAACCCGGATCGCGCGGCGGTGACGCTGCGCTTGAAGCTCCTGGAACAGCAGCAGCGCGGCGCGGATCTGGCGGCGTACCTCACACAACTCGCCTCCGAAACACAGAGCTTCGAGATGCTCGAGCGCGTGACCCAGGAAGCGCAGCGGTTTGGCTTCGGCGAAGTCGAACAGCGCTCGCTGGCACGGCAAATCGAACTGATGCCGGATCCGTTGGATAAGCTCGCGCTGCGGCTACAGCAGGTCCAGCTCTACGAACGGCAGAAGAACACCGCGCAGGCGGCCCGGCTGATGGACTCGCTGTATCGCGAGAACCCAATGACGCTGGGCATTGTCCGCGCGGCGGTGAACTATCATTGGCGCAATCAGAACCAGGGGCGGTCGCTGGAACTACTGGAAGCGGCGTCGCGGGCGGCGCATCCCAGCTTGAAGAAGCACTTCGCCTTTGAAGCGGCTCGCAAGGCCACCGATGCCGGCCAGTACGATACGGCGCGCCGCCTGTTGAACGGACTGCTGGCGGATGCCCCGCTGGACGCCTCGTACTTGGGTGCGATGGCCGACACGTATGCGCGGCAGGGCGACGATCGCGGGTTGCGCGCCTTCTACCAGGACAAGATCACGATGCTGGCGGCGTCGGCGATGCCCGGCGCCGAGCGCACCGCGCGCGTGGCTTCAATGCGGCGGGCGTTGATTCCGGTACTCACGCGGTCGAAGGATTTCACCGGCGCCGTCGACCAGTACATCGAAGTGATCAATCGCTATCCGGAAGACGCCGCGTTGCTCGATGAGGCAGCGGCGTATGCGCGCCAGAACGGACAGCAGGAGAAGCTGGCGGCTTATTACACCAAAGCTGCGGCGGAGGCTGTGCGCGATGCGCGGCTGGCGGCCATCCTGGCCCGTCTGCATACGGCGTTTGAGAACTACCCGGCGGCGATCGAGGCGTATACAAAGGCCAGCCAGTTGCGGCCGGATCGCACGGATCTGCTGGAAGCGCGCGGGCGATTGGAAGAGCGGCTGCTGCGCTTCGACGAAGCCGCGGCGACCTACGCCAAGCTCTATGATCTGACGTATCGCAATTCGGTATGGATGGAGCGCGTGGCCGAAGTGCGCGCGCGGCAGGGACGCACGCCGGACGCCGTGGCAGCTCTGCGGACGGCCTTCATCGAAGGGCGCGAGAGTGCGCCGGCGGGCTACTTCGAAGCGGCCAGTCGATTAGAGAATTGGCGTTTCTACGACCCGGCGACGGAGCTCGCGGAGAAGGGTGTCGCCCTGTCCGGCGACAAGCTGGTGGAAGACCATCGCCCCGGCGCGGAGTTGTATGCGCGGCTGCTGGCAAGGGCGCGCAAGTTTGAGCCCGTGCTGGCGATGTCGCCCGATGGAGCGCTGCTGGAAGCAATGGCGCCGGTAATCCGCGCCGAGTACAGCGATCCGGAGATGGTGAAGTTCGCGGCATTTCTGGACAAGAACCAGGTGGGTACGCCGAACCTGGCGCGGCTGGCGAATATGCCCTCATGGGAGGCGCGGAAGCTGAATGCGCTGTTGCTGGAGAACGCCAACAAACCCGAATCGGGCGAGTATCTCCAAAGGCTGGAGCAGCTCCAGCGGCAGCGGCTGCGCTTCGCCGATCTGGGAACGCAGTTGGAGGCGTATGCCGCGCGGTTGACGAATGCCGACGAACGCGCCAACATCCGCGCCAAGGCGGCGGAGGCCTATCAATCCGCGGGTGACGAAGCGGCGGAGATGCGTCTGCGCAGTACCGCCGATCCCCGCTATCTGCGGTTGCTAGCCCGGCGCGACCCGCAGCGCCTGATTGCACTGGGACGCGTGGATGCCATCAATGCGGCGATGGATCTGGGCAAGCCGGATCTGGTGCTGGCCGCGCTGCCGGTTGCGGCCACCCAGCAGAAGCTGCCGCCGGTCTGGCAGCGTGCCTATACGGGGCTAGCGGGTCTGTACTTCGGGCTGAAAACGCCGGACATCGAAACCGCCTTCCGCCAGGCGCTGGGCGCACTGACAGTGGGCGAGGCGCTGGCCAAGCCTGCCGACCGCACCCAGCAGGTGATCAGCGACAACTGGTTCTACTATGGCGGGCGTTTCGGCGAGTACCTCGACTTCCTTGGCAAAGCCGATTCGGCGGAGTTTCTGCCGGCGGTGGTGGAAGCGAATCCCGGCCGCACCGAAGCCTATGTGCAGTTGGCCGATTACTACGGCCTTCGGAACAAGCCGGCCCAGGCGCTAGAGCAATACGAACTGGCGCTGCAACTGCGGGCGGCGAACGTAATGGCATTGGATGGCGCGGCGCGGATGCTGTGGGCGCAGAACAAGCGTGAGGAGGCAAAGGCGCGCTGGGTGCAGGCCCTGCGCACTTCGCAGGATGCGTCGCAATTGCGGCCGATGCTCGATGAACTGGCGTCCCGCAACCTGCTCGGCGAGTTGCGGACGGAAGTGGATGCGGCGCTGCTGCGGCATCTGCGGCGGTCCGGAGGCTACGATGCCGAGACGCTGCTGCGGCACTTCGATGTCGCCTACATGGTCGGCCTCAGCCGGCAGGTGCCCGGAGCCATCGACATGGTGCGCGGCCTGGTCCAGGCCGATTGGATCCCTTCGGCGAATAAGGAGCCGTTGTACCAGCGCTGGATCGAACTCGCCGCCGAGAATCGCGGCCGCGCGGTAGGCGAGGCGCGCGAGCAGGCGGAAGCCGAGTATTGGAATGCGCAGCGCACCTGGCTCGATCAATTGCTGCGTGTGAATCCGGAGCGTGCCCAGCAGGCCTACGAGGCTCTGGGGCAGATGGGGCAGGAGCGTCTGGGGATGGAGGATCGCATCACGCTACGGCTGGCGGCCAAGCGCGGGCGGTTGCCCGAGGCGTTACAGGCTCATCCGGAGTGGAATGCCTCGTTCCTGCGTGAACAAGCGGCGGAACTCAAAGCGGCAGGCGACGTCGCGGGAGCGCGGCTGGTCTCGCGGTTGAGCTACGAGCGCGACCTCACGTCGGGCGACCTCAATGCAGCTACCTTCCTCGGCCTGGCCGAAGTATTGCTGGAGACCGGCGATACGGACGCCGCGATGCGCGTGCTTCGCCGCATGGCGGTGGTGACGGATCCTCCCTTTGCCAACCTGGTGAACGCGGCGCGGCTGCTGCGCGCCCACAATCGTACCGCGGAGGCCGATGTGTTTCTGGACCAGGCGGCGAAGGCGATTCCCTGGGATGCCGACCTGCAGGCCATGCGCAAACCCCCGGCGGCTGCGGCGGCGCCCACTCTGGCACAGCGGCAGACGGCCGTGGCAGGCAATCCATTCGACAATCCCAAGAAGCTGGAACTGTTCCGGCCGTTGTATGCGGCGGGCCGGCACCAGCAGGCGGTGGTAACGATGGAAGTCATGCTGCAGGGCGGACCGCTGATGCAGGTCTTCCAGGAGGGGCAGGGCTACGCTGGCGCTGAACTAAGGGTGAATCCCTATTGGGCGGAAAGCTTCCTGCAGGGCTACGGACTAACCGATGCGCAACGGGCGGCGGTTGCTCGCGATCTGGCAGATGCATTGGCGAAGACAGGGCGTCCGCTAGGGGCGCTCTTGACATTAGAGACGGCCGAGAAGATCCAGGCCAGCCCGCGCGGTGCGGCACAGGTGGCGCAACTGCGGGCCACGGTCGAGCGGCTACGGCAGAACGAGTTGCGCAAGCCGATGATCAGCAACAATCTCGAACAGGACCGGCTGGTGCGGCCGATGGTGGGAGGTGCGCAATGAAGCGCGCGGCATGGGCGATAGGCGTGGCGGCCGCCGTGGGCGGCGCGTGGCTCGTGGCGCAGCAGGGGGCGGGCGTGAAGCCGTTATCCGAACTGACGCCGGCGGGCGCGGTGGTGTACGTCGAGGCGAAAGACCTGGGCGGCCTGGTCACCGAATGGAACGGCTCTCCCGAGAAGACCAAGTGGCTGGCCAGCGCGAACTACCAGGTGTTCACCCGTTCGCGCCTGCTATTGCGCTTGCAGCAGGTGTTCGAAGAGTATGCCAACGGCGTGGGCGTGCCGCCCGATATGAGCCTGCTGGCGTCGGTGGCCGGCGGCGAATCGGCCCTGGCCATCTACGACATCAACAAGCTCGAGGCGCTGTACATCACGCGGCTGGCTTCGGCACGTGCGATGAACAGCGTGCTGTGGAAGGCCAAGGAGAAGTTCACGGCGCGGACCGCCGCGGGCCAGACCTACTACACCAAGACTGACGGCGCGTCGAAGCGGACGGCGAGTTTCGCGATCGTAGGCGATCTGCTGTTGGCAGCCACGCGCGAAGAAGCCCTGACCGGCGCTCTGGCGCTTGTCACCGGGGCGCAGGCCGCTCCCGTACGGCGTGAACCCTGGTTCGACGAAGCGCTGCAAACGGCGCAAGGCGCGGGCGAACTACGGCTGGTATTGAACATGGAAAAGCTGGTGCGCGCGCCGGCGTTCCGCTCCTATTGGGTGCAGAACAATGTCGCCGATCTCCGCGAGTTTCGCGCCGGCATCAGCGATGTCAGCCGCCAGGCCGGCGAGGTGCGCGAGCAGCGGGCACTGCTGCGTCCGGAGGCCGGCACCGCCGTCGATGCCGCGCCCGTGCGCAATCTGCTGCGGTTGGTGCGCGATCCGGGCTTATACCGGGCATGGGCGCAGCCCGCACCGGAGTTCACGGCCCGCATCATCGGCTCGAAGATCTTGCGCCCTGGGATGGAGTCGGTCTCCGACGGCCGCATGGCGCCTTCGGTGTCGCTAGAGGCAATCGCGCTCGGCAATGAGGGCGATCTGGAGACCAAGTTGGATGCCGCTCCGTATGACCCTCCAGGAGCCGTGTACCGCCCGGCGCCCGTGTTGGCGTTGTTGAAGGCGAACCGGCCAAAGGCGCTGCTGCAACTGCAATCCACGCCGGTCGCGGCGGGGCAAGTCTTCCTCAAGCAGAACGCGGTCATCGCCATCGAAGGCGCATCGAACTGGAATGCGGCGGCCGTGAAGTCGGCGTTGCAGGAGGCCGTGGAAGGCCTGCACACCACGGCAAAGCTGGGCGTACAATGGCGCGCGCAGACCGCCCAGAACCAGACCTACGAAGAGATGGACGGCCTGGCGGGTATCGCCATCGCGGTACGCGGTTCCCTCCTGTTGATCGCCAGCCGCGGCGATGCGCTCGTGCCGGTCCTGGCACAACTAAATGCCACGCCTGCCTTGGATGCCGGCTCGTACGTCGCAGGCTACCGGCTTACCGGCGAACTGGATGCCTACAGCCGCATGATGCGCATGATCAACTTCGCCGCCAATGGCGCGGGCTCCGGCGGGCCGGATCAGGAGCCCGATCTGTTCGCCGATAACCTGGCAAGCCTCGCCAGCACCATGGACCGCGTCCAGGGCGTCAACTTCGTCGCTACCGACGATGGGCGGGCGCTACGGCAGACGGTGCGCTATCGCCTCCGCCCGTGACGCCGCTCCTGCTGGCATTGTCCTTTCTACGATTCGATATCGCCACCGGGCGCGCCGAGCAGCAGGGCTTCACCGCCGCGCCCATAGCTATCGGCTCGCTGGCGAAGCCGTTTGTAGCTCTCGCCTATGCCCGCGCCCATGAGTTCCACTATCCCAAGGTGAAGTGCCGCCGCTGCTGGCGTCCCAACGGGCATGGCGAACTGGGAATCGAAGCGGCTATCGCGCAATCCTGCAATACCTATTTCGATACCCTGCGGGCGTCGGTCCCGGCGTCGCAAGTAGCGGCGGTGGCCCAGGAGTTCGGCCTGCCCTCCTTAGATCGCGCAACTCCCGAAGCCCTGGTACGCGCTTACGTCGAGTTGCTGCGCCGCCAGGCCGAGCCCGGCGTACCCCCCATCTTAGAAGGGATGCGCCGCGCAGCCGTCGACGGCACGGCGCGCGAGTTGGGACTCGAAGCCATCGCCAAAACGGGAACCGCCTCCTGCTCCCATCGCCCGAAAGCGCCAGGGGATGGATTCGCCTTGGTGCTCTACCCGCGCGAGTCGCCGCGAACGGTCCTGTTGGTGCGTCTGCACGGCAGGCCGGGATCCCACGCGGCGCGCCAGGCGCGAAACCTGATTCAATAGGCAACATGATGCTGCTATGGATACTGGCGCTGCCGCTGTTGGCGGCGGGTCCCCGCTACACGGTGGAGCAGGCGAACGGCCTGGTGACGCTGCGCGACGAACAGGCGGGCGTCGAGGCTCGCATCGCGCCGCGCGAGGGCGGGGAACTCTGCGGGCTGCGCTACCGCATGGATGGGCAATGGCTGGAGTTGCTATACAAAGCCTGCGATTATTCGAAGTCGCAGGGCTGGCGGGGCAAGGCGCCACTGCTGTTTCCGGCGACGGGCACGACGGCCGGCCCCTACACCGCCATGGGCAAGCCGTACAAGATGATTCCGCACGGCTTTGCGCAGCACCTCCCATGGAAGCTGGACATCACCAAGGCCGATGCCAACGAGGCGCGGGCGTTGTTGTCGATCACCGATATGGTGCAGACCCGCCACAGCTATCCCTACGGCTTCCGCGTATCCGTGGAATACCGCCTGCGCGATGGCCGGCTCTACCTGGTGTACACCGTCGGCGCCGCCGTCGAGAACCGCGAGCCGATGCCCTTCTCCATCGGCAATCACATCACGTTTCGCACGCCGCTGGTGCCGGGGTCGGACCCAGGCAAAGTCCGCTTAGAGTCCCCCGCGAAGGTATTGCTCAAGAAAGACGCGCGCAACATTCCGACCGGCGAGACCAACGCTCCGCCCTTCCCGAATGCCACCGACTTAGGCGCCATGCCCTTCAATCCAGCCGTGTCTCTCGGCGGCTACGAGAACGCGCCGGTGCTGACGCTGACCGATCCCAAAGGTCTGCGCGTGCGGATGAAGCACGAAGCTTCGCGGCCGCCCGGGGCTAAGCAGCCGTACGTGCAGTTCAACGTCTGGGGCGATCCGGCGAAAGGCTATATCAGCCCGGAGCCCTGGGTGGGTCTGCAGAACTCCCTAGTCTCGCGCCGCGGGCTGATCGAACTGCGGCCCGGCGAGACGTGGGATTGGCGCATCGAGATCCATCCCACCAAGTTGGTTGCCCGTTAAGCGTCGTTTCGTGTCAGCATAAGGCTGATGAGCCCTGATCGTCTTATCTTCCCCTTGGCCGGCGTACTGCTGGCGGCTGCCTTGATTCTCGGATTCCAGAAGGAGGCGGTCCCCGTCGCGGCGGAGACGCCGGCGGCAGCGGCCAGCCAAACGGCGGCCACGCCCATCTCCACCGGCGACCCCATCGTCGACGGCTTCCGCAAATCCACCGTAGCGTCGGTAGCCGATGCCGTAGACCAGGTCCTGGGCGTGCGCGGCTTCATGAGCCACGACATGCGTCCCCGCGTGCCGGGGCAGGTAGTGGGCCGCGCCCGCACGGCGATGGTGAAGTTGGCGCCGAAGGAGCAGTCGACACCCGCCGCGGCGGTGAAGCATTCCGTCGAGATGATCGAAGACTCCAAGCCTGGAGAAGTGGGTGTGATCGTGATGGAGAACGGGCTTGACGTCGCGGTAATCGGCGGCCTCATGGGCACCGTGGCCAAATCGCGCGAAATGGCGGGCATGATCCTCGACGGCGGCGTGCGCGACCTCGCCGAACTGCGCGCCCTGAACCTCCCCGTCTACGCCCGCAGCATCAGCCCGGCGACAGCAGTAAGCCGCTATGTCACCGTCGGCAAGGATATCGAAGTAACCTGCGCGGCCATCAAGGTGCGCCCAGGCGACATCATCGTCGCCGGCGAGGATGGAGTGGTGGTGGTGCCGAAGGAGCGCGAAGCCGACGTACTCAAACGCTCGCAGGAGATCGACGACCGCGAATCGAAGATGGTCCCCTTCATCAAGGAGTTCAAATCCCTTACGAAAGCCATCGAGAAGTTTAACCGCATTTAAGGGAACACGGCTTCCTTGCCAAGCGCGGCGGTGAGCAGCTTGCGGTACTCGCGGTCGCTGACTTCGACGACGCCGAACTGCTCCAGATGGTCGGTCAGATATTGCACTTCCAGCAGCAGGAAGCCGCACTCCCTCAGGCGCTGGGCCAGCGATACCAGCGCCACCTTCGACATATCGGTGGCGCGGTGAAACTTGGATTCGGCGAAGAAAGCGGCGCCGATATGCACCCCATAGACCCCGCCCACCAGTTCATTGTCGATCCAGACTTCCACCGAATGCGCCCGGCCCATCTCATGCAGACGCGAATAGACGCGGAAGATGTCACGTGTGATCCACGTCGAGTCGCGATCGGCGCAGCCCTGCATCACGGCCAGGAAGGCTTTGTTGAAGGTCACCACGAACCTGCCCTTGCGCAGCGTACGCTGCAGCGATCGGGAGATATGCAGCCCGTCCAGCGGCAGGATGGCACGCAGGTCCGGTTGGTGCCAGGTGATGAGCGAGCGGCCCGGATGACCCATGGGGAAGCGCCCCTCGGTGTAAGCGGTAAGCACGCTGCCTACATCCAGGGTGCGGGTGATTTTAACGACGTCCACTAACTCACAGGCTATTCTGAAAGATTCGCCCATGGCAAAGGAATCGAAGAAAAATGTGAAAACCGCCGCCCCGGGGGCGCCTCCCGGCCCGTCGCCGCGACCGTTCCCCGCGCCAATCCTCGCGGGTATGGGCATCGGCTTGGTATTGGCCTGCGTGCTGATCTACGCCCAGACGGCGGACCATGGATTTATCAACTACGACGATCCGAATTATCTGTTGAACAACGTCAAGATCAATCGCGGCGTAAGCGCCGAGGGTCTGCTGTGGGCCTTCACCACCTTCGACTTCTACTACTGGCAGCCGCTGACCTGGATCTCCCACATGCTGGATTGCCAGTTGTTCGGATTGAACGCCGGGCCGCACCACCTGATGAGCCTTGCCCTGCACGCCGCCAACGTGGCGTTATTGTTCCTCGCGCTACTCCGCCTCACCGGAGCGCCCGGATGCAGCGCCTTCTCTGCGGGCCTCTTCGGACTCCATCCGCTGCGGGTGGAATCGGTAGCCTGGGCCGCCGAGCGCAAGGACGTACTCAGCGGACTGTTCTGGATGCTAACGCTGCTGGCCTACAGCCACTATGCGCGGCGTCCCGAACGGCGCCGCTTTCTGCTGGTATTCGCCGCGTTCCTGGGCGCCGTGATGAGCAAGCCAAGCGTCGTCACCCTCCCGTTCGTGCTGCTGCTGCTCGATGCCTGGCCGCTGCGGCGCCTGCAATCTGTCGCCGATCTGCGCGCCAGAGCAATCGAGAAACTGCCGCTCTTCGCCATCATCGCCGCGGCCAGTCTGCTGACGTTCGTGGGGCAGGACCGCATGGGCGCCACCGTATCGCTAAAGGCGCTCCCGTTCTGGTTCCGCATCTGGAACGCAATCGTTTCCTACGTAGACTACCTGGCGATGACGATATGGCCGGTAAACCTGGGCGTCCTCTACCCATATAGCAAGATCAGCGGCGCGGAGATGGCATCGGCGTTGCTACTACTCTTGGCCATCAGCGGGTTCGTCACTTGGCGCCGCCACAGTAGTCCGTATCTGTTCACCGGCTGGTTCTGGTACGCCGGGGCCCTGGTGCCCATGATCGGGCTGGCGCAGACGGGCGTACAGGCACGCGCGGATCGCTTCACGTATCTGCCGTCCATCGGGTTGGCGATTATGGTGTCCTGGGGCCTGGCGGAGATCGCCTCCCGGCTGCGAATTCCATTCCCCCTGCGCGCCGGCGTGGTGGGGCTGGTGTTGGGCTTACTCTCCTTCGTCTCCCTCGTCCAGACCACGCGCTGGAAGGATAGCTTCACCCTCTTCGAACACACCGTCAAGGTCACCCGCGACAACGACGTCATGCACCTGAACCTCGCCGACCTCTACCAACAGCGGCGGGACTTGGCGAAGGCGCTGCCACACTATGAGGCGGCGCTACGGATTGAGCCCACCAACATCAGTGCGCGGCGCCTCTACGCGGGCGCGCTGGCCATGTCAGGACGCACCCAGGAGGCCCGCCAACAGTTCGAACTAGTACTACAGCGCGATCCGAACGATTCCGAATCGCGCATGCAGTTGCTGATGCTCGGTCCTGCCCGGTAGAGTTTACAGCGACGCCAGCCCGCGCAGATTCCAGCCGCAGATCCAACTGGCTTCGTACTTGTTGTTCCCAGGACCGGCCCAGTGGGTCTCCAGACTCACATAGCCGGGGTAGCCGTCGGCCTTAAGAGCCGCCATCTGCCCTTTCCAATCCACCGAACGCGTACCGACCGGGCCCCACACCGGCTTGTGGCCGTCCAGGTGGCAATCCTTAATGTGTACGTGCGCAATGCGCTTCGGGGGCAGTAAACGATAGCCTTCGGGGAAAGGATTCTCGCCGGAGATCAGGCAATTGGCGGGATCCCATACCACTTGCAGATTCTCATGGGAGAGGACGTCCAGTACTTTCTTCGTCTCGCTGGCCGTAGCGATGTTGCAGGCGTGCTCGTTCTCAAGCCCGATAATCAGGCCCTCTTTCGCCGCTTCTTTGGCTAACGTGTCCAGCGCCTTCACCACGCCATCAAAGCAGGCTTCCGGATTCACCGAACGCCAGTAGGAAAAGACACGAATGATCTTCGCGCCAAAAAACTTCGCCACTTCGAAGGCATGGGCGGCCAGACGCGGCTGGTCGTCAAAGGTATGTTTGGCGGCAAAAACATCCTGCTGGAAGCGCGTATCGACTTCTGGAGCGCCGGGCAGCACGCACTTCAAGATAGGTGAAGCAATGGAGATAACCCGCAGACCGCGTTCCTCCAGTAGCGCTTTCGCCTTCTGCAACTCGTCCTGGCTGAGGTCCATGATGTTCTTGCCCCACAGAACGCGCAACTCGGCGCCGGTCATACCAATCTCCACCATTGCGTCAAGAGCAACGGCGAGATCCGGGGAGAACTCATCAGTGATCGAAGCGATCGGCATCTTTGGCTGCATCGCATACGATTATGCCAGCAAGCGTGGGGATCTCCAAAGCTCGAAACACGCAGGTGGAAGATTGTTTGGTTTCGATGTCAAGCGAAAAAACCTACGCGCTTGCACAGCATTGCGAACTCGATTGACACTCCTGTAATGCCAGTGCTACCTTCGCAGAGGTTTGAAGAAGAAAGTGACCGTACGCGGTGCTGATGAAGCGACTCCTCCCACGCGAATTCTCTTGGTGGACGATAATCGACATGGGCTGCAGGCGCGGAAGCTGATACTGGAAGAGCTGGGGTACCTGACGGCGACGGCGGGGGATCCCCTGGAGGGTTTAGCGGTGCTGGATGGGCAGCAGTTCGACCTGGTAGTTACCGATTACCGCATGCCGCACATGACCGGCGTCGAGTTTGTCCAAAAGCTGCGGGAGCGGCTGCCGGACATGCCCGCCATCCTCGTATCCGGCTTCGTCGATGTCCTCGGGCTCACCGAAGAAAACACGGGCTGCGACGTGGTGATCCAGAAAAGCCCCAACGAGGTGACGCAACTGGTGCGGGCGGTGGCGCGGCTGGTCAAACAAGGGAGACCCGCCCGCAAGCCGAGTTCGGCGGCAGCCGCGGCGCGCAAACGCAAAGCGCGGGACGCCTCCTAGAATACATCGTATTCTGGAAGGAGATGAAGGCCCTCTGTGTCGTGGCGGCATTGGCTGCCTCTTTCAGCATGGCGGCGCAGCAGCGGCCGCCGTCCGCCAAGGCTCCCAAGTCTCCCTCAAAAAAGGCAAAGGCAGCCAAGCTTCCGCAGGACGAAGCGTGGCTGCGCTCCATGACACTGCGGGAGAAGATCGCGCAGTTGCTGGTGATCCCTTTCTACGGCGAGAATCCACCGGCGAAGTCGAAGCTGTACCGCCAATACGCGCGCGAGGTGGGCACGCTACGGGTCGGCGGCCTGATCCTGGTGAATCACACACGAAACGGGATCGTGCAGTATGCCGACCCGCAAACGTCGGCGCAGTTCTTGAATCGGATGCAGAGGCTGGCGCGCGTGCCGCTGATTGCGGGTGGCGATTTTGAGCGTGGCGCGTCGATGCGCATCACCACGGCGGCGCGGCTGCCGCATGCCATGGCCTTCTCCGCCGCGCGTGACGTCGAAGCCACTCGCCAGGCCGGAGAAGTAACGGCTCGCGAATCGCGGGCCATGGGGATTCACTGGATCTTCGCTCCCGTGGCCGACGTCAACAATAACCCCGACAACCCGGTTATCAACATCCGCTCCTACGGGGAGAATCCAGCGGATGTATCGGCGCATGTGAAGGCCTTCATCGAAGGGGCGCGGCGCGATCCGCGCTATCCGGTACTGGTGACAGCGAAGCACTTCCCGGGCCACGGCGATACTTCTGTGGACACCCATGCCGGGCTGGGGCGAATCGACGCTCCCCTGGAGCGCCTTCGCAAGCTCGAACTGGTTCCTTTCCGGGCTGCCATCGAAGCAAACGTGGATTCGGTGATGACGGCTCACTTGTGGGTGCCCGCGCTCGAGCCAACGGCGGTGCCGGCCACCGTATCGAGCGCCGTATTGACGGGGGTGCTCCGCAAGGAGTTGGGCTTTGCTGGCATTATCAGCACCGACGCGATGGATATGCATGGGCTGAGTAAGGAGTTCGCTCCCGGCGAGGCGTCCGTACGGGCGCTGGAGGCTGGGGTGGACGTGCTGCTGATGCCACCTAACCCCAGCGAGTCGGTGCGAGCGATCGCCGCCGCGATACGCAAGGGCCGCTTAACCGAAAAGCGCATCGAAGAGAGCGTCCGCAAACTGCTGCGGGCGAAGGCGCAGCTTGGCCTGCACCAGGGCCGGTATGTCGACGTAAAGGCCATCCCCGCGTCCATGGGACAGCCGGCGGATCTGGCATTGGCCGAGCGGGTAGCCAACAGTGCCATTACCCTGGTGCGGAATGAAGGCGGCGCGGTACCGGTAACGGGCAGCCGCGGCGCCTGCTGGTACGTGTTGAACGACAGCGAGTATAGTCCGCTGGGGGTCCGGATGATGGAACTACTGCAGGCGCGCGGCCATACGCCCGCCGTTCGCCTGTTTGCCGGGTCCGCCGCGGTGGCCTTCGAAGAAGCTGCCAAAAGTGCCGCCAACTGCGATGCAAACGTCGTGGCGGTGTTCGCGGGGTATCGGGGGAACGGCCAACTGGCGGAGGCGCATGATGGGCTCCTGCAACGGCTGCAGGCCTCGCAAAAGCCCGTGATCCTGCTCGGCATGGGCAATCCATACCTGGTGCGGGCCTATCCCTGGGTTCAAAGCTTCGTAGCGGCCTTCAGTACCGTGCCAGCGTCGGAAGAGGCGGTGGTGAAGGCCGTGTATGGAGAGATCGGAACGCCAGGGCGGATGCCCGTCAGCATTCCAGGCGTGGCGGCTTACGGGGCGGGGATCAGCCCTCCACGTGGAGCACAATAAACATCCCCTCATTTTCTCTCAAGCCTGTGTTCGGCCCGCCGATGAGCTAACTTACATCTCCTAAACCTGAGGCCTTCCCCCCCGAACGGAAAAGTTAGCGTCTGCTCGGGTGGGATAGGCTTCCATCCGATACGGGGGGCCTATGGGCGCGGGCATCTTCGCGGTGATCTGCTTCTTTCTTCCGTTTGCGGCCGGCCAAGGGCCGCCCCCCGCGAGCGGGGATGGCGAGCCGCTCCCCGCGCTCACCGGCGACCGGCCGGGCTTCACCGAACCCACAGAAATCGTCGGCACCAATGCCATCCAGTTCGAGGCCGGCTTTGTCAGGGAGATCAGCGGCGGCGCGGACGGCATGCGCACCATCGCCGGGCCCTTCGAACTGGTGCGTTTGGGACTGACGCGGCGCGTCGAACTGCGGCTCTCCGGCGACGGGTACCTCTGGCAAAGCTCGCGGCGCCGATTGCCCGTCCGCGCCTTCCAGGGCGTCTCCGATCATGCGGTGGGGGCTAAGGTGAAGCTTGTCAACGAACGCGGCTGGCGGCCCGCCATCTCCCTGATCGGCGCGCTGTCCATGCCGGTGGGCGATCCGGAAGTCAGTAGTGCGCACCACGATCCGGAAGTGAAGTTCTGCTGGGCGCATGCACTGCCGGCGGGCTTCGACCTCGGCGGCAATTTCAACGTTGGCTCCTTATCGGATGACCAGGGCCGGATGCTCCAGCGCGCGAGCAGTCTTACCGTGGGCCGCGATTTGAAGTATGGCTTCGGTGGCTACGCGGAGGTCTACTCTGTCAGCCTCGACCGCGGCGAAGGGCGCTCCTCTCTGTTCAACTTCGGCTTCACCCACGGCTTGGGACCCAATGCCCAGGCCGACGTGACGCTGGGCCGTACCATCGCGGGTGGTGTCAGCAGTTGGTATGTGGCGGTGGGGTTGGTAATGCGGCGCCCGATGGGGTTTATCCGCAACTGATCAAAGCCGGGTCAGGGCTTCGGGGTCGGGTGGCTGCGCGCGGCCCAGTGGATCTGCATCGCGCCGAGGAGGTAGCGCCCGTTGCCGCCAAGCCGAAACCCGCATTTGGCCAGCAGGTTACCGTAGTTGGAAGACGTCAGAAAACTGGCCAGTGATCGTGGAATGTAGGTGTAGATGCGCGGCTCGCCGTGCAGCAGCAGACCCCAAAATGCGCCCTGCACGTGCATGTAGCCAAGGAACACCTTGCGCCAGACCACGTTCTCCGGTAGGAAGAAATCAAGTGTGCCGAGCATCCCGCTGGGCTTCAACACGCGATGGATCTCGCGCAGCGCCTTTCCAGGGTCCGGGAAGTTGCGCATCCCATAGCCGATCAGCACCGCGTCGAAAGAGCCGTCCTTGAAGGGCAGCACCTGCGCATCGGCGCCAACGGGCGTGCGCAGGTCGGGCGAATGGCGCATCATGTCGATGGTGAGGTCCGCGCCGACGGCCTTCGCGCCTTTCTCGCGGCACAGGCGGGAGAAGTCGCCCGTACCGCATGCCAGGTCCAGTACGCGCATGCCAGGCTTGATGCCCAGTTCCCTCACCAGCCGTTTCTTCCACCCCATGTCCATGCCGAACGAGAAGGTGCGGGTGATGAAGTCGTAGCGCGGAGCAATCACGGAGAACATGCGTTGCATGCCCTTCACGCTGTGTTGCTCTTCCGGCTTGGTCAGGACGGGGCTGGTGCTGCTGCTCATGCGAAGTGAATCCACAATCCGAGAATGAAGACGCCGACCACCGCGGTGAACGCGGCGTCCATGGCGAAACCTTCGCGCCGCGTGCCTTTCGTCCAGTCCAAGGTCAGATCGCCCAGGCTGGCTTCCTCAGGCGCCGCGGTGGCAAGGCTCACGCCATACATTAGCAACAGGCAGGCGAAAAACACAATCACGCTGAAGTTCAGGAAGCTGAATTCCACCACCCTGTTGAGGGCCCCCAGATCCATCTTCATGGCATTGTGAAGGATATCGAGGAGGAAGCGTGTGGCCCCGGTGAGTCCCCCCGCCACCAGCGTTACCAGAGCGGCTTGCGGCGTGGCTCGCTTCCACAGGATGCCCGTAAGGAAGACCGCGGTGATCGGAGCGCCCACGTAGGCCTGCACACTCTGCAGGTACTGGAAGACCTCATTGTTCAGGTTGCGGATGAACGGGATCCAGACGATACTCAGTGCCACGATGACCGCTGTCGAGATGCGGCCGACATTCACCAGGCGCTGGTCGGTGGCGTTCGGCCTAAGCTTCTTATAAACGTCCATCGTAATGAGCGTGGAGCACGAATTGAACACCGAACTGAGCGATGACATCAGCGCCGCCAGCATCGCCGCCACCATCAGGCCCATCAGGCCGGGCGGCATCAGCCGCATCACCAGCATCGGATAAGCGTTATCGCCGGTCACTTCCGTCGGCCATAGCTTCTTGGCAATCAGGCCGGGCAGCACCAGCACGAACACCGGCAGGATCTTGAGGGCCGCGCAGAAGAAGGCGCCTTTCCGGGCATCCGGCAGGCCGCGCGCGCTGAGCGTCTTCTGCACGATCACCTGGTCGGTACACCAATACCAGGTCCCCAAAATCAGGGTGCCCACCGTAGTGCCCAGCCACGGGTAGACCGGATCGTCGATAGGCTTGATCATGTGGAAGAAGTCCGGGGGCAGGGAAGCGCGCAGCCCTTCGAAGCCGCCTGCCTGGTTCAGTCCGATAACGGAGAGGATGATGGCTCCGCCCATGAGGATGACGGCCTGGAACAGGTCCGTGTAGATCACCGCCGCAAGGCCTCCGGCGATCGTATAAACCCCGGTGGCGATCACCAGCAACACCGCCGAGGTCATGTAGTCCCACCCCACGATCTCGCGAATCAGAATGCCGCCCGCATAAAGAGACACCGAGATCTTCGTGAAGACATAGGCCAGGATGGACACCACCGTCAGATACCACCGGCAGCCCGGCGAGAACCGCCGCTCCAGAAACTCCGGCATCGTGAACACTTTGCTCTTGAGATAGTGGGGGACAAACAGCCATCCCAGCAGAAATAGGCAGAAACTGGCCGACCATTCATAGCAGCCCACCGCCAGCCCCGTCGAGGCGCCCGACCCGGCCAGCCCAATGAAATGCTCGCTGCTGATATTGGTGGCGAACAGCGACGCCCCGATAGCGAACCAGCCGACGTGCTTGCCCGCCAGGAAATAATCGGAGGCCGTGCGCTCGCCGCGGGAGAAGCGGAAGCCGATGGCGAAAACGATCGCAAAGTACGCGGCGATGATCAGGGTATCGAGCATTCTGGTAGTCTACTTCATGTCACCCATGCGACTTTCCTGTCTTGTTTTGCTGGCATTCTCCTTCTCTTTACAGGCGGAGCGGAAGCAGGTGTTTCCCCCAGGGGCGAGACCGGCCGGTCCGTATAGCCCGGGAATTCTCACAACCGATTTCCTCTACGTCGCCGGGCAGGGAGCGCGGGACACGAATCTGAAGTATGCCGCCACCCCGGAAGGCAACGTGCGGCAATGCCTGAACAACGTGAAGGCCATCGTCGAGGCGGCCGGACTGACCATGGAGCACGTGGTGTACTCGCAGGTGTTCCTGCATCCCACCGTTACTTATGACACGTTCAATACGGTCTGGAAAGAGTACTTCCCAAAGAATCCGCCGGCCCGCGCGACAATCGGAACGCACCGCATGCCGACCGAAACTCCCGTGCAGGTGAATGCGGTGGCGGTGCGGGATCTCAAGGAGAAGAAGCCGCTCGAGATCAGTTGGTATCCGAAGAACATGCCGATCGCCCCCGCTGTGGAAGCCAAGGGCCGGGTATTCCTCTCCGGCTTTCTCGGACGCGAGCTCGATGGCACCATCCCCGAAGACCCTGAAAAGCAGATGAAGCTCGCCATGCAGCGCATCCAGGATGTCCTCAAGGTGGCGGGGCTCGACTGGCGCCACATGGTGATGACCTATCCGTGGCACACCGGGAAGATGCCGCGCCGGGCGCTGGACAAGGTATACGCCGGCTATGTCGAGCACGGCAACACCCCAGCGCGCGCCACCATCGAAGTCCCCTATCTGCCAATGAACGCCAACATCGAACTGAGCGGCATCGCCGTCAAGGATCTCAGCCAGCGCAAGGCGGTGCGGCCGAAAAATATGCCCCCGAGCCCCACCGCCAGCCCCTGCGTGATGGCCTACGACACCCTCTACTGCTCCTCGAAGTCCGGCTTCATCCCGGGACCGAACGGCGGCATCTACGCCGAGGCGGTGGAAGACCAGGTGCGGATGACGATGCGCAATCTGCTCGATGGGTTGGAAGAGGCAGGCATGGACTTCTCCAACGTCGTCGCCACCACGGTGCATCTGGATAGCATTGACGACTTCGCGAAGATGAACGCCACCTACGGCAAGTACTTCCAGGGTCCCGTGCCGCCGGCGCGCTCCAGCCTCGGCCCGCTGCCTCCGGTCGAGCGCAAACGCAGCGACAACGGGCACTTCCCGAAGCTCGAAGAGATTCTCGTCATCGCGGTGAAGTAGCCCAAGCGCATGATATTCTAATGAGTGGCTCCGGGCTCCGTGCAATAAGCGGCCGCGAACCCCGCCAGGTCCGGAAGGAAGCAACGGTAGTGGTTTAGCTTGTGTGCCGCGGATCACCCGGGGTCTTTTCTCTTCTAGAACCCCTGCATGTACCAGGTCATTGCCCGAAAATACAGGCCGCGGTCGTTTGCCGAACTGATCGGGCAGGAGCACGTCAAGACCACCATTGAGAATGCGATCTCGCAGCGCCGCATCGCCCATGGCTATATCTTCTCCGGCCAGCGCGGAACCGGAAAAACCACCGTGGCGCGCATTCTGGCGCGCTGTCTGAACTGCGAGCAAGGGCCCACCATCACCCCTTGCGGCGTCTGCGCCAGTTGTAAAGAGATCTCCGGCGGCGGCTCCATCGACGTCATCGAAATCGACGCCGCCTCCAATCGCGGCATCAACGAAATGCGCGAACTCCGCGAGAGTGTACGCTTTCGCCCCGCGCGCGACCGCTATAAGATCTTCATCATCGACGAAGCGCACCAGATCACCAACGAAGCCTTCAACGCCCTGCTGAAGACGCTCGAAGAGCCGCCCGAATGGGTGGTTTTCGTGATGTGTACCACCGAATCCCACAAGATTCCCAATACCATCGCCTCGCGATGCCAGCAGTTCAGTTTCCGCTCGGTGGACTACGACGTTGTTTACGAACGCGCCCGCTGGATCTGCGAGCAGGAAGGTATTGAGGCGGAGCCGGAAGCGCTGGCCGTTATTACCCTGGCGGGAGAAGGCTCGGTACGCGACTCGCTCTCGGCGCTCGATCAGGCCATTGCCTGTTGCGGGCAGAAACTGCTCGCGGCCGAAGTGCGCACCCTACTCGGCCGATTCTCCATGCAGACGCTCGAACGCGTCACCGATGCGCTAGTGGACCTCGATGCGCGCCGCATGCTCGAGTTGATCCAGGAGATGGAACACAGCGGACAGAATCTCCAGCACTTCGCCCGCGAGTTATGCCGCTTCTTCCGCAACCTGCTGGTCACCCACGTGGCCGGAGCCGAGTCGCGCCTCATCGCGGCTTCGGCCAGCGAACGGCAGCGGCTGGAAGCGCTGGCGGCGAAGTTCTCCGAAGAGGACCTCACCCGCTACCTGCATCTGGTGCTGAACCTCTTCCAGGATCTGCAGACCTCGCTGCAACCTCGCATGCATCTGGAGTTGGGCCTGGTGCGGCTTGTGCACTCCGGCCGCCTGCAGTCGATTGAAGAGATCCTGCGCGGCGGCGGATCGTCACCCTCATCCTCGCCGTCCGGGACGCCCCCGCCCGCGCCCCGCTCCACCCCTCCCGTCCCGCCGCCTACGCGTCCCTCCGGTGCTGGCGCGGCCGCAGCCCTCGCACCGGCCCCGGTTGCCGCCGGCCCTGCCTCGGCGAAGATTGCCCCCCCTCCTCCTCCCCCGGTGCCCGCCGCCGCCAAACCCACCGGTGGTTCCACCGAATGGAAAGAGCGGCTGCTCGACACGCTGAACGAAAAGGGAATGCTCTTCGTTGCCGACGCCATCGAGCATTCCGATGTCATCGACCGCGGCAACGAATTAGAGCTAGTCACTACCAAGACCTTCGCCATTTCCGCCCGCTCGGGTGACCTCCAGAAGGTCGTGGATGCGCTTGCCGGGCGGGCGATGAAAATTAAGGTCACCATCACCGAAACGGCGCCGGTGGCCGCGCCCTCCAAACCGCGCGGGCCGGAGCCGGATGAAATGACGCGCGCGGTGTTGGACAATGCGGATGTGCGGCGCTATCAGGAATTGTTCCCGGGCAGCGAAGTGCGCGGGGTTCGGAATTTGAAGGAGTCGTCATGAAACTACCCGGTGGAATGAACATGCAGGCCGCCATGAAGCAGGCCCAGCAGATGCAGCAGAAGATGCAGGAAGAGATTGCCCGCATTCGCGTGGAAGCCTCGGCCGGCGGCGGCATGGTCACCGTCAAGATGGACGGCCAGAAGAACGTCCTGGGCGTCACGATCGACAAGGAAGTGGCCGGCGACGTCGAGATGCTGCAGGATCTGGTGATGGCCGCCTTCAACGAGGCCATTCGCAAAGTGGAAGCCGAGTCGCAGGCCAAAATGGGCGGCATGCTGGGCGGCATGGGACTGCCCCCCGGCCTTTTCTAAATAGGACTTTGACAACATGGCAGACTTCGCCGAACCGTTGGCTCGCCTGATCCAGGAGTTCCGGCGCCTGCCGGGCGTAGGGCAGAAGTCTGCCCAACGGATCGCGTTTCATCTGCTGCGCGCCAGCCGCGAGGACGCCCAACGGCTGGCCTCGGCGGTGATGGACGTGAAGGACAAGTTGGGGCTGTGCGGCATCTGCAACAACATCAGCGATGGCGACCTATGCCCCTACTGCCGCGACGAGGCCCGCGATCACTCGATCGTGTGCGTCGTCGAGGAACCGCCGAACGTTCTGCCCATCGAGACCACGCGCCAGTTCAACGGCGTCTATCACGTGCTGCACGGGGCCATCAGCCCGCTGCGCGGCGTAGGGCCGGAGCAACTGCGCATTCGCAGCCTGCTCGCCCGGTTGCAGCAGGGCGTCATCAAGGAAGTGATCCTGGCCACGAATCCAACCGTGGAAGGCGAAGCCACGGCGGTGTATCTGTCGCGATTGCTCAAACCGTTGGGCGTACGTGCCACCCGCATCGCCATGGGCATTCCAGTAGGCAGCGACCTTGAGTTCGCCGACGAAGTGACGATGACGAAGTCGCTCGAAAACCGCCGCGAGATGTAGCGGAGGAACTCCTATTTCATCGCGCGGATCCGCATATTTCGAAACTGCACCTGCATCCCCGGTCCGCGGTGCAACTGCAGTGCGAGGACCCCGCCGGGCTTGGATGTATCCTCCAACTCCGCCGTAACACCACCATTCAGCTTGACCACAATCTTGGAGCCAACGGCCGATACCTCCACATCATTCCAATCGTTGGCCTTCACCAGCTTCTCGCCCTTGTCCTTCCAGCCATTGACGATCACCCCCCGCGTGCCCTTCTCGTCATAAATCGACCCCCACCAATTGCCTTCCGCCATATCGGCCTGCAGTCCCTTCACCACCCAGTTCGGTAACGCCTCGCTGCGGAACTGGATGCCCGAATTATGGTTCCGCAGCTTCACCTGCGTACGCAGCACAAAATCGGCGAACTCGCGCTTCTTATAGATCAGGAAGGTATTGCCCTGCAGCGTGACCCCGTCGGTACTGCCCGTGAGCACGCCATTCGACAGCTTCCACAGCCGTGGATCGCCATCCCAGTCCTTCAGGTTGTTGCCCTTCAGCAGCAACTGAAAGCCTTCCTTCTTCTCCTCCTTCGTCAACTGGGCGAAGGAGCACATCGTCAATGAGAACAGCAGCAGAAACCTCAACATAAGATGGCAATTGTATCTCAGCGCGGGCTGCCGGCGGTCACTCAATCGAACAGATCGTCATGGGAAAGCCGCTTGCGAGTCGACGATTCGACGGCCGCCTCGTGGTAGGCGTTCCCATACACCAGCAGCGACAGCCGCTCCACGGCGCCCGATACCATCTGCGCCTGGGACGAGAGTTCCGTTGCCGCCGCCGCCGACTCCTCGGCACTGGCCGCGACATTCTGGGTGCCGGCCTCCAGTTGCTGGATGGCGGCGGCAATCTGGGTGATCCCTTTGGCCTGCTGCGTGCTGCCGGCCTCCACCTGTCCCGAGAGTTGGCCCACCCGCGCCGCCTCCTCCACTACCACCGCGACCGCCTTGGTGACCTCCGAAAGGCGCTTCCGCCCTTCATTGCTGCGCGTAATGGCGCCTTCAATCAGTCCAGCCGTATCCTTGGCGGCCTGCGCGGAACGTTGCGCCAGCGCCCGCACTTCGTCGGCCACCACCGCGAAACCCATGCCCAAGTCTCCGGCCCGCGCGGCTTCCACAGCGGCATTCAAAGCAAGTAAGTTCGTCTGGAAGGCAATCTCGTCGATCACCTTGATGATCTTGGAGATCTCCGAGGAAGACTTCACGATCTCGTCCATGCTTTGCTCCAGAGCGTTCACATGCTGCCCGGCCAACCCCACCTGCTGCGCCGCGCTGTTGGCCGACTGCGACGCCGTCTTGGCATTCCCGGTGTTGCTCGATGCCATCGCCCGGATCTGCTGGCACGAGGTCGAAGTCTCCTCGATGGCGGTGGCCTGTTCCGTCGACGTCTGCGAGAGCGAGTGACTGGCCGAGGAAATCTGCCCCGCCGCAGCCGCCACCTGGCGGGCGCCAACGTCCAGGCCGCGCGTCGACTCTTCGATGGTCTTTACAGCCCCGCGCACCACCGCGATCGCGCCAGCGCTGGCGGCGAGAATCAATGCCGACAGAACAAACAGGATAATACCCGCCGCGCGCGAACTGGCCCTGGCCTCCGCTTGCGAGGCCTTCAGAAACTCGCGCTGCTGCTCGAGGATTGCCCCGGCATTCCGGTCGAACTCTTCCACCAAGGGGATGATACGGGAAACCAGAGGGCCCACCTCCTTTTCCTTGCCGTCTTTCGTAAGCTGCAGAAACTCGCGCACGAGTGGCTCATACTGATCCGCGGTTTCGCGCATCCGCCGCAATCCGTGGCGGCCCTGGCTGGTAACCAGCAGCGGCTCCAACTCCGCCACCTGCGACCGCAGCGCACTCATACTGGAACCCCAGTGTTGGGAGAACTTCCCCGCCAGTTGACGATCCCCGACCGATACCGCTAGAAATGCGCCGCGCGTGCTGGCCTCCGCCTCCCACACCTGCTCGCGCATCCCATTCACAAGGTCCAGCTTACGCGCCGTCTGCGAAATGGCGACATCGAGCGCCCCTGTCAGCACTCTCTGGCTGTAGAACGAGGCGCCAGCCATCGCGAGGGCCGCCAGAGCGACACAAAGTAGCGCCCCCAATAACCGGGTAGAAAGTTTCATGAGAAAGATCGCCCGCGGGTTTAGCCGCGGACCTCCTACCACTCGCTTCGGAAAAGGGGCGCGAGTTCTGAGAAGCGGGCGAGCATCCGCCCATTTCTTGCCAGCCGACCGAATCCCTACCAGTGCGTCAGCGACCCGTCCGGCCGGTAAAACACATTCCGCCTCCCGGGCTGCGTCACTTCCCCAATCTGCGTCAGCAGCTTCGGCTCGATCCTGACGCCCAGCCCCGGCCGGTCGTTCATCAGCGCCTTGCCCTGCTTGAAGTCCAAACATTCCGGCAGGTGGTCGATCGGCCGCCCGCCGTAGTTGTATTCCATGATCACTGGACCGGGGAATGTGCCCAGGCAGTTCACCAGGGCCGCCGTCGCCACCGGGCCGGTGAAGTGCGGGATGATGCCCACCGCGTGCGTTTCGCAAAGGGCGGCAATCTTCATCATCTCGGTCAGGCCCCCGACGTTCGGCAGGGTGGCACGGATGTAGTCGATATCGTGGTTCTCCACCAGCTTGTTGAAGTCGTAGCGCTGGCCCCATTCCTCCCCGTGCGTCAGCGGGACGGTGGTCATCTGGCGCAGCTTCGGCAGATCCTGATGGGCGTGCTCGTCGCGCACCGGGTCCTCCACGAAGTACGGCTCGTACTCCTCGATCAGGCGGCAGGCGCGCACGGCATCGGCGTAATCGAAGCGCTGGTGAAAGTCGATGCACCAGTCGCCATCCTTGCCCACGCCTTCTCTCACCTCCTTGCAGTCTGCCGCCACTTTGCGGACCCGCTCATGGGTGTTATACACCTCGCCGACCCCGGTGTCGCCGGCCCCCATCCGAAACGCCCGGTAGCCGGATTCAATAGTGGCCCTGGCGCGGTCTCGCAGGCTCAGCCGCTGGTTCTCCGTGCCCGGCGCGCGCGCCCCGCCCGTCGCATAGCATTCCAGGTGATTGCGCACCGCGCCGCCCAGCATCTCGTGTACCGGCAGCTTCAATACCTTGCCCTTGATGTCCCACAGCGCCATATCCAGCGCCCCTAGGGCGTGGATCTTCTCCCGCCCCGGCGGGTAGAACCAACTGATATACATGTCCTGCCACAGATGCTCGATACGGAACGGATTGTTGCCGATCAGCGAGCCCGCGCACTGCTCCAGCGTATCCTTCGAGCCTCCTTCGCCGATCCCCGTCACCCCGATATCGGTCTCCACCGTCACCAGCATGTTGCTCTGGTTGAACAGTTCGTTCAGGTTCGGCGGGCGGTAGATGCGGACGCGGGTGATCTTGGCTTTGGGCAGCGCGGCTTCGGCCGGGCGTGGGCGCACCAGCGAGACGGCCGCGGGCGCGGCGGCCAGCGATTGCAGGAATTTTCTTCGATTCATAAGGATTCGTAAACGGGGCGCGCGGCCCCGAACGCGAATCCTATCACATTGGCCGTCTACTTCTCGACGATTTCGAAATCGGCGCGCAGGAACTGCCAGTCGGGGAACTCGTAGGCCCGGAGCTTCGTGGTGGCGTCGGCTTTCAATTCGCGGCTCTCGTAAGCGCCGATCATGGGCAGCTTCACTTTGAACTGCGTGATCGGCGGATCGCCGGGCTTGGCGCCGGTGGATTTCAGCGCTACGGCCAGATTGAGATCGGGCAGTTCGGCGCCGGAGTGATTGATCACGATCATGCGCACCTGCAATTTACGGTCGCGCGTTTCGGCCACCCGGATGCCCGTCAACTCGAGATGTTTGGCGAAGGGGTTCGCGGCCGCGTCCTGGGCCACGGGCTCCATCTTGTCGCGGCGCTTATCCTCGGCGGCGCCGGACCCGGAGGAGCCGCTGAAGTAGGTAATGCCCGCGTACCCGGCGCCAATTAGCAGCGCAGCCACCAGCAGCACGATGGCCCAACTGGGCAGGCCCTGGCTCGGCGGCGGCAATGGCGCCGGATTGCTGAAGGCATCCTTAATGGGTAGCGGGCGGTGCGAGCTCGGCGGCGGCGGTGGAGGCGCCGCCCCCGGCAGTGGAGCCGCGTTATAGGTTTCGGGCGCTCCGTAGGCAGGCGGCGGGGGCGGTTGCGTGTAAGACGTGGGAGCGGCGGGTGGCGTATAGGGAGGCTGGGCCGCGCTTGGCATCATCTGGGAGGTCAGCATGCCCGGCTGGCCCTGCGGCGGATAAGCCTGGGCCGGCGGCTGGTAGGGCTGGCCGTATTGCGGAGGGTAGGGCTGCGGCGGGTAACCTTGAGGCGGATAGGGAGGCGGGGGACCCTGAGCGGGATATCCCTGGGGCGGCGGGCTCTGCGGCGGCGGGCTCTGCGGCGGCGGTGGCGGGACTGCGATCTGCTGCGCGCTGGCCAGTTGTTCTTTCAGGCAGCGCGGGCACTCATTTTCGTGCGGCGGGACTTCAGCTCCACACTTCGGACAGATCCAGGTGAACATGATGGGTTGCTATCCTCCATCTTGACACATGGATCTCCTTTACAAAGCGCAGGGCAACCCACACCGATTAGGAATCCTTTCCGCTGCGTTTCATCCGCCGACACTGGCCCACCTGGCGCTCGCCGGGGCCGCGCTTGAAGGCGCCGTCGACGAAGTGCTGCTCGTGCTGCCACGCCGCTTCCCTCACAAAGAGTACGGGCCCGTGGGGCTGGAGGACCGGCTGTGCCTACTACGGCGTATGGCGGAAGCCCGCCCGCGCCTCTCCATCGCCGTCAGCGAAGGCGGCCTGTTCCGCGAGATCGCCGCCGAGGCCGCCGCCGTCTATGGCTCCGGCATCCGGCTGCGCTTCCTCTGCGGACGCGATGCCGCCGAGCGCATCGTGAACTGGCCCTACGAAGTAGGCGGCTCCATCGCCCAACAGCTTCAGGCCTATGATCTTCTGGTGGCGCCGCGCCAGGGGCCGTATGTGCCGCCGCCGGATCTGGCGGATGCCATCCAGGCGCTACCCATGACAGGCGATTGGGATGAGGTGTCGTCCACCCATGTGCGCCAGGCGATTGCCAATGGCAGCCCATGGCGGCACCTGGTCCCGGAGGAGATCACCGCCGAGGTGGCCCGGCTCTATTCGTGATTGTTGGCTTCGAGAAACGCCCGCAGACGGTGGCTGCGGCTGGGGTGGCGCAGTTTCCGCAGCGCCTTCGCTTCAATCTGCCGGATGCGTTCCCGCGTGACCGCAAAGTGCTGGCCTACTTCTTCCAAGGTATGCTCGCTGCCGTCCTGGAGCCCAAACCGCATCTTGATGATCTTCTCTTCGCGCGGGCTCAGCGTCTTCAGAACCTCGGCCGTCTGCTCCCGCAGGTTCAGATTGATCACCGCTTCCGATGGCGATACGACACGCCGGTCGACAAGGAAATCGCCAAGGTGCGATTCCTCTTCTTCCCCTACCGGCGTCTCCAGCGAAATGGGCTCCTGGGCGATGCGCAGCACCTTCCGCACCTTCCCAACCGGCAACTCCAACTTCCGCGCCAACTCTTCCGTGGTTGGCTCCCGGCCCAGTTCCTGCTGCAACAGCCGCTGCGTGCGCACCAGCTTGTTGATGGTTTCGATCATGTGCACCGGGATGCGGATGGTGCGTGCCTGATCGGCGATGGCGCGGGTGATGGCCTGCCGAACCCACCAGGTGGCATACGTGGAAAACTTGTAACCGCGCAGGTAATCGAATTTGTCGACGGCCTTCATCAGCCCGATGTTGCCTTCCTGGATCAGGTCCAAAAACTGCAGGCCGCGGTTTGTGTAACGCTTCGCGATAGACACCACCAGGCGCAGATTGGCTTCGATAAGCTGCTTCTTCGCGGTTTCGGCTTCCAGTTCTCCCCGGTCGACAATCTGCTGGGTACGCCGCAGTTCCGTCGCTGTCGCGCCGAATTCGTCTTCGAATTGCGCCAGCCGCTGCATCACGGTCTTCAGTTCGGCGCGCGATTCCTTGGCCGCCTTCTCGTTCGACGCCTCTTCAATCCGGCGCTGCAGCCGCGCCACATCCCGCTCCAGCGGCTTGAACTCCTCGAGCGAGCGGCGCAGCGTCGCCGAAAACTGCCGGTACATCACGCTGGCGAAAGCAATAGCCCGGATCAGTTGCGAAATCCGCACCGTCGTGCGCGCCAACTGCCAGCGCAACTTGCGGTGCTCCTTCGGCTTCATGCTCTTGGAGAACGACTGCATCTTCTGGCGAATCTGCTGCGCCTTGCGGTGATGCTTTTCAATCTCGGCGATTTGCTGCAGCAGTTCGGCGGTCTGCGCTTCAATCGCCTCATCGGCCACCATCATGTCGGCCTGAATCAGAATGTCGCGCACCGAAAGATTACCCGCCTCGATCGCCGGGCCGACATTCAATACCGCGCGGACAATCAGCGCCGAACGCGACAGGGCTTTGCTGACATTGCGTTGGCCATGTTCAATACGCTTGGCCAGTTCAATCTCGCCTTCCCGCGTCAGCAGCGGGACGGTGCCCATCTCGCGCAAGTACATGCGCACCGGATCATTGGTTTTATCGCCGAAATCCTGGGCGATATCCAGGTCCGCGAATTCGTCACCTTCGTCGAGCTTCTTCTCCAGATCCAGCTTCGGATCTTCGAAGATCTCCACGCCGGAGTCCAGCTCCGCCAGGAATTCGTCGATTTCGGGAGCCCCTCCTAGTTCGTCCGGGAGGATGTCGCTTGCTTCGTCGTACAAGACGTAGCCCTCGTCCTTTCCCGAACCAACGTGGCGGCCGTTATTGTCCTCAACTGCCATCGCTGAATCGTCCCAACCACGCGAGATGCACTTGAACCTTTCCAGTCTACCGCAAGGGCATGACGGGAGGGTTTCAGGTATAGAACGCGCGATTTCTCCGTTGCTACCATGTGGAACCGGCCCTATCCGTGGGCGCGGCGCACCCGGTCCAACTCCTCCATCAGCCGCAGCGCTTCCGGCATGTCCCGGTTCTGTTCAGCCGCGCGGATCTGACGGCGGATATGTTGCACCTGTCGCTCCTTCTCCTCAGCTTCCAGGGTTCGCAGGCAGGCTAGCACGTTGGCACGCGCCGCCTCCGTATTCTGTTCCCCGTCCGTCTCATCGGCAAAAATCAGCGAGGACAGTAGAGCGCGGTCGCGTTCCTCACAGCGCGCCTCCAGATCTCCGTAGGAGAACTCCGGTTCGGCGTGCCAGGCCTGCGCGCATGTCCTAAAGAGGCTGGCCGCTTCTAATGTCGGCATCCCCTCCAGCGTGGGGATCACGTCCTGGCGCAGTTCGGGATAACGCAGGATCTCCCGCAACAGCATCCGTTCCACCTCGCGCAACGCCGGCGCCACCGGTGCCCTGGCCGGCTCCCTGCGATCCAATGCGGCTTTCTTAAACTGCTCCAATATCAGCCCGCGGTCCACCCCCAGGTAGGCCGCTAGATCCCCCGCCGTCGCCGCCCGCTCGATCTTGTCCGAAATCCTGTAAAGCGCCGGCAGCAGGAACGCCAAAGCCTCCCGCCGGCCTTCCATCCCCGTAATGTCAAACCGCTTCCGCGCCTGATCGGCCAACCAGAAGTAATAGGTCGGAGCGCCGGTCGCGATCTTCGCATAGTGCTCCGGGCCGTACTTGGCGATGAATTCATCCGGATCGAGATCCTCGGCCAACTCCAGCACCCGCACCTTCAGATGCTCGTCCAACAGAATGCCGATGCTCCGTTCCGTTCCCTTCACGCCGCCGGTGTCGGGGTCGAAGTTCACCACCACCTGCGGAGCAAAGCGCTTCATCATCCGCACCTGTTCGGCCGTCAGCGCCGTACCGCAACTCGCCACGCCTTCCCCGATACCCGCCATTTCCAGGCCGATCACGTCCATGTAGCCCTCCACCAAAATGAAGCGTCCGGTCTTCTTGGCCGCCTCGCGCGCCCGGTGCAGGTTATACAGCAGATTGCTCTTGTCGTAGACCGCGGTCTTCGGCGAATTCCGGTACTTCGGCTCATCCCCCGCCGCCAAAGCCCGTCCCGCAAAGCCGCACACCTTGCCCAATTCATTGTGGATGGTGAACATCAGCCGTCCGCGAAAGGCGTCAAAGAAGCCGCTCCCCTCCTGGCGCTTCAATACCAGGCCGGACTGCTCCAGTTGTTCGGCCGTGAAGCCTTCCCTTTGCAGCGCCTGGAGCACCGAGTTATTGCGATCGGAAAGGCCGATACCAAAGCGTTCCGCCACCTCCCCGTTGACGCCGCGCCCAGCCAGGTACGCGCGCGCCTCCTCGCCCCCTGCGCTCGTCAGATTGCGCCGGAAAATCTTCAAGGCAATCTCGTTCATGCGGTACAGAGCATCGCGCTGGCGGCTTTCTCTATCCGCCTGTTCGCTGCGCTGGGGCAGGGGAATGCCGTGGCGGTCGGCCAGCGCCTTCGCCGCCTCCCAGAAGGTTAGGCCATCCATCTGCATCAGAAAGCCGAAGATGTCACCCTTCGCCTGGCAGCCGAAGCAGTAGTAATACTGATGCTCGGCATTCACCTGGAACGACGGTGTCTTCTCGGTGTGGAACGGACACAGGCCCGTATAGCGGGGCGTCGCGCCAATGCGCTTCAACTTCACCCGCTCGCCCACCACATCCACCAGGTTGACCTGGCTCTTCACTTGCCTGGCAAAATCCATCCGGCTTACTGGATTGTAGCGTGCCGTAACCGGGCCGGCGGCAGAGCCTGGGCCCTACAATAGACGGAATGAAGCGGCGATCTTTCCTCAATGGCTTGGCGGGCGCGGCCGCCGGCGCAGCCTTCCCATCAGCCTTCTCCCAGGCTCCCGAACTCGACCGCGAGTACGAAGCCGGTGGCACCGGCAGTGTCAGTTGGGCGGCAAACGTGGCCGTCGAACGGAAGCAGTCCGGCCAGCCGCATCGCGGCAAAGTGCTCGCGGCCATCCAGCCGCATTGCGACGATATCCCGATCTTCGCCGGCGGCACCGTGCTCAAGTTGATCGACGAAGGCTATACGGGGTACCTCATCACCTTGTCGAACGACTCGATGGCCGGCACCGGCAAATCCATCGGCGAGATCGTGCTCAAGAACGAACAGGACACCATGGAAGTGGGCCGCCGTCTGGGCTGCAAGGAGTCGTTCTTCCTCAACTACCCCAACCACAATATGGATGCCTGGCCGCTGGTCGAGATCCGTGCCCGCCTGGTCTTCCTGTTCCGCCAGTTAAAGGTGGACACTGTGTTCTGCTACGACCCGTCCGCCCTCTACGAACGTAACCCGGACCACAACGTCACCGCCAAAGTGGTCGAGGGCGCCTCCTGGATGGCGCGTTCCACCTGGGACTACCCCGAGCACTTTCGCGTGGGTCTCACCGCCCACGGACCCGCCGATAAATACTACTTCGGGCGCGGGCCGCAGATCGTGAACCGCGTGGTCGACATCGGCGATTACTTCGAAAAGAAGGTTCACGTGAATCTGGCGAATGTCACCCAGGGGCCGGCCGGCAACCTCGGCGCGGAGCTGCGTCGCAAGCTCGCGGCGCAGGGCAAGAAGCTGCCTTTGTTGGGGACGGACGACGCAACGGCGAACCGCGAATACACCCGCGTGTTTGCCCTAGGCCGCGACCGCGTCCGCGCCAAGCCACACGGGCTGCAGTATGCCGAGTACTTCCACTACATCGGCCCGGATGAAGACCCCGTCGACAAGTATGTCCGCGATCACGCCTTACCCCTCTAGACAGATAGCTACCGCACGATGCCAGAACCCGCCCCGCTCTCCGCGCCTGTCTGGATAGGATGATGTTCTGGGCCATGCTGGGCGGTCTCGCCGGCGCCCCTCTGGGGGCGATGCTGGGGCTGGTGATCGCTTACCTGCTGCTGATGCTGGCCGGCATCAGCGAAATGGAAGGCCGGCGCGGGCTGTTGGCGGGCCTATACGGCATCGTTCCTGGCCTGATCCTTGGCTTTATCGCCGGTTTTCAGATCACGCTATGGCTGTTCACCCGCTACACCGCATGGCGCCAACTGATCGCCGGAGCCGCCGCCGCGCTGCTGCTGGCGCTTCTGCTGGGCGTGGCTGGATTTGTCATGGGCTACCACTGGGCCGAAGCCCGCGGCGTTTCCAACTATGCCGGGGAACGCGGCGCCTGGGCGCTGTTCTACGTCTCGCTGCCCGGCGCTGCGCTGGGCGGACTGGCTGGATTCCTGTTGGGCCGGCTGGCGTAGGTTACTGTCCGCTTCCGGCCGCAGCCGCTGCCGCCGACGCCGCCGCGGGTGCTGCGCCTGCCGGCTGGGACCGCTGGTCCTGCTCCCGCCATGCCCGCTGCTCGCTGGCCTTCTGCGACATGAGCGAGCGTAGACCCAGCAACTGGTCCAGCACGTGCAGCCAGAACGGCGCACCCAGACTGACCATCATCCAGGTCGCAAACACGCCCCCTAGATTCACGCCCGGGTCAAAGACCCGCTTGCCGGAGTCAAAGTCGCCAAACAAGCCCATCTGGAGCAGCTTCTTCTCCGCGTCCGCCACCGCCGTTCCGGCCACCGCCGCATTCACATCCGTCGCCGCATCCACCACGATCCGTAGCGCTGCCTGATCCGCCGACAACCGCGTCAGCATCGCCATCGAATCCACCGGATACCAGTACAGGAATGCTGCACTGAAAGCCGCCGCCATCACTTTGCCCGAGTATCGGGCATTGTCTTCCACGCGGTCCATGACGTTGTCGAACTGCGGAAACAACCGCGCCGCCAGGCGCGCGGACGCCTTCTGCAACGCTTTGGTTCGCCAGGCCTGCGCGGGAAGCGACGGCTCCTCCACTTCAATCTTCAGCATCTGCTGCTCGACGTTGGCCAGCATCTCCTGTGCCGCCATTACTACCGGCAGGCTCCGGATCACCTCCTTTAGCTTGTCCCGCTCCGCCCGGCTTTTCTCGTCGCTTCCGGTGCCGGCCGCCGCCAGCGCTGCCCGTGCCTTTTGCAGAGATGCGGCCTCCTCCGCCGTCAGCGGAACACCCAATGCGCGGATGGCTGCCTCGCATCCCTCGCTTGCCTGGCGCAGAATCATCAGCGCCAGTTCTTCCCTGGTCACCGTCTCGGCCGCGCAACTCCGGATCCAGCGCAGGATGGCGGGCAGCCAGGGGATATTCCAACGCCGCACAAACAACTCCAGCTTGCCGAACGGCTTCACGGTAGGGTCGCGCAGGATGTCGGTAGCCAGCGCTTGGCCTTCCGTCAAACCCATCCCGGAGATGGTTGCCAGCATCGCCCCCAAGCCGTTCTCCAAATGCCGCGCACGCGACCCGATCGCCGCCAGCCAGGCACCGGCCGCCGTAGCGATCATGGTCGATAGCACGATCATCGCCAGCGCATATCCAATCAGCACGTCCAGATATCGGAGAAAATCCATGCGTGATTCCTTGCTCCGCCATACGATACCAAAGGCAGGCCCCCGGCGTACGTTTGGCCCAGTATGATGTAAGGCTGAGCTTATGCGTGCGCTGCTTGCCTTTTTCTTTCTCCTATCCACTGCCTTCGCCCAACACGAAAACGTTGCTCGCGGACGCACCCTGTTCGTGAAGCACTGCTCGGCCTGTCACGGCGACAACGCCAAGGGCGGCCGTGCCTCCGATCTCACCACCGGCCAATACAAACACGGCTCTTCGGATGAGGCGCTGGTTCGCAACATTCGCCAGGGTATCGCCGGCACGCAAATGCCACCCATCCGCGTCGAGCAGGACGAAGCGCTCGCCATTGTGGCTTTTTTGCGCTCCACCAGCGCGAAAGTCGAGCCAGTGCCGGGCGATCCGCTTAAGGGCAGAGACGTCTTCGTAGCCTCCTGCTCCAAGTGCCACATGTTCTCCGGCCACGGTGGCCGTCTAGGCCCGGATCTCACGGCGGTTCGCAACCGCCGCCAGCCCTCGCAGGTACGCAAGGCGCTCGAACAGCCGCTGAAGTTCGTCAGCGTCCACGGACGCAAGGGCGTCATCCGCCATGAGGATACTTTCACGCTGCTCTATATGGATGAGAACGAAGCGCTCCATTCCATAGACAAAGCCACAGCCAAGGTGACCCGCAGCGAAGCCGCGCATCCGGCTATCCCGGACGATGCCATGGCGTTCCTCTTCAAACATGACCCGCTCCCGCCGCCGGCCTGGAAGCCCTCCGCCGAGTTCAACGTCACCTACCAGCGGCTCCTCAATGCCGCCAAGGAGCCGCAAAACTGGCTCCACTATTGGGGCAACTACGCCGGTACGCATCATTCCCCGCTCACCCAACTCACGCCCGCCAACACCGGTCAATTGAAGAATCTCTGGACGTTCCAGCAGGGGGGCCAGACCGTGGAGACGTCGCCCCTCGTCGTCGATGGCTGGATGTTCGTGACCGGGCCGTTGAACAACGCCGCCGCGCTCGATGCCCGCACCGGCGCGCCGCTCTGGCGCTATACCCGCCGTCTGCCCGAAGTGGCTTCCCACTGCACCGTAATGACCAACCGCGGCTTCGCCATGCTGGGCGACCGCCTCTACATGGCAACGCTCGATTCGCACCTGGTCGCGCTGGACGCTAAGACCGGCAACGTCATTTGGGAAACTGAGGTCGCCGACTACCGCAAGGGCTTCTCCATCACCCACGCCCCGCTAGCCGTGGACAACATGATCCTGGTCGGCCTGACCGCCGGCGAATGCGCGCTGAGCGGCGCGCTGGACGCCTACGATGCCACCACCGGCAAGCGTCTCTGGCGCACCTATGCCGTGGCGCAGCCGGGCGATCCGAACCGCGCCTCCTGGAGTCCCGCGCGATCGGCGGACTTCGGCGGCTCCCCCACCTGGATGACTGGCACCTATGACCCCGAGACCGACACGGTCTTTTGGATGACCGGCAATCCCGGCCCCGATTACGACGGCTCCGTCCGCGGCGGCGACAACCTCTATTCCAACTGCGTGCTGGCGCTGGATCGCAAGACCGGCAAGATCAAGTGGTATTTCCAGTACACACCGCATGACGTGCATGACTGGGATGCCACGGAAACGCCCGTCCTGATCGACGGCGTGGTGCGCGGGCAGAAACGGAAGCTCCTGATCAGCGCCCAACGCAACGCCTTCTACTATGTCCTCGACCGCACCACCGGCGAGTTCCTCTCCGGCCGTGCCTTCGCGCGCCAGACCTGGGCGAAGGGGCTGGACGATAAGGGCCGTCCCATCGTGCTGCCGAACACCACGCCCACCACGGAGGGCAACTACGTCTGTCCGGACGCCGCCGGTTCCACCAATTGGGGCGCGCCCTCCTACGACCCGGCCACCAACTTCTTCCTGGTTTCCGTACGCGATGCCTGCGCCACCTATTTCGCCGTGACGAAGACCCCGGTCCCCGGCGAGGGCTTCACCGGCGGCGGACAGGAATTGGATCCGAAGATCGGTACCCCTGGCTCCATCCGCGCGCTGGACGCCCTTACCGGCCAGCAGAAGTGGGATTTCCCCATCCATTCCGGCCACTCCGCCCCGGGTGTCCTCTCCACGGCCGGCGGTGTCACCTTCGCCGGCTCGCATGACGGCTATCTGCTGGCGCTCGATACCCGCACCGGCAAGCTGCTGTGGAAGTACAACACCGGGGCCCAACTCATCAGCAAGCCAGTCACCTACATGGTGAATGGGCGGCAACACGTTGCCATCGCGAGCCAAAGCGCCGTCTTCGTATTTGGGTTGTAGCGCCGGTCAAAAGCGGTAGAGCATTTCGATATAGCCAAACGCTCCGTTCTTTCCCTTCGGATAGATGGTGCGCATCGCGGCCAAGCCCTGCGCGAAGCCGTAGTAGCCGGTCAGGGTGACGCGCGGGTTCATGCGGTACTCGACGCTGGTGTCATAGAGATTGGCAAGCGAGCGGGCCGCGCCGGTAGTGCGGCCCACGTAACCGAACGTCCAGGGCTGGAAGACGCCGCCGCCCAGATACCAGAGGTCGTTGCGGTTGCTCAGGCGCAGCGCATGGAACTCGCTGGAGACGGTGAGCTTTGCGTGCGGACGCAGCACCAGGCTGCCGAAGGTGTCGCGGTTGTTGATCAGGTCGAAGAACGGGAAGCGGGCGAAGGGCCTCGGCGTGGGCATCACCTGGAAGAAGGTGTTGTGCGTGGCGTCGGTTGGGTTGCCGTCACCCGAGCCGTCGAAGAATCCGGCGCGGAACCAGGGCTTCAGCTTGCGGAACGCCTTCGGTTGGATGCCGCCTTCAATGGCCACGGCATGCGCCGAATGATCCAGGCGGCCCCAGCGGCCGGTCTGCACGGTTCCCCAAAGCATCAGGTCGTAGACGGCGGCTGCGGTGTCGATGGCATGCAGCGTGTGGCCACCGAAGGTGGCGATGCGCAGGTTGCCGGTGTCGGCCTGGCGAACGGCCAGCGGACGGCTATCGGTCTTCAGCACCTTGCGCCAGTCGTGGTAGTGCAGCGCCAGCACACGGGTGTCGGCGGCATGGCGTCCCTTGCCCCAGGGCCGCGTGTAGGACGCATAACCGAAGGCCGCTTCGTTTTGTCCCCAGCCGTCGGTTTGGAAGACGCCGCGCGTCGGGATGGCGCCGACGAAGGTGAAGTTGCCACTTGGTTTGGCGTAGCTGTAGTGAACGCCGTCGAAACTGCGGCCCACGTGCGCCCACCCGAAATGTCCCAGGAGGCGCATGTTGATGCGATCGCGCTTCAATGCGGCCAGCGTGGCGCTCTTCGGCGTGGTTTCGGACCCGTCCAGGAACTCAAAGCGGCCCAGCTTCAACATATGGCCGCGATCCCCCGCCAGCCCGTTGAACCGCAGGAAGGCCTGCTTCGCGAAGACGCCGGCCGCGTTGCGCTTGCGGTCATTGGCCAAAAAGTAATTGGCGCCAAGCCCGAGTTGCCCCTGCACGCCAGGACCAATGGCCGTATCCGGCAGTCCCAGCAGAATCGGGGCGGCAAACTCCACTTGCCAGTCCCAGCTTTCGTAGCTCTTGGAAAGGCTCAGCCGGAGCAAGTTGCCGGAATAGGCGTACGAGGGGTCCCCGCTGTCGGGAGTAAACCAATCCCAGGCTTCCATCCGCGTCCGGATACTCCCCTGGACGGTGATGCCCGCGATCTTATGAG